>NZ_CDSE01000018.1 GCF_001373415.1 Paenibacillus dakarensis | reverse complement strand
CTCCAGCAGCGAAGTCCGGGTATGGGTATGCGGGGCGACCGCCCATGGTATCAATAGATATGCACGGGAGACCGGCATCATGGGCGAGCTGTTCGTGGAGAACCAGTATCGCAACCCGGACGGTAACCCGTATTTATGGGACCTGGTCATTCTGGAGGCAGTCAAAGCGGAACCGAACATTACACTGCTGCTCAATACCGATGTGCATGAGGTTGAGGCGGACGGTCCGGAGGATAACCGAATGATTCGGTCAGTCACTGGCTGGATGCAGGGCTCCGAGCGGCGGATCCGCCTGGAAAGCCCCATTTTCCTGGATTGCACGGGCGACGGCCTTGTCGGCTTTTTAGCTGGTGCCCAGTACCGGATTGGTCGGGAAGCCGCTCATGAATACGGGGAAGAGTGGGCACCGGAGGAAGCGGATGGCATTACACTGGGCAGTACGCTGCTGTTCTACACGAAGGATGCGGGACACCCCGTTCGGTTCGTGCCGCCTTCCTTCGCCAAGGACATCACCCAGACACCCATCCCGATTAAGCGGGTCATCCGCAGCGGCGACTCGGGCTGCCATTATTGGTGGATCGAGTGGGGCGGCGAACTGGATACGGTCCACGATAATGAAATCATCCGGGATGAGCTGTGGTCGGTCATTTATGGTATTTGGGATTATATCAAAAATTCCGGGCAATTTGAGGCGGACACCATGACTTTGGAATGGGTCGGCTCCATCCCCGGAAAAAGAGAATATCGACGCTTCGTCGGCGACTATGTGCTGAATCAAAACGACATCATTGCACAGGAGCCGTTCGACGATCGCATTGCCTTCGGCGG
Organism: Paenibacillus dakarensis; assembly: GCF_001373415.1. Classification (GTDB taxonomy): domain Bacteria; phylum Bacillota; class Bacilli; order Paenibacillales; family Paenibacillaceae; genus Paenibacillus_AQ; species Paenibacillus_AQ dakarensis. The sequence continues at coordinate 98,551 of NZ_CDSE01000018.1, read as the reverse complement.
CTGGTCTATTGACCTGCATCCTCCGCAGGGAATGTATGCCGAAGCCAGCGGCTCCAAGCATACACATGCGGACGGTAACTATCATATTCCGTACCGCTGCCTGTATTCGGCGAACGTAGGGAACCTGTTGTTCGCCGGCCGCAACATCAGCGCTTCCCATGTAGCGTTCGGTACGACAAGAGTCATGGCGACCTGTGCGGTTATGGGAGAAGCAGCCGGCACCGCAGCTTCCTTATGCGTAACGAAGGGCGCATCACCGCGGGATATTTACCGCTCGCATCTGCAAGAGCTGCAGCAGACGCTGCTGCGGCAGGACGCTTCGATCATCGGTCTGCGGCATGAAGATGAGCGGGATCTGGCCCGCTCAGCGAAGGTGACGGCATCCTCATACCGCCGCGACATCGTGATTGATCAGCCGGAATGCGCTGCTGAACTAAGCCGGGATGCCGCGATCTTATTCCCGGTGGAGCCGGGGATCGAAGGGCTGGAGCTGCTCATTGACGCATCAGAGGACACTACGCTTTCCATAGAGTTATGGGATACCGGACGTCTTGAGAACTACGTGCCGTACTCGAAGGTGGCTGAAGCCGAGGCTTCTGTCTCCAAGGGTGGAGCGCAGTGGGTATCTCTGCCACTCATTTGGAGCCCGGAAACGCCGCAGAATGCGTTTGTCATCATTCGTGAGAATCCTGCTATCCGCCTGTACCGGTCGAACGAACCGCTCACTGGTGTTCTGGCGTTCGAGAAGGGTGCAGTACCTAACGCGTCATCCAATCTGGAGGACCACGACGAGAATCAACCCATCGTGGCGTGGAGCATGAAGACATTGATCCGCAAGCCGTACTGCTTCAAGGTAAAAGGCATGACTGAAGCCTATGGGCCGGAAAAAGCGGTCGGCGGATACAAGCGTCCGTTCGGAGGACCGAATCTGTGGGCATCCGAGCCAATCGGTACGGAGCAGGAGGCTTGGCTGCAATTGTCTTGGGAGCAGAATATCGCCATGGAGGAAATCCTCCTGACGTGGAATGATGACGTGAATGAGGACCTGATTAACCTTCATCATCACCGGACGTCATTTGAAGTCATCCCTGAACTGGCAAAGTCTTACCGGATCGAGGCCCATATTCAAGGACAATGGAGTACACTGGCTTCGGTCAATGATAACCGCCGAAGAAGCAACCGCATCCGATTGGAGAGCGCGATTCAGACCGATGGACTGCGCATCGTGATCGAAGAGACGAACGGCGCTTCCAGTGCAGAACTTGTGGAGATTCGAGTATATTAAAAAGCTAAGGCAGCCTACCCTTTCAGGGGCGGCTGCCTTTTATGTCGAATGACATATCACATGCAGCAGCATATGTTCTGGGTTTATGAAGGAATAGTGTTGTCAATGTCGAGACAGCTGCATCCCTTTGATCATGTCATTGCATGAAAGCGATTTTATCGATATGCTGAAGGATAGGTAATGCTAACAATAACCGGAGGAGGCTATCATCTATGAAATATCGTCAGCTTGGAGATACGGAGCTTTCTATCAGCGAAGTCAGCTTTGGCACATGGGGGATTGGCGGTGACTGGGGGCAGTCGAGTGATGCCGAAGCTATCAAGGGCTTGGAACTGGCTATGGACCGTGGAGTGAACTTTTTTGACACTGCGGATGTATATGGTGGAGGACATGCGGAGAAATTGCTTGCCAAAGCCACCAAGGGCAAGGAAGATACCGTTCATATCGCTACTAAATTTTGCCGGGCAGGAGACATTCATGATCTCCATACCTATTCCGAGGAAGTCGTCCGTCGTTACTGCGAGGACAGCCTGAAGCGTCTGGAGCGGGAGCGCATCGACCTGTACCAGATTCACTGTCCGCCTCTTGAGGTATTAAAGGACGGCCGGGTATTTGAAGTGCTGGACAAGCTGCAGGCGGAAGGGAAAATCCGTCACTATGGTGTTAGTGTGGAGACGGTGGAGGAAGGATTATACTGTCTTGGCGTGCCGGGCGTCAAAGCGCTGCAATTTATCTTCAATCTGTTCCGCCAAAAGCCGCTTCAGGAGCTCTTCCCGAAAGCAAATGCATCAGGCAGGGGTATTCTGGTTCGTCTGCCTCTGGCAAGCGGCCTGTTGACCGGCAAGTTTAACGAGAACACGACCTTTAGCGAGAATGATCACCGGAACTTTAATGCGAACGGTGAGGCGTTCAATGTCGGCGAGACATTTGCAGGGCTGCCTTTTGAAAAAGGGGTTGAGTTGGCAAGAGAGCTTTCATGGATTGCGGAGGGCCGGGTGAGCATGGCACGGGCTTCGATGCGCTGGATTCTGGACTGTCCAGATATCACATGTGTCATTCCTGGCTTTAAAAACACCCGCCAGGTGGAAGATAATCTGGGAGCAATCGACGTTCCTTCCTTCTCGCCTGGGGAGATGCAGCGCCTGAAACAGTTTTATGAGGAAAAAGTGGCAGAGCATATCCGCGGGGCTTACTGATTCAGGATGGATTGAATAAAAGTATGATATGACAGGAGGGCGTTTGTGCGTCCTCCTTTTTTGGCGTGCATCATTCTCCTGAATCTTCTGGCTGTCGAATATTGACCAAGTTCCATAAAGATAGTAAACTATTTCCAATATTTGTTACATTGGAGGTTTTCTGATGAGCATTTCTTTAATAGATAAGAAATTGTTAGCTCTTAATATTACACTGCCAGAAGCAAGTGAACCTGCAGCCAAGTATGCAAATGTCATTATTGTGAATGGCTTTGTATTTGTTTCTGGCAAAGGACCAGCTGGAAACCCTAAAGGAAAGTTGGGAATTGATTTTACAACGGAACAAGGCTATCAGTTTGCAAGACAAGCAGGGATTGAGGTTTTAGCAGTATTAAAGTCAGAACTAGGTTCACTAGATAAAGTCAAAAGAGCTGTTAAGATCCAAGGTTTCGTTAATGCAAGTGGTGAATTTGAAGAGCATCATAAAGTGCTTAATGGATTTTCAGATCTTCTGTATGATGTTTTTGATGATAAGGGAGTTCATGCAAGGTCAGTGTTTGGAGCAGTATCTGTACGAAATAATCTCCCAATAATAGTTGATTCCATATTTGAGATTGAAAAGTAAATAACAACACAAATAAGGGTTATCATGATTACGTTCGCAGGGTTACCGATCGTTTTGCAGCATTTTCTTGAATGCAGGGTAATCGTGAATTGCAATACCGCTAAAACCGGTGTGATTTGCAAAATAATTCATGACTGTATTAAGTTGCTGATTCATATATTTTAGACCTTTATTATAGTAAGTAATTTCATTGATGATGCTTTTGCCGTCCGGAGGTTTAGTCTCCGAGCCGATATAAACCTTCTTGCCTATACTTGCGGCATAATCGGCTTCCGCCTGTGATGAACGAATTTGTCTCTCGCCCGTGGCACGATACGCCATGATTGTAGCGGTGTCCACAATGTCTAATACAAAGTAACTTAGCGGCTTTTTCTCACCGCCCGTTTCAACAATGACCGGATTTTCGCCTGTTGCATACCAGAACGGAATTGCTGCATTAAACTCCAGCTTGTCTTCACTTAATCTAATTTCATTCGCTATTCTCTTTAACATCTGTATATATTGATAGCTAATGGAGCCTCTTTTGGTTTTAAATTCAGCCATTGTGTGCGGTTCAACGTCATATTGGATTCCGTCAAATTTGCTGAGCGGATGCAACTTATTAAATGAGATAACTTCCCGAACTTCTTTTAACGCATCGCGATGATATTTTTCCAGGGCCCAGTTTGCTCTTCCCACCAGCGAAAATACACGTATCCCTTCTTCATGTGCCCTTAGGATTAGTTCTTCATAAGTTTCCGGCTGATACTGTAACGTATTTCTTGTTCCAATGAACAGCAAATTGATTTCATTATCCTTTAAAAACTGTAGCAACTGCGTGATCTTGGTTGAATTTGAAGCTGCATCATAAAAATCCCATACCCATAAAGCTTTTGTATTTCCATTATCCGCATGAGCCGGGGAAGGGAATATATTCATTACCGTCAGACAAAATGCTAAAACTAATAAGAGGGCCTTATTCTTCACTCGTTTCTCTACTCCATTCATGTTAGTTATTTTTCCATGGACTAGATTATCATATAAGTAGAGCTCAGCGAATGATCTGATGGGACCAATGCGAAGACCATTTTTATTTTGGAATATGTTGTTGTAGTTCATGGGCACCATTTTTATGAAAAAAATATTAGAGGAATCAGCAAATCCGAAAATGGCTTGGCCCAAATGACTCAAAAAGGTGCAAATACTACTTTAATAAAGAAACGACTCAAAGCTTTTTACATTGGCTTAGCCATGCTCGAATATGTTTGGCATCAAAAGTCTCATCACTATTAACCAGGATGATCTAGCAGAAGCTCGTCACACTCTTATGGGGCTACTCCCATCAATTGAAAAAGTATATGCCAAGTCAAAGGCAGGCAGCCCGCAAAGGACACTTCTAGAACGGAGAATTATATCTTTGGAATTAGCTGTTCAAGCCATTAACGATCTTTCGGGTAACCATAGGATAAATTTGATTTGATGGGCCACTGGGAGAGATCTGTTGGAACTATATGTAGAACCTGAGTATAGAATGTTAGGTTACGGCACCAAACTAATGCATGAGGTTGAGAGATTAGCAGGGAGAAACAATGTGAATTTATGAAGACGGATACTCTGGATTTTCATAGATATGGAGCAGTTGAGTGGAGTGAATGGGACAATTTCGGAATGTTTGATGAAGTGAATAAATTGATTGCGAAATATCATGAAACTGATGAAGATGATTTTGACAAGCGGGTTAAAACCCTGTTGAAAGAATCGTTAAATATGTTGTTGGCACTTGAATCGGCTCGAGAGCTTATATTGTCAGCGGACTGTTAGCCGAAATTTTATATTGTGTCGAAATTGTGAATATGGTTAGATGAATTAGATAGAACAAATCATTTTATTCGGAATGGAGATGATGAATTTGGCTAGACAGAGCTACAAGGAAGGTCAATATGTAATTGTGCCGGAGAATCCTGTCTCAATGTTTCTCTTCAACAGCACGCGCTCGTCTTGGATATGGCTGATTATCCGTCTGTATCTGGGTTATGAATGGCTGACCGCAGGAATCAAGAAGGTAACATCCGACGCATGGACAGGAAAAAATGCGGGGGTCGCTGTGGAAGGCTTTATGAAGGGTGCGCTTGCAAAGGCGGAGGAAGGAAAGGATGTTACCGGGTGGTATGCGTCCTTTCTGGAAAATGCGGTTCTGCCCAATGCCAAGCTCTTCTCCTATATGGTGGCGTTCGGTGAGGTGCTGGTTGGCTTGGGGTTGATTCTCGGCCTTCTGACAGGAATAGCTGCCTTCTTTGGCAGCCTTATGAATGCCAGCTTCCTATTTGCCGGAACCGTGAGCTCGAACCCGCTGCTGTTTATTTTGGCGACGTGGCTGGTGCTGGCGTGGAAGGTGGCAGGCTGGTACGGCCTGGATCGCTGGGCACTTCCATTGTTCGGTACACCATGGAAAAGAAGACGAACCACGGCAAGCTCGGAAGATACTGCGCTATAACTAACGAATTGGCGGTGGGGAAATCAGCCGGATTACCGGCAGTACCCGGGATTCTATATGGCACGTCAGTGCCGTATTCTAATAAAGAGGCAGTGCTCCAGAATGGAGCGCTGCCTCTTTATGTGTCTTTCCATTTCTCCCCATGCTCCAGTGTAATCATTATAAAATTTTTAATATATTTATAGACGAAATCGCAGGCTTGTGGTCTACTTTACATAATGATGTTCCAAAATCAGGATTCACAGGTTTATTCAAGGAGAATCAAGGAGGTTGAAATGGTTTTATGCCGCGTTTAGGGATTCAAATGCTGCGATCACTTCTGATTAATCTTGCTGCATTTTCACTCATCATCGGGGCGGTCCTTTACCCTAGGCATCTTATGCTTTCCATAGAGGGGTACAAGGTAGCCGTCGATTATACCGTTGGCACCTCGGCAATCGAGGCACTTGCAGCAAATGTGAAGCAGTTTTTTACCGATCTGTTCGTAAACAAAAGTCTTGGCTTTTCCCGGTTTAACGGTGAAACCGCTGGAGAAGCCGTCATCCGGGCGGTAGGCAACAGCCTTGCTGTCATTTGCGGAGCGTTGGTGATCGGTTTTGTATTTGGCGTGCTGAAGGGCATTCTGGATTACCGCCTATCCAAAACCCGCCTTAACATTCTGGGAAACTGGACGACCTGGATGTTCCAGTCCGTTCCGGACTTTTTCTTCCTGCTGCTGGTTCAGTGGTTTATCGTTAAGCATGTCACCGCTATCCGCTTTTTTGCCGACGAAGGCTGGCAAGGTTTTATACTACCGACACTGCTGGTGTCGCTGTATCCGATCGTGTATATTGCGAGCATTACTTCGGCCTCGCTGGCGGACCAGGAAGGAAAGCTGTATCTCTTGTTTGCCAAGGCGAAGGGACTTAGCAACCGGATGATTTTGATCAAGCATATGCTGCGGAGGAGTATGGGCACCGTGATTATTCAGCTTCCGACCTTGCTTGTATACATACTGGCCAACCTGTTGATGGTCGAGATTTACCGCGGTTTCCCAGGCGCGGCTTGGCGGCTGTACCTGGCTTTGGATTATAACACATACTTCGGAACTGGCTATGAGTATGAGCCTGGTATCATTATCGGCATCAGTTTCTGCTTCATGTTGTTGATATTGCTGGTTCAGTGGATCAGCCAAATTGCCAGAAAGTATTATGATCCGATGATGAGGTGAAACAAAATGAAGAAGAAGAAGAAAAATGCCCCGCTGTGGATTGGCATCGGGATGCTGCTGCTTTTGCTGTTCATTATGTATGTAGGACCGCATCTGCCTTTGATCGATAAGGAGCTGAAAGGCGAAACCTTCCGCTGGGTAGATAAGCCCGGCGGCAAGCTCCAGCTGCCAGCCTTTGCCCCCTCGGAAGAGAACTGGCTCGGAACGGACAAAAAAGGTGTCGACCATCTCAGCAAGGTGGTCGTCGCTGCGGAAGACACGCTTTATCTCATATTGATGGTCACCGTTCTCCGCTATATGATCGGCGTGCCGCTAGGGTTGTTAGCACGAAAAAAGAATGGATTTTTCTATCAGCTGATCATGCTGCTGAATCAGTTTTTTTCCTACCTGCCGTCCATTTTTTCGGCCATCCTGCTGCTGGCACTTCCAAGCCTGCTGTTTTCGCCGAACCGTTACTTCTGGTCTCTCTTTGTTCTGGCCGTGGTTGAAGCAGGAAGAGTCGCTATCACGGTGCAGGCCAAGGCTGACCGGATCTCGAAGGAGACCTATATGGAAGCGGGGGAAGCGCTGGGCTTAAGCGCAAAAAGAAAGCTCCGGGCTTATTACATACCTGCAATGACCCCGGAGCTCATTGTCAACTTCTGTGCGGACATGGGTAAAGTGACGATTCTGCTCGGCCAGCTGGCCGTGATGGACATCTTCATAACTCAGGAATGGAAGGAAGTCAACTATTATACCATGAAGTTTGTGAGCACCAGCTTCAATTGGACCACGCTTATTTCTGACTACAAGACGCAAATATTCTTGAGTAAATTTGATTTTGTATTCTATCCGGCTCTGGGCCTCATGTTAATTGTGGTGACATTCAATCTGCTCGGGGAAGGCCTCCGGCGAAAATTTTTTCTCAAGGCATAGTGTTTGGTCAAGTTCCGGTCGCAGGCCGCTTTGGAGATTTTTCTCCAGGGCGGCCTGTTTTGCGTTGTCCGGTGGTATGGGTGGCTGAAAATTCAGTGTCTATATGCATAAGCTAGATTGGCTAATTTTGACCAAGTTGTCTGATCCATATGCCGGCAGGTCAAAAACAACACATTTCCGGGTGGCTGCCGGCAATTGTCAAAAATGCTGTAACCCTTGCTGCATCAACATTTTTCAGCTGTGACAAAATGACATATTTACCCCCGGACGGGTTGTCGCCTATTGTGAGTTTGTAAGCGTTGCCATAAACAACTCTACATCGCAAGTTGCTGCAGAACTAAGAAACATCAGGAAGGAGTGAACCTTAATAAATGGGGAAAACAACACTCAACAGCAATTCAGCTGCACTGCCTCTCCAGTCGGGCAGAAGGGGATTGTGGAAGAGGATCCTCCAGAACTGGGAGCTGTACATTTTTATTGCCCCCGCATTTTTTTACTTTCTTATTTTCGCATACGGGCCAATGTACGGCATCCAGATCGCTTTTAAAAATTTTATTCCCACGATGGGAATCACGGGAAGTCCCTGGATCGGCTTCGATCATTTCGAACGCTTTTTCGAGTCCTATTATTTCTGGGATCTGCTGTGGAATACGCTGAGCATCAGCTTGTACGAGCTGGCCGTGGGCTTTCCGATTCCGATCATACTCGCCCTGGCGTTTAATGAAATCCGGACGGGCTTCTTTAAAAAGATGGCTCAGACCGTAACTTACGCGCCACATTTTATCTCGGTCGTTGTAATGGCGGGAATGATCGTTACTTTCCTTTCGCCGTCTACGGGCATCCTCGTCAAGATGGTTGAATGGATCGGCTTCAGTGCACCCGATTTTCTGACGGATCCGAAATGGTTCAAAACGGTATATGTATTCTCCGGTGTCTGGCAGAGTGCAGGCTGGGGTACAATCATTTATTTGGCAGCGCTATCCGGTGTGGACCCCGGATTGCATGAAGCGGCAGTTATCGACGGAGCTTCGCGGTTTCAGCGGGTGCGCCATATCAATATTCCGACGCTGGTGCCGACGATGACTATTTTGCTCATTCTGAATATCGGCAGCCTGCTGGGCGTAGGTTTCGAAAAAATCCTGCTGCTCCAAAACTCGCTCAACATGGAAGCCTCGGACGTCATTTCCACGTTCGTGTACCGGTCAGGTCTCGTGGATGCCCAGTACAGCTTCTCGACTGCGATCGGCCTGTTCAACTCGATCATCAATGCTATCCTGCTGATCGTTGTGAACCAGATCGTCCGCCGTACGAGCGAAAACAGCCTGTGGTAGAAAGGAGGAGCTAATCAATGCTGTCAGGTATCAAGGAAACGGGAAGAGACAGACTGTTTCTCGCCCTCAACTATATTTATGTGTTTTTTGCTTTTGCTGTTGTTCTTTATCCCTTAATATATATAGTCAGCGCCTCCATCAGTGATCCGAAGCTGGTCGGCTCAGGGGAGATGTGGCTCTTTCCGAAGGGGATTACCTTTGACGGATACAAGAGAGTGTTCGAGAACACGGCTATATGGACCGGATATGCGAACACAATTTTGTATACGGTGGTTGGAACCAGCATTAACCTGCTGGTGACGCTGCCGGCGGCATATGCACTGAGCCGGAAGGATTTTGTCGGCAGCAACTTTTTTATGGGCATGTTCATGGTGACCATGTTCTTCGGCGGTGGACTGGTGCCGACATACCTGCTGGTGAAGCAGCTCGGCATGGTCAACACGATGTGGGCCATCGTCCTTCCGTCAGCTGCCTCGATCTGGAACATTATCGTGTCCAGAACGTTCTTCCAGAGCTCCATTCCGAAGGAGCTGCAGGAGGCAGCGCAGATCGATGGCTGTACCAACATGCGACTGTTCATCCGAATCGTTCTGCCGCTCTCCATGCCGATTATCGCGGTTATGGCCCTCTTTTACGGGGTCGGCAACTGGAACAGCTATTTCTCGGCTCTCATTTATCTAAACGATGCCGGTAAATATCCGCTTCAACTCGTGTTGCGCCAGATTCTGGTCCTGCAGGAGATGTCCGCCCAAGGTGGGGGAATCATCGACGTGAACACGGCGGCTGCAATGAACAACAAGGCGGAAATTGCAGCGCTGGTGAAGTATGCGGTGATTATTGTAGCGACCGTGCCGGTTATAGCGATTTATCCGTTCCTGCAGCGCTATTTTGTACAGGGTGTTATGATCGGCTCCGTCAAGGGCTGATCCCATCATAGATTCTGATTAAAGAATACAAAGGAGAGTAGCGACATGAAAAAACTTCGCAAGGCTTCAACGATTTCGCTCAGCCTTCTGCTGTCTGTCAGCATGCTAACGGCGTGCGGAGACAAAGGAGCGGGAGGAAATTCCCCTGCTGCCGGCACCAACACTGCAGAGGACGTTAAGAAGGAAGGCTTCCCGATAGTGGACAAGCCCCTTACCCTGAAAATGATGTCTCAGGACGTGGGCGTGGCAGACTGGAACGATATGCCGACGCTCAAGGAGATGGAGAAGCTGACTGGCATCAAGATGGAGTACCAGCTTGCACCAATTGACAGCTTCGCTACAAAGAAAAATCTTGTATTTGCGAGCGGTGATCTGCCTGATATTTTCTATGCGGCTGACCTTAAGCCGGCAGAGCAGGTGACCTACGGCAATCAGGGTGTTCTGATCCCGCTGGAGTCATATATTGATGGCGGCTATGCGCCGAACCTGAAAAAGATTTTTGACGAAAACCCGGATTTCCGAAAATCGTTTACGACCACAGACGGCCATATATACGCGCTGCCATTTATCGATTCCGCAGCCGTATGGTACCGCGGTCCAGTATGGTACAATGGCGAGTTTTTGAAGGCACTTAATGCTGAAGAACCAAAAACTACCGAAGAGTTGTACACATATCTGAAACGCGTGAAAGAAGAGGATCCGAACAAAAACGGCAAGAAGGATGAAATTCCGCTCACCTCGGTGAAGCTGGATGACCTGCGCATGTACTTCTTCGGCTTCTGGGGCATGTACAGCGAGGGCATCTACGTCGACAAGGAGGACAAGGTCCACTATTCGTTCCTGGAGGAAGGCTACAAAGGCTATCTGACCTTTATGAACCGTCTGTGGAAGGAAGAGCTTCTTGACCACGAAACCTTCTCTCAAACCGCGGAGCAAAAGAAGGCCAAAGGACAGGCCAATCAGATCGGCGTGTTCAACGATTACTTCCCGCAATTTACGATGGGCGGAGAGCCGAGCGACAAGCATCCTCTGATGACGCCAGTGAAGAGTGAGATTGAAGGAAGTCCAGTTTACGGCATGCATCCGGGCATTTCTGCGAACGGCACGTTTGCCATCACGAGCAAGAACCCGGCGCCGGAGGCAACGATGCGCTGGATCGACTATATATACAGCCCGGAAGGCTCCACCCTGTTCGCACTTGGGCCTGAAGGCTTGCTGTGGAAGTACAAGGATGAGACGAAAAAGGAAAAAGAATGGCTGCCGGTTCCGGACGGCGGCGACCGTGATGAATACCGCGGCAAAGTAACGCCAAACAACGGTATTTTGACACCGGGTATCAACTCTCCGGACACCTCGGACGGCCTTCGCTCCGAATTCGACGAGTGGCTGGATGAGCAAAACCAGGAGAAGCTTGTGCCGATCGGCAAGTCCCCGTTCCCGAACGTATATCTGACGACAGAGGAGCAGAGCGAGGCTTCGGCGCTGCAATCCGATTTGAACACTTATGTGACCCAGATGGAAGCAAAATTCGTGACCGGCCAAGAGCCGCTCGCAAACTGGGATAAATATGTAGCACAAGTGAAGAAAATGGGCGGCGACCGTCTGGTTGAGCTGTACCAGGGCGCTTACGATCGCTGGAATTCCACGAAATAATCGGTTGGAGGCCGATTTGATAAAAAATGAGGTCTTTCCTTACGGTTAGGAAGGAGAATGGACGTCCGGCGAGAACATTAATCCATAAAGCAGCACGAATCGCCTGACGGAATCTTGAGACAAGAAAAACATGCCAGCGCTCCCGGACCCTGCCGTCCGGGAACTGGCTGTTACTTTTTTTCAATTGAAAGGTGGGATTGTAAGATGCAGCAATGGTTTGAGGACGCGAAGCTGGGGATATTTATTCACTACGGCATTTATGCGGTGGACGGGGTATCGGAATCCTGGTCTTTTTACAATGGGAGAATGTCATACGAGGATTATATGAAGCAGCTTGACGGCTTTACAGCCTCGAATTACGACGCGGATTACTGGGCAGAGCTGATTCAGAAATCCGGCGCTAAATACGCCGTGCTGACAACGAAGCATCATGATGGCGTGGCCCTGTGGGACACGAAGTACAGCGACCTGAATGTAGTCAAGAAAACACCGGCCGGGCGGGACCTTATCAAAGAATACTCGGAAGCGGTTACAAAACGAGGCATCCGCCTCGGCATGTATTATTCCCTGATCGATTGGTCGCATCCGGATTATCCGAGCGTGTTTGAGGGCGGACGGGTGCCTGAAGACCTGAGTAAGGTTAATCCTCATTCCGGTCCGGTGGACGGCGTGCAGGATGAAGAGAAGTGGCAGAAGTTTCTGGAGTTTAACAACAACCAGCTGCGTGAGCTTTTGACCAATTACGGTAAAGTGGATCTGCTGTGGTTCGACGGCGACTGGGAGCGGAGCGCGGACCAGTGGAATCTGCCGGAATTCAAGCACTATTTAAAATCCTTTAATCCCGATCTCATTATCAATTCGCGTCTCTCGGGGCATGGGGATTATAAAACGCCGGAGCAGGGGCTGCCGATCACGAGACCGGAGGGGCCGTGGGAATTCTGCACAACGATCAACTCCTCCTGGGGTTATGACCCGACGGACAACCATTATAAATCACTGAATCAAATAATTCGCATGTTCTGCGACTGTATTTCCATGGGCGGCAACATGCTGCTTGATATCGGTCCGCGCGAGGACGGCACGATCGATCCGAGACAGGAAGAGATACTGCTTGGATTAGGTGACTGGATCCGTACGCATGAAGAGGCGGTATTCGGCACGGTGGACGGCATTATGACCCGTTATTATCTTGGCGGCAGCACCGTGTCCAAGGATCGCAAGACATTGTATCTGTTCGTGTACGACACACCGAAGGAAAGCGTGTGCCTGAAAGGTCTGTGCAACCCGATCAAGAAAATTACAGTGCTGCACTCCGGCAAGGAGCTGGAGCATGAGATTCATGGCGGTGTACCTTGGTTCAACATTCCGGGCACCACGTGGATTAAACTGTCGCCGGAAGACACACATGAGCAGGTGACCGTGTTGAGGCTGGAATTCGATGAGGAAATCGAAATGTACGGTGGTTCGGGCGCCGTGGTAACCCATAACTGAGGAGGCGAAGGACAAGATGAGCTGGAGCGGGATGCCGGAGCCGAATATTAACTATGAGCCAAGGCATTACATATGCAGGCGTGCCGAGGGGGCGCTTGCGCTTGACGGACGGGTGGACAAGCCGTTCTGGGAGGCGGCTGTATGGAGTGAGGATTTTGTCGATATCGAAGGGGATCTAAAACCGAAACCGACGAAGCGGACACGGGTAAAAATGCTGTGGGACGACGAGTATTTTTATTTTGCTGCGGAAATGGAAGAGGATCAGATCTGGGCGACGCTGACAGAGCGTGATTCCGTTATTTTTTACGATAAGGATTTCGAGATCTTCATTGATCCCGATGGGGACAGCCACCAGTATTACGAATTCGAGATCAACGCGTTGAATACGGTATGGGACCTGCTTCTGGTGAAGCCATACCGGGACGGGGGCCCGCCGGTGAACGGCTGGGATATCGCCGGGCTGAAGACAGCGGTGCATATTGACGGAGAGTTGAACAATCCCGAAGCCGGCAGCAAGAAGTGGAGCGTTGAGGTTGCGATTCCGTGGCAGAGTCTGAGGGAGTGCGCAGCGGAAGGGCGTCCGCCGGTGGCCGGTGAATTCTGGCGCGTCAACTTCTCACGGGTAGAATGGCAGACCGATGTGAAGGAAGGTCAGTACCGTAAGGTACTTAATCCTGACACTGGCAAGCCGTATCCGGAGGACAACTGGGTATGGTCACCGATGGGACTCATCAACATGCATTATCCAGAGCTTTGGGGCTATGTCATGTTCTCGGATGGCGTCAGGGGAGAGGAATTTGAGCTTTCCAGGGATGAAATGATCAAGTGGGAGCTGCGTAAGCTCTATTACAAGCAGCGGAACTATTATGAACAGCATGGTGCCTTTACGGCGGATGCCGGGCTGCTGATGGGTGAAGAGATGTGGAGCATTGAGCCGGTGATCGAGACGACGAGGAGCATGTTTCAGATTACAGTACCGTCTTCCGACGGGTTAAGCATGCTGTGCATCCGGGAAGACGGAAAGTTGTGGAAGGAGTGAGATGAGATGGAGATGAAATCACAGGCGTTTTCTCTAAATGCCAAAACCAGGGAACAGATCGACAAAAAATTCGAGCAGAAGCGGAAGCTTGCGCAGGCCAGGGAACAGGAACTGTTCGGTATCTTTCATGAGCAGCTGACAGATGAGGAATTGTGGGCACTCAAATATTTGTATGCGTATATGCCGGTGACGGATCTCGCGGATTATGACGGGAAAATGTTTCTCAGCCATGTCCGCAGAACGCTCGAGATTCGGCGCCAGATGCCTTGGGGCTCCAGGGTACCTGACCAATTGTTCTTGCACTTCGTGATGCCCTACCGTGTGAATACGGAGAATATCGAGGATTCCCGCGGCATTCTGCATCAGGAGCTGGCTGACCGGACATCTCGGCTTACTATGAAGGAAGCGATTCTGGAAACGAACTACTGGTGCCATGAAAAAGCAACCTACATCGCCAGCGACCTGCGGACGATTTCGCCGCTGACGATGATCCGGAATGCACGCGGACGCTGCGGTGAAGAATCAACGCTGGCAGTGGCGGCACTCCGCAGCATTGGCATTCCGGCGCGGCAGGTATATACGCCGCGCTGGGCGCACTGTGACGACAACCATGCATGGGTAGAGGCATGGGCTGACGGACGCTGGTACTACATCGGTGCCTGCGAGCCTGAGACCCGCCTGAACCAGGGCTGGTTCAGCCCGCCGGCCCGGCGTGCAATGCTTATCAACACGCGCATTTTTGCCGATTATCCGGGGCCGGAGGACATTACGCTTTCGGATGAATGGTTTACGGAAATCAATCTGCTGGAAAATTACGCGCCTACCCGTATCATCGATGTGTCGGTGAAGGATACCGGAGGCAACCCTGTTGGCGGCGCGGAGGTGCATTTCCAGCTGTACAATATGGCTGAGCTATATCCAATCGCTTCACTTCCAACGAATGAAAAAGGCCAAGCCTCATTCAAAACAGGTTTCGGCGACGTGCTGATCCGTGCCGTGAAAGATGGTGTATGGGGCGAGATAAAGCATTCGGCGAAGGATGGCGGACGATGCGAGTTGGTGCTGAGCCAGAGCGAACAGCTGCAGGGCTTGACGGACCTTGATATGGTGCCACCGCCGGAGAGGGAAGGGGAAGCGGAGAAGGCGCTGACTGACGAACAGGTGCAGCGGCACAACCGCCGCCTGGAGGAAGGCACGTCGATCCGAACTTCCTATGAAGGAACGTTCATCGGTGAATCGGAGGCACGTGAGTTGGCGAAGGAGCTGAAGCTTCCGGGCGAACGCGTCTGGGATGTGCTGCGCAAGGCGCGCGGCAACAGCCGGGAAATTGCAGCCTTCCTTACGGAACGTTCCGGAGAGTATGGCGAATGGCCGCTGCGTCTGCTGGAAACGTTGAACGAGAAAGACCTGATCGACTCCTTCCGACCGGCGCTGGACGATCATCTGATCGAGGGCCTGGCTTGGAAGGACGACTATGACGACAAGACGTTTGCCGACTATATTCTCTGTCCGCGGGTTCTTTACGAAATGATCGTGCCGTACCGGCGCTACTTCCATGAGGCCTTTGCAGAGCAGGAGGTCCAGACTTTCCAGGCCGATCCGGCCAAGCTTGTGGAGGCTCTGGAGCAGGATTATGTGTACTGGGAGGATCTCCCCAATCTGAAGGGCAAAGGCAATCCGGCGGGCACGTTTAGCCTGAAAGCGGGAGATGAGGTATCGCTCGACATTCTGTTCGTAGCGGTGTGCCGCAGCGTTGGTATTCCGGCCCGGCTGCATCCGAACGAGCAGAAGCCGCAGTACCTGCAGAACAACGTCTGGGTCGACGCTGAATTCCATGACCGCAAGGTCGATCAGAAGCCCCATGCATCTTCTGTGACCGGCCGCCTGATTCTGCGAAAGGATCCGGACGCGTATCCGGGTGCCCCGGAAGCATCGTATTATGAAAACTTTACGATCGCCCGGCTGGAGCAGGGCATGTATAAGACGCTGGTGTTCCCATACAACATGAAGGATGTGTATGACAAGCCGTTCGAGGTGGAGCCGGGAGCTTACCGGATTATCACCGGCGTTCGGCTGAAGGACGGGACGGCAAGCGTACGGTTCACGCAGGTTGTGGTTAGTGCCGGAGAGGAGATCGAGACTGTCCTGACCTTCAGGGAGACTGAAACCGAAATTCCGGTGCTTGGGCAGCTTGGAGAAGGCAGCCGCTTTACCCGGCTGGACGGAAGTCCGGTTGAGCTTGCGGAGCTGGCGGGAACGCGAGGGGCCATCATGGCATGGCTTGAGCCCGAGCGGGAGCCGACCAAGCATCTGCTGCGCGAGCTGGGTGAGCTATCTGGTCCGCTTGCGGAGCTGGGGGCACCGATTGTGCTTGTGATCGGCGATGCCGAATGGACCGCTTCTTTCAAGCCTGAACAATATCCAGAGCTGCCGTCCAATGTCGTATGGGCGAAGGATTCCACCTATGGCTCCTTGCCGGGCTTTGTGTCGGAATCACCCGCTCGCGAATCCGGGTTCCCGCATGTATTTGTAACCGATTCGCAGAACCGGATCCGTTATACGGCTTCCGGATACCGGATCGGAAACGGGAAGGAAGCGCTGAAGATCATGTCTGCTGTTTACAGCACATCCTAAATGATATAGAGAATCGGAGTGAATCATTGACATGACGACCAAAAAATATATAGCGGCCGGTTACGCGTCTGATCGGGTGCTTCCGGATATAACATCGGAGGATTTATCGAAGCTGACCCATCTGAATGTGGCGTTCGGCCATGTGAAGAACGACGAGATTACGACCGCACATCTGAAGAACACATCTGTATTATCGGATATCAAGCGAAACCACCCTGACTTGACGCTGCTGCTGTCCGTTGGCGGCTGGAGCGCCGGTGGCTTCTCGGAAGCCGCCTCTACTGCAGAAGGACGCGCCGCTATGGCCTCTTCAGCGGTCCGTGTGCTGAGCGAGCTTCCTTTTGATGGTATTGATCTGGACTGGGAGTATCCGTGCTATGGCGAGGCTGATATTGCCTCAAGCCCGTCCGACAAGCAAAATTTCACCCTGCTCCTTAAGACAATGCGGGAGGCGCTGGATGCGAAGGGTATGGAGGACGGAAAGCATTATTTGCTGACCATAGCTGCTGGGGCCGATCAGTATTATGTGGATGGTACGGAAATGGACAAGGTGCAGCAGTATCTTGATTTCGTCCAGCTTATGACCTATGACATGCGTGGTGGCTTCCAGGTGCTAACCGGACACCATACGAATCTGTATACGCCGACGGGAGATTTGTTCCGCATCAGCGTAGATGCCTCGGTAAACCTGTTCCACCAGGCGGGCGTACCGAAGGAGAAAATTGTCATCGGTGCGGCATTCTATTCCCGCATCTGGAATGAAGTGCCGGACCGCGATCACGGCCTGCACCAGATGGCAGGCACCACAGGTGGCTACGGACCGGATTTCACTGTTCTGGCCGAGAATTATATTAACAAAAATGGCTATGTCCGCTACTGGGATGAGGAGGCATGCGCTCCGTATCTGTTTAACGGATCCAGCCTCATTTCCTATGACGACGAGGAATCGATCACACGCAAATGTGAGTACGTCAAGAAAACGGGAATTGCCGGCATCATGTTCTGGGAATATTCCTGTGACCGGACCCATCGGCTGCTGGATGTGATTCATCAGGGTTTGAACGGCTGACGCTATAAGAAAAACAGCTATTCTCTTCCCTTCGCAGAAGAAAGGCCGCATTAAAAAGAAGCTCCCCGGAGAATGAATCTCCGGGGAGCTTCTTTACGATTTATACTTCCATCATATCGTCCTCGGCGGCAGCAACTTCAGCACTGACGCCGTGTATTTTACGATATTGACCGGGTGTACAGCCCGTCTCTTTTTTGAATTTACGGATGAAGTTCGGGGTGTCGAGATAGCCGACGCGGGTGATGATCTCTTTTAGCGGATCGTTCGTGTGCAGCAGCTGGCGAATCACCTCATCCATTCTTTTTTGCCAAATGTACTGGGAGAAATTGATGCCTGTCTTCTCTTTGAAGGAACGGCTGAAATAGGATGCTGAGATGGAGAACCTCGATGAAATGGTGTTCAGGCTCAGTGTATAGTCGGTGTAATGCTCGTCGATGTATGCTGTGATCTGGTCGATGAGGCTGCTTTCCTCGGTTTCACTCTGCGTTTCAACCTCTCTGCAAATTTCTGCGGCCAGTTCCCTCAGCTTCTTCTCCAGATCCTCCAGCGAATCAAATGAAGTAATTTTCGGGATTTCATTGACGATATGGCGGATACCGAGGTCCGAGGCGGTCTTCAGCATCGTATTCAGAATATCAAAGCAGATACAGCGCAGCAGTGGAACGGACAACCGTTCCAGCTTCAGATTTTCCATGGCGTCGGCGATCATCCGTGAAGCAACATCGTAACTGCCCTGTTTCAGGCTCTGTTCAAGCTTGAGCAGAACGTCCTTGGACACCCAGAAGGAGGAATCCTGAGTCTCGGAAAGCTTGTTAAAGAACGTTATTGTACCCTGTCTATGAAGCAGAGATGCGTCAAAAGATGTGGAGGCTTCGATATAGGACTGGTTCAACTGCTCGGCAGAGCGATATCCGGTACCCACCCCGATGGTGGGAAACTGCCCTTCATGCTCATAGATCATGGCTCGCACAGATTCGACAATCGCTTCCATCCGGCCCAGCACCCGGTCATCATCCTCGAAGCTGGCGTCAAAACCGACGATCAGCGCCAGTCGGCCCGGCTGTGTCAGCTCCACGCCATAAGCGTAAGCGGCAAGTTCCGGCCACTGCACCTCACTCATTAGCTGCGTCACCGGAAGCTTGTCCGGATCAGGCTCGGTGGCTGAGGAAGGCGTCTCCCAGCTCATACAGATAACAAAATAGTGAGAACGGTGAAAGCTCACACCCAGCGTGGCGTAAAACTCGGACGTCCATTCGCTGTGATGGCCGTGCTTCAGCAGAAGCAGGAGAAGCTGGTTCCGGGCATAAGGCTCCTGCAGATCGATTCGCTGGCTGTAGTCATGCAGTGTCTGCTTGATCCAATCCAGCTCGTTGTTCGGTCGGGTGGCATCTCCATCTGATTTTACCCGCACAAACTCCATCAGGTCCGAGATTGGATGGTACTGCTTGCGCGCCAGCAGGATGGCCAGCACGAAACCGATGATAGCTACAAGAGAGAAAACCAGAACAAAGACGGTTTGCACATGCACAATACGGCTGAAAAACTGATTGCTCTGCATGGCAGTAGCATAGGTCCAGCCAGCCTCTGATTTTACGGAAACAACGGAATAGGACTTACCGTTCAGCTCTAGGCTGTGAGTGCCGGGATTCAGGGTGAACAGGGCGCGAGCCTCTGTCTCCGAGATCGTTTCGCCGCGCTGATTGGCAGCCAGAACCTGTCCGTTGTTGTCGAAGATGTATGTAATCCCGTTATAGCCAGTCAGTATGGAGTCGATCAAGCCGGTTAGATTGGATTCGTCTATCAGATACATGACGGTTCCGTGTGGATTAGGGTTGTTAGGCGTAATCGGCACCAGGTAAGCCAGCATGGACTGCTTGGCGCGCGTGTCTTTATCCACTTCCTCCGCCGGGCGCATGGTAGGGTAGCTTACAGTATTCAGATCCCTGATGAGCGCCTCCTTGTCCCACGAATGAAATTTATAGCGCCGGGTGAACACGTCCAGGTTTTCCAGACCTTCTGTAGAATAAATTTTTTCGTCGTCTCTAAAGAACAGAAAGAGCTCATTTACAATGGAGCTGGTGGCCTTGTATTTGCCCAAGGCTTCGATAGATTCCCGGCTGTAGTAAGGATGATGCACCCAATAGGGTGTTAGCTGCTTGTCATAGGCGATGCGAGAGGCCTGGTCCTGCAGCTCCTTCATGCGCTCGTCAATGATAATTTTGGCTTGGGTGAGCTGATTGACGTTGGACTGCTCGATTTCCGAGCGGAGGGTTATTACTGCGTTCTGATAGATGAATACAGTCAGAATCACAAGGGGGATGAGAAAAATGGCGATATAGGAAAGCGTATACTTAAACAAAAGCTTGGACTTGAAATGGCTCCATTTCATAAGCTTACCTCCCACGATGCTTAGCAAGATGTTGTACTACAGATGACACAAAAAGCAAAAAATGTGGTCTTAACTATAAAAAGCTTATTGAATTACGGTCATACCATTTCCTAAGCTTGTCCGGTCATCTCTGCAATCTCGGTAGGCAATGGATACCTCACTCGGTCCGGCTGCTGCTTCCTCAAGTTAAGGATGGTACAACATTCGCGCAGCCGTATCGTACCTGAACTACTTGGATTATAAAAACAACTGCATACATTGTCAACGAATGAAATTCCCTGTGTGTAACAAGAGATATTACCGAAGCCGAGAAAAAGCGAAGATAAGTTCAATGATGAAAAGGCAATGAGCGAAACCCGCTCATTGCCTCATTTCGTGACACCCATTATACTTTCAGCAGTCCGCCGTTATGTGAAAACAGTATACATCTCGGCTGCGGTGTCCTTATTTCAGTTCAATCACGGCTAATCCAGAAGGAGGAACGTGCAGCTGAAGCAGGCCTTCCTCCAGCCGAACAAGCTCTTTTCGGATGGTTTCGCCGGAATGATTCAGAACCGTCACTTCAGCCAGCTCCGAAGAATTCCATTCCATAACCAGACGATCCTGCAGCGTTCCGTTGATCACGGTATACCGTTTTGTCCCCGAAGGACATCCCCGGACCACCTGATCACCGTAGACCGCCGCAAGCATGTGCTGATCTGCCGCAGCATAGACGATAGGATACAATAGCTCCGGCGATATCGGCTCCAGCTTTCCATCCATCAGCAGCTCCCGGTGTTCACGCCAGAAGCGAAGCCAGAAGGCTGCCGTACGGCGTTGTCCATCAGGAATCTCATCCAGCAGGACTGAAACCTGGGGGACCGAAAACAGCGCATGGATAAATTGCAGGGCCACATTGCGCTCACTGTCCCCGGAATGCCAGACCATCATGTCGGAGTGGACAGCTGTACTGCCGCTTAACAGGCGAAGATCAAGGGAACCGATCCGGTTCTGGCTGGCATTGTTCGGACAGTCGGCCACACGGAACATATTTCCGTATTTGCGCATGAGCGGTCCGATATACTGCTGGCGGAACTCGATCATAATATCAGCCTTGATCCTCTTAAGTCTTGCCATTACATCTGTCAGCAGTCGATCCACCGCTTCGGGTACGGAGTTATAGTCCCTGCCTTCGCCGGCAGCATCCTTCCATTCCTCAGACAGATTGAAGGAATCGACAAAATCGAGCTTGAAGCCGTCCAGGTCCCATTCGCGCAGCGCTTTTTCATAGATACCGATCAGGTACTCGCGCACTTCAGGGAAACGAGGATCCAGGACATAGGTGCCGTCGTTCCCGTAGGTGTTTATGAACTTACCCTTGAACCGGGCATATGCTTCGGAATGAATGCCGACAAAAGGCACGGAATACCACAGAATAAATTTCATACCGGCTTGATGGACGCTGTCGACGAATGACTTCATATCCGGAATCCGGGACGGTGCCACCTGCCAGTCGCCGCAGTATGCATATCCGCGTTCGCTGTTGTCGGTCTGCCAGCCGTCATCCACAATGACCGCCTCGCAGCCCATGTCTTTGGAAATGGCGCATTGGCGGAGGATCGCTTCCGGCTCGAGCTGCTGGTGGAAGCTGTACCAGGTTGAGTACATCGGAAGACGGGCAATATCCGGAACCGCCGAAGGCTCATAGCCGGGAAGGCCTGCCCACCAGTCGCTGACATCGTGGAGTGAATCATAATAATAAATATCCCGCTGATCAATGCGGATGACGGTTTCATACCGGGTGATCGCCGGACTGGGCTCGGTGAAAAACTCGGTGTAGCAGTCCACGCTCACTGTTTCCTCATGGACGCCGGCACGAAGCTTGAGCGGGGTCAGCGCATCGGAGAGAGCCACGGTCAGACGATTCTTTCCGGTTAAGTTGTAAAAAGAATAGACCGGCGCGAGCGACGTGGATTTGGAGGAGAAGGGCGTACTGAAATCAACACGCAAGCCCTTGTCCCTGCTGCTTCCCGGATCCCAGTATCCGTGAAAATCAATCGCTGGTTCCCTCCAGCTCAAGGAAATGGGGCTCGGCACCCGCGGTTCTTCAGATCTCATGACGAACCGGAAGTATTGCACCCCGTCTTCCTCCGGCAGTGTTTCTAGTGAGAACCGAAATCCGGTCAAGTGACCGGTCAGCTTCATGGTTCTGTTTCCTGCTTGTAGCTCCATCTAAGTCTTCCTCCTTTATCCTTTTACGGCAGAGCTGACGGTCAACGCATTCTCTACCTGCTCGGAGAACAGCAGATAAACGAGGACAGTAGGGATCGTAGACAGCACCATGACGGCGCCCATCGCTCCCCAGTCCGAGCTGAACTGCGTTTGGAAATAGAGCAGTCCGAGCGGCAAAGTCTTAAGCTCGTTGTTGCTGATCATAACAAGCGCCACCAGAAACTCGTTCCAGGCAAACAGAAAAATAAAGATGGAAACGGAGGCAATGGCCGGCTTGACGAGCGGCAGGATAATTTTGAAAAACGTTGTATAAATACTAGCCCCGTCAATCGACGCCGCTTCCTCAATCTCATAAGGAAGAGAACGGTAGAACGCATAGAAGATAATGGTGGCAAAAGAGAGCTGAAAAGCCACATAAGGCACGATAACGGCCAGATAGCTGTTCTGAAGGTGCATCGTCTGCACAATCACCAGCAGCGGAATCATGATAATCTGCATGGGAATGAACATCCCTGCCGTCATATAGATCCGGGTGGCGTCGGCGAATCTCCACTTCATCCGCGCTGCGGCATAGGAATACATCAGAGCCAGCAGCACCGTTACTATAACCGTGGCGATCGAAATAATCAGACTGTTTTTGAAATATTTCAATAAATCAAACATTTGAAAGGCGTTCTGATAGTTTTCAAAACGCCAAACCTTAGGAACACCGAAAACATTGGTGGAGAAAATCTCTTCGTTGTTTTTGAAGGAATAAAACAAAAGCCATAATAGCGGATATAAACTAACCACGACGTAGCCGATGAGCGGCCCGTACATGAGAAATCTTTTTCCTGATTTCTTGATCATAGGTACCTCTCACCCCTAGTAGCTGATTTTGTCTTTGTTCATCAATTTGTTGATGAGCACCGTGAACAGCAGGCACTCGATGACGAGAATCATTGCGGCAGCGGAACCGTAGCCATATTCATTGGACCTGAAAGCTGCCTTGTACATCATGAATGTGAACGTATATGAGATATTGCCCGGACCGCCGTTGGTCATGACGAACATATTTTGAAAGGCGTTCAGGCCGCCTGTGATTGCGAGAATCAAGCTGAATTTATACGTCTCGCTGAGCAGCGGAATCGTAATATTCCAGTGGGTCCGCCAGCTCGAAGCACCGTCAATCCGGGCCGCCTCATATAGATGCTCCGGAATGGATTTGATAGCTGTATAGATCAGCACCAGATGGATGCCCATGTTCTGCCATGCATTCGTAAAAGCAATCGCCCAGATGGATGTATTCTCTCCGCTTAGCCAGGCCTGTTCATAAGGAATGCCCAGCAGGGCAAAAATGCTGTTTAGAAGGCCGCCGTCGGCATTGTAGATCGCGATCCATAGCTGTGATACAACAACTCCGGACAATACGACCGGGATGAAATAGGAAGTTTTAAAAAATTTGCGCCCTCGCAGTGATCTGCTGGACATGGCGATCGCAAGCAGCGTACCGACTCCGATCTGGTATACGACAAGCACAAAGGCGAAGATCAGGCCGTTTTTCAGCGAGACCCAGAAGTCCGGATCATCAAGCAGCCGTACGTAGTTTTCCATTCCGATGTAAGTAGCGGCTCCCAAGCCGTTCCAGTCAAAAAAGCTCTTCTGAAAAGTCTGCAGGATCGGAACCATTACGATAACCGTAAAGAATAGCAAAGTCGGCACAGTGAAAATTAATAAGGCAATTCTATTTTTCGTCTTTGCAGTCATGTTTCCCCTCCCAGTCGCCGTCCGCTTCCTTTCGCCCTAAGAAGGAGAGGGAGAGGGCGGCGCTGAATTTCTGTATAGTTTAGAAAACCAGGTTATCCTAATCTTCCCGGACAACCTGGTTATGCAGGAAATGATTTCTTATTTGCGGGCAGCTTCCAGTGACTTGTTCATCTGCTCGATAAACGCGTCCACCTTCTTGTTGAGCAGCAGGAGTGGCGTGTTGTCTTCGATAGCTGTTTTGAACTTGGCATTCTCAAGCCCCCATGCGAAGGAGGTCATCGTCTTGAAGTTGGCTGAATCAGCGGCATACTTTTGCTGAATTGGAGACAGCCCGTTTTTCGGCTCAGGGTTTTCATTCAGGATCGGGTTTGGATCCCCGAGAAGCTCGACACGACTCTTTGCAAATTCAATCGAGAACAGGGCGGCATACTTGGCCGCTACCTCTGGATTTTTGGAGTTTTTCGAAACGGCAAAGCCCTGATTGAAGCCGCCGCCGCTAATATTCCATTTTGTGGTCTCTGCGGTTTCGGCATCCACAAGAGGGGTGTAGAGAATGTCCACTTTATCTCCCATGGCTTTGTAGATATCGTTCATAACCCAAGCGCCGTTCAGAATCATGGCCGATTTGCCGGAAGTAAACTGGGCCATAGCGTCATCCCAGGTCATGTTAAAGGCATTTTTAGACAGGATGCCTGCTTCCGAAAGCTCAGCCACCTTGTTTGCTCCCTTAATATACGCTTCATCGGAGAATGTTCCTTCCCCGCCGTCAAGCTTCTTCAAACCACCGGGTTCCGAGGATACTACGGCCATATCGTAAAGCTGAACGATCGGCCATTTTTCCTTGGCGAACAGGGCGAGCGGAGTGATGTCCTTTGAAGAAAATGTCTTTACGGCTGCCAGAAATTCTGTATAGTTCTCAGGAACCTTTACATTGTTGCTTTCAAACAGTTCCTTGTTATAATATACGATGGCTGCCCATTGGCCCACGTTCGGCACGGCATAGGAGTGGCCGTCCTTGTTCCAGAGCATTGCTTTGGAGGTGGGATTGAGCATTTCCTCAATATTGTTGTCCTTGACGATTTGGTCCAGCTGCATCAGATTGTCGGATGTGCGGAAGACTTCGATCAAGCCGCTGGAGGCAAAGAAAATGTCCGGCAGCGTGCCTGCGGCAGCATAGGTCTTAATTTTCTGCTCGTCATCCTGTGCGGCGACCTCGAATTCCACTTCAACTTCAGGCATGACTTTCTTCATTGCTTCCTTTGCCGCATCATATACCGGGATATTCTCACCGCTATACTGGGCATAGAATTTCAGCTTCACAGGCTGGTTTTCACTTCCGGAACTGCTTGCTGGCGATTCGCCCGCGTTGTCTTTCCCGCCGCCGCAGGCCGTGAGCATAACCATGCAGGCTGCCAGCATCAACAGCATCATTTTTTTTCCTGTTGCCTTGAACAAAATAATTCCCCCTTATCTTTAATGTCTACATTGTACTGAAATCGTTTCCATCTCATAAATGGATGAAACGGAACACATTGGGGTTATTTGACCAGTTTATTTCGCATTACTTCATATTCGCTAGGCGTCATTCCTGCATGTTTTTTAAAACTTTTGCTGAAATGCCCCGGGTCACTGTATCCAACCAGCCCGGCAATGTCGGCAAGCCGAAGGTTGCCTCCCGAAGAGAGCAGCTCCTTGGCTTTTTGCATACGGACTTCCGTGATGTAATCGCTGATTCCCTTGCCAAGCTCCTGCTTGAAAATTTTCCTTAAATACCGTGATTGTACATAGAGGGCCCGTGCGACATCCTCTACCTTGAGCCCGTGATCCGCATAGTGGGAGCCAATAAAATCGATAGCCTCTGACAGAAGCTTTCCGGACTTGGAATGCTTGATGCCCTCTGTTTGCTTCATGGTCGTCAGATACAGCTTCATAACCCAGTCAAAGGCGGCTTCAATGGTCGGCTGGCCTGCAATGCTGCGAAACAGATTCACACCTTCCGGAAACAATTCCTCAGCGGTTCTGCCAATCTCGTAAATATAAGTCAGGCATACGGATACCAAACCGGCCAGTATCATATGAATATTGTCCCCGGACAGCTGCTGCGTGCGTATATATACCTGAACGGCATTCAGGGTTTGACGGATTTCGGACTCATCATGCGTTCTAAGGGATATGAGCAGATTTTCATTCATTTCGCTTGGATAAAAGCCTATGGTTCCGCTCCGCGACTCAATATCTTTGTATAAAATAATGTCGCCCCGTCTGATTGAAATTTTGTTGTTCAGGGCGATGACCGATTCCACGTATGATTTGCGGATGGAGAAGATGCCCTGGCCGGGATTACCTGCGCCGATGGTTACGCTGAAACTGAAATGCTTTTTAATCATTTCGCTAAGCTTGGAGAAACCTTCGAGATAATCATCCTCGTTCACCGTCTGGTTAAACTGCAGCAGGGAAACTACCCGCTCCTCAGGCCCGTTAAATACAACGACCTTTCCGTCAAAGTTAAGCAGATCCCCCAGCAGGTTGGCGATGATGTATTTGCGGAGCCTGACCTCGCCGGAGCCCGGCCACTGAAGATGCAGGTCATCAATCTCAAGCGTTACGACCTGAAAGCCGAGGTTGTCCTCACGTAATCCGATTAGGTTCATCTGCTGCCGGATGGATTCATCCTGGCCGTTGTATTCGCTGCTGATCAGCAGGTTTAAAAAACTCTCCTTCAAAAGCTGTTTTCGGTTCTCTTCCTGATTGTGTTCCATCCGGATTTTATCAATGGCGCTCTTGGTTCTGGTCAGAGCCATAAGAAGCTCTTCTTCGTCAAAGGGCTTGAGGATATAATCCACGACTCCGAGCTTGATCGCTTTGCGTGCGTATTCAAACTCACTGTGTCCGGTCACGATTAGCACATAGGTATATGGAAACGTCTCCTTCAATTGCTCAGAAAGATCAAGACCGTTCAGGTAAGGCATGTTAATATCCACAATCGCGATGTCAGGCTCATGCTCCTTAACCAGCTCCAGAGCCATCAGCCCGTTCTTCGCCTCTCCACACAGCCGGAAGCCGTGGGCTTCCCAGTCTATGACACCGCGCAAATATCTGCGGAACATCGCTTCGTCGTCTACAATGATCACCTTGTACATATTTATTCTTCTCCTTTCAGCGACAGCGCGATCTCGATGGTAACCTCGGCACCCTGGCCGGGTATGCTGAAAATACGGACACCGTAGTGCTCACCGTAATAAAGCTTGATTCGTTCGTCCACACTCTTTAAGCCGAATGAAGCGGACTGGTCTTTTTCAGTGAGGCGTGAGAGCTCCCCATCGGCAGGGAACCCGAGACCGTCATCCCTGACCCGCAAAACAAGCGAATTTTCGTCCTTGCTGCCACTGATATGGATATGACCGAATCCTTCCTTTTCCTTTAATCCGTGATAGATCGAGTTCTCAACAAGCGGCTGCAGCGTCAGCTTGGGGATCGGATAGTTCAGCAGCTCATTGGGAATATCGATTTGAAAATCAAACAGATCGGCATACCGGGTGCTCTGGATCAGAAGATAGCTGTGCAGATTGCGGATTTCCTCGCGGATCGTGATGACCTCCTTGCCGTTGCTGAGGGCAACGCGGTAAAAATCAGCCAGCGCTTTCGTTGCCTTGCCTGCTGTAGCGCTTTCATTTTCCTGGCAGAGTACATAGATGAGATCCAGCGAATTGTAAAAAAAGTGCGGTTTGATCTGTTCCTGTACGAGTGCCAGCTCAAATTCCCGTTTTTTCTTCTGCTCGTCCTTCAGCTTCAGCATGAGATCGTTGATCCGAAGCAGCATCTGGTTGAAGCCGGATCCCAGCTTGCCGATCTCGTCTGTGGTCTGGATCGGGATGAGCCAGTTCAGCGTGTCATCCTTGATTTTGCCCATATGCTTCGCTAGTCGGATGATAGGCACTGCTATCGATTGGGAGAGAATAAACGCTCCGAGTACGGTCAGCAGAAGGCAGAAGGTACCGATATAAACAATGACCTTGGACAGCTGGCGGGTTTCCCGGGTGAGTTCCTGCAGCGGAATTTCGTTGATCAGCTTCCATTTCATATTTCCGAAGGCCATTGAAGTAAGAAGTATGCTTTCGCCGTTATAATTCTGAACCTCGGACAGCTTTTCGACAGGAGCGACAATATCAAACAGCTCACTTTGTTCCATAGGCTTAAGCAGCTTGTTCTTGTCCATTGAAGAGATAATGGCTCCGTTCACGTCAATGATAAAATAACCATTGGATTGAACGGGCCCAACCGGTCCGTATATGGAGGAAAGTGTGGATTCTTTAATGTTCACAATCAGAATCCCCAAAGGCTCCATCGTTTCGGTGTCGATAATTTTTTTGCCGATGGTCAGAACCGGAAGCCCGGGATCAGTCACCCAGAAATCGCGGTACTGCATAGGAAACCATACATTTCGTCCATTGCTGCTCAGCAGCTCACTGTACATTTTGCTGGTTAGGCCTTTATTGGAATTCAGTGTAATTCTGGGATTGGTGCTGTATGTATTGTTGTTGCGGTCAATAAACAGGGCCGACTCGATATCCGGAAAGATGATTTTTCCGAAATCCAGCTTGTTTTCCACCCGGTTTCTCAGCTGGTAATTCTGGCCCTCCTCCTGCTGCAGGTAGGCTGCGTCCCCCTTGAACCAGGACTCTTTATTCAAATCGAGCATGGCGAGATTGGCATAGCTCTCGCCGTTGGACAGCACGGTATTGATGCGGGTGACAATGAGCCGGGACTCGTCCAGCATATTCTTTTTGGTATTCGAAATGACCGCATCGGTATAAATGTTGTAGGATATCCACCCTAGAAGAAACAGCGGAAGTACGATCAAAGGGATGAAGATCACGATGATTTTATTATGAATGCGCATATTTTTGAGCCGCAGGCCCGCTCTGTTTCTCATGATGTGAAAGTTCACTCCTTAGTTGTTTGTTGAACCTCGTGTTGTTGAAGTGAGGTACGAAAGAATATGAGGTGTCGAATATCAGGTTCGAATTCAGGACCTTTGACATACGTTGTAAGAACTTTGAAATACAGATGAAAGAAGGAGATTGTATTGTCAGCCGGGGAAACATACATGAGCCAGATTGCTGCGTATGCATGGCTTCAGGCTTTGGGAACAAACATTACAGCTATAGGACAGACCCGGTTATTGAACAAAACCAAAGCAGCAGAGGTGCAGGGAAATGAAATGGTGCTTCTGGGAAATGCCATGCAATCCATTTCGAATACGGCCCAGACGAAGATCATTCTGGAGCAGGGAGGTTCACAATCCGATCTATTAAACGCTCTCGGCAGCTCGCTGCAGGCCATGGGCAGCACCATCCAGGTCGTGGCGGGAATCAAAACACTGGTACCCGGAAGGCGGACCAGGCATCGAAGGAAATAATAAAGCTGATTGGAGCAGTGTAAAAGGCGCTCATGGGCATGAGCGCCTTTTAATATTGAAACGAACGTTCAATTCCAGTGTCTTTTCCCTTAAAAGGGTGCGTATCAGCTTTCATGTTATGAGTATAGATTAGAAGAAAATATAAGTCTATATTATTGCATTGATTTTCGATATATTTTGAATACCTGGCGTAATAAATGACACAATTCATAAAGTAATGGACATCGGGTAACTAAGAAGGGTACTGGGAGTTATTTCTATTGCCGAAAAAAGAAAGATTCTTCTATAATAAATGAACAAGTTTATAAACTGGATGAAGTATACGGGAGACAGACCATGTCTGGCCGAAGGGGCAAAACTCTCAGGCGCTTACAATCTCACAAGATTGGACGCAAGCAGGACCGTATATGGACAGAACTCTGGAGAGACTCCGCTTGAGCGGGGCACCGAAGGGGCAAGACGTGTAATGACACGTTCAAACTCTCAGGTAAAAGGACAGGGATTGCAGATGAATGCATCATTATCGAAAATGTGAGTTGATCACGATCGTTTTATTTACTATTCTGCAAAAAATGTCCCCAGAGTCAAATCTATTATGATTTGGCTCTTTTTCATCTTTAGAGAAACATTGACATCAGGCTGAAGAGGGGAAAAGGAAATGCATCAAGTTGAACAGTGGTTAGATCGTGCAGATCAGTTGGTATGGGGGGCTCCGCTTCTTATTTTGTTGGTGGGAACAGGTATATTATTAACAATCCGTCTAGGGTTGCTGCAGGTGTTTCGCCTTCCACTCGCGCTTAAACTTGTGTTTACGTCTAGAAATGAAGGACATGGTGACGTTAGCAGCTTTGGCGCTCTGGCGACTGCTCTTGCCGCCACGATTGGGACAGGAAATATTGTCGGGGTGGCAACTGCTATTCAAATGGGCGGACCTGGAGCATTGTTTTGGATGTGGGTGGCTGCTTTTTTTGGAATGGCTACTAAATTTGCAGAAGGTGTGCTCGCCGTAAAATACCGAAAGATTGACGAGAATGGACATATATCAGGTGGACCTATGGTCTACATTGAACAAGGTTTGGGTAAGAAATTTAAACCACTTGCTGTATTTTTTGCGGTGAGCGGGGTGCTGGTTGCCTTATTCGGGATCGGAACCTTTCCGCAAGTTAATGCCATTGTAACATCAGTACAGTCAAGTGTGGGTGTTCCGCCAGTGTTCACTGCAATCGTGATAACGCTGTTGACATTGTTGGTGACTGTTGGTGGAATAAAGAACATAAGCGTGGTCACTTCGAAAATAGTGCCTGTGATGGCTGTTGTCTATATATTAACCAGTTGTGTTGTGCTTTTTGTCTTCGCGGACAAACTGCCGGCTGCATTATCACTTGTATTTCAAAGCGCGTTCAACCCTACTGCAGCAGGCGGTGGATTTCTCGGTGCTACGGTCATGATGGCTATTCGAACGGGTATTGCGAGAGGGGTATTTTCTAATGAAGCCGGACTTGGCAGTGCACCGATTGCTGCGGCGGCGGCAAAAGTGAAATGGCCTGCTGAGCAGGGGTTGATTTCCATGACAGGTACCTTTATAGATACAATCATTATATGTACGCTGACTGGCCTGACTCTGATTGTAACCGGCGCATGGAATGGAGCTGCTGAAGGAGCTGCGATGACTCAGGCTGCATTTGGGGCGGCGATGCCTTTAGGGTCATTCATTCTTATGTTGTCTTTGGTTTTATTCGCATTTACGACGATTTTGGGTTGGAACTACTACGGCGAACGCTGCATTGTGTACTTATTCGGAGTCAAATCTATCTTGCCTTACCGTGTGGTGTTTGTCCTCCTGATCGGAGCCGGTGCATTTATCAAGCTGAAGGCAGTATGGCTGCTCGCGGATATAATGAATGGATTGATGGCGCTGCCCAATTTGATCGCCTTGCTTGGTTTGTCCGGGGTGGTTGTGGCTGAGACACGACTTTATTTTCGACATTTGAAAAAGAATTAGGATACGTAGACAGGCAACAGTTGAGCGAGCTGTTGTCTGTTTGTTTTTGTGCAGGTTCATTAGCTATCACTCCTCAGTTTTCAGAAGTATAATTATATGAAACGAGGTACTGTTGCTAAGGCAATAGCATTAATCGAAAGACAAAGTCAAATATTAGTTGATCCAACGGAATTAGAGGATAATTTACAAGAAAAATTGAATGAACATATGATAAAACCGGAATTTGTCTCATCCACTTGGACCTTCTATCAAGTAAATGCTAGAGAGGTTGAGTTCTGGCAGGCGAATGAGGATAGAAAGCATACAAGATTGTTGTATAAATTAAATGGTGACAGGTGGACTAAAAACACTCTCTGGCCATAAGAATTCTATATCGAATAGAATACAAAATACTTGATCGGT
Organism: Paenibacillus dakarensis; assembly: GCF_001373415.1. GTDB lineage: Bacteria > Bacillota > Bacilli > Paenibacillales > Paenibacillaceae > Paenibacillus_AQ > Paenibacillus_AQ dakarensis. The sequence goes on along the minus strand of NZ_CDSE01000018.1, from coordinate 66,538 downwards.
GGTGTTTGACAATGCAAGAGCAGTCAAAACATTTAGTTGCTGTATCTGCACTTGTTCAGAATAAGATGGGGCATGTATTGATGGTCCGGACACATTTACGAGCTGATACTTGGGAATTGCCGGGAGGATTTGTTGATGCTGGAGAGTCATTAGAACTAGCGGTTTGTCGGGAATTCCTTGAGGAAACCGGAGTTGTTATCCGCCCTATCGGAGTATCCGGTGTTTACTATAACGAAAGACTTCACGTATTGTCTGTGGTTTTTAAGGCGGACTATGAGAGCGGGGAAATAACAATTCAACCCGAGGAGATATTAGAAGCGAAGTTTTTACACTTGGATGAAACTACAATAGATGAATACATTAAACGGCCAAATTTAAAATCTCGCATTATAGATACGTTACGTGCGGCACGTTCTGTTCCTTACGAAACGTGGAATTTGAATCCGCCTGACTATAAGTTGTTGACAAGAATAGACGGTGAAGAGCAAAGCTCTAAGAGAGTATTTTTGCTTACGGGAAAGCCCAGAGCAGGGAAGTCAACTTTGATCAAAAAAATTATAAATGAGATAGGACCAGATATTTGCGGTGGATTTTACACTGAGGAAATAACGAATTCAATTAATGAGCGAATTGGTTTCAGATGCGTATCCGTTGACGGAGAGAGTGTGGAAATTGCGCATGTAGAGAGTCCCAGTCAAACTCGAATTGGGAGATACGGAATTGATATAGAAAAATTCGAGAAATTTGCCTTGAGAGTATTACAAGAGGCTATGACATTTAAAAAGATTATTGTAATTGATGAAATTGGATTCATGCAGATGTTATCCGCATCTTTTCAAATGAAAGTGCAAGAAATCATGTATGATAATCGAATTGTTTTAGGGACAGTTCCGCTTGATAGTCATCCGCGAATTGACAAGATCAAATATAACAAGGAAGTACAGCTAATAAGCATTAATGAATCTACACGTGATATGATAACTGAATTATTAGTGAAGGATATTTTAAAAACTTTAGATTTAAGTACATTGCAAGGATCTTGAAGAAAATATAATTCATATAACATCGTATCACCGAACGCCAAAATAACCCTTGGTCCTGAATCACGGGGAGAGCATATAAAACCTAAAAGAAAGAAGGAGAAAACGATGAACCCTCCGAAACATATTGTTTCTGCAGCTGCAATTGTAATAAATGATGCCAAAAAAATATTACTTATTAAAGGGCCAAGAAGAGGCTGGGAGATGCCTGGAGGACAAGTTGAAATTGGGGAATCTCTTTCACAAGCAGCAATTAGAGAAACAAAAGAAGAATCAGGAATAGACATAGAAATCATTAAATTCTGCGGCATTTTTCAGAACACCGGAAATTCCATTTGTAATACATTATTCTTAGCGAAGCCGATCGGTGGAGAACTTATAACTACTGTTGAGAGCTTGGATTCTGGATTTTTCCCCATAGAAGAAGCACTGGAAATGGTTGAATGGAAGAACTTCAGACAAAGAATAGAATATTGTTTAAACCCAGAAATACAACCATTCTGTATTGAGTTTAATGACGAGAATAATATTTGAGAGTATCTTGTAAAAGTGCGGGCATCATCTAATTAACGTTAGGCGAAATTACCGAATCGAGTAATGGAGAGTGCATTCAATGCAAAATAAAGAGACGTTTAATTTTATTCCTGATGAATACGAGAAATTTAGACCTACATATCCTGATGAAATGTTTGATGATATATTCTGTTATTCGAATGCTGAAAAGAAGGATAAAATCCTTGAAATCGGATGTGGAACTGGTCAAGCGACGGGTGGCTTAGTAGGCAAAGATTATAAAAACATTACCTGTATTGAATTGGGTAATAAATTAGCTCATTTTACAGCAGAAAAATTTAAAGCCTATGCTTCTATTAAAGTGATTAATACATCTTTTGAAGATTGGAACGGCGAAGGAAGTCCATTCAAATTAGCTGTGTCAGGTACAGCATTTCACTTTATTGATCCGAAATTTGGTTACCGGAGGGTATGGGAACTTCTTGAGGATTCAGGTACTATCGGTTTTTTCTGGACGATACATGTTCCAAAATATGATGAGATACATAATGAGATAAGATCTCATTATGTAGAACTTGCTCCGCATTTAGATGATTCCAAACTTCAAACACCTGAAGAATCAATAGATGAAAGAAGAACCATAACTGAGGATTCTGGTTTATTTTCTAATATATTAGTTAAGGAATACAATCAAGTTCTTACGTATACAAGCAACGATTACGTTTCTTTGCTCAACACGAATTCAAAGCATAGGCAGCTTTCAGAGTCAGTCAAAAACTCATTATTAAATAGAATCAAGAATTCGATTGATAAATCTGGTGGATATATTCATAAAGATCATAGAGTTGCTTTATTTTTAGGCAAGAAGTTAATGTGAGTTGATCCAGGATGTCGGTTTTCGTTTATTACATGACCCGGCCTAAGAATGAGTTAACTAAGGCCGGGTCAAATCGTAATTGCAGGCAGGATGATAACAGATTAAACCAAGAAAGAGGAACAATAAAAATGATAATAAGGGAAGTAACACAAACTGATGCTAATCAATTAGTTGAATTACATAAACAATTGGACGAAGAAACTAAATTTATGTTATTTGAGCCTGATGAAAGAGAAAATAACGAAACCCGGCAATCCAAGATTATTAGTTCAATTCTTGAATCTAATAATTCGAACATTTTTCTCGCAGTGAAAAATAACAGAGTAGTTGGTCATTTAACAGTGATCGGGGGGCATACTAAAAGGATAAGTCATAGAGCTTATATAGTGATTGGAATATTGAAAGAATTTAGTAGTAAGGGGGTTGGATATGAATTATTTAATGCAATGGAAAATTGGAGATTAACAACCGGTATTAAGCGACTAGAGCTAACAGTAATGACGAATAATGAAATAGGAATAAAATTATATAAGAAAGCGGGATTTGAAGTAGAGGGAATTAAGAAGAACTCGATAATCATTGGTGATAGATATATTGATGAATACTACATGGCTAAGGTTTATTGAAACGCGATTCATTTGGTAGATTGTAAGATATGAAAATGAGGGTGAACACTCCGATGCATATTGAAAGAGTTACTTGTCTAGAAAAGTATAATATTAATCTGTTGTTAGATGAAAGTATATCTGAGGGATATAAATTTGTTCAGAAATTAATTGATGAATACATGAATGGAGATATATTAAACCATCTTAGTGGGTGATTTCGTGAATTATATGGAAAGACAAAACCAAAAATATCATGTACTTGCGAGGGGCATTATTATATCTGGAGAAAATATATTAGTTGCTCACTGTAAAGGAATGGACAATACTTTTCTGCCAGGCGGGCATGTAGAATTTAGGGAAGGAATGAGAACGACTTTATACAGAGAAATTGAAGAAGAGCTTGGACAAGACTCTTTTGTAAAAGAATATATTGGGTGTGTTGAAGCCGACTTTGAGATACCTGACACCTATCATCAAGAAATAAACCACTTATTTAGAGTTGTGTTACCAAAAATCAGTCATGATTTAAACCCGGAATCCAGAGAGAATCATTTAGAGTTTTACTGGATAAAGATTAATGAAATGGAACAACACAATCTACAACCATATCCAGTTAGAGATATTATAAAGAGATATCTTAATAACAAGGAAGGACCATTTTGGGAAAGTACATTTAAAGACTATGGTGATTAGGATTTTTAGGGAAGAACAAGCTATCTTCTAACAATGTAACAGTGCTGCATAGAGACCGTATATTGGCGCTCAGTTGAGGCAGGCCATCCAAGGGGCATCCTTGAGTGTCCTGCTTATTTTTGTTGTCGTTCGCAGAGCGTCTCATATAAGAGGAAAATGGCGAGCCCCTTAAGGACTGTAGCTCTTTGATATGCTGCTTATGCTTATTGGCCTGTTATTCAGTTAAAAGGATATTAATATCATATAAATCACAGTGATATTGGATAAATTCTACAAAAAATTGAATTGACAGAACAATAAGAATACAAGTAATATACATGTATATAAAATAGAGAACAGGGAAAACGATACCGCCCAGAAGGTAACGAAAGATGAATAGCTTCCTATAACAGCCAGTTTTCCATAGAATCATGAGAGCGTTTTCTTAGTCGGGTGTACAGGTAAAACTCACTACATAAAGGAGGGTCTTGAGATTGAAGCTGCGGACGGAATTTATAAAGCCCTCGCTTTTGGAGATTGGGGAGGAGCATCAGCTGAACTTTATGCTAGTGCATCCTTGTGGAAGATTGGAACCTCAAAGGCATACACCCTATAGAATCATTTGCAGTGACCCGGAGATTATTGGACTGAACGGCAGTCTGATGACCGGGCTGAAGCCTGGTGAGACAGAAATCTCTGTAAGCTTCCACGATGATAAACTACCCGTGCACAGCTGGAAGGTGCGGGTGCAGCCTGCAGGTCAGGCTTCAGGTCTGAAGATGAAGGACCATCCAAGGATCTTATTTTCGGAAGAGGAACTAAGGGATTTTCGTGAACGGATTAAGCCGGGCGAAGGCAGTCCTGAGAGGGTAATTGATGTATCCCGGATATGGGCCGGCTATTTGGCCAAGGCGGATACCTATGAGATGGAAGAAGGCTTCACGGTGCTATATCCGTCGATACCTGATCAGTGGAATATTACGCTGCCTCTGACAGAACCGAAGCGGGTACCCGAACCGGAGGGTCATACTTTCTTCCCATTCTGGACGATGTATTCCAGAGCAATTGAGGAAAGGCTGGTTGTCCTGTCTACGGTATTCCTGGTAACGGAAGAGAAAAAATATGCGGTTCGTGTGAAACAGCATTTGTTATCTCTGGCCGCCTTCGGCAAATGGTATGAATTTGACGAACGGGGCGCGGAAGGGAATTTGAGCAACGCTCATCTGCTGATTGGAATGGCGAGTGCTTATGATGCAATTTACAGTCTTCTCTCGAATGATGAACGGAGATTGATACGCCAAGCGATTCTGGAAAAAGGGCTGCAGCCGCTGGCTCAGGATATTGGCAGCACTGATATGCACAATATTGTGGCGGCCAAGCAGGTGGCCATGATTTACGGTGCGGCGGCCATCATGGACGAAGTCCCGTTTGCCGTCAAGTATTTAAACGCCGGACTTGCGTATCTCCACAGATATCTGGACCGAAAAATAGTATCCGGGGAAACAGAAGGGCTGCTGTACGACAATGTGTCGGCGCGTCATGCATGGATGGCATCGGATCTTTATCTGAGAATCAGCGGCGATGACAGCTATGTTCAACATCCTTATTTGCGGGAGGAGCTGCCTGAACGCTTTTTCCGGCTTATGGCGCCGGGGGAAGATAGCTCGTTCCCGAATCTGTCGGACTCATTTCCTAAGCTCGATATCGCTTATCTTATGGCTATGACAGCTACACATTACGGTCATCCGGCAGCGGTGTGGTACCTGCAGAAGCATGCTCCGCTGCATGATGCCTTGCTTCTTTATTTACGAAAGGAGATCCTGCCTAAGAGCCCGGCAGAGCTATACGGCAAACATGCATCCGCAGCTTTCGGGAACATAGGCTGGGCTGCTTTGCGGTCGGGATGGAGCGATAAGGATCATCTGCTGTGCTTTACGGCAAGCAGTTCAGCGAAGGATCATAATCACAGGGACCAGAACAATCTGGTGATCAATTCCTGCGGCGAATGGCTGCTCACCAATCCTGGCTACCAGGATTATGTTCCCGGTCCGAAGGCGGATTACACCACTGGCACGGTCGGCCATAATTCACTGCTCGTCAATGACCAGGGACAGCTTCAGTTAGGAGGCGCAAGTTTCCGGGAAACATTGATGCTTCCTTATTTTGAAGTCGTATCAGGCGACGCTTCCGAAAGCTACGGCGGGCTGTTGAAATGCTACCGGAGATCTATCATACATATCGAATCGGCCTATTATGTCGTTGTGGATGATGTGGAGCTGCATCAGGATTCGGATAAGACCGAATTGTTGTATCATACGACTTCGACTGTCCTTGACGGTGAGAAGCCTAGAGTTCCTGGTGAGCTTCTGGAGAGTGAATCGACTGTAATTCAAGGTGAGAAGTCCGCTCTGCAGTTAATATTCGCGCTGCCAGAGAAGAAGGTTCTTTCCCTCCGGGAATACCCTGGGGCGGAAAGCTACGGTCCTTATGTCACTGTCGGAAGCTCGGCGGGGAAAAGGCGGCGGTTCATCGTTGTAATAAACCCGCGTCTCCATCTGGATGGAAAGCTGGAAGTCCGTCAAAAGAAGCAGAATGCTGACAGTCTGGCTTCAGGGCTGACGGTTGTGAGAAAAGAAGGAGTGAAGGATATTTGGCTGTTCTGCGCTGATTCAGCAGAAACGGACTACCAGGGCATTACCTTCCTCGGAGATGCAGCTCGCATATCCGGTGACGGCGATATGATTAATTTATGGAAGGCTAAAAGGTTGAGCAGCCGGGATATCGCCTACGAGGCTGATCTGCCTTTGAGCGTGAATATCCATGCCGGTCATTCAATCTTTGCTGTGCATAATCCCCACCCGGTGGAGGTCTCTTTTAAGCTGAGACTGCCCTCCGGCTTAGAAGTGAAACAAACCGCACCACCCGGCTGTCATGAATGGAGTTTTGGACATATAAGCAGAGGTGGCCAGACGGAAGGGAGAGAGGCGTGTGGAAACTGTGACTCTGGAAGCAAATAAAAAATCCGCTCCAGCCCAACAAAGCGCCTGGAAGCGAATCCGGACCCGCATGTGGAGGGATCGTTATCTTTATCTGCTGCTGCTGCCCGGTCTGCTCTATTTTATCGTGTACCGGTATCTGCCCATGCTGGGCATATCGCTTGCCTTTAAAGACTATAGCCCGTTCCGGGGCATCGCGGACAGTCCATGGGTCGGATTTGCGAACTTCGCTCGGATTTTCGAAAGCTCTGAGGTTATACAGGTCATTTGGAATACATTGACGATTTCTTTTCTGCAGATCGCGTTTGCATTTCCAGCTCCGATCATACTGGCTATCATGCTGAACGAGGTGGGGAGCCCCCTTCTGAAAAAAGGACTGCAGTCGATCGTTTACATGCCGCATTTTCTTTCCTGGGTTGTAGTAGTTGGGATCGTGACGATTTTTTTCCGGAATGAGGGCCTTGTGAATGATTTGCTCCGCGAAGTGTTCGGTATGCAGCAGACGATCCCTTTTCTGACCGAACCTGATTTTTTTCGGGCCTTTCTGGTTCTCGAGGTCATTTGGAAGGAAGCAGGCTGGGGGACGATTATTTTCCTGGCGGCGCTGGCAGGCGTTAACCCGGCACTTTACGAGGCTGCCGTCATGGATGGCGCGGGTCGCTTTCGCCAAATCTGGCATATTACGCTCCCTGCCATCCGCAGCACAATCATCATCATGCTGATTATCCGGCTTGGCGACGTGCTGGAGGTCGGGTTCGAGCAGGTATTCCTTCAGCTGAATGCTTTTAACATGCATATAGGCAACACGCTGGACACCTTTGTGTATTACAAGGGAATTCAGCAGTCGGACTACAGCTTCTCTACTGCGGTAGGCGTATTTAAGGGACTGGTCGGTCTTGTGCTGGTTATCAGCGCCAACAAGCTGTCCAAGAAGTTTGGCGAGCAGGGCGTTTACTAGGCACTTCGATTCAATCAGGGAGGAGATCGACATATGAAGCAAAAATCCATTGCTGACCGCCTGTTCAACGGGGTAAATATCAGTCTGCTGATTCTCATATCCACGGTCATGCTGTTTCCGTTTTTATATTTGTTCTCGGTATCATTTTCCTCGTTCGAGGACTTTCTGGGCAGCAAGCTGCTGCTGTGGCCTTCCAACTGGACGACTGATGCCTATGAATATATCTGGGGTTCCAGGACGTTTCGGCAGGCATTGCTGAACACGGCGCTGGTGACTGTGCTCGGTACCTTCGTCAATCTGTTTTTTACGTCAACGATGGCCTATGCATTATCCCGGCCGATACTAGGCCAGCGCACTGTCATGTTTATGGTTGTATTTGCTCTTCTGTTCTCAGCCGGGATGATTCCAACCTATCTGATTGTCCAGGAAACAGGGCTGCTGGATTCGATCTGGTCGCTTATCTTGCCGGTGGCCATCGCTCCGTTCAATCTGATCGTCATCCGCCAGTTCTTCATGAACATTCCGGGCGACATGATTGAAGCAGGTATTGTGGACGGCGCGAATGATCTGCAGATTTTTGGACGCATCATCCTGCCTCTCTCGAAGCCTGCATTAGCAGCATTCAGTCTGTTTTATGCGGTGACACACTGGAACAACTACTTTGCGCCGATTCTGTACATCAATGATCCGTCCAAATGGACGATTCAGGTTGTGCTTAGACAGATTGTCGTAGTAGGGGAAACAACAGGCACGCTTGGGGGAGACAACATGTTCCTTGATAATCCGCCGCCTCCGGAGACGATCCAGATGGCCGCCATTTTGATGGCAACCCTGCCGATCCTGATCGTGTATCCGTTTTTGCAAAAGCATTTCGCCAAGGGCGTTATGCTGGGCGCCGTAAAAGGTTGATGACTTCGAATGGCCGCTTATGGCGGCTGTCGAATGATTCATAGATGGAGGATACTCCGACAAAGAAAATGAATGGGGGAAAGCTCATGTTAAAGAAACGCAGACTTACCGCGGTGATGGCAGCACTGCTCTCTATCAGTCTGGCCGCATGCAGTCAGCCGAAAGCCGAGGAAAAACCTGAAACGACTACGCCTCAAGGAGAGAAAAACCCGCAGCAGGTAGAGCAGACATACACGATCACAACGATTGATTTCAGGTACGGAGATCCACCGCCGACTTCGAGTCCTGGACTCGACATGATTAACGAGAAATTCAAGGTGGATTACAAGCCGGTTTTTGTGCCGAATACCGCCTTTGATGAAAAGATTAACGCTGTATTCGCCTCGGGCAAAATTCCCGATGTGATCGGACTTATGTCTGCAGATATCAAGAACCGCTATAATAAATTTGCGAAGCAGGGGGCTTTCCTTGACCTCGAGCCTTATATTCAGGAATACCCGTCACTTAAAGTGGTGCCTGAATTTATTTGGGACTCCATGCGTGTGGACGGTAAGATTTATGCCATCCCCCAATATTCTCCGAAGTATCAGGTCGTGACCGTCATCCGCAAGGATTGGCTCGACAAGCTGAACCTGAAAACACCTACGAACTATGAAGAGCTCAAGGAAGTAGCGTTGGCATTTACGAATGGCGATCCGGACGGTAACAACAAGAAGGATACATATGGTATCGCTATTGGCCAGGACATTAATCCGAACTTTAACCAGGGACCATACTGGGACCCGGATGCCTGGTACCACCAGGACGCACAGGGAAACTTCATCCCGGGCATTATTGGCGAAGGCCGCCGGGAAATCATTACAATGCTGTCTGACTTATACAAGCAGGGAGCAATGACGAAGGACTACGCGATCCTGAACTGGGGAGATACCAACAAAGAGTTTTATTCCGGCAAAGCAGGCATATTCATCGGTACACCGCGCGGCATGTCGCAGGATTACATGAACGGCCTGCTGCAAATCCATCCGGATGCCCAGTTTGTCAGCCTGGCTCCTTTCGAGGATAAATACGGGAACAAGGGCCTTACTTCCGGAGCGGGTTACAACGGAATTACCGTGCTCAGCGCGAAGCTTGCGGATGAACCGGAAAAGCTGAAGAAAATTTTGGAGATGATCGATTTCGGTCGCCAGTTCTATCCGCAGGATCAGCGGAACGACAAAAACGCCGATTTTGATTGGTGGTCCGGTAAAGTCGGGGTAGGTTATGATATGAAGGATGGTGTGCCGGTCAACAAGGAGAATTTTGCATCGGACGGACTTGCGCCTTCCACTTACTATGTAGACAACACTTCATGGGCACCGCAGGATTTCGATAATGATTACTCGATTACGTACCAGACGAAGCAGCTGTCTGATCTGGTGGAAGAGATCGAATCGATGTACAAGGAAATCAAGCTGTACGCTAATCCGATCAACGGGCTGGAGTCGCAGGCGGACAATACGAAAGGTGCTGAGCTGAGAAAATACGTCATGGATGAGCAGGTGAAGATGATTGCAGGCACCCGTCCGGTATCCGATTGGGATAAACTCGTCCAGGAGTATTTGGATAAAGGCGGAGCACAGATTATTCAGGAGTACAACGCGAATATCAAAGAGAAGGATCAAAAAGCACTTTTTAAGTAAGATGGTTTAGATAATGCTTTTATAAATGTTCAGTAGGATTGCGGGGGCAAATCATTTTGCCCCTGTTCTCATTGGATAATCGACACCTATTAGAATATGCGGGCCGGAAGAGGGAGAGATGTATGGTGAGAAAGTCAGCAAAAATCGGTTTGTGGTTTAACAAACAGTCGGCGGAATACTTGTGGGGACACGGACAAAATCTGTTTCAGCTTTATTTGGAAGAGGTGCTTGGGCATGCGGGTATCCCTTACGCAAGATTTGATAATGCCGAATCACTTGAGGCTTACGCTCCCGATCTAATCGTGGTATTGCACGCGGGGGAGAAGGAAGAGGATCTGAAACGTCTGGAGCAATGGGCAAGCCGCGGGGCGACGGTTATTAGCTATGGTGGATTAAATCGCATGGCCGGACGGCTGGGCTGCCGCCGGGTTGTGATCCGGGACGCGGTGTACGCCGACCTTTCGGGATTGCGATTAGCGGAGGGTATACCGGTACTAAGAGCGGTAAGCAGCGATCCATGGACGGTTATAGAGGAGCCTGTCATGCCTATTCAAGCGGATGGCGTTCTTCGCAGGCTCCGGAAAAATGGCGCTGAAGCGGCAAAGGCTGTACTGAAGTTTCCGCTCGGCGAAGGCCGGCTGATTCGCTGGAATGTGGATATTCCTGCGAATATCGTTATGCTGCAGCAGGGGAGCGGTCCGGTTGTCCAGGACGGCATTCCCGCAACGGATGGCACGGGAGCGGTGGATGAGGGCATTTTGAAGGCAGATGACGGTTGTGAGCTGGACTGGGATGAGGACCGTTTAGTGACGGAAACCGGAATGCCTTATTTTAATATCCCGTATGCAGACTGGTGGCGTGAGGCGATTGTCCGTCAGTTGATGGAGGAAGCGGACGACCTCGGACTTGCTCTTCCTTTTCTGGATTATTGGCCGGAAGGCGTCAATCAGGTTGCTATGATTTCGCATGACAGCGACTTCAATATAGAGGAGGCGGGACGGACAACGCTGAAGGTGCTTAAGGAAAGCGGCGCCCGCTCGACCTGGTGCATGATCGAACCGGGTTATTCCGCGTCGCTGTACGAGGAAATCCAGGCTGCCGGACATGAGCTGGCATTTCATTATAATGCGCTGGAGCAGGAGGATGGCATATGGAGCGCGGAGGAATTCTCCCGTCAGCTGAATGTGATCCGGAGTACCAGCGGAGCTGAGATCGTATCGAACAAAAACCACTATACCCGCTTTGAAGGGTGGGGAGAATTTTACGAATGGTGTGAACAGAACGGCATTGAAGCGGATCAATCCCGAGGGCCGAGCAAAAAAGGAAATGTCGGTTTTCCGTTCGGCACCTGCCATCCATATTACCCTATCGCTCAATCTGATGACCGTAACCGGTTTTACCGGGTACTGCAAATCGGCTTTCTCACTCAGGACCTTGAGCATCCAACACTCTCTGATGTGTCGGTCATAGCCCCGTTTCTGGAAAAGGTGGCTGAAGTTCGCGGTGTTGCCCATTTTCTGTTTCACCAGCAGCATATCCATAACCTGGAGCAGGTCCGAAATGCGCTGTCGTTGGCTATTGAAACCGCAAAGCGTCTCGGATATACGTTCTGGACGTGTGAGGAGATTACCCGGTGGGAGCAGGCAAGAAGAGCTGCTGTACTTCGAATAGACGCTGACGGCACGTTCATCGCTGAAAATCTTCCGCAAGGTGCGGTCGTCCGATTGCCGCTAAACGGTGAGAATAACGGACAATTACGCATGAACATGGAAACCCGCTTTGGGCGGCCGTGCGCTGAAATGGCCAGCGTAGTGAACACAGCAGCTGAATAACGACGAGGAGGAATCAGAACGTGGAAACGATAGCGATTCATGGGGGAGTGCCGGTCAAGACCGGCTCTTTTGGCACAGGCAAAAGATTCGGGGAAGAGGAAGCAGCCCATCTGCTCGAAGCGCTGGAGCAGAACACGCTCTTTTATCATTTCGGCTCAAAGGTAAAGCAGTTTTTGGCTGATTTCAATGCCATGTATGGTCGTGAATACAGCGTAGCCACCTCCTCCGGGACTGCAGCGCTTCATGTCGCGCTTGGAGCGGCCGGCGTATCTGTTGGGGATGAGGTTATCACAAGCCCGATTACGGACCAGGGAACGCTGATCGGTATTCTGTATCAGAATGCGATTCCGGTGTTTGCCGATCTGGAGCCGAATACCTACAATATGGATCCAGCCTCTATTGAGGCGTGTATTTCGCCTAGAACAAAGGCGATTCTCGTCGTTCATCTTGCGGGGTATCCGTGCGATATGGACCCGATCATGGAGATCGCGAAGAAGCACGGTATCAAGGTTATCGAGGACTGCGCGCAAGCTTATCTGACCAGGTATAAGGGAAGACTGACCGGGACCATAGGGGATTACGGCTGCTTCAGCACAAACGATTTCAAGCATATCTCCACTGGAGACGGGGGCATGGTCCTGATCAATTCAGGGAAACGCGAGGATTACGAAACCGCTCATGCCTTTGCAGACAAAAACTACCGCCGACTTGGCACCATTGTTGAACGGGGAACGAGCTACATTGCACCGAACTACCGGATGACCGAGCTGCAGGGAGCCGTCGGTATCGCTCAACTTAAAAAGCTGCCCTGGATTTGCGGGCAGCGGCAGCAATTCGGCGAGCGGCTCAATGAAGGATTGAAAGGGATCCAGGGTGTTATTCCGCCGGAGTACGCTCCGGAGCATGAGTGTACATACTGGTTCTACATGCTGCGGCTGGATCTGGATCAACTGACCTGCAGCCGCGATGAATTTTGTAACGCGCTTGAAGCGGAAGGTATCCCGAACCGTGCCGGCTATATCCCGCAGGTATGCTATCTGCAGCCGTTATTCCAGAAGAAGCAGGCTTATCTGGGAAGCCATTTTCCATTTGACGGCAGCAGCGTGTCCTATGAGCAGGGCCTTTGTCCGGTCGCGGAAGAGATTTTGCAAACGGCAGTGCAGATTCCGCTGAATGAGTTTTATTCGCCGGAGGATATTGAGGACATTATTCAAGCGGTTGCCAAGGTGGGCGCCTATTATGCCAAAAGCGATGAGTAATACAGACGGCGTGAAAGTGCCTGAGACGAGTGAGAGCTTTGAGTCGAATGAGAGCTTTGAACGGATCGGAGTTCCTGCAGATGTGGACGAAAGCCGATCTGCGGCGGTGTGCCGCCGAGATGATGGATCAGAACGCATTGTCATCGCAGCCCGGAGCTATGTGCTGATTGTGGACCCGGAAACGGGAGGCTGTACCCAGCTTTATTTTCCGGAAGGGGAGGGCCAGTATCCCTATGCATCGACCAGTGATTCCCGCGGATGGTTCTACACGGGTGCGGGGAGCTATTGTTACGTTGTGGATCCGTTCATTCCAGCATTTGTGGGGCAGTTTAGTGTACCCGAAGGGGAAGATGGAGCCGGGTTTGCATTTGCCGTCCGTGGGGATGGACGGGTTTATGCAACTACCTACCCGGGAAGCTATCTGGTTGAGCTGGATGCTGCGGCCGATTCTTCCCATACATTATGCAGGCTGGATTCCGAAAGGAAGTACGCGATGACACTTGCCTGTGGAAGCGGCGGGAGGATTTATGCGGGTCTTGGCACAACATCGCCAGCCATTGCAAGCTTTCATGAAGAGACAGGCACGCTAAGGATCGTGGTTGAAGGACCTCAGGATATGCCGGGCAGTGCTGCTGTTCATCTGGGCTGCGATGGCTCCATATACGGCAGGATGCCTTCCGCTGAGGGCGGTGAAGAATGGTACCGAATGGGTGAGCACGGAGCGGAGCGGGTACCGGAAGAGGAAGTGAGCCCATCATATTACAAGGGAACAGGCTACAACAAGCTGCATATGGAGCTTGGTGGTGGGCGTACACTGCTGGAGTGGCAGCTGGCCGACAGGCAGATCATCATCCTTGAAGCGGACGGGGGTCTAAAGCGGATTCCGCTTACATACAAGGGAGGCGGTACGACGCTCTCCACGGTGTTCGGTGGTCCGGACGGTGTTCTGTACGGCACCTCCAATCACCCGCTTCACTTGATTACGTATGATCCTGACACCCGGCTTCTAACTGATTGGGGCGGTAATATTGTGGAGCGGGGAGGCGGCGGCAATATCCCTGCCTATGCGGCTCAAGACAGCATCATCGTTGGTGCGGCTTATGCCGGCGGCATGGTCTATCTGCTGGATACCACGAAGGAGCTTAGCGCGGAAGAGGGACCTCTTCGGAATCCCCGGTTAATCTATGAAAATGCAGCCGTCCACCGGCCGAGATGTGCAGCCGCCCATCCGGACGGCCGTCATGTTCTATATGGCGGATACCCCGGTTATGGAGCGGCAGGCGGAGGGCTCGGTATCGTGGATGTGCAGACCGCCCAGGTGGAGATGCTGGAGCACCGGGATACCGTCAGCGGGCAGAGCACAATTTCGCTAACGGTGCTGCCGGATGGCAGGGTATTCGGCGGTACGAGTATCGAAACTCCCGGCGGCGGAAAAAGCACGGCTGAGGAAGCGGTATTGTATGAGCTGAATTTGCCAGCCCGGAAAGTGATCCGCCAATGGAAGCCGATCCCGGGTGCAAAAGAAATTGCCCAGCTGGCTTCAGGAGAAGAAGGTATTTTATACGGCCTGACATCGGAATCCGTCTTCTTCATTTTTGATTTAAAGCTGGAACGTACTGTACATCATTTCGATCTGTCTTCCTGGGGGAGCGTTGTCCGGCAAGGGCTGCTCATGACCGAGTGGAATGGAAGTCCAATTCTTCTGGGTCTGCTGACCCGGGCTTTATTTACCGTGGATCCAGAGAGTATGCAGCCGGAGCTTCTGGACTGGCTTCCGATTGAAGCAACAACCGGGATTGCTTGCCTTAACGGAGACGTATATTTCGGGTCCGGTGCCGAGCTGTGGCGATACCGGCTGAAACAGAAGGGAGATCCGATTAATGGACCAGTATAGTGAGAAAATGAAGCCGCTATTGGAGGGAATCCATACCCTTGAAGCCTGGAGAGATAAGGAGTCCAGGGTGAGAGATCGCTGGCTGCAGCTGCTGGGTGAGTCTCCGGAGACGGTGGATTACAAGCCGAAAGCTCTTGTAGACAGTAAAGGTTACCGGATTCTCTCAAAGCATGAAGAGGAGGATCACACAAAGCTTGAGATTACTTACCTTTCCCCGGACGGGAATGAAATCCCTGCATATCTTCTGCTTCCTTCCGAGACCGACAAGTCTCCAGGCGGAATTCCAGCCGTTCTTGCTCTTCATCCGACAACCGAGAACGGCAAAAGGGATATTTGTCTGGCTTCCGGAAGAGAGAATCGCCGTTACGGACTGGAGCTGGTACAGCGTGGATTTGCCGTGCTGGCTCCGGACTCCATAACGTTCGGTGACCGGGTCTATCCAGGTGAGGAACCGTTTCAAACCGCTCCGTTCTATAAGCTGCACCCGAGATGGACCGCAGTTGGCAAAATGCTGTCCGACCACATGGCTGCGGTCGATGTGCTATCCTCGCTGCCGCAGATAAACCCAAAGAGGATCGGTGTCATTGGGCATTCGTTGGGCGGATATAACGGCTGGTTCCTGGCCGGGATAGATCAACGGGTCAAGGCGGTCGTGTCAAGCTGTGGATTTACGATGTTTCGCGGCGATCCGGACCCGAACCGCTGGGGGCTCCGCGAATGGTTCTCCCATTTTCCTTCCATTACAGAAAGCCTGAGAAAAGGCTCCCTGCCGTTCGAATGGCATGAAATTGCGGCACTGGCGGCTCCGGTACCCATGTTCATGTGGTGCGGAACGAAAGATGCTATTTTTCCGAACTGGAGGGAGATCGCAGCTGGTCTCGGGGAGCTGGACGGCTTGTATCAGTTTCTGAATGCTTCATCCGTTTTTGAATGCTGGATCGGCCATGAAGGACATGATTTTCCGCACGATATCCGGCAGCGCGCCTACGCTTTTCTTGAGAAGCAGCTTGCAGGGTAAATATATACGCTTTCTTAACCGGAGTGCATGGAATCCTTATGTTCCTCATGATATACTGAATTTTATAGACATGTATAGGAGCGGTATATATTGTTGCGAAGAAGAAATGAATTTCATGAGCGTTATGAACGCTTTGTCCAGGAATTGAGAAATGAAATTGTTACCGGTGTTCTGAAACCGGGTGAATTTATTTTGCCGGAAAATACGCTTAGCCAGAAGTATGAAATGAGCCGGGTATCGATCCGGAAGGCGCTGGAAGAGCTTGTGAACGAAGGGCTGATTGAGAAGATCGCAGGAAAGGGAAACCGTGTAAAGGAGCCGGATGAGGACAGAACGCCTGTCGTGCTGAGACTCGCCTGGTTCTCCTCTTCCTATGAGATTCCGATTGTCGAAAAAATGATCGAGGCTTTCGAGCGGAAGCATCCTTTCGTTCAGGTGGAAATGGTGCTGTATTCTGAAGACTTCTACACCGAAACGATCATTCGGTCCATTGAGGATGGACAGGGACCGGATCTGTTCATTATGTCAGACCAGCATTTCCGGGAGTGGACCGAGAGCGGGCGCACTAATCTGCTGACCGGATATATTCCTCCTCATCTTAAGGAGAAAGGGATCAGCTATCCGAAAGTGTTTGACCTGTTCAATCATAAAGGCAGCATGCTTGCAGCGCCATTCGTGTTCTCACCGGTGGTCATCTGCTACAATCGGGCGATCTTCCGTCAGCATGGACTTCCTAATGATATCAGCCTAGGCAATTGGAATGAGTTGTTGAAGGCTGCCAAAGCGTGCACATCAGCTCCTAACGAAGATGGCATGATTGATCATTATGGATTTTGCTTCTCCTCGGCTCCGAACCGGTGGCCAGTCTTTTTACTCCAAAATAACGGAAGTATCATGGCGGCAGACCGCAGCCGGAGCACGATGGCGGATCAGCGGAATATTGAAGCGCTAGAATTTTGTGTTTCGCTTATGTACAAGGAGCATGTTTCACCGATCTTTTCCCATGGAAGCAGCCATTTAGCCGAGAGGCTGTTTATGAAGGAACGGGTTGCCATGATCATGTCCACCTATTACTTCATGAATGAATTCCACGACCATTCCATCGACTGGGATGTGATGACACTGCCCAAAGGCATCAAGCCAGCCACTATGCTGCTCGGAGGGGGACTGTCAATCAGCACGGCGAGCAGTCATCAGAAAATCGCCGAGAAGCTCGTGGATTTCATGACAGGTGTTGAAGCACAGACACTGTTGAAGAAATATGGATGCACCATTCCGGTTTTACGGTCGGTGGCAGAGGATGACCGCCTGCTAAATCCGGACATTCATCCCCAGCACTATAACCGTTTTCTGGAGGTATTGCCTGACGCTTATCCGCTTCATACGCTTAACCTCAGCCAATCTGAAATATTGACACTGCTGGATGAGCTGAATCTGCTGTGGGCCGGAATGGAGACTCCGGCAGATACCTGCATCCGGATTGAGGAGTTGTTTAACAGCCGCCTTGGCCTGACGGGCGCCGGAACAGGTACGGATAAATGACGGAGCGGTGAATCCGAGCCTTTTTTTATCAAAAAAAGTTTGAAGATGAGTTTAAAAATGTTTCATCCTCTCTTGAGAGGGTAATCTTATAACAAGTGGGAAGTGGATACTATCTTCATCAGACGGATAACTGACAGATTGTCGCTTACCGAAAGGTTGTTGATACCAATGGACACTAAAGAGGAATGCATTCGAACCTGATTCGAATGATTCCGATTACGATCAAGGCAGAATGTAATTTTGCTGGAACAAGTGAATAACCGCTTCCCACGTAAAACACCGCGAAGGCTTCGCGGTGTTTTTTTTGTTAATTCAAGAACTGCAAGAACGATTTATTCCTCCATCACTTTTAACTCTTGAAGGGTAACCAGATTCGCATCTCGAATATATGGCATAATGAGTTCTTCCTTTCATCCAGGTGTTTTCTTGTGGTTAATATTCGAAAAAGGACTGAATAACATGAAAAAAACGGTTTATTTAGTTACGGGACCTCCAGGTTCAGGGAAATCTACTACCTCAAGAAGAATAGCTGAAGGATTAGAAAAAAGTGCTTATATTGAAGGGGATATTATAAACCACATGGTTATTGGAGGATACAAGAAGCCGTGGTTAAGCCCTTTTCATGTCAATCTAATATGGCTCAACATTACCACATTGGCAAAAAACTTTATTCATCAAGAACACGATGTGGTGATCGATTACATAATATTCAATGAAAACATTGATTATTTTCTGAATGAACTAAGGACTGAAGATGTTTTAGTTAAATATGTTGTCATGATAACTGATGAAGAAGAATTATTGAGAAGAGATGGCAGGCGCAGTCCTGAAGACCAAATGCAGGAAAGATGTATTATTGTACTGAAGGAGATCTTAGATCAAAACGTTCATGAAAACCATATATTAAACTCAACCCATCTTAATGTAGATGAAGTAGTAGATGAGATTGTTAATAACAAGAGATTTTTAGTAGAGATGAAATAATTTAAAAAGTGAAATAGTTATCAAGAAGCCGCTGAGATCATCTAACACAGGCTGGGCGAAGCGAAAGGAATGGGCAACGATGATTATGACACAAACAGAAATGCTGTTCATTGTGCAATCACAGCTTGCAGTTGACCTGAATTGCTCGATTGATGATCTTAACGGTGAGAAGGACAGCATTATTTTTGTTGAAGCTAAAGAAAATCCCGGACGGAGACCTTTTCCGAGAAAAACTCGTTTTTTCGAAATTGTGTCTATGGGGAAATCCATTGTAGTGTCGGCTACACCTGAACGGTTGTCAATTGCTAAAGCACAGATGCAAGGAAAGGATAGGGACATCGTATTTGCTTTGCCAATTATCCGAGGTCTTTACTTGCATTTTCTGCCGGATGTAACAAGAATAAAGCCAATGTTTTCACCCAATAATTTTTTATTTGAAGTGATTAAGCGAGAAGAAGTGGTCCATTTACTTCATGCTACAAGTTTTGATAATGCAGTTATATACGATGCAAATCTTCCATGGCAGACTGATTTGGCTGCGATTGCAAAGCAAGGAGAGAAAATTGTTGGTGTGGCAGGAGCAAGTAAGACCTGTGCAAAACTATGGCAAATTGGCATTGATGTCTTACCCGAATATCGAAATTTAGGGTTGGCTAGTTATCTTGTAAACAGGTTAACTATTGAAATATTGGAACGTGGAGAAGTACCGAGTTATGACGTAATCGCCAGTAACCTTGCTTCACAAAGAGTAGCTCAACGATCAGGGTATTCACCTGGTTGGGTGTCAGATTGGCGATGTGATTTTCCCGAATGTTGAAACCCAGAGAATATACATAAGAGAACTAACCTTAGATGATGCTGAAGCAGTTTATAGACATTTTTCCTATCCAGAGGTTACAAGGTATATGGATATTGACGCATGTCAGGATTTAAGAGAAGCAGAAGAGATGATTGCTTTTCATATAAACGATACCGGATGCAGATACGGATTATTTAATAAAGAAAATAATGAACTTATCGGAACCTGTGGTTTTCATTGCTGGTTAAATGTAAATCAGGAAACAAAAGCTGAAGTAGGTTTTGATTTATCCCCGAAATATTGGGGAAGGGGACTGATGCAGGAAGCTTTGATGGAAGTGATCCGAATTGGATTTGAGTTAATGAAGCTAGACTATATTGAAGCAACGACAGAAGTGGAAAATCTACGTTCACAGAGGCTTTTGAAGAAGATGGGATTTACGCAGGAGAGTGAACTGAAGGACAATCTTTTGTATTTTACATTGAGAGATACAGAAACAGTTAAAAAGGAAGGATAAAAGCCCGCACCCCTGGTGCGGACTTTTTTTGCGTTTTAGCAAAGGTTAACTTTACAAAAAACCGAAAAAAGCATACATCGATACGAAATCTGGAGCATTACTCTGGGCACGGAACGCAAGTAAAATGAAGTTAAGAAATGAAAGTGCTTTCAAACAACAACAGACTAGAACAGCTTGGAGGTCATAGGTGATGGAGATTAAGCCGTCAACACAGTCCGCAGCCATATTCGAAACAGAAACGCCGCCATCAACAAGGCGGAAATGGCTGAGGAAGCTTTATTCGCAAAGACATGTTCAAATTATGGGTCTGCTTGGTGTCGCCTGGATGATTATATTCAACTTTATACCCATGTACGGCGGTATCATTGCGTTCAAGGATTATGACATTATCAAAACCATTGCTGAAGCTCCATGGGTCGGACTGGAGCATTTCAAGGAATTTTTGGCTGACGAAAACTTCGGTTATGTCATGAAAAACACGCTTGGGATCAGCTTGCTGAAGCTGATGACCTTCCCGCTGCCGATCATCTTTGCCCTCTTCCTGAATGAGGTGAGATCGCTGCGGTTTAAGAAGGCAATCCAGACGATTTCCTACCTGCCTCACTTTCTTTCCTGGGTTGTGCTTGGCGGAATTCTTGCCACCTGGTTATCGGATGTGGGCATCATTAACGAAATCTTTATGGCATTGCATATTATCGACCAGCCGATTTCTTTTCTAGCCGAGCCGAAGTACTTCTGGACCATCCTGATCACTTCAGATATATGGAAAGAGCTGGGCTGGTCCGCCATCATATATCTAGCAGCTATTACGAGCATTTCACCCGAGATGTATGAAGCGGCTACCATCGATGGTGCCGGACGCTTTCAGCAGATGTGGTATGTCACCCTTCCGTCAATCAAAAGCACGATTAGTATTTTGTTTATCCTGGCTGTCAGCGGTGTGTTGAACTCTAACTTTGATCAGATCCTGGTACTTCGGAACTCGCTGAATGAAAGCGCAAGTAACGTTATCGATTATTACGTCTACTATACGGGGATCTCTTCGGGCCGTTACTCATATTCAGCGGCGATCGGATTGTTCAAGTCCGTGATTGCGCTCATGCTGCTGCTGATTGCGAACCAAGTATCCAAAAAACTCAACGACACTTCGTTGTTTTAGGCCAAGGAGGACCAACACATGATTTCACTAAGCCGTAGAACGAAAGGCGAAATCGTCTTCGATACACTGAATAATCTGACCATGCTTCTGGTCTGCTTCGTTACGCTTTACCCGATCTGGTACGTACTGGTCAATGCCTTCAATGATGGTAAGGACGCAATGCTCGGCGGAATTTACTGGTGGCCGCGAGTGTTCAGTATGGAGAATTTTGAAGCGGTATTCGACAATCCCGGTATTATGACCGCAATGGGACTCACTATTGCTAAAACCGTAGTGGGCGTGGCCGCGCATGTGTTCTTTACGTCGATGGTGGCCTATGCCTTCTCTCGCAGAGATTTAATCGGTGGGAAGCTTTACATCCTGCTGGGAACCATTACAATGATCTTTCCAGCGATGCTTATACCTAATTTCCTGCTTATTCGCAATTTGCATATGCTCGATACCTTTATGGTTTATATCATTCCAGTACTGTTCAGCTTTTTTGATCTCATTATCTTCATGACCTTCTTCCGTGAAATTCCCGATGGATTGGAGGAGGCGGCCCGTATTGACGGAGCCAATGACTGGACGGTGTTTCTTAGAGTGGTGCTGCCGGTATCCATGCCTGTTGTGGCCACCATTGCCTTGTTCCACGGGGTGTACCAATGGAATGACTATTTTACAGGAATCATCTATGTCAATAACGAGAACCTGCAGCCAATCCAGACTTTTCTTTTCCGGGTGGTGGCCCAGTCCAGCTCCAATATTATGACTACTGCCCTGCAGGGCAGCGCAATGACCAAAACAGTGACCTCACAGTCGATCAAGCTGGCGACGATGGTCGTCACGACACTGCCAATCGTATTCGCTTATCCGTTTCTGCAGCGCTATTTTGTCAAAGGAATGATGATCGGCTCTATCAAGGGCTAAACAGTAAGAATGAGGCCGGCATCACTTGCTTGCAGTAACTCCTCCGAGCCGCTATGCGGCGGCTTTGGAGTTGCACATATAGATTTTTATACAATTACGGAAAAGGGGTTAAAACATGGGCGTAAAAAGTAAGACCAAAAAGATGATGATGCTTCTGATGGCAGTCCTCATGGTTATGTCTCTGGCTGCTTGTGGCGGCAGCGGGAACGGCAATGCAGGAAAAGAAGGCGCAAATGACTCCACTGTTGATAAGCCTAAGGAGGAAACAGCAAAGCCGGCAGTGCCTCCATCGGCAGACGAACCGGGATGGAAATCCGATACGTCACCAATTACGTTTGACTGGTATCTAAACTTTGCTTGGTTCCCTAATAAATGGGGTGTTGATCCGACTTCTAAATATGTAACCAAGAAGACTGGCGTTGATGTCAATTTCATCGTTCCAGCAGGTAATGAGAATGAAAAGCTCAATACGCTGATCGCCTCGGGTAAACTGCCTGATTTCATTACACTGGGCTGGTGGGAAGACGGCGTGAAGAAAATGATTGAAGGCGACTTGGTATTACCTCTGAACAAGCTGGCGGAGGAGTACGATCCGTATTTCTTTAAAATATCTGACCCGGATAAACTGGGGTGGTATGCACAGTCTGACGGCAACACTTACGGATATCCGAACTCTTCTTCATCTCCGAAAGACTATGAGAAATATGGAGATACTTATGTATCCAACCAAACATTTGTCGTTCGCAAGGATATTTATGAAGCAATCGGCAGCCCGGATATGCGCACACCGGAAGGGTTCATTGCCGCTCTGAAGGCTGCGAAAGAGAAATTCCCGGATATCAACGGCCAGCCGCTGATCCCACTTGGTCTGCATGAATTCATTCCAACCGGCAATGATTCTCTGGAAGGTTATATTCAAAACTTCTTGGCCATTCCGAGAGAAAAAGACGGCAAGCTGTACAACCGTGAAACCGATCCGGAATATGTAGCCTGGTTGAAGACACTGCGCCAAGCCAACCAAGACGGACTCTTGGCGAAGGATATTTTTATCGATAAGCGCGCACAAATGGAAGAGAAAATTGCGCAAGGGCGTTACTTCGCGATGCTGTACCAACGCACAGACTTCGCAGCTCAACTGGGAACGCTGTACCAGCAGGATCCGAATATGGTTTACATCGCGGTTGATGGTCCAGCAAACTCTAAACTGGACCCGCCTAACCTGAACGGCCCTTCGATCTCCGGCTGGACAGTGACCCTGATCTCCAAGGATGTTAAAGACAAAGGGCGGGCTATTAAATTCCTGAGCTACTTGATGAGTGAGGAAGGACAAAAAGATCTTTTCCTGGGGGAAAAAGGCGTAAGTTATGATACAATTGATGGCAAAGACCAGTTCCTTCCAGAAGCATTCGAGCTCATGAACAAAGACCGTTCCGCATTTGACAAGCAATACGGTTCTTCCTTCACCTACTGGATGATGCAGGATACGAATATCACCCAGCAATGGGCACCTAAATCGGTTGAGCCTTACAAGCAATTGGAAGACTGGACGCGTGGTAAAACGGTGAGTGTATCCGAATTTGACCTGTTAGATCCACTAGGAACTTCGGAAGAAGGTATTATTCTTGGCAAGATCAAGGACTTGCGAGGCAAGACGCTGCCGAAGCTGTTGATGGCTCCATCCGAAGCCGAATTCGATAAAATCTGGACGGATTACATCAAGAAGCAAGAAGATCTGGGTCTTGCCAAAGTGCAGGCCTTCCAGCAAACCAAATACGAAGAAAATAAGAAGAAACTTGGCATGTAATCATTGAACTGCCCTTTACGCCCGCTAACCGCGGGCTTTTGGGTTTTTATAAAAAGGAGTTACGTTCTGATGAAGAAAGGTAACCGCTGGACAACATTAAGAGACTCGTTTATGTACTGGTTTGGACGTCGCTCGCTGCAGAGCCGCCTCATTGCCTCATATATTTTTATTATTTTGGGACCCAGTTTGGCGGTGTCCTTATATTCATATAAAGCGATAAATAATATGTACGTCCGTGATGTTGTGGACAAGAATACCTCCTTGATGGAAATGGAAATCAAGCATATTGACACCCAGATTGAATCCATGGTTCGAGCGGTGCAGGTTGCTTATGACGATATTGATGTTCAGGATTATTTAGCCAATACTCACGAGCCTAGCCTGGAGGAACTGGTGAGGTTCAGTACAAGCAGCTTTAAAAACCTGACACGCATTCAATATTACAATCCGAATGTGGAACATCTTCGTCTGTTCTCCAGCAGTAATGTTACGGAAATCTGGCCGATCTTTTTCCGCGAAAGCCGCGTGGCCGATGAATTATGGTATGAAAAGGCGAAGCAGATGAAGGGATTGGAGTCCTGGTCATTCCTCTATAACGACCAGGATGTGATTGAACGGTACAAGGGACAAACCCCTGCGCCTACTCCCAAAGTGTCTTTGCTGCGTGAAATGAGTATCCCTGCCAATCATCATGTTGGTATGGTTCAGGTGGATATGCTGCTCGATAAATTTAGCCCGAGAACGTACGCGGCTCCTCAGGACAACCAGACTCAAATGCTGCTGGTGGACAGTGAAAGACAGGTTTTTACGCGGGAGAAGAACTCTTTTATTACCGATTATCCGAAATTGGAAAGAGTTATTACAGAGCACCTTCAGCACTACAAAGAAACGGGAGACTGGGATAATCAGTACACGGAGAACGGCGAGTCCTTCCTGCTGCTGCACCAGCCACTCGAGCGGATCAATGCGGATCTGCTGAACGTTGTATCCATGGACGGGGTGCTCCAAAATATTTCACGCACACGAAATATCCTGATTGGCGCAAATATCGGATTTATTACGCTGGTCACGGTGATTGCTTATGTTCTTAATGCATTTATCCTTAAAAATCTCCGTTTGCTGACAGAGGAGATGAAGAAGGTACGGCGGGGGAAGGCCTACAGTGGAATCACGATTCGTGGAGGGGGCGAGGTCGGAGAGCTGGCGCACCACTTCTCGAAGCTGATGAACACCATTAATACGCTGGTGGCCCAGGCCGTGCAGAAGGAAGCTCTCACGAAAGAAGCGGAATTGCGTACACTTCATAATCAAATCGATTCCCATTTCCTCTATAATACGTTAGAGAATATTAAGATGCTGGCCGAGATAGAAAAACAAAGACAGATCTCCGATGCACTGACTTCCCTTGGAGGGATGATGAGATACAATTTTAAATGGTCGGGGGAGTATGTGAAGCTGCACGATGAAATTAGGCATATCGAAAATTATATAGATGTCATGAATATACGCTTTGATGAGCCAATTGATTTACAGCTTGATATTCCCAGACATGATCTCGATATGGAGATGCTTAAAATGTCGCTTCAGCCGATTGTAGAAAATGCGGTGAAGCACGCCTGGACCGGGGAAGAGACAGGCCAGCGGAACATTTCAATCGAGCTTCAGAATATGTCACAAAATGACGTGCGAATTGTTGTAACGGACAATGGAAGAGGAATGGATGAAGCTTCCTTGCTTGAACTGAACCACGAACTGGATAAGGAAGGGCTGACCGAAAAGGTACACCGTGGATTCGGAACGGAGCCGAAGATTCACGGTATCGGCCTTCGCAACGTTCAGGAACGCATACGGTTATATTATGGAAAGGAATACGGGCTTAAGGTATTCAGCAAAGAAGGACAGTTCACTCAGGTTATCATGAGATTGCCAAAAGTGCTGTTAACAGGAAGAGGTGACACGGATGACAAAACTAATAATCGTGGATGATGAGAAAAATATCCGTATCGGTCTGAAAACCATGATCGAGCGCGAATTCCCGGATCAGTACGAATTAATTATGGCAGGTCATGGAGCTGAAGCGTTCGAATTGTACCAGAAGACAGGTGCCGATATCATCCTTACTGATATTCGCATGCCTGTAATGGATGGTATTACGATGATCGAAAAAATTTCAGCAGAACAAACTCCGGTCGAGGGCGGGCGGCCGCAGATCATTATTTTAAGCGGATATGAGGATTTTGAATATGCTAAAGCGGCTATCCGTTACCAGGTGGTGGACTATCTGCTGAAACCGATCCGCAGGGATGAACTGTTTACCTCGCTGCGAAAATGTCAGGAGCATCTTGCGAAGCGGTCCCGGATGGCTGAGCAGCTGGCCGTTACGGAGAGCTACCGGCAGCAGGTTCAGTCGGCACGTCTGCAGGAGCTTTTCTTAATGCAGAATATGACGGAGGATGAAGTCCGGCTGTGGAGTACAGAAATTGGATTTGACCATTATAAACTTCCTTTTTGTG
The DNA here is from genome assembly GCF_001373415.1 of Paenibacillus dakarensis. Taxonomy (GTDB): domain Bacteria; phylum Bacillota; class Bacilli; order Paenibacillales; family Paenibacillaceae; genus Paenibacillus_AQ; species Paenibacillus_AQ dakarensis. The sequence continues at coordinate 40,053 of NZ_CDSE01000018.1, read as the reverse complement.
TAGCTGTGGTAAGTTACAAATACGAAGACGGCAGCCGTATGAAGAAGGAGGAGTTAATGTCGCTCACTCAGCATATGCTGGAAAGCATGGAAGGCGAAATTAACACATCTTTGCTCGATCGGGAGGGGCGGGTCGTTCTTGTCGGCGGACCGTCAACCCAACTTGCAGATTTGTCGTTCCTGGCTGCGGAACGGGAGCTTGAAGGAATGCTTATTGGTGTTAGTAGTGAGGGAAACACGCTGGAGGATCTGGTAATAGGCTACCATCAGGCTCGTGAATCTCTAAAGTATACATTTATTTATCCGAAAACCCGGCTGATCAGGTATGGAAAACTGCCTGATAATCGTCGGTCTTACCCTTTGCCCAAGGAGAAAATTCATAAGCTTGGCAACATCCTTGGAACCAATCATGAGAAGGAGATTGGGCCGCTGCTGCAGGAGATTTTCCGGATAGAACAATTATCCGAGCTTGATATCTCGTATCTGGAGGGAGTTAGCCGGTACATTAATGAACAGGTGCTCGATGAGGTGTTTCGGATTTACGGAGAAGCCTCCGTGGAAGTCCTCAAGCTCTACCGCAAGGTGGGGGTGATGTCGAACTTCCGCCATTTTCACGACTATTTCCGGTCGCTGGAGCAGCTGCTGTTGGATCTCGGCGAGTATATAAAAGAAATACGTTCTGCTCACAGCGAACATGGAGAAATGAAAGAAGCCGTTGCGTATATCGAGGAACATTACCATCGTCCTCTGAATATGGCCATGGTAAGCAATTATGTATCGCTCAATTATTCCTATTTCAGCGAGACGTTTAAGGCATATACCGGAGAAAGCTTTGTAACCTACCTGAAGAAAGTGAGAATCCGCAAGGCGAAGGAGCTGATCGGCAAGGGGAAACTCAAATTATCGGAGATCAGCGCTGCGGTCGGATTTGAGAATACCCGTCATTTTTCCCGAGTGTTCAAAGAGCTGGAAGGCGTGTCGCCACAGGAGTACCGTGAGAAGCTGTTAAGCCGGTAATCGAAGCAATACAATATAAGAACCAAGATAGTTATTAGAAAGAGCCTAAATGAAAGGCAGGATGTAGCATTTGAAAAAACTCAAAAGATCTTCTAAATACAAATCACTTTTTGGTGTCTGTGGTGGTATTGCTGAATTTGTAGGTATTTCTGCATTTAGTATTAGGTTGATTTTTTTGGTTTCGTTACCGGCATCCATGTTAATATACGTAATATTACTTAATTCAATGGAAGAGACAAACACTTTATAAATCGAACTTATATAGTGAATGAACATGAATTACCTTCAAAATTAATAATCCTTACGTGAGGTGCAGCGTCATGAAACACTATAGATTAGAGCAGGCAGAAAAAAACGTATTTGCAGTTCATCAAGTTATCTATTCTAATTCTGATATAGAAATGTGGTTTGACTGGAATACTCGCTTGAATGATACGAAGTTTACGGACCAGTGTTATTGGATCATGAGTGACGAAGATCGAATTGGAGGAATTGTAAGGCTTGATGATACGCTAATGTATCCGTTTATGATCCCGCCATTTTCAGATCGACAACTTATGTGGAGGATTTTATTAAATTGCTGTGAGGATATTAAAAATATCAATGGAGTTCTGCAAGACGATGTGAATATACTGCTGTCATTGGGCTTTGGAGTAAATGTAATTCGACAGGTTATGTGCTGCCCTACGGGGGCAAGTAAAAAATCGGTCATTCCAGATGGAATGTCAGTGTATTTGCTGGACGATTCTTTAGATTTAACAAAGATTAGCAATGTAATGAAGGAAGGATACCGCGGTGGTATTGATTATGAGGTCTTTGGTGTCCCTAGTGATGAGAAGATCATAGAGGATTTGTCGTATCTTTTAAAAGTATATAAACATAGGAATCTATCGATCTATGTCGTAAATGAACAGAACCAAGAAATCGTTGGTCTGTGCATAGCTGGTATAAGCAAAAACATGCCACTCGGATTTGCAGAAATCGGTGAGTTATGCGTTGTCCCTAAATACAGAAATAAAGGCATTGCAGAGTTTATGCTTAATTATATAAAAGAAGCTGCTAACCCTTATACTGAGGTTGTGAAGCTATGTGTTACGGTTGGCAATTTTGCAGAAATACTTTATAAAAAAACAGGTTTTCAAGCAGGTCCGAGGTTTGCGAGGATGACTAGAAGATTACATATGAAAGAAGGATAGACGCATGATCACAATTAGATATGTTTCAAGTGAAGATATCCCGCACATTCAATCCATAGCACATGAAACCTGGATGTTCACTTATAAAAGCATTTATTCAGAAGATTACATTCAACATTTTCTAAGTAAAGCTTATTCAACTGAGAATTTAAGTCGATCTGTAGAAAGAGACCTTCAGAAGCCTAAGCGGAGTTTCCTAGTTGCTGAATGTAATGGTGAAGTTGTTGGATATGCTCAAACAGGTCAAGTGAATGAAGAAGAATATGAGCTGTTAAGAATCTACATACGACCTGAATATCACAAAATGGGAATAGGAAAAGGCTTCATTCAGGAATTTATCCAACTGTTAAAGCCAGTTAAGAAGATGTTTGCTTGGGTAGCAAAAGAGAATCATACAGGAAGAGCATTTTATGAGAAGAGCGGGTTTAAAGAAACAGAAGAAATGATCGAAACCATAGAAGGACAAAGTAAAACGCAAATAAAATATGAATTGGAAATCGATGCTTGATAACCTTAGTAATGATATTGAGTGGATTAGGGAGAAGAAGACTAAAATTGAAGATGAAATCAATGGCATTAAAGAAAAGACTATATGGAACAAGTACATTATTTGCAGGTGTCGTCCTGCTTATCTTGATCATTACTGTAGCTGTTTGTTGGAATCAACTTGGAAATTTATTTATGGCAGGCAAGTATGATAATGAAGAAGACATGGTGAAGACCATCATGGCTAAATCAGCAACTCCAGGAGCAGCTGTGGTAATATCCAACCAGGGAGAGACTGAATTTAAAGCATATGGATATGCCGATATTCAGAATAAAAAAATGGTTAATGAAGAATCCTTGTTTGAATTAGGATCGACTACAAAGGCGTTTACGGCGCTGAGCGTTATTTTGTTAGAGAACGAGGGACTTTTAAAATATTCAGATTTAATAACCGATTATCTTCCTTGGTTTGAGCCAACCTTTAAGGGTGAACAGGCTAAGATTACTATCAACCAGTTGTTAGCTCATACAAGTGGAATTCCACCATGGACTATTCGTTTAATTCCAGAAGGTTCAACAGATGATATGCTTGAAAAAACCATACATAATGTTTCAGAAATCGAATTAGATTCATCCCCCGGGACGGAATATAGCTATGCAACCATTAATTATGATGTCTTAGCGATGATTATTGAAAAAGTCACAGGTAAAAGTTATCAAGATTATGTAACTGAAAACATCCTGCTTCCATTAGGAATGACAGATAGTTATTTTTCAACGGGCCAGGAATTGGAACCTGATCATCGTACTAAAGGATATCGTATTCTCTTTGGTAAAGACATGGAATATGATGCTCCTAGATACTATGGTAATATTGCAGCAGGTTATTTGGTAACTAATTTAAAGGATTTAGAGCACTGGATTCATGCTCAGTTAGGAATGGGAGATTTACCGAATAATTTAAAGGAAGCAATTCAGGAATCACATGAGGTGGACTTGGATACAGCTGGACATGAAGGTAATAATCAGTTTTATTCATTCGGATGGAGTGTGGATACGAAGAATAAAGTTATTACCCACGCTGGCAGTAATCCGAATTATTCCTCGCATGTGATTGTTGATTTAGAAAAACAGCGAGCTGTATTTGTATTAACGAATGCGAATTCAACGGCACCGTCACTTATTGCTGATAATCTATTCAAGAATATAAACGGAAATAGTATGAAGAAATATAGATATGATGATACTTATGTATTGATGGATTTGGTATTTTCAATCTTAGTGATTCTTGCAGTCATTTCCCTATGTTTAAAGATAATTAAATTAGCTGGAGGAATAAGATTATACATAAATGATGGAAGAACAAGAACCAGAAAAGTAATTGGTAACAGTATTGCACTTATATTTAGAAGTATCTTTTTAATATTGTTAATAATCTGGCCGTATTTGATAAACAATAATTATTATATGATCAGCGTATGGATGTCCTATTCCCTTTTGATATGGATCGCGCTGGCTGCTATCAATTGCATTTTATCGATTATCATACATATTAAAAAAATTGCTATAATTAGAAGAAGTTAATAAAAAATCCCCAGGTAATGGGGATTTAATTATATCATTCGAAAGTGGTATGTTTGACTTTCCATTTTTCAAGTGCTATGAAAACCCAAAAGCTGTAAATTCCGAGCGTGATAATGCAAAGCAGGAACCATTTAATCCAGTTGCCAAAAAGCCCAATTGCTGTTCCATGAAACTTAAGCCTTCTGCCCTCAACAACCGTATGATTGATTTTCCAGCCATAAATCATGCACAGTGCCCAAGGGTAACATATTCCGAACGTGCAAACGGTAATAAGTGCTCCTAAGATCGACCAGCCAATATAAGAAAGCAAACCACCATCGAAATAGGATTCCCCTCCACCTAGAGGAACATTATGTACATTTACGTTAAATGCTGCATTATCCATGATCCATCCCACCTTTCAAGATTATTCCTATAATAGTCAGTCAAAGATTTAGTGATCAATGAATAATTTCATTGCATTGTAGTGCACACAATAGAAAATATGGAGTGTGACAAGTATGGATAGTTCAACCATAGTGATCGACCTTCTGTTAAGGAAGTACAAAGCAGATCAAAAATGGACTCGTGTTGTACTTGAACAACTGTCTGATGAGGATATTGTCTGGACTCCAACGCCTGAAAGTAACAGCATCGCTAATTTGATAGCGCACATATCAGGGGCTGTGTATCAATGGTTTGAAGTTGCATATTTTGACGCTCCATACATCTTAGATCGAAGTAGAGAGTTCGAACAAGGTCTGCAAATGTCTAGGCAAGAAGCTTTGGAACTTTCACAGAAATCATACGATTGCATCATACAAGTTCTTGAAATGATAAAAGATAACCCTGAAAAATTGCTGGAACAACCTTATTTAAACTATCCAGCGTTCAACAGTGCAGGCCTCGATAATCAATCCACTATATTAGAAATGCTTCTGCATCAATTCAGACATTTACCAGGTCATACGGGACAAATCTTTTATATTGCAAAAATGAAGAAGGGAAAAATTGTATGGGAGTGAATCCGTGAAGAGCATTATTTCATACAAAAGGAGAGGCGGACTTTGAGCAAAAAGATCAATTATAAAAAGGACTTTAAGGAACTGTATCTGCCAAAAAAATCACCGGAAATTATAAAAGTTCCCAAAATGCCGTTCTTTATGGTTGACGGTTCTGGTGACCCGAATGGAGAGGACTTTGCTAAGGCGACAGAAGCTTTGTACAGTTTGAGTTATGCGGTGAGAATGTCATATAAAAATGATGTTGTCCCGGATGGATATTATGAATACACGGTTTTTCCACTTGAAGGTGTATGGGACCTGCTTGATCGGTCTAAGCCCGCAACAGATAAAAGTAACTTTAAATACACAATTATGATCCGCCAGCCTGATTTTTTAACTGAAGAATGGTTTAAGAGATTTCTGGAGCAGACCATCAAAAAGAAACCCAATCCGTTTCTTGAGAAGATCCGCTTTGAACAAGCGGAAGATGGACTGAGTTGTCAGATGATGCATATAGGAAGTTTTGATGACGAGCCGGAAAGCTTTGCACGAATGGAAGAATTTTGTACAGAACAGGGTTACATCCGTGCCAGCAAAATCCACCGGGAAATCTATTTGTCAGATCCCCGCAAGACAGAACAAGCTAAGTTGAAAACCGTGTTAAGATTCCATGTGAAAGCCAAGGATTTATAATGACGAATACATCTGTTCGTACCATACATGAGCATGAGCTGGAGCCGTTGCTGTTACTCTATAAGCATTTAAACCCGGACGACCCAGATATAGATTGGAACGAAATTCAGATACAATGGCGTGAGATGATGGATGATCAGCTAATGAAGATCATTGTTGTGGAGCACGAGGGAAAGATTGTCGCTTCTTGTGTTCTTGTTGTGATTAGAAACTTAACTAGAGGTGCTAGACCATACGGGTTAATTGAAAATGTAGTTACACATGCTGATTATCGTAGAAATGGATATGGGCGATTAGTACTTCAGAAAGCGGTTGAATTCGCCAAGGAGCATAACTGTTATAAGGTCATGTTAATGACGAGTTCTAGAATGGAAGGAATAGATACATTTTATGAGGAATGTGGATTTAAGAAAGGGGAGAAGACAGGATTTATATTAAAAATGATGTGAATTACACGTACTGGAGGAGCGGAAGGATGTATAACACCATTATTTTTGATGTTGACGGTACACTTATTAATACAGAAAGAGCCGTGCTTGGATCATTACAAAAAATGCTGCTAACGGATTATCACAAGCCCTGCTCGACAGAAGAATTATCTTTTGTACTTGGCATTCCTGGTTCAAGTTCCTTGCCTCAATTAGGAATACAGGATATCGAAAGAGCAAGTGACTTGTGGAATATGTATATGAAAGAGTACGCTGATTCCATTCATGTCTATGAAGGAATAGAAGAACTGCTTAAGATATTATCCTCGAGGGACATTCAATTAGGAATCGTCACTTCCAAGACGCGCGTGGAATTAAGAGATGATTTTGAACATTTTGGTCTCATGAAATATTTATCTATTGTGGTTTGTGCTGATGATACTCAGCTTCATAAACCCAATCCAGATCCGATCATTAAATTTTTGGAGGTTTCGGGGGCAGACCCTGGCAAATCCATATACATTGGAGATACCATATATGACTCTCAATGTGCAAAAGACTCGGGCATTTCCTTTGGATTGGCTGAATGGGGAGCTAATAAAGAAGTGAATATTCAAGCGGATCATTATTTTAAACATCCGATTGATATTTTGGAGTGCATTTCTAATATCTGAGATAAGGCTGGTGAGCAATTGAAGGACCGACGTTCAACATATAATATCCAAAATGCTGTTTTAGGTGTTCCAGATGAAATAGAGCGATTAAGAGTGCAAGCGACGATGAGCTGGTATAAAGAGCTTCGAACTCTACAGTGGTATGGATTGCAGGATGGAATGAGTGTATTAGAAGTAGGAAGCGGACCTGGATATATAACGGAACAGTTACTTCATAGTTTGCCTAATAGTCATATTACTTCTCTTGAAATAGACCAAGCATTGCAGAATCAAGCTAAAATACTGTTAAGAGACGTACCCGCAGATCGAATAAAATTCGTAGAAGCATCGGTTTACAGTACGGGACTTCCGGATCATTCATTTGATTTTGTAGTCGCAAGATTGATTTTTCTACATTTACATGATCCGCTCGAAGCGGCGCAAGAGCTTTATCGTGTATTAAAGCCTGGCGGGAAATTAGTAATCATTGATATTGATGATGGTGTCTTTGGCACGGTCAATCCGGACATCCCGTCACTACATACGATTTTAAGAAAGATTGCAGATGCTGTTGCACAAAAAGGTGGAAACCGATTCATCGGCAGAAGCTTGCCGCGCCTCCTTAGAGATAGTGGATACATCGATATAGACATTGATTCTATCATTCAGCATAGTGATGTACATGGCATTGATGGATTTAAACGTCAGTTTGATATGAACCGGTTTGTTGATCTTTATAATTATGGCGTGATTAATTCCGATGAAATGGAACAAATGAAACAAGCTTCAGAGGCTATTCAACATTCGTCTGAAGCGTATGGGATGATGACCTTTATTATGGCATGTGGTACGAAACCTTAGGTTATCAAGTAAAGAAGGAGATTGAAAATGCCAAGAAAAATCACATTAGCTGATGGAAGAACAGTGGAAGTGGATTGCCTCAGTTGTGCACTAACAAGTGGGTTAATTACCCCTACTGGTGGTGTTATATATGAAACCAATCTATTTCACATCCATCAGGATGTTGCTTATCCCATTCGAGGACTAATCATTCTTGCATCTAAGAGGCATTTTTACGGTATGGATGAACTCACAGAAGCAGAGCAAAACGAATACATATCATTAATACATAAAATTAGAAGGGCACAACGAGAGAGATTAGGTATCGATAAGGTCTATTATTTTTACAATGAGGATACAACACATCATTTTCATTTGTGGATGGTTCCAAGATATGAGTGGATGGAAGCATTTGGAGGTTCAGTTGAATCTCTAAGGCCTGTATTATTGCATGCAAGAAATCAAATGAACAATGAAGAAAATATGAAAGCGGTATTTGAAGGAATTGATGAGTTAAGAGAGGCGCTCCATAGAGAGCGGATATCATAAATCAGTTGAAAACAGGAGGTCTTACATGGATCATCAGATCGTCACGGCTGCAAAAGAATTATCCATTCGGGTGATTCGTCAAGCGGGTCAGATCTCAAAAGAAAAATTCGACGATTTCATAGAACTGAGAGCCAAAGACGGATTTGGAGATGTGGTTACTGAAGTGGACCATATTGCCGAGGAAATCATAGTAAAGCAGATTCAGACTGTTTTTCCAAATCATCAGATACATAGTGAAGAGGCTGGAATAATCGGTTTGAAGAGTGATTGGCTATGGCTCATTGACCCTCTGGATGGAACGAATAATTTTGCAATTGGATTAGCGGTTTTCACGACATCCATTACGTTAATGTACCTTAGCGAGCCTGTACTTGGAGTGGTATATGAACCAATGACAGATCGGTTATTTGTATCGACCATTGGAGAAGGAGCATTCTGTAACAATCGACTACTCCATATCAAAGCTTATTCAAACATTTATAAAGGAAACATTGGCTGGATTCAAGGCCATAAAGTACAAAATGACCTGAGGGCAGTTAAACTAAGACAATTCATTGATATTAAAGTTAAGAGAATGATGAGATTATGGGCTCCTACACTTCAGTGGTGCATGCTTGCGAAGGGAGATATTGACGGAATTGTACTTTACAACTCAGAAGGGGACGATTTATATTCCGGGATCCTAATGGTTAAGGAAGCGGGAGGGATTGTGATCGATTTTGAAGGGAATGAATTCACGGGAATGAATGAAGAACCCTATTTAATAGCCTGTCATCCAGCGCATAAGCAAGAGTTATTGGACATGGTGAGAGAAGGATTAATGAGTTGAGTTAATGCAATAAATAACTTCGCGTAACAAGGGGAGGGTATAATGAGCCGTTGGTTTGAATTGAATGAAGCAGATCATGCTCTCATTAAATTTGCAGTTATCATCGCAAAATATAATGATCAATTCATTATTATATTTAATAAAAAGAGAAATGGATGGGAGATCCCCGGAGGAAATAGAGAAGAGGGAGAATCGATTCTGTATACGGCAAGCCGGGAGTTGTATGAGGAAACGGGTGCAGTTAAATTCGAATTAACCCCTTTTGGAATATATGAATGGAAAGAGAGCTTGGGCATGGCCTTTTACGCAGAAGTGATTAAGCTGAGCAGTCTCCCGAATTTTGAAATCGAAGAAATTAAATTGATCGACGAGCTGCCAGAGCAGATGAATTTTGGAGATATGTTCTATACCCTTTTAAGCAAATGGAGAGTATTGAAAGAAATGCATTTACGTACATATTCAATTGATATAAACGAACTGGAGCAAGTGAAGGAATTAGCAATAAGTTAGCTTAAATGGTGGATTATAAACTAATCATCTAGTAAGAAAAACCGTAAATTGAGATATCAGCTCAAAACATGAGGCGGGCGATATAAATGAAAAGAATGTTATTTGCTGCAGGATTGTTAGTTTTAGTTTTTGGAGTAATTTATGGTATTTTGAGTGAAAATCCCATGATAATTCTAGTAAGCGTTGTAGGTGGATTTATCCTCATGGGAGTTTATAAAATGATTGAGATCCTCGAAGGAATTCATCACAGGGTGCTTCAAGTTCCATTCACAGAAAATCAGCTTCATACAATTATTACTTTTTCAAAGCCGTATAAAATTGTTTCTAAAGCGTTCGAAATTCATCCTAATCCACAAGGAAATCCGATATATCCTTTAATTAAACTAGACAATGATTATTATTTAAGAGCACGAGTCTTTAATAAATATCTCAGTCAATTAGATAATATGTATACGTTTAAACTGCCTAATCAAGCTCGGGTGACTCTAAGCAGTTCAATGTCATATCAAGAAGGTGCAGGTCTGTTTCAGTTTCATGATCAGGTTTTTGTACGGTTGAAGGACATAAATATTAAACCCGTTTCAGAGGGTTATATATTGACGTTGGAATATGTGAAGGAAGAAGACTGATTTCTTATAAAAATGATTTTACTGGAGGTGATTGTATTGAAGCTCTATCTTAAACCACTGGAACCGATCGAACCACCAGATATTTATCAAATGATTCAGGATATTGGTGAAGGTCAGAATGGCTTTATAAATAGCCTATATTCGAGTGATTTAGAAATATTCCGGGAAAAGTTAATTCGAAATGTTGAGATATCTCAAGGTAAAAATCTATCTGACGGGCTAGTTCCGCAAACAATTTATTGGTTCTATTTATACAACCGTCCTATAGGGTATGGAAAACTTAGGCACAGACTAACCGATAAACTATTAGAACATGGTGGACATATTGGATACATTATACGTCCAGCGGAAAGAAATAAAGGGTATGGGAAACATGCATTAGGTGAATTGGTTAAAGAAGCGTATCAAAAAGGAATTAATGAAATTCTTCTTACCTGTAATGAAGATAATATGGCTTCGCGTAAAGTAATAGAGGCTAATCATGGGTTCCTGACTGAAATGAAAGAAGGTGTATGCAAGTACTGGATTAAACGGAATTCAAGCCTGTAAACGGTAATATACATAAACGACAGTCTTTTAAGGAGTGCTATGAAAGTGTCACAATTCCAATTCATAAAAATGAATCAGCAGTATGCAGAACTAATTTCAAGCTGGAAATATGAAGAGCCGTATTCGATATACAGCATGGATGAGAGCTCTGAGGATATATTGGAGCTGTTAAATGGCGATTATTATTATGTCTTGAATGAAGAGAATGAGTTAATTGCATTTATCTGTACGGGAAACTCAGCCCGAGTTCCGGGAGGATATAAAGCAGGCATATATAATGAGGATGATTACATTGATCTGGGGTTAGGGCTCCGTCCGGAATTAACGGGAAAGGGGAACGGAGGAGCCTTTTTAACAAGCTGCCTGCAGTTTATTAAAGAACAACATCATAGCTTGGGAGTTCGGCTCGTTGTAGCTCAATTTAATGAACGGGCTATTAGAGTCTATGAGCGAGCAGGTTTTGTAAAAGGACTCGTATTTAAAAGTATGATTGCTGGACAGGAAGTTGATTTTTTAGCCATGAAGTATGAAATGCAAGACAGGGTTAGCTGAGTTGATATTCAACGCTTTTTTCTAAATCTCTCTGGAATAGGTATATGCTTAATCGATTCGATGGGATGATACAGGAGCATCCATGGACCGGAAAAACGCATAACCTCCTTAATTCTCTGACGATAATCCGGTTTATAGCAATGAATAGGGCATTTGGCACAGGCAGTCTTCTCTTCACCAAACTGGCATAGGGAAAGTCTCTTCATTGCGAAATTATTTAAGTCCTGGCACTCCGCGCATAAATCCTTTTGATGATGCTTTTTCTTACAATATATACGGATCATTTTTAACACAATATCTTGTTCTTTTCGAATTTTAGGGCCGTTATTGGGCTGCCGTTTAACTTTAGTGGTCATGTTCAAAAGGTCCCCTTTCATTTTACTTAAAAGTTTAAGCAATAATTTATATTATCAAGGAAGCTAGCGATAAGGGTATGACATTTTGCATTTCGCTGTGAGAGTAGGGAGCTGTAAATGCAGGGAGAAGAATATATTCAAAGACAAGAAATGAAGGGCAAGACAATTTTAAAAACTGTTATCTTTGCTAACTTGTTCTTTTTTATTCTGATATTAGTATTAAGTGTACTGAATGGGATCTTCTCTAACTTCATCTCTATAATCATCCAGATTGTCTTATGTGCTTTTATTTATTCTGGCGCGAAGCTTGCGAAGTGGATCTATATCATCATGAATACGTTAAACATTTTTTCGGTTATGTATGCTGTAGCTGTCGGGCAAGTTACATCCAGGGCTGAAGTTTTTGAGGCATTTTTAAATGTTATAACGATCATCATGTTAGTGCTCTCCATTGTGACGATTGCTATATTGTTATTCTCAAGCAGTGTTAAGGATTTTATGTATAGACAAAGAGAATTGTATTGGGAGTAGAGCAATCAAGGATTGTATCTTTTCATAGAGGGGGTGCCTTGTGGATTTAATCCAAAGAAGGCAGTGGAATGAAAATCACAAAAGACTGACAAATATGATTCTAAAATCTGCTGAGCATCAGGCATCCGTAGACTTATTCATGGAGCAGCATCGTCTGCTGCACTCATCAAGAATGAGCCAATCACCTGTCGCTACGCTTGAAGATGAACTCATTAAAGATCTTCGGGAAGAAACATTTCGTAAATATCCTGTGATCGCTCGAGATACCAAGAATTCTATCCTCTGGCATGTTTGGCACATCACGCGTATTGAAGATATGACCATGAACGTACTCGTAAATAACGATGAACAAGTATTCTATTCGGGCAAATGGAACGAGAAACTAGGCGTAGAGTACCTGCATTCAGGAAATGAAATGACGGAACTTGAGATTGCTGATCTTAGTGAACAAATCAATATTTCTTCGTTAATGGCATACCGTATGGAAGTTGGCCGAAAAACTCGAGAGGTTGTATCTGGCCTTACACCGGGTGATTTCAATAAAAAAGTAAAGGTCGAAAGAATTAGCATGCTTAAAGAGCAAAACGCTGTAAAGAAAGAAGCCTTATGTCTGCTGGATTACTGGAGTAAAAAGACGGTTGCAGGTCTTATACTGATGCCAGCCACAAGACATATCTTTTTGCATTTGAATAAATCCATACATTTGAAGGAAAAGATCCAAAAAGTGAAGGTGTAACGGTGACAGACGAAGGAAGTTATTTGTGGTAATAGTCAACGGATATATATTGTATGACTCAGCCTTGTACATATGAAATTAAAGCAGGGGATTATATTTTTTATATTTGGGTTGTATAGATGTAAAAAAGGATGCCACTGAAGTGGCATCCAAAATATTCATGCTTCTTAATATGTATTACCGCATTATTTAATCTTCATCGCCGTTTTCAATATTTTTACACCCACAATGAGGGCAGATAATATACGCTTCTGCATTATCATCATCTTCCCAAGGCAGAGTTCGTGAACCACCGCGCAGCGATTGTTGACAATTAATACAAGTGAAGCCGTCGCTATATCCTTCACTGCACCCCTGATTATCGTCTTCATCTATGATGTTATCCTCTGAAACATCATTAACATAACCACATTCCGTGCAAGTCCATTCATCACTTGAGGTTGTAAATCCAGGTTGATTGTTCATATAAACACTACAATTATCACAAAACCAATCACAGTCTTTGTCATCGTAAGTCATTCCGCTTACCCCACATCTATATTTTAATCTTCTATTGAAGTCAAAGCTGCTATAATATCTGCTTCTAATTTTTTTTGCTGTGAAGCAGTCAACTCATTAGAAGTGCGAACCAAAACGGTGCCGACAACTGTGTGTGAGCCTGATGCGAATAGTCCACCATCAAAACTTGCAAGATAGTCTTTTCGTTTATTTGCTTCTTCGGCAGTTGCATAAACTTCAATACTTCCTCCGGCATCGGTACCTTTGTCAATGATGGTTGTTCCATAAACCTCGCTTTGGTTAACAAGGTTACTTGAAAAATAGACCTGTGATGTGTAACCCCCCGGTTTATGAAGCTGTCCGTTAGGGTCATTCTCTTCGGTTACAGCGGAAATATCGGCAACATTTTTTACTTTTTTCAAACGCTGTATAACATAAGCTTCTGTCGGAGCATTGACTAACGCATACTGTTTGATGCTATGCTCAAGAGCATTTGTTTTTTTAGTAAGATTTTTTTGTGCGGCACTGTAGTCAATATTGTTTAATTCCTCAGTAACTTTAACAATATCATCAGCTGCATCAGGCCTAGCAGGAATATTATATTTAACGGATTTTGTCTCGGATATCGCAGTTTCTAATGTTGGTATAAGTTTTTCATTTAATGCTTTTTCACCTTTAGAAATGAGTGCCTCGGCAGTGGAAATAGTGGTTTCCAATTCTGTGTTTTTCTTTTCAACATCTTTTTTAGCAGCATCATATTTTTCGATTGCACTAATAAGAGTGTTACAGTTTTTGAGGCGATCTGCGGAGTCTTTATAGTCACCAAGATCTTCGTAAATTGCTGCAGCAGAAGAGTAATCTTTAGATTCTTCAAACTTTATTGCTTTGTTATAATCCGAACTTTTACAGCCGGTCAAGCCTAAACACATTATTAAAATTAAACTAACCAATGTTAAACTTCTTTTCATGAATACCCTCCTATAATTTCAAATTATTTCAATCTTTTGCTTTTCTCTACAAAAATTATAGTAGCAAGGGAGCAGGGGACATGAGTATGACATTTAGCATTTCAAAGCGAGAGTAGGGGTGTTGTAAATAATGGTAGAATATTTTATTCAAAGACAACTTGAAGGAGATTTTAAGACTGGTGGAGAAGAAATGATAGATGATCAGAAGGCGACACTATAAATTTCGTTAGAGAATTAAGAATCAACTACGAAAGCAGGCAAAATGCTATGACAATCCGTATTAGAGAATTAAATGAGCAAGATCCTTCACTCATATCAGCAGCGTTTTATGAACAGGGATGGGATAAGCCTGTAGAGTTATATCTAAGGTATTTTGAGGAACAGTCTAATAGTGAGAGAGTTTCGTTAGTTGCAGAAGTGGATAATATGTTCGCCGGGTATGTCAATATTTTATGGAGTTCATATTATCCATCTTTTAGAGAACAGGGAATTCCGGAAATAAATGATTTTAACGTACTCATCAATTATCGGCGCCTTGGTGTGGGCTCGGCGTTGATGGACAGCGCAGAAAAAAGAATTAAAGAACGGTCTGAAATTGCTGGAATCGGTGTGGGGTTATTTTCCGACTATGGGAATGCACAGATTCTATATGCAAAGCGAGGATATATTCCGGATGGTAAGGGGATCTATAACAGCCGCCAATATATCGAACATGGCGACACGACAGTAATGGATGATGATGTTGCGCTCTATTTAACCAAGAGATTATGATACCAGATGATGGGGGATTTAAGTGACTGAGGATAATTCGAATATAACAATTACTACGGACCGGTTAGCCATAAGGTTATTTCATTCTTCGGATGCTCCTGAGGTTGCTAGGCTCTGCAACAACTATAATATTTATAAAAATACACTATACCTTCCGTACCCATACGCTGTCCAAGATGCCCTCTCCTGGATCTCAAGTCATCTGACGAACTTTCAGAAAAATAAATCATACGAGTTTGCGATCACAGATAAGGCTACCGGACAATTATACGGGGCCATAGGATTATCCAATAACCAGAGCTTTCGTCATGGAGAAATTGCTTATTGGATTGGAGAAGCATTCTGGGGAAAAGGGTATGCCACAGAGGCTGCACAAGCGATGCTTGATTATGCTTTTAAGGAAAAGAAGTACCATAAGGTGTTTGCTCGTCACTTTGGCTCGAATCCTGCATCCGGAAGAGTTTTGCAAAAAATAGGTATGCAATTTGAAGGGTGTCTACATGAACATGTGATAAAAAACGGACAATACGAAGACCTTGTTTATTATGGAATAATCGAAGAGTCTCCAGCTTATACATAAAAAATATTTATACAACAACAGACCCAGCCTAAGATCAGAGCTAATCTTTAGGCTGGGTTGTTTTGTTAGATTGAACTTAATACTGAACAAATTTAGGGGGCGTAGAACACGAATATTTGTGAATATTGCAAACCAGAGATAAGAAGTGACCAGAATATTATTTTGGAAAATGAGCACTGCATGTTTTTACAGTTAAACGAGCAGGACATTGAAGGGTCTGGAATCATTGTCCCAAGACAACATAGAGAAACCGTGTTTGATCTTACCCAAGATGAATGGAATGCTACCTATCAATTGCTGCAGGAAGTTAAAAGTTATATGGATGAAAGATACCAACCTGACGGATATAACGTGGGGTGGAATTGCGGGGAGATCGGAGGACAACATGTATTTCATGCGCATATGCATGTTCTCCCAAGATATGCAGATGAACCGATGGCGGGAAAAGGAATAAGGTATCTGTTTAAGAGTAAAGAAAATAGAAGAAAGACCAAGGGAAAATTAACTTAAAATTCAAACTCATTATATTGGGAGGCTAATATGGAGCGAATCAAATTGTTTTGGAGGCTATTTTTAAGTGAACCCTTGTGGTTTAAAATTTTAATCGTATTAACCTTGCTGATCGCGGTTGTTTTCAGCAGTTCAAGCTTCAACGGGTATTATCAGAGCCTTGCCAAGCTTGCTGCTGCTCTCTTTTTTGGAATATATAGTGTGAAATTTCGAAGTAATAAACCAATTTTTGTGATGTTTATGGTGTTGGCAATCGTATGTTTGTATTTAGCAGGGAGCACTTTTGTAAGTGTGGTATAAATATTAAGACCCGATTTTCTCATAACAAAGACAAAATAACTTCCAGGAGTGTATGCAAATAAAAATAGAAAGGAGTGTCTCTATAATGATTAGTCGTTTTCATCATGCCCAGATTACGATACCTACGGGTCAAGAAGAAGAGGCAAGAAGCTTCTATTGCGGAGTATTGCAGCTGAAGGAAATCGCCAAGCCAGAATCTTTGACCGGCAGGGGGGGATTGTGGGTTGAGGTTGGTGACCAGCAGCTGCATATTGGAACAGAAGCTGGAGTCGATCGTCTATTAACCAAAGCCCATCTTGCTTATGAAGTCAAAGATTTAAAGGCTATGGAGAAGCTGCTTCAAGAGAATGGTATTGAAATCCTTGATTCGGTACCGATTCCTGGTTTTGAACGATTTGAATTTCGAGATCCTTTTGGAAATAGAGTTGAGTTTATTAAACCTATAGATTAGGCAAATCCACCACTGGAGGGGTTATGAAAAAGGTCATGAATAAGCTGATTTTAATATGTATGGTGCTGGTCACTATACTGTCTGGATGCCAGAATACTAAAGAACAAAGCCAGAGTTCAAATACCTGGGGAGATCGTAACAGCATTCGCACGGAGGATGTTCATACAATTGAAATCCAGGACATGAAAGATCCCGACCGAATTCTGACTCTGACACAGCAAGAAATGAATATATTTATAAGTGCCATTTCTGATGGGGCATATGATATAGGACAACTTGATATAGGTCCGCCAGATTATTCTGTAGAGATTTACTTTAATAATGGAGCAATTAAAAAACTCCATCTGTGGATTCTTGATGGCGGTAATTTGTTTACGGATCAAGGTACAAAAGGTCATTTTGTTATAGATGAAAATGCCAGAGCGGAGATCAAAGGAATATTAGAAGATTTGAAGTAAGTATTGGGGCGACTAATTAAGGATTTTGCGAAAGGATTAATACCCCTATGAACAACTATACTGACCGGATCAATAAAGTAATTGAGTATATCGAAGAGAATCTATCCAATAAGCTGAGCCTGGAGAGACTATGGGGGAAGCTTGGGGAATGGGCAGGCACACATCAATTGTTTCCTCCGGCACAGTATTTTATAGGCATATCATTAGTTGATCCAAGTACAACAGAAGAGCATGCTTGCCGTTATGATGCTTGTGTGACCTTACCCGAGAATTTTAATAAGCTGGACGAGCCTGAGACAGAGATCCAGTACAAGAAACTGCCAGGTGGGCTTTATGGGCTGTATTCATTCTATGATACCGTTGATAAATTGGCGCTCACTTATCACAGTGTTTACGGACAGTGGCTGCCGAACAGTGATTATGAACCGGATGACAGGCATTGTCTTGAATTCTGCATGAATAATCCTGCTGATGACCCTGAAGGAAAAGCAAAGGTTGATCTGTATATTCCGATACGACAAATAAAAGAATTTCAATAAGTTAGGAAGGATTGGGACAGGAGTGTCCTAATCCTTTTTTTATGAGCGGGGGTGGGCTTAGCGTAGATGGATAATATGGAGGAATTCTGAAAATACTAACGAGACACAAGCAATCTTTGAATGATGACTGGAGTGGGTGACGATCGCGAGTAAAGCAGCAGGAATTTGGATCAGAGTCGGAGCTCTATTGCTGGATGGCTTTATCATTGGAATTCCATCAAGTATTCTTACTTTTCTAATGACCGGCGGCACGGAGCGGGAACTCATAATTATTGATGTCCTGAGCGTGTTATATTCACTGCTGCTGCCTGTATATTGGAATGGCTATACTGTAGGGAAACGCATATGCAAAATTCGTATCCGAAAGGTACAAGATCGGATGCCCCCCACCCTTGTAACCATGTTCCTGCGTAATATTGTAGGAGGAATGGTATACGTATTTACCATTGGAATCGGATTGATTGCAAGCATTATTATGGTCAGCATTCGTAAGGACAAGCGTGCTTTACATGATCTAATTGCAGGAACCGAAGTGGTTTATGATCAAGAATCATGAGAACAATACCTTGCCGTAACCAGGTGAGGTGTTTTTTTATGGGGAAGAAACTAAGCGGAATTAAAGAGTATAAGCGGAATTAAAGGGTATAAGATAATTTTGGTAAAAAAATTGAAGCTGAAGGCGTCCATCTTGAAGTCTCGGGACTGCTGCCTAACATCACTGATCGTTAACGCTATTGCCAAATAAGCTTAATTCTTCCATAAAACTTAAGACCTATTCTCCTGGGCTCCGCAGGAAATAGGCCTTCTTCATGTGTATATCAAAAAAGGACGAGATGCCATCGCATCCCGTCTCTTTCTTCCCCAGCCCTTTTCAGACTTATTCCTTAACTTAGGTTTCAATCTTGCGCTTTCCTCTATGGTAATCAGTACGATACAGCATTTCATGAAAAATATATTCAAACACGCCAAGAGCCAATGTGATGATCAGCAGGTCTCCCATGCTGATATTCCAGTCGGCATTGCTTGAAACTCCCCATAGGAGGACGAAAGCCAGTACCGCATCCACCGCGGTCGCAATCATATTATTGGTTTTCGGCAAGACAACAAGATCTCCGAGCAGATAAGCGATGACGGTCAATGCCAAGGCAGTGCCTAGAGCACCAATGAATGAAGCATCGCCCAGCAGCATCAGCAATCCGACCACAATGGCCCCGTTGCCAAGCATTTTCACTAAGAACATCTTCATTTTTACACCATCCTCTTCAGTAATTTGTTGTACATTCTATTAACCTGCCTTCCTGCGGACAAAACAAACGGAAGGCTCGGTAGCCATAGGTGATCGACTTTTCTATATGGGTATAAAGACCTTGATTGGCTCTATGCTTTTCAAGGTTTCTTTTTTTGCTTGTGAAAATAAATAAAGGTGCTGAATGACATCGTGTCAGCAAGCACGGGTAATACGTGAACAAATAGCAGAGCTTAATGGAAGAAATATACAAATGATAAATTACGGATTATACTAAAGAAAGTTAAATAGAAGAAGTAAAGGAGGACAGAAATTTGAGCGTTTCAATCGAACTAACAGATCAATCCACGAAGTTTATTATAAATAACCTATATCCGCTCTACCTTCATGATTTGTCTGAAATTTGGGGATGGAAACCGAATAAGTATGGAGTGTATGAAGACGGCGATACATTAACATTACATGAACAGAACAAAGTTTTTGACATCTGGTGGGAGAAAGAATCGATATTATTTCCGTATTTAATTAGAGCAGATGATATTCCGGCAGGATTTGCCTTGGTAGCAACTCCGCCTTACACTCCTCATGGCAGTGATTATTATATGAACGAGTTTTTTGTGTTAAGGCCGTTCCGTGGTCAAGGTGCAGCTGAAGCCGCAGCGGTACAAGTTTTGGACAAGCATAAAGGGACATGGGAGTTACAGACCAATCCCGGTGAAGGGAATAAGAGAGCTCAATCTTTTTGGAGAAGAACCATTAATCAATATACTTCAGGTTCATATCAAGAAAAGTATGACGATACAACAAATGACGGTCATAAGTTAATATTTCAATTTGAGAATCATCGCAGATAATCATCTAATTACAACCTGTCAGCACTGTATGAGTAATTGCCCCAGCGAATAATATGAATGAAGCACGAAAAGTCTTGCAAATCTTTAACCCAACCCTATGATCTCTTAGGCTTAAACCGGCAAGGAGGATATGATTCTGGAAAGCTAGTTATGTATAATGAGGCTTGACTTGGGTACAGCCAGTATATGTGGTAAAATTCTAAGGATTATCCAACCATATACTTAGAGAGCAGGTTTACCGCGAATGACAGAATATACACAACAACGTTACCGCTTCAGCGATGCCCCCATTTGGGACTTGCAGCGGGCATATTATGAAGAAGAAGGCACGAAAGCATGGAATAATGACCAGGTTCCGCAATATATAACAAGCAACCCGATGATCGCTACCGCTTATGCGGAAATGATTTTTGGATTTTTACGCGATCAGGCGGAGAAAGGGGAAATCTCTGAGCCCGTAACTATTGTTGAACTGGGAGCGGGTGCAGGCCGCTTTGCATTTCACGTACTCCATAAATTGTGTGAACTGAGAGATTATGCGGGAATTGCGATTCCTCCTTTCCGTTATGTAATGACAGACTTACCTATTAAAAATGTCAACGCCTGGAGTCAGCATCCTGCTCTGCAGCCCTTTATTCAGCAAGGTCTGGTGGACTTTGCCAAGTTTGATGCCGTGAATGACACGGAGCTTCATTTGGTTGTATCCAATACAGTGATCCGCCCGGGAGATTTAAAGCAGCCACTGTTGATTATCGCTAATTATTTTTTCGACGGGATTCCGCAGGAGCTGCTTTATATAGGTGATGGTAAAATTCATGAATGTGATGTAATTGTTGAGACACCCGTTGAAGCCGAGACAATGAAACCCTCTGAAGCATTAGGACTTTTAAAATTAAATTATGAACACCGCCGGGCGCCAGAGTATGAGGCAGATAATTATCCTTATCGTGATGTAATCGCCCTTTATCAGCAAGAGCTTGAAGATTCGCATGTTCTGTTTCCTCAAGCCGGTCTCATATGCTTAGAGCGATTGAATCAATTGTCTCAGGCAGGCTTTCTTCTCCTTACGGCAGATAAAGGGGATCACCTTATTGAGAATTGGAAATTCGCGGACCCCCCTGAATTAATTCGGCATGGCAGCTTCTCATTTACGGCTAACTATCACGCACTGAAGCATGTATTTGAACAAAAAGGCGCGCTGACATTATTCACGGCTCATCATTACAAAAATATTAATGTAGGCTGCATATTCATGCTGGACACTCCTATGAGTTATGCGAACACAAGACTCGCATTCCGTCAGTGCATTGAGCGCTTTGGACCTGATGATTTCTTTAGCATGAAAGAATGGGTGGACCCGCGCCTTGAGACAATGGGACTACAACAAATTCTGTCCTTTTGGCGTTTGGGCGGTTATGATGCCGAGTTTTTTATCCAGAGCACGAAGCGAATCTCGACTTTACTCCCAGAAGCTAATATTGAAGAATTGCAGGATATTCAACGAGGTATATATATAATGTGGTCCTCGTATTATGAGATGGAACAGCGCTATGATCTGGCAATGGATGCCGGTCTGCTATTCTTCGAGATGGATATGTATGAGGATGCGAAGTATTTCTTACAGACATCGGTGGAAACAGATGAAGATGAACCCGTGCCTACGGTTCTGTACTGCCTTGCTATATGCTGTTACGAATTAGGGGAAGATGAAGAAGCTCAAGCCTATACGCGGGAAGCGCTAGCAATAGAGCCGGGGCATGAGGAGGCACTGGCGCTGCTGAAATGTTTTGAGTAAAATGTGAATAAGTGAATAAGTAGACATCATATGACCCAGCCCGAGATCATTGTATTTACGGCCAGGGTCTTTTGTTTATCCTGATAAATTACTTCGGGACAGTTCTATTTGCAAAAAGAAACAAGCATGTCGTAATTTTATATATCGTTTGTCGCATACTTCTATAATATTAAGATGAAAAATGTGGTACCTTTATAAGTGGATGTCAGGATGTTATATACTGGGAGGTAATGTGAAGTGAGCATAAGGATCGGCAAAATCAGCTACTGGCACGTTCACGCTTGGGATTACACCAAACAGGCACAGGAGCATAAGGATACAGACATCGTTGCTGTCTGGGATGAAGATCCCGTTCGCGGAAAAAAAGCAGCGGAGCAGCTGCAGGTTCCTTTCTTTGAAAATCTGGATGACATGCTTGCCCTGGAGGATCTGGATGCTGTCATCGTGGATGCGCCTACAAACAGGCACCGTGAGGTAATGGTAGCAGCAGCGAAGGCAGGCAAACATATCTTTACCGAGAAGGTGGTAGCGCCGACACTTGCTGAGACCAATGAAATTGTATCAGAGGTCGAGAAACAAGGCGTTAAGCTGACAGTATCGTTACCCCGTTTAAATGATGGTTATACACTAGCTGTACAAAATGTGCTGAAGCAGGGACTGCTTGGCAGGATTACATATGTTCGAGTTCGTCTTTCCCATGGTGGAGCGATTGCCGGCTGGCTTCCCGGGCATTTTTATAATTTAGAACAGTGCGGAGGCGGGGCGCTGATCGATCTTGGCTGTCATCCGATGTATTTGACCCGCTTGTTCCTTGGAGAAGACATCACTGGCGTAAGCGCTTGCTTTAGTTATGTGACAGGTAAAGAGGTAGAGGACAATGCTGTTGCAACCCTGCATACAGCATCCGAAGCCATTGGTGTGGTCGAGGCAGGCTTTGTAAACAGTCACTCTCCGTTTACGATTGAAGTTCACGGTACAGAAGGGACGTTATTATTCGGTACACCGGAAGAGAAGCTTTTGCTGAAGACGAATCTATTGGAAGGCTCTAATTCGGAGTGGACAGAGGTTCCATTGCACGATCATCGTGAGAGCGCATTCCATCAGTGGGTGCACCACATCCTGAACGACACAACAGCTGACGAGAACATTGCTATGGCCGTTGAGCTTTCCCGCTTAATGGAAGCAGCTAATCGTTCCGCAGCAGAAGGACGGATAGTTAAACTGGATGAACTGAAAGCTTAACCAATGGAAGAGTTAAAACGAAGTAATGTCTTTCCTTACGGTATCATGATTGAGAAGCAGGATATGCTCGAAAGGCTGGATATTCGAATCAATTGGGGACGGTATGAGATTCATGTACTCAGGTTTCACCTGACTCAGTTTTCTCCTGGAAAAGTGATAGATTTTCATAACCATTCCGAATTTGAGTTTCACTTCATTCCAAGAGGTAAGGGACGGGTAATTCTTGAAGATCAGGCCTATTCCTTATCCCAAGGAATGTTCTATTTAACGGGTCCCGGCGTCATGCATTATCAGGAGGCAGATGCCAAGGAGCCTATGAGTGAGCTCTGCTTGCATGTGAATATTTCGGAGAAACAAGATTGTGATATTGACCCTTGGGAAGCAGCCGAAGCGGAGGAATGCATCGGGAAACTAAGACAGCTTCCGCTTATCCCAAATTACGACTCTCACAAGGCGATGAATTGTTTTCTGGAAGCCTATCAGGTATGTGATGGGAAACTTGCAGGCTATTATACGTCCATCAAGAATCTTGTAATTAGTATTTTAGTTAAAGCTGTAAGAGCTTACGATTCTGAGGGAATTCGAGCGGAAGCACCCGTTCGGGATATGCTCTCTTATCGGTACCAATATGCCATTCATTTTATGAAAGCCAACTACCAGGCGAGTCTGACGATTGAGAATGTAGCAGAGAAGCTTAACATTAGTCCAAGGCAGCTGCAGCGTGTGATCAAGCATATGAATCCGGACAGTTCCTTTAGCAGGATATTGGAGGATATTCGGGTAGAGGCGGTTTGCCGGCTCTTGGCGGAAAGCACGATGCCCATTGAGCAAATCGCTCTGATGGAAGGGTTTACGAATGCAAATTATCTGCATGCTGTATTCCGCAAGCGACTGGGAATGACGCCTGGCGTTTATCGAAAGGCCAACAATAAACTTATGAAAAGTGAAGGTGACTAACAATGAGTAAAGTATATCGTATAGGTATTATCGGGTGTGGAGGAATTGCGAACGGTAAGCATTTACCGAGCCTGAGCAAGCTGAAGAACGTACAGCTCGTAGCTTTTTGTGATATTATTGAGAGCCGTGCCGAAGAAGCAGCTGCAAAATTCGGTATTGAAGGGGCAGCAGTTTATACGGATTATACGGAGCTTCTTAAAGACAGCACCATTGATATCGTTCATGTACTTACCCCGAATGATGCTCATGCTTCCATTTCCATTGCTTCACTGGAAGCCGGTAAGCATGTTATGTGTGAAAAGCCGATGGCTAAAACGGCAGCAGAAGCCAGAAGCATGGTTGAAGCAGCCAAGAGAACAGGTAAAAAGCTGACCATCGGATACAACAACCGTTATAGACCTGACAGCTGGCACCTGAAACAGGTATGCGAAGCCGGGGAACTGGGCGATATTTATTATGCAAAGGCCCACGCCATTCGCAGAAGAGCGGTACCAACATGGGGCGTGTTCCTGGATGAAGAGAAGCAGGGCGGTGGTCCGCTCATTGATATCGGAACTCATGCACTTGATTTAACATTGTGGATGATGAATAATTATAAACCGAAAGTCGTTTTGGGAACTAAATATCACGAGCTCGCTAAAAACGAGAATGCAGCAAATGCCTGGGGACCATGGGACCCGGAAAAATTCACCGTTGAAGATTCAGCTTTCGGCATGATTGTTATGGAAAATGGAGCAACAATTATGCTTGAAGCCAGCTGGGCACTCAATTCTCTGGAAGTAGATGAAGCGAAATGCAGCCTTAGCGGCACGAAAGCCGGTGCAGATATGAAGGGCGGTCTGCGAATAAACGGAGAACAGTTCAGCCGATTGTACACACAGGAGGTTGACTTGAAATCGGGCGGCGTTGCATTTTATTCAGGTCATTCCGAAAGCGATGCCGATATTGAAATGAGAAAATGGATTGAAGCAGTGGATCAGGATTTAGAGCCGGTTGTAACCCCGGAACAAGCATGTGTGGTTTCTGAAATCCTGGAAGCGATATATGAATCTGCCAATACAGGAAAAGCAGTGTATATGAATCAAGCAAAATAAGGTTAATAATAAGGAAAGTCTTTCCACGCACCATAAAGCTTTGGAAATTCATTTAAGATGCTGTTGTAGCGTAAAGGAGCTGTGTATCCATGTCAACGAAACACTCAGTGGTCATTGTAGGCTTTGGAGGAATGGGAAGCTACCATGCTAAACTGATGAAAGACAACCAACATGTTGAAGTGACGGGAACGTATGATGTTTTGGAAGAACGGCGCAAGGCATCTGTGGAAGCAGGGTATTTTTCTTATGACAGCTATGAAGCTGTTTTAAGTGACCCATCGGTAGAGGTGGTTCTTATTGCGACTCCTAACGATGTGCATAAGGATTTGGCAATCCGGGCATTTAAGGCAGGCAAGCATGTCATCTGTGAAAAGCCGGTCACCCTTTCCGTAAGTGATTTTCAAGAAATGCTCGCTGCTGCCGATGAAGCAGGCAAGGTTCTGATGGTTCACCAAAACCGCCGCTGGGACGAGGACTTCTTGATCATCAAGCAAATGTATAATGAGAAGACCATTGGTGAGCTCTTCCGTATTGAATCGAGAGTGCACGGCGCTAACGGTATTCCAGGCGACTGGCGCCACCTTGAGGAATACGGCGGAGGTATGCTTCTGGACTGGGGTGTGCATTTGCTGGACCAGATTATCTTCATGGTGGACAGCAAAATTACAAGTCTGAGCAGCCGGTTAAGCTATATTTTGGGCGATGGTGTGGATGATGGATTTGAAGCTTATCTGCAATTCGAGAATGGCGTATCTGCGGTAATCGAAGTAGGAACCACGAATTTCATTACCCTGCCTCGCTGGTATGTCAAAGGAACAGAAGGAACAGGAGTTATTGAAGACTGGTCGTTAAATGGCCGAGTCGTTAGCAGAAACCAGGATGCGGTGAAAGTCGAGCCGAAGCCGATCCAAGCCGGAGTCGGATTGACCAAGACGATGGCTCCGCCTTCGGAGGAGGCTACCATTACAGAGGCACTTCCTGCTCCGTACCGTCAGCCAAGCAGCTTCTTCGATAACTTTGCAGCTGTGATTGAAGGTAGTGCAGAGCCGATTGTAAAGAATGAGGAAGTGCTGCGAGTGCTGAATATCATTGAAGCGGTGTTCGAGGCAGGCAGAACAGGTGAAAGCATTAAAGATTTTGATCTTTACCCTGTAACTAAATAAATAAGAATATAAAAAAGCGCCACTATTCTCTAAGGTAAGTTGAGAAGAGTGGTGCTCTTTTATATGTTCAGGGTGAACAGTTAATCATTGCTTGGGCTTGTATTCAGTTGGTGATTGACCGGTCCAGCGCCGGAATTGTCTGGAGAAATGACTTGCAGAGTGAAAACCGAGCTTTTCGGCAATTGCACTGACCGGGAGATTCGTGGTTACGAGCAGTTCCTTGGCAGCATTGAGTTTTTGACGACTTACATATTGTCTTGGAGAGAGTCCATACACCTTGGAGAATAGCTTACTGCACTGGCTGCGACTTAAATTCAGTTCCTTGGCTACTCTGTTTACGGACATTTCATCATCTAAGCCCCGGGATAACATTTCTTCAATTGTATGTGCAATTTCTGTTGCCTGTAAGGGACCTTCCCTTGTGGGTGTCATATGAGGTGCAGGCAGTTCACGCAGTAAAGACAGCACATCATGAATGATGAGCAGGGTATAGGATTGCAGCAGCAGCTTGTCTTCAAAGCGGAAGCTGTGAGCTGTATCTTCGATCTCCTCTGGTATTGCCTCTGTATCTGTCTTTATATGGTTACGCCGAAGAATGCCTTCCAGCTCGTTGATATAAGTACTGAGTTTTGTCCGATCTGCGACTTGTTGAGGAATGTACCGATAAGGAGCGCTTGCCAGCATACTGCGAATCTCAGGAACATCAAGGTCAAAGTGAACATTGAAATAGCCGTATGGCGAGCTCGAAGCATTGATGGATTGATGTCTGACCCCAGATTTAATAAGCAGCCAGTCACCCGGATGCAATGTAAGCTGATCACGATTCATAATTTGGACGACGTCACCTTCAAGACAACAGAGTAACTCAAACAAATGATGGTGATGCCTTGGATAACTCCAGCCGGGAGGATGGATACCGAAATGGCAGCCTGATACTTGTAAAGTATTAATTAAATAAGGGAATTCGTACAAATAACTCATGGAAATCTCCTTCATAGTTAGCGCAAAATTAAAATTCCAGTTCTAATACGGTTATCATAACATGTTAATTTGCCTTGTGAATGGAATCATTGGCACAAATGGTATAGAAGATGCTCCATCTGGAGATTGAGTGTTGTCTCCATTTCCCGGATGATAAAAGTGGATAATACAAACAATCGTAATGGGAATTAAGGTCATGTTATTAAAATAGTAGGAGGGAGTTAAGCAATGGCACTGTTATCTATAGCGAACAAGCAATTTCAATGGGAAGGAAAGCCGCTGCAAATCATTTCAGGTGCAATCCATTATTTTCGCGTTGTTCCGGAATATTGGGAAGATCGGCTTTTAAAGCTGAAAGCATGTGGATTTAATACGGTTGAAACTTATTTGCCGTGGAATTTGCATGAACCGGAAGAAGGGGAATTTTGCTTTGACGGTCTCGCGGATGTAGAGGGGTTCGTTCGTGTCGCTGAAAAGGTTGGACTGCATGTTATATTGAGACCAAGTCCGTATATTTGTGCGGAATGGGAGTTCGGCGGACTTCCAGCCTGGCTGCTTCGCTATCCGGATATGAAGGTTAGATGTATGGATAAGCTGTATCTGGAGAAGGTTGACCGATATTATGATGAGCTGATTCCCCGTCTTGTTCCACTTCTAAGCTCAAATGGCGGTCCGGTTATTGCCGTTCAGATCGAGAACGAGTATGGCAGTTACGGCAATGATCATCAGTATTTGAATTATTTGAAGGAAGGGCTTATTAGACGAGGTGTGAATGTGATGCTGTTTACCTCAGATGGTCCTGAGGATGGCATGCTTCAAGGCGGAATGGTTTCTGATGT
Organism: Paenibacillus dakarensis; assembly: GCF_001373415.1. Lineage (GTDB taxonomy): Bacteria > Bacillota > Bacilli > Paenibacillales > Paenibacillaceae > Paenibacillus_AQ > Paenibacillus_AQ dakarensis. The sequence goes on along the minus strand of NZ_CDSE01000018.1, from coordinate 11,687 downwards.
TCTTGCAACCGTTAATTTTGGATCGAACCCGCGGGTGGCATTTGAAAAATTAAGAGAGTATCGCCCTGACGAGCCGCTTATGTGCATGGAATTCTGGAATGGATGGTTTGATCATTGGCTGAAACCGCATCACACTCGTGATGCAGAGGATGTTGCAGAGGTATTTAATGAGATGCTTCAAGCAGGTGCATCTGTTAACTTTTATATGTTCCATGGGGGAACGAATTTTGGTTTCTATAATGGAGCAAATAATCAGGATATTTATGAGCCGACGATTTCAAGTTATGACTATGACTCTCCGCTGTCAGAGTGCGGTGACGCCACAGCTAAACTTCAAGCAGTTCGAGGGATTATTGCTAAATATAAAGGGATAGATGAATCAGAGCTGCCGGAAATGCCGGCGCCTCTGCCGAAGAAAAGCTATGGTATCATCACATTGACAGGCGAGGCGGATTTGCTTGATCAATTGGATCTGATATCTGCTCCTGTAAAGCATGCTGCCCCGGTCCCGATGGAGAAGCTTGGTCAAAACTACGGCTTTATTGTTTATTCAACTCATATTTCAGGCCCACGGACAGGTGGAAGTTTATTTATACAGGAAGTCCGCGACCGTGCTCAGGTCTATCTGGACGGTATTTACCAAGGAACGGTAGAACGATGGAATCCTCAGAGTCTGCTGCTTCAAATACCTAAAGGCGGGGCAAGGCTGGATATCGTTGTCGAGAATATGGGACGAGTCAACTATGGGCCTAAGCTTTGGGACCCTAAAGGGATTACGGAAGGCGTCAGGTTAAATAATCAGTTCCTGTTTGACTGGACAATCTATCCGCTGCCTTTAAAAGACACCTTAGGCCTGACATTTAACGATATTGTAGATAAGGCTACTGCCAGAAACGACCGTCCTAAGTTCTATAAAGGTGAATTCCAAGCTGAGGAGCTTGCCGATACGTTTGTGCGATTGGATGGATGGGGCAAGGGTGTTGTCTGGATTAACGGATTTAATTTGGGGCGTTACTGGGACCAAGGGCCGCAGCGAACTCTCTATTTACCAGCACCGCTGCTTAAAAAAGGCCGAAATGAGGTAATAATACTCGAGCTGCATCATGCCGATGAGCCTCGAATCGAACTGGTCGACACGCCTGATTTGGGGTCATAACAAAAATTTGCAGAAGAGTATATGAGCATAAGTAGTTGTATGAAAAGCATAAAAGAAACATGAAAAATATACCTAATATACCTAATGTTTCTGTATATGACGCGTTATTGCTATTTTTTGATACTTTAGACCATGTACTACGAAAAAATTTAAGTTAGTATTTCTTGATGAAAAGCTTGAAATTAGGTGCTTTTGACCTTATTAAATCATATGGAAATTAACGGATAAAGAAGAGGGTCCCACTCTGGGACTCTCTTCTTATTTTGTTGTTACAGCCCATTTTTTAACAATCGCGTAATGACGGGGGAAAAGGTGATTTACATGTCGTACTTTGGTATCAATTTTGTAATAACTCTGGATAATCGTGTAAAAATGACCGGAACTTTAGCAATTTTTTGACGTTTAATTATTCGATTAAGAAAATTTTCAGAAAACTACGAATCGCTTTCTTACGCTGATCCATAGTTCATACTGCTTCTGTCAACGAGAAATGGAGTCTTCACGGACTGTCATATAAGCGTGATAAAGCGGGCGCTTCCCTCCTCTCACTCGATTCAAATTGACGATCAGGAGTCTTAAGCAGAATAAAAAACCGATTGTATCTTTATGCCTACTATGACAATCTGAAAAGTTGGTAAATCGGTTGCATAGCGCTGAGGAGGCCGCTGGTCGTAGAATTGCCTGTGTAGCTTTCGCCGAACTGGGAAACATCACAGAGGGAATTTTGGATAACAGAGGAGAAGGTGAGTTGAAACAGCAATGAAAAAGAGAAAACGATGGATGCTGCTCGGCATACTTACCGTCGTACTGCTCTGTGGTGGTGCTGCTATCTTTGGATATTTTAAGCCGTCACTAACAACGTTTGCAGATACAGACGGAAAGAAAATGAAATTTAGAACAGAGGGTACAAGTTTTCTTCAATACGATGAGAACGAGCAGTGGAAGGATCTATTTGTTAAAGGTGTCAATCTAGGAGCAACGGTTCCGGGTCACTTTCCGGGAGAACTGCCTGCCACAGAGGAGGATTATCTCCGGTGGTTTAAACAGATTGACGATATGGGAGCTAATGTTATAAGACTGTATACCGTACACAATCCGGTGTTTTATTCAGCAATCGTGAAATATAACCGGAACAAAGGGGAAGACCCGCTTTACTTTATGCAGGGCATATGGTCTCCGGAAGAGCAGCTGATCGAGCAGCAGGATGCTTATCTAGGTGATATCCACCAGCAGTTTAAAGACGAGATTTCAAAAGCCGTAGCTGCTGTGTATGGAGATATCACTGTGGAAGAGAAGTACGGGGCATCGAGTGGAAAATATACAACGAATGCAGGGAAGTATTTGATGGCATGGCATATAGGTACCGAATGGGACCCTTCCATGGTCAAAAATACAAATAGCAAACACAAGGATGTTGAGCTTTACAAAGGCAGCTATTTCTCCGCTGCACCCGAAGCAAGCCCATTTGAGAGCTGGCTTGCCGGACTCCTAGATTATGCAGCTGCTGAGGAGCAAAAATATGGCTGGCAGCATCCAATGACTTTTACGAACTGGGTGACAACTGATGTTCTTAAGCATCCGGGTGAACCATTGTTTGAGGAGGATATGGTCTCCGTAGATGCCAGACATATTGAGCCGGTGAATTGGGATGCTGGATATTTTGCCTCTTATCATGTGTATCCGTACTACCCCGATTTTTTCCGCACAGACAAAAGCTTGCAGACCATCTCAGATGGACAGGGTGGATACAACACCTATAAGGCTTATCTGCGGAAATTAAAGGCGAAGTTTACCGATATGCCAATTATGGTAACAGAGTATGGTGTACCTTCATCAGTTGGTGTTTCCCACCACGGTCCAGGCGGTCGGGATCAAGGCGGGCATGATGAGCAGGAACAGGGTGAAATTAATGTATCCCTTACGAAAGACATCTATGACGAAGGATATTCCGGTGCCATTCTATTCATGTGGCAGGACGAATGGTTCAAGAAGACCTGGAACACCATGCCGTTCGAGATTCCGCCTGATCGCCGGCCCTATTGGCTAAATGTGCTGACAAATGAAAAGATGTTTGGTGTTCTTGCCATGCAGCCTGGTAAGGAAGAAATGCTGGTCATGGATGGGAATCTTGCAGATTGGGATGAGCTTCCTGAAGGGGAAGTTACTCACTGGCAAGGCAATGACTCTGGTGTAAAAGGTATGCGGATGACACACGATGAAGCTTATCTTTATATCGGGATGGAGCTGGATCAGGAATTTGATCCGAAGAAATCCAAGCTTTACATCGGCGCAGACACGATTGATGGCGGTGAGCTGCCGAAGAAGGAGCTTGCTGGCAGAACAATTACTGGTGGCGGATTAGAGACACTCATTGAACTGGGGAAAGGCAGCGAATCCCAGGTCAAAATCGCGCCAACTTACGATTTCCATAAGCGGCTTTATGGAAAGAACGGTTACTGGATGATTGATGAGGATGAGGAAAGCAAGGATTCGAAAGGAAATAGCAAATCAAGCAAAGAGAGCTCATTCAATGAATGGAAGCTCGCTATCAGCTTGTTGATGAATCCGCCGGATACCCGCTTTGCCCATCCATTTGTAGAGGAAACGGTAGGTTACTTGAAACGGGGATCTAGTGATCCGGAGGCTTCGGATTTCAGCTCTACTACATCATGGCAGTACCAAGGTAAAGTTGTAGAGATGCGTATTCCATGGATGCTGCTTGGATTCGCAGACCCAAGTTCTCTGCAGGTTATTGATTATAGTCCGAATGATCGCAGAACCTTTAATACTAAAGTGACAGAAGGAATTCGCCTGTTACCTTGGATTTCGGACCGGTCAGAATCAGTACAGACAAAGGGCAAACCTGCAGCCAATTCAGCCGTCTCTAATCCTCAAGGAAACAAAGAGATGAAGCTGGAAAACGGTGCCTTTTATACATGGAAGCCGTGGGAGACGGTCAAGTATAGTGAACGTTTGAAGAAAAGTTACTATGCGATGCAGAAGTATTTCACAGAGATACCTGATATTCGAAATGAAAAGTAGAGCTTTACCATAAAGGAGGAACTATCGGATATGTTTTCAAACTTAGCCTTGGCTTATATATTCATCTATGTTTGTCTGGGCCTTATCGCAGTCGGCATCATCCTCTTGTTCCAAATGAAAATTAAATATAATGCTGAGCAGAAGCATATGGAACAATATTCAGAGAAACATCGGGATTATTTCTTATACGTTCAGGCTCATCTGCATGATGATGTAAAGCTGGCGCTTCCACCAGGAGAACTCAAGCCGCTGGAGCGCCGGGTTATCCAAGATAAATTTATAGAATGGATTGAGCAGTTTAAAGGAGATGCGCGGAAGAAACTGATTGAATTGTGTAAAGAAGCAGGTTTTGTAGAGGACGAGATTCGTGCACTCTCCAGCATGCGTTATGGCCGCCGAATAGAAGCGGCTTATCGACTTGGAGGCATGCGTGCAGAAGAAGCGGTACCGGCTTTGGAAACCTTGCTTGACCGGACGAAGTATGGGCCGCAGACGATCATTATTGCCCGTGCAATTTCGAAAAGTGCAGCTCGGCCGGATCAGATTCGTGCCATGCTATCAAAGCTTCTGTCCTATAAGAAACCTATTCACCATATGGCTGCGAATATTCTGCTGGAAACCAGGCTGGATTCGGCAAGTCTGGTGCGCAAGCTTCTGGATGATCCCAATCCGGATTTGGTAAAAGTAGCACTGGTTGCAATGTGGGGGCAAGCCGTACCTGCGGTTGTTCCGGCACTCGACCGTCTTGTCGGCTCCGAAGAGAAAGACGTCCGGGCAGAAGCGGTCAAGCTATACCTTAGTTCGAATCCGGTATTGAAGGATGAGACAATTAAGCAATTGATGAATGATGCGGAGTGGGAAGTGCGGGCGGCTGCAGCCAAGGCGCTCGGTCAACTGCATGCGGCAGGCAGTATACCGCTGCTGGAGGCTGCACTTCAGGATGAGAATTGGCATGTTCGCAATATTAGTGCAGAAAGCTTATCCTTGCTGGGCGAGCAGGGCTTTGAGGTTCTGTGTCAAGCAGCACTAAATGGAACCGGAGGCGCAAGGGAAACGGCACTCCACCGAATAGAAGCTATTATGGGTAAGGATAATAACCATGATGCCGTAGATCAAATGATTGCATTTAACAAGAAAAAACTGCTGTACGAAAGTTATTTCGGAGTTCAGCCGAAAAAACGGAACGTACAAATAGCACGAGTAGGAGGGGATTACACTGCTTAGAGATATCCTGCTCACCTATGGGATGATAGCGATTTATTATGTAATGTTCGTCAATGTGCTCTATTTTGCAATATCATTGTTTTCTTTCAGAAATATCGGAGATATTTTCAGAAGGGCAACGTATTCCAAATATAACACGTTGTCAGGCTCCGAACTGGTTCCATCGGTCTCGCTCCTTGTTCCTTCTTATAATGAGGAGCTGACCATCATTGAAAATGTTAGATGTCTCATGACTCTAAACTATCCGACGTATGAGGTAATCGTCATCAATGACGGCTCCTCAGATGAGACATTGAAGGTCTTGATCGATGAATATGACCTTAAACGTGTGCCAAATCCCGAGTTTAGAGGGAAGCTTAATACGAAAAAAGTTCGTGGTGTTTATCACAATGAGCAGTTTCCTCATTTGTTCATTATCGATAAGGAGAATGGCGGTAAGGCGGATTCATTAAACGCTGGTATCAATTTGTCCCGCTATCCGCTTATCTCTTCCATTGATGCGGATTCATTGCTGGAGAAAGATGCTCTGATCCGTATGGCACGCATGTATATGGAGAATCCAGAAGAAACTGTCGCCATTGGCGGAGATGTGCGTATTGCTAACGGGTGTGTTATTGAGAACGGTGCCGTGAAGAAGGTATCATTGCCGCGCCAGATCTGGCCAATGTTCCAATCTATTGAGTATTTAAAGGCTTTTCTGGGCGGACGGATTGGATGGAGCCGGATTAATGGACTCATTATCGTTTCGGGTGCGTTTGGATTATTCAGAAAAGACCATGTGATTGCTGTTGAAGGCTACCGGGGCGGCTATCCCGGTGAAGATATGAATATCATCATCAAGCTGCACCGTTATATGCTTGAGAATAAGCTTCCTTATCGCATTGCCTTTTGCCCGGAAGCCGTCTGCTGGACTCAAGCACCGGACAGCTATCATATATTGTCCAATCAGCGAAAGCGCTGGGGACGTGGAAACCTCAAAAATATGATTGAAAATCGCGACATGGTATTCAATCCCAAGTACAAGATCATGGGACTCTTAACGATGCCGTATAACGTTATTTTTGAAGCACTTAACCCTTACTTTAGAATCACGGGCCTGCTGGCTCTGTTAGGATATGTTTTGCTGGATATGACAAGTTGGAAAATTTTGATTGTATTCGGACTTGTGAACTTTCTGAGTGGATATTTGCTCAGTGTGGGTGCGCTTCTATTGGAGGAGATTGCCTTCAAGAGATACAGCAAGTTGTCCGATCTGGTCAAAATGCTCTTCTTCTCAGCACTCAAATTTGTAGGATATCACCAATTGGGTGTGTTGTGGAGAGTACAGGGTCATATTCAATACATGCGAAACAACAACACATGGGGAACGATGACTAGACAGAGCTGGAAAGACAAGAACGAGGCTGCCTGACAACCAGGTCCGTCTGATTTTTTTAAACATTATTAAATGGAAGAAAGGTGGAATTGATCATGTCTCAAACCGCAATATTGCAAAGAGAGCCCGGCACGGAGCTGTATCATTTATTGGAACAGGAAGTACGTAAAGAACCGAGAGGGACGTGTTCACTCCTGTTTCTATACTGCGCCGGAGAGTCCCCGGGTCTCGAGGATATGGTAAAGGGATTCTTTAATCCAATGTCCGGTGTTCATGGTGAGGTCCGGAAGGACCCTGTCACCAAGACACTTGCAGTTATTCTTCCAGGTCTCACGCTTGATGCAGCTCATTACCAGGCGCTGCTGCTCAAGCAGCTTCTGCTTGAAATGAACGAGAATTCGGATCCGAGAATTACACTTTCGGCGGGCCCTCATGCCTCATCTCCCCAGGCGATTAGGAAGATGGCAGAATCGGCTCGTTTAAGCACCACGCAGGATATTCAGATCTTTAGTGAAGACGAAGCGGGGGCGGATACGAGCCGCATCCTCATAGTCGATCATGACACTACAATTCGTGAGTTCTTACAGATTCGCCTGGCCATGCAAGGGTATGAAACCCTTGAAGCGGTGGACGGATTGGAAGCACTGGAATTGATTCCGAAATGGGAGCCTGATTTGGTCCTGACAGAGCTGAATTTATACGGTATTGATGGTCTTCCGTTTATTCATCATATTCAACAGCTTGATGTCAACCCTAAGATTGTCGTATTAACCGAGAAACGTGTGGAGCAGACGATCAGCCAGTGCTTCCAGAACGGAGTGGATGATTATGTTACAAAGCCATTCTCTCCGGTCGAGCTGGATGCCCGCATACGTCGTTGTCTTCATTAAATAATTGTTTTACCGCGTACGCTAACACGCTTCTATAGACAATACACCGTTGGAGGTAGATATTTATGAATGAAAAATTCGAAACTTTATTTAATGCAATTGAAACGAAGAAAGCAGTGCTCGGGGTTGTGGGGCTAGGATATGTAGGTCTACCTCTTGCTGTGGAGATGGTTAAGCAAGGATTTACGGTCGTAGGCATCGATTTGGATCCGGAAAAAATCGATCGGATATACCGCGGAGATTCATATATTTCCGATATTTCGTCAGAAGACCTGGCTGCCTGCGTGCAAACTGGCCGATTCAAGCCAACGACGGATTACAGCATGATTGCCGTAATTGATGCAATCAGCATCTGTGTTCCGACTCCCTTGAGTGAGAATCAAGACCCGGATACGTCCTATATCACAAAGGTCGTTGATGAGATTAAGCATTTCATGAAGCCGGGCCTGCTCATTACGCTGGAGAGTACAACCTATCCTGGTACAACTGAAGAGTTGATTCAGTCCGAGATCGAAGCGCTTGGATACGAAGCCGGCAAAGATTTCTTCCTATGCTTTTCTCCAGAGCGTGTCGATCCTTCAAACAGTCGATTTAATACGCGGAATACACCCAAAGTCATTGGAGGTACAACCGAGGATTGCCTTAAATTGGGTGTTGCCTTGTATAAAAAATATGTGGATTCCGTTGTTCCAGTTAGTTCTCCAAAGGTAGCGGAGATGTCCAAGCTGCTTGAGAACACATTCCGAAGCGTTAATATCGCCTTTGTCAATGAAATGGCCATGATGTGCGACCGGATGGGAATTGATGTATGGGAAGTCATTGATGCGGCGGCTACGAAGCCGTTCGGCTATATGCCTTTCTATCCGGGTCCCGGTATCGGTGGACATTGCATTCCGCTTGATCCGATGTACCTGTCCTGGAAGGCAAAAGGCTTCCGCTTCTACAGTAAATTTATCGAGCTGGCACAGTCGACCAATGACAATATGCCTTACTATGTAATAAGCAAGACAGCTACGATACTTAATGAATATGCCAAATCGATTAAGCGTTCGAATATCCTGCTCCTTGGTATGGCTTACAAACCAGATATTAGTGATTTGCGCGAATCACCGGGGCTCGAAGTATATGAGCAGTTCAAAGAGAATGGAGCGAATGTAGAATACTACGACCCACATGCTCACAGCTTCCTTGATAAAAATGGAGCAACCGTCAACAGTGTAGAATATGATCTTAACCAGTTCAGAAACAAATACGACTGCATGGTGCTTATTACGAATCACAGCAGTCTGGATTACAGCATGATCGCTTCTTTGGGCGTGCCGATTCTGGATACAAGAAATGCATTTAACTCCTATGCTCAGCCGCATATATATAAAATTGGACACTCGGTTCAGCATGTGACGGAACCGGGAGAAGCAGTACTGGTATAAGCGGAAATGGAGGAGAAGAATGAAGAAAATATCGGCAAAAGTCAGATTTTATATCATTACTGGACTGATAAGTCTTTTGCTGATTATTGTTATTCTTCCATCTGCACCTGTGAAACAGGATAAAGCGACATGGCTGTGGGATACTTCAATCATTAGGAGCGAGATTGACGAAATTCTGGAATTCGGCAGGGAAGAAGGGGTCACAACCATTTTCCTGCAAATTCAGGAGGCCGTTCCGGCTGAAGACTATCGATTGTTTATCCGTTCTGCCCGTTTGGCGAATATTGATGTTCATGCCTTGGGCGGCGAACCCGACTGGGCTTATACGGATCAAAATAAAGAAGGATTGCAACTGCTGGACTGGCTTGATGAATATAATAAGACTTCGGCTCCAGAGGAACGATTTCAAGGAATTCAACTGGATGTTGAGCCCTATATTCTAAAACGCTGGGAAAGTGAACAGGAGAAGGTTATAGAGGAATGGGGCAGCAATATGGAGGTCTGGGTACAGGAGGCAAGACGCCAAGGACTTCTAGTGAGTGCAGCGGTTCCTTTCTGGCTGGATTCTGTTCCGGGACCTCAAGGGTCAGACAACTTCAGCCGTTGGATGCTGGAGCAGACGGATGCGGTTGCCGTTATGTCTTACCGGGATGACGGTGAGAAAATGTACGAGTTATCCAAGGAAGAATTGGCACAGGCAGACGAGCTTGGGAAGTTTGTCTGGATCGGTATGGAGCTGACCGATACGGTGGAAGGGGAACATTTAACCTTCTATGACAAAAGTGAGAAAACCATGAAGAGCGAGGCGAATCGAGCAGCTAAATTAGGATCGAAGCACAAGTCATTCGCCGGGCTTGCGGTCCATCACTATCAAGAGTGGCACAATAAAATTACTGCCAGAGCAGATGAAGAGTGATTTTAGCTTTAACCGTTATCCGTAAAAATCAAAAATCACATGAAGCAGGCCGTGAATGGGAATGTTCCCAGCGCGGCCTGCTTTGTTATGCCAGGGATATGCCATCGAAACCATGTCTGCACAACGAATTCAGTGAATCAGCTTGGATTCCTTAGCTTTGCGGACCAGACCAGCTCCTGCACGGTTAAGAGGACCTTTAAGTCCGATACCGACAGCAACCGCCGCCGACGCAAAGATCAGTAACATCAGCAGATCCCGGTACACCACATCCCATAAAATGCCTCCAACAGCTTCTCGCATCATGCTGATGGCATAAGTAAATGGAAGATAAGGGTGAAGCACTTGAAAGAAAACCGGAGTCATCTGGATCGGAAACGTCCCCCCAGCCCCTGCAAGCTGGATCACCAGCAGGACAATTGCCATTGCTTTTCCCACGTTGCCGAAGACGGATACGAGAGTATATACAATCAGCATGAATACCATACTGATCATGATAGCAAATAGTACAAACCACAGGGGATTCACAACATAGGTTCTCAAAATAAACAAATCGCCGAGCGTGACGAACAGTGCTTGAAGGATCGCTACAGACAGGAAGGTAAGGAATCGGCCAAAATATATCTCTATGCTCCTATAGGTGGTTTCATGAGGTACTTCCACACTCAGCAGAGACACAAGGAGCAGAGCGCCTACCCATAGGGACAATGTCGTAAAGAAAGGTGACATACCTGATCCGTAATTCGGAATCGGGAATAACCGGTTTTCTTTCAGCAATACCGGTTCTGCGAAAAACTGGCTCTCAAGCTCGAAATTGTTCCTTAGCAGATCAATAATTTCTTGTAATTCTCCTCCTTGATCCAGCCTGCGAAACCGGCTGGCTAAATTTATAATATGCTGCTCAGCCTCCGGGAGCCGATTCTGAACAGAAACGGCTTCTTTGCTGCCTGCAGCAAGCCCGGATTCAGCATGCTGGAGGAGCTGCTTAACCTCAGGAACTGCTTTTAATGCCCGTTTTAGCTCTCCCTCGATGGAATGGGCCGCACTTTCCGTATCTTGTAAGCCTGCAGAAATTTGTGGTCCGATCTGAGTATCGTAATTGCTCAGCAATCCACCGGATAATTTGGCGGCATCATCTGCTAGTTGTTTCAAGGCATTCAGCTGATTCGCCGCCGCATCAGAATTGTCGCTAATAGCCTTATCAGCCGCCGCAATACCCGTTTGGAGGGCAGTCCATTTATCACTTATACTGCTCAAGGTTGCGGCTGCACTTTGCGCTGCTGTTCCAGGAAACGCGGTGTCCAGCTTATTAAATAATCCGGACAGCTGCTTCGCAATCTTTGCAGATGTTCCGGCAAGTTGTCCAGCATCCTGTAATCGTGTATGGACTTCTTCAGATGAAACGCCCGTCTGCTGCATCCATTCGATGGTTTGCAGAACAGAGATCGCCGTTTCATTCAATGCAGCCAGATTTTGTTTTAGGCGCGGTTCAAGAGACACAGATGCTTCGGACGCTTTCGCAGCAAATTCTGCGATCGCTTTTGCAGCCTCTTGCCCCTGGGTTGCCAATTGTTCCAGATTAGGAAGCGCCTTTTGTGATTCACTGACAAGTTTGCCGGCGGTTTTCATATCCTGGATTGCGATATTCATGGCCCGG
>NZ_CDSE01000017.1 GCF_001373415.1 Paenibacillus dakarensis | reverse complement strand
TTTTTGGCAGCCCCCGCCGATGAAAGAAACGGGCCATAGGTTCAATAAGGAAAAACACCAGGAATGATAAAAAAACTGGAGCGGCTATCTGATATAACTTGCTGAATGCATACATGACCAGATATACGGTCAGCACAATCATGGCGATATCGAAGAAAGTTCTCCAGTATTTTTTGTAAAGTGGCAGCATTGAGAATGATCGGCTCCTTTATGGTTTAATATTTTAAATTTGTTGCAAAATGTTCATTGTTTCTATTGTACATGATTTCGAAAAAAACGCCTATTTCTTTATCTGCTATGATAAAATAGGAATAGTGTATTGCCATAGAAAAAGAAAAGCGGGGAGTTGGCATGCAGACATTACTGCTTTGGTTATTCTATATAACAACGTTTTATGCCTTTATTCCCGGGCTTATTACCCGGATATTTGGCTTTCGTGTGTTTCGAAGAGGTACGGGGAGTCATGAATTTGCACTAACCTTTGATGATGGACCCGATCCGGTGTATACTCCTTTGCTCTTGGATCTTTTGAAACAGTACGAAATGAAGGCAACATTTTTCCTGGTTGGTTCCCACGCGGAAAAGCACCCTGATGTTGTCCGGAGAATTCACGCCGAAGGTCATTTGATTGGAATTCATAATTACATTCATAAAACGAACTGGCTCATGCGTCCTAAGACCGTCCGTATGCAATTGAAGCGGACTAATGATATTATTTATGAGATAACAGGAGAGCATCCAGCCTATTATCGGCCGCCGTGGGGAATCGTTAATCTTTTTGATTTTGCCAAGAACAGCGGATACAGAATTGTTTTATGGTCCTCCATGTTTGGTGATTGGAGCAGTAAGATCGGCGCTGATGAGTTAGCCAGACGAATGCTTCGGAAGCTTAAGGCCGGGGAAGTTATGTTATTGCACGATTGCGGAAATACAATGGGTGCAGATCCGGATGCACCGGAACAAATGCTAGTTGCTCTGAAACAGGTTTTGGACGAAGCGAAACATAAAAATCTAAGAAGTATTCGGGTTGATGATATGATTAATCAAGAGAAGAAAAAGGAAAGTGAAAAATTGTCGATGCCGAAGAGACTCGTGGTTTCTCTCTGGCTCATGTGGGAAAAGTTGTTCCATGTTGTGTTTCGGCTTGAAACGGTAACCCCGAAAGATCCTATGCTTCATTTCCGGGCTAGACCATATCATGGCAAGACTGTTGTTATGAATGACGGTTCGCGTCTGGAAAAGGGAGACCAGGTTCTGGAGCTTCATTTTGACAATAAAAAACTGTTTCAACTTGGCAGCCGATCCCGTTCAGAAATGCAGCTTGCGATTCAGATGATACGGGCAGTACAAAAGGATCTACCGACCTTAGCTAATATGGTTCTGGAACGGCCTGAATATATGGACATAAAGGGATTGTACGCCGTCACGATGATTTCTCGCGGACCAGAGCAATTTGGATTTCATGTTCAAGAGCTTCCGGCTGGATTATTTGCAAGTTCAACACGCATTTATCTTAAAATTTTGCTTAGTGTTATTCATCCAAAAGGAAAGTCACGTTTGAAGCAGGGAAGCCAGATGCTTGAACCCAAAATATTGATGATGCCTGTGAATGTATTGATTGAACGATATGCAGATAAGCGAAGTACCGCCTGTCGTTCTGTTGAGAAAGATACTGCAGAAGAGCTTGAGTTAAATGAACTGCCTATAACGAATGTTTCACAAGGGTTTTCGTCCTAAACAAAAAGAGGATGCTTCAAAGGTCATTAGGCCTTGAGCATCCTCTTTTTTAGATGTTTATGGTTGAAATGATTTAGATTTTCAAGACACCACCGGAGCTTGCATTCGTAACAAGCTTGGAGTAACGGGCAAGGTAGCCTGTTTTCACTTTAGGCTCGAATTCTTTCCAACCCTTGCGTCTCTTCGCCATTTCCTCGTCACTTACCTCGAGTTGAATGACACGATTGTTCAGATCCAGCACGATCATATCTCCGTTCTCAACGAAAGCGATAGGACCGCCTTCAGCAGCTTCAGGGGAAATGTGACCGATACTTATTCCACGGGATGCTCCTGAGAATCGTCCGTCGGTAATGAGACCGACCTTCGCTCCCAGTCCCATTCCAGCAATCTGGGATGTAGGTGCGAGCATCTCTGGCATTCCTGGTCCGCCTTTAGGACCTTCATATCGAATAACAACGACGTCGCCTTCTTTTACTTTGCCGTTTGCAATGCCTTCTAGTGCCTCTTCTTGTGAGTCGAAGCAGATAGCAGGTCCTCTATGATAACCACCTACGGAAGGATCTACCGCACCAACCTTAATGATTGAGCCTTCCGGTGCAAGGTTACCGTATAGAACGGCAAGGCCCCCACGCTCAGAGTAAGGCTGATCGATGGGATGGATCACATTCGTATCCTGAATTTCGCATCCTTCTACATTCTCAGCAAGAGTCTTGCCTGATACAGTAATGCAGTCTCCATACAAAGCTCCAGGTTTCTTGAGCAGTTCATGCAGAACTGCACTTACGCCACCTGCAATATGAACATCCTCGATAAAGTAATCGGACGCCGGTGCAAGCTTAGAGATATGTGGAACACGGTCTGCAACTTCGTTAATACGCTCCAAAGGGTAATCAATGCCCGCTTCATGCGCGAGAGCAAGAGTATGAAGTACCGTGTTGGTGGAGCCTCCCATCGCCATATCCAGTGCAAAAGCATTATCAATAGCCTCACGTGTTACAATATCACGCGGTTTGAGATCCATTTCGATAAGCTTCATCAGCTGACGGGCGGATTGTTTGACGAACTCTCTGCGTTCTTCGGCAACGGCAAGAATGGTACCATTACCAGGTAAGGCAAGGCCAAGTGCTTCGGAAAGACAGTTCATGGAGTTAGCCGTGAACATACCAGAGCATGAACCACAGGTTGGACATCCATACTGTTCAAGCTCGAGCAGCTCATCATCATTAATTTTACCGACTTGGTGAGCGCCGACGCCTTCGAATACGGAGGTAAGAGATAATCTGCGTCCTTTGCTGTCCACACCGGCTTTCATCGGACCACCGCTGACAACGATGGTTGGAATGTTGACACGCAAAGCACCCATTAGCATTCCCGGTGTAATCTTGTCACAGTTCGGGATACATACCATTCCGTCGAACCAGTGTGCTGAAACTACCGTTTCCAGAGAATCTGCAATGATTTCACGGCTCGGCAAGGAATAACGCATACCGATGTGTCCCATGGCAATGCCATCATCGACCCCAATGGTATTAAATTCGAAAGGCACACCGCCAGCTTCACGGATCGCTTCTTTTACGATTTTGCCGAATTCCTGTAGATGGACATGGCCTGGAACGATGTCGATATAAGAGTTACATACAGCAATAAACGGCTTGCCGAAGTCTTCCTCTTTAACGCCGGCTGCACGCAGCAAGCTGCGGTGCGGCGCCCGATCAAAGCCTTTCTTAATCATGTCTGAACGCATTTTTTTTGCTGTCATGATGTCGGTTCCCCCCCGGATCTCTTAAAATTGGATTGTCTAGCGCTTTATCGCGGTTCACCGGCAAAGCAGCCGGATGCCCGGAATGAACGTTTAGGTTTTATATGAGTCTAACATAAAAAGGTAGGTATTTCTATACGATTTCAAGAGCACGGGAGAGGGATTTATCCATAAAACATAAAGAAGCCTGATCCTTTAATAGGAGCAGACCTCTTATATGAGTGAATTCACTTTTTTCCGCCTTTGCGCCCAATTTCCTGATAGAAATCTCGATCATGATTACGGGAAGTGGCTTCTCCGCCTTTTTGGCCAATTTCCTGATAGAATTCCCGGTTATGGTTTTGAGATGTGGCTTGACCGCCTTTTCTGCCAATTTGCTGATAAAATTCGCGATTATGCTTTTTGGCTGTAGCCTCACCACCAAGACGACCGGCTTCTTCTCTGGACATCTTTCCGTTATTCTTGCTGTTTGCCATCACAAATCACTCCTTTTCAGTCGTTTGCTGTGCGCATGTTTTACTTACCACAGCTAACTTGTAATGAAACAAAAAAACGACTAAAGATTGGCAATTTTGTAATGTTATCTGGCAAAAAAACGGCGCATCGGCCGATATCCAAATTGAACAACTCCGTCAACGGATGGTTCGATAATCGGGCGGAACAGACGTTTAAAGCCAGGCTGTGCAAGCAGTATAGTGCATAATATCGCAGCGAGAATCAGAAGCACCGCTCCGCCTGTATTGGAGATCGACTCATGGAGACCGGCATAATCAAGGGAACGTATAATAAATCCGTGAAGCAAGAATACATATAATGTACGGCGGCCGAGGTCTGTCATTCGTCCCATTGCCATAGGCACCCAGGCAAGAAAAGCAGCAGATGCGATGAACTGGAAGGCATAAGTGGCTAACCGGTATATACCGGCATTCCAGGCTTCATACCCGAGCTGGGAATAAGTCAAGCTGCCATAAAACCAGCCTGCGTCAAGCTTGTTTCCCCATATGCTGAATCCGATAAGCAGGAGCAGGGAGATGAAGGCGGCAATACCTCTAGTCCACTGCTTGAAATACCGGGCGAACGCCTCGAAAGAAAAATGGTAGCCTCCTACAAAGAACGGGAAGAAGACAAAAGTCCGGCTTATGCTTAACCAGACACCGTCTACAGGCAAATAACCAGCAAGCACACCGCATAAGACTGCGATGAGAAGCTGCTGTCCAATTGTACATCTTCTTAACGACATAAGCAGCAGACGCCAGCATGCATGGCTGAACAGGAACCATAAGAGAAGATAAGGTGCAAAAAAGGAACGGTGTATATCCTCTACATGAAAGACGGTCGCGTCTAATATCGAATAAATACTTTGGAAAATGATATACTGCATCCCAATTTGCAAAAGAACATTCCGTCCGGTTTTACCATGCATTGATGCTTTGGCAAAGTATCCGGTAACGAGAACGAAAAGAGGCATATGAAATGAAAAAATCCATAAGTAAAGCGTGTTAAGATTGTCCATTCGGGTAATTAATGGTTCAATGGCATTACCGATAAAGACAGTGACGATTAAAATAAAGCGAAGGTTGAGAAAGAAGGTTTCACCCTTCTGCTCTATGGTGCCGTTCATGGTTTCCCCCCCACAGCCCTTTAGTCTTGTTGAGCGGGCTAGTTTTTATTGTTATTTTTATAATCAATGGATACCGTTTATTTACAATTTTAAGTTACTCCTATTAGACATTTTATTAGGTGATTTAAATCACAAAGTGTGGTGCTGTCAGCGCTTTCAAATGTGGCAAAGTATCGAAGGGATGAGGAAGAAAAAGGAGACATTTCTATATAGAAAGAGTATCATCAAAAAAAGGGAGGGATTCAGCTTGCCAATCGTTCAGGTGAATGGACGCTCATTCCCATGCCGTGGAATATTATTCGATAAGGACGGAACTTTGCTTCAATTCATGGCACTATGGGGCGGCTGGGCAGATTACGTTTTGCAGTTCATGGAAGAGCGGCTATCGTTTATGGGCTCGGCGTTTACAGTGCCAAAGAGCAAGGTGCTTGGAACCGTTCATAATGAAGGGGGAAAGGTATCAGACTACGATGCCCAAGGGCCTCTTGCCATGGGAACTGTAGAAGAAACGAAGGGGATTCTGGCATGGCAGCTTTATGCAGCCGGTATGCCCTGGAATGAAGCAATCATCCAGGTTAACCAAATTACCAATAATGCAATGTACCAACTACGGCAGGATAAACCAGCTTTTCCTATGCCAGGGCTAAGAGACTTTTTGCTTGATTGCAGAAAAGCATCCATCGATATGGCTGTGGTCACTTCAGATATAACAGAAGCTGCATTGGAGCAAATAGAGTGGCTGGGTATAAAGGACTTTTTCTCGGTGATTATCGGCCGGGATCAGGCAGTAAACGGAAAGCCACATCCCGAAATGGTAGAATTGGCCTGCAAACGGCTGGGATTGACGCCGGAGGAAGTAGTCGTTATTGGAGATAGTAACAGTGATATGCAGATGGCTAAACAGGCTGGAGCTGTACTCGCGGTCGGGATTATTAAAGAAGATGGCGGATCCGAGCATCTCATAGATGCCGATATTGTCATAAAGGATTATAATGATATAAAAGTAAAATAGATTTTGTTATTTTGGCGCTGTACGGAGGTGCACGGAGTGGACAATAAGGAAAAGATCGAAAGACTAGCTACTTGGATTGAAGCAAGTGATTACATCGTTTTTTTTGGCGGGGCAGGCACATCAACCGAGAGTGGAATTCCAGATTTTAGGTCCGCTGCCGGTCTTTACCAAACAGAGCATCATTCTCCTTATCCACCGGAGGAAATGCTCAGCCATACATTTTTTATGAATCATCCGGATGTATTTTTTGATTTCTATCGCAGTAAAATGCTTCATCCTCATGCTAAACCGAACGGATGTCATCATCTGCTCGGTCGGCTGGAGCAGGAAGGAAAGCTTAAAGCGGTCATAACCCAAAATATTGATGGGCTGCATCAGACGGCAGGAAGCATAAATGTACTGGAGCTCCATGGTTCTATTCACCGGAATTATTGCATGGACTGCTCGAAATTTTATTCCTTGCAGGATATTATGGCTATGTCCGAGATGGTCCCCCGTTGTCCAGTATGTGGCGGTATAATCAAGCCGGATGTCGTTTTATACGAAGAAGAGCTAGATCAACAAATTTTGATGAGCTCCGTGCAGGAAATTTCCACCGCTGACCTTCTGATCATCGGAGGCACATCGTTAACCGTGCATCCGGCAGCTGAGCTGGTGAATTATTTCCACGGCAGTAAGGTTGCTCTGCTTAATGCGGATCCTACACCATATGACCAACGTGCCGGTCTATTGATTGCAGATCGCATCGGAGAGGTCATGACACAGGTTACAAAACTGCTGCACAGAGATTAGCAGCTTTTGTAAGAGTCAAATAAACATACGAAGTTTGAAATCGCTTTCTTGCTAATGGTTGCTAAAACAAGCTAATATAACAATGAATAATCGATGCATCATTTCAGAAAGGCAGGGATCGCAGATGACATATGTAGCTAGTGAACAACGCTATGAGGGAATGGTATATAACCGATGTGGACGATCCGGACTGAAGCTTCCGGCTATTTCCCTAGGGCTTTGGCATAATTTCGGGGGGATCGACACTTATGAAAATGGACGAAGCATGGTTATGCGTGCGTTCGACCTGGGCATTACTCATTTTGATTTGGCTAATAACTATGGCCCTCCGGCAGGATCGGCTGAGGAAACCTTTGGCAAGATACTCTCCCGGGATTTAAAGGAGTATCGGGATGAGCTTGTGATCTCTACAAAAGCAGGATACTATATGTGGCCGGGACCTTACGGAGAATGGGGTTCACGAAAATATATGATATCCAGTTTGGATCAAAGCCTAAAACGGATGGGACTGGACTACGTGGATATTTTTTATTCACACCGGATGGATCCGGAAACTCCGCTGGAAGAAACGATGATGGCACTGGATCATATCGTGCGCTCAGGCAAGGCGCTTTATGTAGGAATATCCAACTATACACCGGAGAAAACCCAGGAGGCAGTTCACATACTTAAGAGCTTGGGAACGCCTCTGTTAATCCATCAGCCGAGTTACTCGATGCTGAACCGTACGGCAGAGAACGGCCTGCTTGATGTTCTTGAGGAGAATGGAGTAGGCAGTATTGCCTTCACGCCGCTGGCACAGGGGATGCTGACAAGTAAATATTTGAATGGTATACCGAATGATTCACGTGCCGCCAGTCCCTCTGTTTTTCTGAATGAGAACAATATTACACCGGAAATGCTGCGTAAAATCCGAGCCTTGAACCAAGTGGCTGCAGCCCGCGGCCAGAGCTTGGCACAGCTTGCATTGGCATGGGTGCTGCGGGGCAAACGCGTTACCTCTGCTCTGATCGGTGCAAGCAAAGTGAGTCAGATTGAAGATAATGTAGCGGCACTTGATAATCTGGATATCTCGAAGGAAGAGCTTGACCGGATCGAGACGATTTTGAAGACTGAAAATGAAGTAGAATCTTAAATTATATGAGGCTATCCCAGGTCAAGGCTATTGGGATAGCCTTTTTTATGAACATTACAATTAGCTACATACCTGAGATGTCTCTACGATAACTTGAAGGAGACTGTCCGCAGAATCGTTTGAATTGCCTTGAAAAATACAGCGGATCGGTTAACCCGACAGAAGCAGCTACCTGTTCAACCGAAAGCTCAGGCCGTTCACGAAGCAGTCGTTTGGCCTGATCAATTCTCAGCTTCAGCAAATAGGTGACGGGTGAGACTCCTGTTTCTTTTTTGAAAATACGAGATAAATAAGCACGGTTATATCCCAGGCTTGCACACATTTGCTCTATTGAGACCGGATGAGCATACTGCGAAGACATATAGTTGATCATTTGTTTCACCGTTCGCTGAACCTGGGGTTCCGCTATGGAAAGCTGAAGCGGACGGCTGGTATGGTTCATGACTTCAGCCCAGATCAGGTGCAGATATCCAATAGCAGCCATATGAGAGCCTTCCTGTTTGGTATGAAAGAGCTCTTGAATCAGATGAATGTAATGTGGAATATGATTGGTTTCGGCCCGGTACAGCACAGGAAAGTCTGGGAGAAAGCCGGCAGAAACTACGAAGCTGTGGCTATCCCTCCCGGAAAAGGCAACCCATCGGTATTTCCACGGATGAGTGTGGCTGGATACATAGCTGACCAGCTGCCCAGGATGGATAAGGAAGCAATCGCCAGGGCCAAGCTTATAAACATCACTTTCCGTTCGAAAAGATCCCTGACCGGACTCAATGGCATGGAGTAAGTAGTAGTCATATATTTTCGGTCCGAGTGCATGATCCGGCTTCGTCTGGCTTTCACCGGCAAACAGCACATTCAGCTTGTCTGAATCGTGATGAATTGGACTTGAGGATACGGAGTAGCTTTCCTTCATTGTCATGACTCAGCCTCTCATTTTTCATTTAGGTGATAGCGGGCAGTACATATATACTTAATTATAGTTTACAGGGTAAGGTCACATTTATCCATATGTATCACACAAGATTACATTACTCTCAGCATAAGAGTCTCTTATACTATAGGTATCAGAACTACCATATGTAAAAGGATGGAGTGATCAACGGATGAATAAAAAAGAGCTCAAACAGATGTTTCTTGAAAAATACGGAGAAAGCAATCGTTCATACCGGGTATTTAATGCACCAGGACGCGTGAACCTGATTGGAGAGCACTTGGATTATAACGGAGGGTATGTACTTCCGGCAGCGCTAGAATTCGGTACAACCCTGGTAATCCGGGAACGTGATGATCAGAAGATTTCGTTCTCCTCTACCAATTTTTCTTTCGAAAGTACAATTTCATTACAAGATGATTTTGAAAAAAGCGGTCAGTGGATTGATTATCCGGTTGGAGTCATCAACGAGCTTCATAAACTAGGCTACAGGTTCAGCAAAGGCTATGACCTTCTCTATCATGGGGATATTCCGAACGGTTCAGGATTGTCTTCTTCAGCATCGATTGAAGTTGTAACCGCTTATGCGCTGCTGGTGATGGAAGGTCATGAAACCGATACCATTGAAATTGCGAAGCTCTCCCAAAAGGCTGAGAATTTATTCGTAGGAGTTAACTCCGGGATTATGGATCAATTTGCTGTAGCCAATGGACGTAAGGATCATGCGATTTTGTTGATGTGTGACACGCTGGAATATGATCTCGTTCCGTTTCATACCGGAGCATATAAAATTGTCATCGCAAACACGAAGAAACAGAGAGGCCTGGTGGACTCAAAATATAATGAACGCCGCAGCGAATGCGATCAGGCGCTTGAAATTTTGAAAAAGGAGCTTTCGACGCTTTCATTCTTAGCGCAGCTGAGACCCGAACAATTCATCTCCCTGCAAGACCATATAAAGGATGAGACGATTAGACGCCGCGCGCAGCATGTTGTGGAGGAGAACCAAAGGGTGCTTGATTCCGTGGAAGCACTGAAGAAAGGTGACCTGGAGACATTCGGACAGTATATGAATCAATCTCATGACTCCTTACGCTACCTTTACGAAGTGACCGGGGATGAGCTGGATGCGATGGTTGAAGAATTCCAGCGCCAGTCAGGAACGCTCGGAGCGCGTATGACGGGGGCGGGTTTTGGTGGTTGTACTGTGGCATTGGTGCATGAAGATGAGGTTGATCGAGTGATCAAAGAGGTTGCACATCATTATGAAGCCAGAACGGGGCTTAAGCCTGAATTTTATGTGTGCGGGGTAGGTCAAGGCGTACACGAAGTAAAGGAGATGTTGTAAAATGGCGATCCTTGTTACCGGCGGTGCCGGATATATTGGTTCTCATACTGTAGCAGAGCTGCTTGAACGGGGTGAAGATGTTGTTGTAATTGATAGTTTGGAGACAGGTCATCGTGAAGCGCTGCTGGGCGGAAAGCTCTACGAGGGTGATCTTCGTGATAAAGCGCTGTTGAAACAGCTGTTTAGCGAGAATGATATTGATGCTGTCATTCATTTTGCGGCAAATTCTCTTGTCGGGGAGAGCATGAAAGACCCGGTGAAATACTACGATAACAACGTTTATGGGACGCTTTGCCTTTTGCAGGCGATGAATGAGGCGGGTGTACGCAAAATTGTATTTTCGTCTACGGCAGCAACATATGGAGAACCGGAGAAAGTGCCGATTGAAGAGAAAGACCGCACCCAGCCGACGAATGTTTACGGTGAAACGAAGCTGACGATGGAGCGAATGATGTCCTGGTTTGATCAAGTGCTTGGCATTAACTATGTATCACTCCGGTATTTTAATGCAGCCGGTTCACATGCAAGCGGAAAAATAGGAGAGGATCATCGTCCGGAAAGCCATCTCATTCCACTGGTACTCCAGACAGCTCTTAAACAGCGCAAGCATATTTCGGTGTTCGGCGAGGATTATCCTACAGCGGACGGCACTTGTATTCGAGACTATATTCATGTCAGTGATCTGGCCGATGCACATATGCGGGCCGTAGATTATTTGCGCCGAGGAGAAGAAAGCAATGTATTCAATCTTGGAAATGGCCAAGGCTTCTCGGTTAAAGAAGTTATTGAGACGTCGAAGCAGGTAACTGGCGTGGATATTCCGGTTGTGATGGAGGCACGCCGTGCAGGTGATCCTGCGGTTCTGGTTGCTTCATCAGATAAAGCCCGCAGTGTTCTGGGCTGGAATCCTTCCCGCACGAATCTGGAGGATATTATCGCAAGCGCCTGGAGATGGCATAGCAGCCATCCGAACGGTTATGAAGAGAACTAAGGGGGAGCGGGCATGGAAAATCTGACAGCAAGAACTCCTGAAATCAATGAAGTATTGCATGCGATCGAGCGGCTCATTCTATTTGCTGCGCGGAAGGGATTAATTCAGGAAGCGGATTATGATTACAGCCGCAATTTGCTTATGGAGGATTTCGGCTTTAGCGAACCCTTTGATGGTGGAGTGAATGAGGAGCCGGTTGAAAGTCCGCAATCACTGCTGGATATATTAATTGATTACGGCATTGTTATTGGACTTATTCCAGACAATACAGACACGTACCGGGATCTGCTTGACGCCAAAATTATGGGGCGCTTGATGGCTCGTCCATCCGAAGTTATCAGTGCTTTCCGTATGACAGAGCAAGCGCAGGGGATCGAGGCGGCAACGAACAATTTTTATAAATTATGTATCGATTCCAACTATATTCGTATGGACCGAATCGCAAAGAATGAATACTGGAAGCATCCAAGTTCATACGGGGATATCGAGATCACGATTAATCTATCGAAGCCGGAGAAGAATCCCAAGGAGATTGCGATGGCGAAGCTGCTTCCTCCTCCTGTGTATCCGAAATGTCAATTATGCCGGGAGAATGTTGGATATGCCGGACGGGTTAATCACCCTGCCAGACAGAATCTGAGGGTTATACCGCTTGAATTAAACAGGGAGAAATGGTTGTTCCAGTACTCTCCTTATGTCTATTATAATGAGCACTGTATTGTACTTCACCATGATCATGTTCCTATGAAATTAACGAAAGATACACTTGCCCGTTTACTGGATTTTGTGGATGCTTATCCTCATTATTTTCTGGGTTCGAATGCGGATCTGCCGATTGTTGGCGGTTCGATATTGACCCATGATCATTTTCAAGGGGGGAGACACACATTCCCGATTCAAAAGGCACCCAAACTAGCCCGATTTAAACATGATAAGTATTCAGGAGTCTCTGTCAGTATCGTAAATTGGCCGATGTCGGTCATCCGTTTGTCTGCAGCGGACCGGGGTACACTGCTTGAATGTGCCAATGATATTTATGAGTCATGGAAGGTATACAGTGACCCGTCTGTAGATATTGAAGCATACAGTGACATAGAAGGGGAGAAAATTCGGCATAACACGGTTACTCCTATAGCACGGCGTAATGACGAAGGCGGTTATGAATTAGACCTGGTTCTACGGAATAACCGGACCAATGAGGAGCATCCGGAGGGAATCTTTCATCCACATCGGGAAATGCATCATATTAAGAAAGAGAATATCGGTTTGATCGAAGTTATGGGTCTGGCTATACTGCCGGGAAGGCTTAAACTGGAACTGGATCAAATCGCAGATATTTTATCAGGAGATACAGAGTTATATAAGGCTGCCCAATCAGAGGGGCATGCTCTTGGGGTTCATCTGGATTGGATCCAAGAACTGAAAGAACGTGCTAAAGAGAATATATCCAAAGAGGAAGCATTGGCTCTAATCCGCAGCGAAGTTGGAGGTATATTCACATCGATTCTGGAACAAGCCGGAGTTTATAAGCATACAGAAGAGGGCAGACAGGCATTCACTCGTTTTCTCTGCAGCATGGGATATTCTGCTGAATAGTATCGCAGGTTAACACTTATATTTAAATAATAAACCAGTCGTAATCCTAAGGGAGGATTGCGGCTGTTTTGTTTTGAGAGAACGGGATAGTATAATTATAGGGCTGTTATATTTATGATACTTTGAGGGAGGTTGGGGAACACATGGGACCTTTTGAATTTTATAATCCGACCAAATTAATCTTTGGAAAAGGTAAGCTGGACGCACTGAAGAGCGAAGTGCCGAAATATGGACAAAATGTACTCCTTGTATATGGTGGAGGAAGCATTAAACGCAGCGGTCTGTATGATCAGGTAATGACATTATTACAAGAGACCGGGGCAGAGGTAACTGAACTGAGTGGAGTTGAACCTAACCCGCGCTTGTCCACCGTCCACCGTGGCGTGGAATTGTGCCGTAAGCATAATATCGAATTGATCCTTGCCGTGGGCGGCGGGAGCGTAATTGACTGCTCCAAGGCCATTGCTGTGGGTGCTAAGTACAAAGGGGATATGTGGGACTTTGTTGAACGCAAGGCAGCCCCACAGGATGCGATTCCTCTTGGTACTGTATTAACCATGGCAGCAACCGGATCAGAAATGAACAGCGGTTCGGTTATTACCAATGAAGTAACGAAGGAGAAACTGGGTTGGGGGAGTGTACATGCATTTCCTGTCTTCTCGATTCTAGACCCTGTTCATACCTTCACTCTGCCAAAAGATCAAACGGTATATGGCATGGTGGATATCATGTCCCATGTTCTGGAGCACTATTTCCATCTGGATACGAATACACCTATTCAGGATGGTTTCTGTGAGACGATCCTTCGGACCGTGATTGAAACTGCACCTAAGCTTATAGAGGATTTGGAGAATTATGAATACCGCGAGACTATTATGTACTGCGGTACGATGGCTCTGAATAATATGGTCAGCATGGGACTCCGCGGTGACTGGGCAACGCATAATATCGAGCATGCTGTGTCTGCTGTGTATGATATCCCGCATGGCGGTGGTCTTGCTATACTGTTCCCGAACTGGATGAAATATAATATCGATGTTGATGTTGAACGATTTAAACGATTAGCTGTTCATGTATTTAATGTTGATCCAGCCGGCAAAACAGATCGTGAGGTTGGTCTGGAGGGAATTCAGGCTTTGCGTAATTTCTGGACGTCTATAGGTGCTCCTAGCACTCTTGCTGATTACAATATTGATGGAAGCGATATTGAATTAATGGCGGATAAAGCTGTTCGTTTTGGTCCGTTCGGAAACTTCCGCAAATTGCAGCGTGAGGATGCTGTGCAGATTTACAAAATGTCACTATAAGTAAATTTACAATATTCTAAATTAGAAAGAGCGGCGCGAAGAGGTTAACCTTGCGCCGTCTTTTTTGTACACAAAAATTACAAATTGAAGGAAGAACAACAAGAACGGAGGAAAAATATTGAAACTAAGGCGAACTTTTATACGTAATATTTGTTATATACAGTAAGGAATTCTGAAGGGAGCAGTCAACATGGAGGCGCTGTTTTGGGGATGTCTTGTCGGAGGTGTGTTGTTCGCTGTTGTGACAGTGCTGCTCGGGGATGTCCTGTCTAGTGCGATGGATGGAATGCTGGATTTTCTGTCGGTTGATTTTCTTAAACCGGTTGTGCTTGCTTCCGGCATCACCATTTTCGGAGGTGCTGGCATCATGCTCGAGAAATACACCGATTTATCCTCAGTGCCGCAGGTCATTCTATCTCTGCTTATAGCGATTTTATTATCGATCGCCGTTTACTTCGGTTATGTTCGTCCGATGGAGAATAGTGAAAACTCCACTGGATTTTCTGTTAGGGAGTTAGCCGGACGAATTGGCGAAGTGACAATTCCGGTTCCTGCGCAAGGCTTCGGTGAAGTTATGGTAAAGGTGGGGGCAGGGAATACGCTGCATATTGCCGCAAGTTTTGACCAGAAGCCGGTCGCTGCAGGAGTACGGGTAGTCATTGTAGATGTAGCAGAAGATGTCCTTAGAGTATCCGAGCTGGAAGAACGTAAGGGAGAGGATGAAGAACATGCCTGAGTTTTTAGTTATTCCGTCGATCGTTGTAGGGGTTATTATCGTATTGGGCTTAGCTTTCTGGGCTCGTTACAAAACAGTGAGTCCGGATGAAGCCATGATCGTAACCGGTTCCTTCCTTGGAAGCAAGAATATTTCCGAAGATGATTCCGGACGCAGGATCAAAATCGTTCGTGGCGGCGGGGCATTTATTTTACCAGTATTTCAGAGATCCGAGTTCGTCTCACTGCTGTCACACAAGCTGGATGTGATGACCCCGGAAGTTTATACGGAGCAAGGGGTACCAGTTCTGGCGGATGGTGTGGCAATCATTAAAGTTGGAAGTTCTATTGAAGATGTAGCCACTGCGGCTGAGCAGTTTATGGGTAAGCCGATTGAGGCGCTGAAGGGTGAAGCTCAAGAAGTGCTTGAGGGTCATCTCCGTGCGATTCTAGGCTCTATGACTGTGGAGGAAGTGTACAGAAACCGTGATAAATTTGCACAGGAAGTTCAAGGCGTAGCAGCCCGTGATTTGAAGAAAATGGGCCTGCAGATTGTCTCCTTTACCATTAAGGACGTGCGGGATAAACACGGTTATCTGGAAGCTCTCGGTAAACCTCGGATTGCTACAGTCAAGCGGGATGCTGAGATTGCTGAAGCAGAAGCGATTCGAGATGCGCGTATTCAGAAAGCGCGGGCGGAAGAAGAAGGACAGAAGGCAGAGCTGATCCGTGATACGAACATTGCCGAGGCGGCTAAAGAGAAAGAACTGAAAATTGCCTCCTTCAAGAAAGATCAAGATACTGCGAAAGCCGAAGCGGATCAGGCATACCACATTCAAGAAGCTCGTGCTAAACAGACCATGGTCGAAGAGCAGATGAAAGTGGAACTGGTACGTAAAGAACGCGAGATTGACCTGCAAGATAAGGAAATTACGGTTCGTCAGAAACAGTATGACGCAGAAGTGAAGAAAAAAGCGGACGCCGATCGCTATGCGGTTGAACAGGCTGCAGAAGCGGATAAAGCGCGGAAAATGCGTGAAGCGGATGCCGTTCAGTATTCCATCGAAACTCAGGCAAAGGCCTCTGCGGAACAAAAACGGCTTGATGGTCTGGCAGTGGCGGATGCAGAGCGTGCTAAAGGTACAGCTGAAGCAGAAGTTATCCGTCTGCGCGGTTTAGCTGAGGCGGAAGCCAAAGAAAAGCTTGCTGAAGCGTTCAAACAATATGGAGAAGCTGCGATCCTCGATATTATTGTTCAAATGCTGCCTGAGCTTGCAGGTAAAATAGCTGGGCCACTTTCATCGATTGATAAATTGACCGTTGTGGATACAGGTAAGGGCGAAGGAGCGGCGCGAGTAAGTAACTATGTAACAGAGCTCATGTCTACTGCTCCTGAAATGCTGAAAAGCGTATCCGGCATTGACGTTGAACAGATCATTCACAATCTGACCAAACGTCCTGTAACACAAGGGCAAAAACCCGTTGCAATTGAGGCTCAGCCCGTAGCAATGGAGACTGTTGCTACAAAGGAAACTGAATAATTAGCTATTTGGCAGCTCTGGATAAAACAGGGCTGCTTTTACTTTTGCCTGAATGTAGTGTTATCTGTTAAGATTAGCGGGGATGTGTTATCAAAAGAGGTGGGTGCTGTGAGCAGCTTACAAGTTGCTAAAGTATTGAATAATAACGTTATAATTGCGAAACACCCTCAACATGGTGAGGTTGTTGTCATTGGTAAAGGTATAGGATTCCATCGAAAATTAAATGATACGATCCCGCTCTCTGCTGTGGAAAAAATGTTTATCCTGACGAAGCCGGAGGAACAGGAACAGTATAAGCAATTGGTTCCGCAGATTGATGAACCGCTAATAGAAGTGATGAATGAAATTATTCTTCATGCCTCAAAATCAAGCAGTGGGCCTTTGAATGAGCATATACACATTGCATTGACCGACCATATTGCATTTGCCATTAAACGCCATACTCAGGGACTTATGATTCATAATCCTTTTTTGTATGAGACAAGGGAGTTATATCCTGAGGAGTTCAAGATGGCTGAATATGCAGTACAGGTCATAAGGGATCGCTTGGGCATAGATCTAGGTGAAGATGAAGTTGGATTTATAGCCCTTCACTTTCATGGGGCGCTAACGAACCAGCATGTTTCGGAGGTAAGGAAATATTCCAGGCTCGTATCTGACCTAGTCCATGTGGTAGAAGACAAACTGGGGTTTGCAATTCCTAAAGATTCACTTGATTACTCCAGATTAATCACTCATTTACGTTTTGCACTAGAGAGAGTTCGACGAGGGGAAACGGTCGAAGAAGCGGGATCGCTGGACAGCCTTCTTAAGAGGGAGTATCCGGAAATGTATTCACTCGCCTGGAAGCTTACCAAGATGATGGAGCAGCGTCTAGGCAAACCGATCTTTGCAGCGGAAGCTGGTTATTTGAGTATTCATCTGCAGCGACTTGCTCAAAGAAAAGAACAAGATGAATAAATGACGAAATTTTATATAGTTTACCCCTTGAAACCTCTTAAGATGGGTGATACAATACGAACTGTTATTTAGCAAAACTACAAATCAACGTGTAACTGATACGATCAGGCATGAGTATATAACAGGACATTTTTGGTTGTTCTTGTACCTTTATGGGTAGTCTAATCCATGAAGATATAGAACAACCGAATCCTGGTGTATGCCCATGCCTTTTTTCGGTTTGAAGTTTTGACTCCTCACCTAAGCTTTTACATCTTGAAAAAAAAGGAGAATTACAATGTTTAAAAGGCTTTTTGGGGTTTTGCAAAGGGTCGGTAAAGCTCTTATGCTGCCTGTTGCAATTCTGCCGGCAGCAGGATTGCTTCTTGGTCTAGGCAACATGCTCGTAAACCCCGACTTTCTTAAGTACGTACCGTGGCTCGATGCAGGGTGGGTTCAAGCAATTGCGACTGTTATGATGAACTCCGGGCAGATCGTATTTACGAATTTGTCCCTGTTGTTCGCCGTCGGGGTGGCTGTGGGATTGGCTGGAGGCGAAGGAGTTGCTGGTCTCGCGGCAATTATCGGTTACCTTGTCATGAACGTGACGATGGGCTCTGTACTTGGAGTTACAGAATCCATGATTGGTTCTGATAATGCCTATGCCAGCGTGCTGGGTATTCCTACCCTT
Organism: Paenibacillus dakarensis; assembly: GCF_001373415.1. GTDB lineage: Bacteria > Bacillota > Bacilli > Paenibacillales > Paenibacillaceae > Paenibacillus_AQ > Paenibacillus_AQ dakarensis. The sequence continues at coordinate 47,911 of NZ_CDSE01000017.1, read as the reverse complement.
GCGACAGGGGTGTTCGGTGGTATTATCGTCGGTATTTTGGCTGCGAGCATGTACCGAAGATTCTATAATATCGAACTTCCGTCATACTTAGGGTTCTTTGCGGGTAAACGTTTCGTCCCAATTATGACTGCAGCTACATCCGTTCTCTTGGGATTGTTGATGACGCTTATCTGGCCGCCAATTCAGGCAGGACTGAACACAGCCTCCCATTTCATGCTCGAACAGAATATGACACTGTCGGTATTTGTGTTCGGTATCGTAGAGCGGGCACTGATTCCGTTCGGTTTGCACCACATCTTCTATTCACCGTTCTGGTTCGAATTTGGAGAGTATGTGAATCAGGCTGGACAGTATATACGAGGCGATCAGAACATATTTATGGCTCAGCTGCGTGATGGTGTGGAATTTACAGCAGGTACCTTCATGACTGGTAAGTTTCCGTTTATGATGTTCGGTCTTCCAGCTGCGGCACTAGCGATCTATCATGAGGCTAAGCCGGAGAACAAGAAGATGGTTGCCGGTATTATGGGCTCGGCAGCTCTGACTTCGTTCTTAACAGGGATCACTGAACCGCTTGAATTCTCATTCCTCTTTGTAGCACCGCTTTTGTTTGCGGTTCATACGGTGTTTGCGGGTCTGTCCTTTATGACTATGCACCTTCTTAACACCAAGATTGGTATGACATTCTCTGGCGGATTGATTGACTATGTGATCTTTGGCGTGATTCCGAACCGAACCCCGTGGTGGAATGTCATTATCGTCGGGTTGATTTTGGCGGTGATTTACTATTTCGGGTTCCGATTTGTTATCCGTAAGTTCAATCTCAAGACTCCTGGACGTGAAGATTCTGTTGCTACGGAAGAAAATACTGAAAAAACCGGCCGCAGTAAGGATGAACTGCCTTATAACATCCTGACTGCACTTGGCGGACAATCTAACATTGCACATCTGGATGCTTGTATTACAAGACTCCGGGTTGAGGTTAAAGATAAAGCAAATGTAGATAAGAATCGCTTGAAACAGCTGGGCGCATCCGGAGTACTTGAGGTAGGGAACAATATTCAGGCGATCTTTGGTACACGGTCGGATACGATCAAATCCCAAATGCAGGACATTATGTCCGGCAAAACACTGCCACCTTCCACCGCGACAGATAAGGAAACAGCGGTTGAGCAACCGGCGGTTGTAGAACAGCAGGCAGCGCAGGATGGCGATGCTGTTATACTTGAAGATATTGTTGCTCCAGTGAATGGAGAATTGATGGACATTTCGAATGTCCCTGATCCGGTATTCGCTGAAAGAATGACAGGTGACGGATTTGCAGTTCTGCCGCATGACGGCAAGATAGCGTCACCGGTGTATGGTAAAGTGTTTAATGTCTTCCCAAGCAAACACGCAGTCGGCATTATGTCCGATGGCGGTAAAGAAGTGCTTGTTCATATAGGTGTAAATACAGTGAAATTAAAAGGACAAGGCTTCAAAGTGCTTGTTAACGAAGGAGATCTTGTGTCAGCGGGTCAGCCGATTATGGAGGTGGATCTTGAGTATGTAAAAGAGCATGCGAAGTCCATTATAACTCCAGTTATCTTCTCCAACCTTCCGGAAGGAGTCTCGGTGAAGCTGAACAAAACAGGTGTCGTTAAAGCGGGAGAGCCCAATATTATTACAATTCAATAATTTGGGTAATTAACTTAATAAAAAAGAAAGAGGATGATAAACATGCAAAAAACATTCAGAATTATTGACGAGGATGGAATCCACGCACGTCCAGCAACAGCTTTGGTGAACACAGCAAATAAATTTAAAGATACAGAATCTTTTGCTGAAGCAAACGGTAAAAAAGTAACTTTGAAATCCATCCTTGGTGTTCTGTCTCTCGGACTTGAGCAAGGAGATACACTTACACTCATTTCGGAAGGAGCAAGCGAAAGTGAAGCGCTGGCTGCACTTTCCGAAGTTATGATTAACGAAGGGCTGGGAGAAATCAATGAATAATATTAAGGGGATCGCGGCATCGGCGGGTATTGCCATCGCCCGCGCATTTACCTTAGAGCACCCTGATTATACGGTGACTCATCAGAAGACAGACGACGTCAATGGTGAAATTTCCAAGCTGGATGCTGCTCTGGAGAAATCCAGAGCAGAGCTGGAAGCCATTAAAGAGCGTACACGTCAGGAGTTGGGTGAGAAGAAGGCTGAGATTTTTGAATCTCACCTTCTGATCCTTGATGACCCTGAACTTATTAATCCGGTTAGAGATAAAATCTCTGATGAATCCGTTACTGCTGCACATGCTATGAATGAAACAGCGACACAATTTATCGAGATGTTCGAAAAGATGAAGAGTGCCTACCTTCAAGAACGTGCAGCGGATATGCGTGATGTTACGAAGCGAGTGCTGAAGCATCTGCTTGGACTTAAATATGTAAGTCCATCTGAAATTAGCGAAGAAGTTATCGTGATTGCTGAGGATTTGACCCCTTCAGATACAGCTCAGCTAAACCGTAAATATGTTAAAGGCTTTACAACGAATATTGGCGGACGTACCTCTCACTCCGCGATTATGGCTCGTTCTCTTGAAATTCCTGCGGTTGTAGGAACGAAAGAAGTCCTTTCTGTAGTAAAGGCCGGAGACCTTGTTATTGTCGATGGATTGGAAGGTAATGTATTGGTCAACCCTTCTGAAGAGGTTGTTGCAGAATATCGTCAGAAGCAAGAAGCGTATGCTAAACAGGTTGAGGAATGGAGAAAGCTGCGCAGTGAACCAACCGTATCGAAGGATGGTGTTCACGTTGAGCTTGCTGCAAATATCGGTACACCTAATGATGTAGCTGGTGTAATCGACAATGGCGGTGAAGCCGTAGGTCTATACCGCACCGAGTTCTTGTATATGGGACGCGATAAACTGCCATCTGAAGAGATTCAGTATAATGCCTATAAGACTGTGCTTGAGAAAATGGAAGGTAAGCCTGTCGTAGTTCGTACGCTGGATATCGGCGGGGACAAAGAGCTGCCTTATCTTGATCTTCCAAAAGAGATGAATCCGTTCCTTGGATTCCGTGCTGTTCGTTTGTGCCTTGAGCGCCAGGATATTTTCAGAACTCAGCTTCGGGCGCTGCTTCGTGCAAGTGTTCACGGTAATCTTCGGATCATGTTCCCGATGATTGCTACAATGGGTGAATTCCGGGAAGCTAAAGCACTCTTGGAGGAAGAGAAGGCGAAGCTGATTGCTGAAGGAACTGCTGTTTCTGAGAATATTCAGCTTGGTATTATGGTGGAAATCCCATCAACTGCTGTTATGGCTGATCAATTCGCCAAGGAAGTTGATTTCTTTAGTATCGGAACGAACGATCTGATCCAGTACACTATGGCTGCTGACCGTATGAATGAACGGGTATCTTACCTGTATCAGCCATATAACCCGGCTATTCTTCGACTGGTGAAGATGGTAATCGATGCAGCCCACAATAATGGCCGCTGGGCTGGCATGTGTGGCGAGATGGCAGGGGATGCTACGGCTATTCCGCTGCTGCTCGGTCTTGGTTTAGATGAATTCAGCATGAGTGCTACATCTATTCTTCCTGCCCGCAGTCAGATTTCCCGCTTGTCCCGTGCAGAGATGCAGGACCTTGCTGCAAAAGCGCTGGAAATGCGTACAGCAGAAGAAGTTGTAGAACTGGTAAAACAAGCTACTGGTGAATAATAATAGGTTGGTTACAAACGTATTTTAGGTTTCGCTGTTATATCAAAGGTTACTTTCTTTAGCATCCGCCTTTAGAGGACGGATGCTTTTTTTATTGGATAATGTCGATCAACCTAGGAATTGGTAGCGCTTTATTCTTTAATAATATGTTAATATGACAACATATTCTTAGAGCATTCTGATAAATCCAAAATCTCATCAATTGTTTGGTAAAGTTATTTCTAGTGCTTTGGTCTGGTATCTAATGGTTAAAGTACCTGTGTTAATTACTTTAAATTATTGTATCAAAAATTTAATTATGTCATAATTCCACAAAATGAAAAATTCGTGATTATGCAACTGGATGATCGTTCCGATAATATTAGTAGACTTACACCCAACCCGATTGGCGCGGCCGGGCATATGCTGTATTTACAGGCGGTTTATCAGTTCGATAGGTCTGTCTTATGAATCAGGCGCCAATACTATGAATAATTCTTTTTAAAGTGACGGTGATATTGATGAGTATGGGCATGATCAAGAATGCGGCGGATTTAGAATTGGGAGTGACGTATACAAAGAATCAAAGCGTGTTTAGTCTGTGGGCTCCGACAGCAAATTCTGTGCAACTGGTATTGTATGACGATCCTGGGCAATATGACGAGGCAGGGATTGTCACAAGCCACAGGAATGGACAGGAAATCGGGATGGCCCGCAGAGATGATGGAGTATGGACCGTTACTATAGCCGGGGATACAGCCGGTAAATATTATATGTATAAAATTCAACATGAGAATAGTGAGTATCGTTATGCAGTGGATCCTTATGCAAAAGCGGTATCAGCCAACGGCTGCCGGGGAGCTATTGTTGACCCGGAAAGCTGTAATCCGACCGGCTGGGAGCTGGATACGCGTCCGCCATTCATGCAGCCCACCGATGCAGTATTATATGAGCTGCATGTACGAGACTTCTCTATTTCTTCGGATTCCGGGATGGAACACAAAGGAAAATATAAGGCGTTTACAGAAAACGGTCTTAAAGATGATGACGGAAATAGCCTTGGCATCGATCATCTAGCCGAGCTTGGTATAACGCATGTGCATTTGCTGCCTATTTTTGATTACAAGACGGTCAATGAGCTGAAAGCAGATCAGGAATACAATTGGGGATATGATCCGCAGAATTATAACGTACCTGAAGGCTCTTACGCTACAGACCCGACGAAACCGGAGGTCCGAATCCGGGAATGTAAAGAAATGATACAGGCTCTTCACAAAAAGGGAATTAGAGTAGTTATGGATGTGGTATATAACCACACTTATTCGGTGGAAGAAGGTCCGTTTGAGCCGATTGTTCCGGGTTATTTTTATCGAAAGAATGACAAAGGTGAGCTATCCAACGGTTCCGGAGTAGGCAATGAGCTGGCAACGGAAAAGCCGATGGTTCGGAAATTTATTAAAGACTCTCTTCGATACTGGGCAGAAGAATACCATATTGATGGTTTTCGATTTGATCTTATGGCATTGATCGATACGACAACGATTTATGAAATCGTGGAAGAGCTGCGTGAGATAGATCCAGCCATCTTGGTTTACGGGGAACCATGGACGGGAGGAGAGAGCCCGCTACCTAATAAAACAGTTAAGGGAACACAGCGCAGCAAAGGTTTTGCAGTATTTAATGATCATTTTCGTCATGCAATTAAAGGGGATAATGATGGTTACGGAAAGGGGTTCGCTACGGGCGAGCCCTGGTGTGAAGGAGCAGTTGCTGAGGGAATGATGGGATCCATCCATGATTTTGCAGACGATGCCTCAGAAACAATTAATTACGTCACGGTACATGATAATTTGAATTTATGGGATAAGGTTCTTCGGGCTATTGGTATGGAGAACGAAGCAGGACACATTCTTATGGATAACGAAGCTGAACCGGTCAGAAGGAGCCTTCTTGCCAATGGTATAGTCCTGCTATCACAGGGGATTCCGCTTCTTCATGCAGGTGATGAATTGTTAAGAAGTAAATATGGCGATCACAACAGCTATCGCAGCGGTGATGCCGTCAATGCGATTCACTGGGGGAATAAAAAAAGGTTTCTCCCCGTTTACCAGTACTACAAAGGACTGCTGGAATTAAGACGTTCCCACCCTGCTTTCCGGTTAAGCAGCAGGAAGCAGATTGAGGAGCATATGGAAATCCTTCAATGCGGTAACCATGTGGTGGCCTATCATCTAAAGGATCATGCGAACGGGGATGAGTGGAGTGATATCGTGGTTATTGCTAATGGGGGCTATTTTGATACAGTGATGGCACTCCCGCCTTCACCATACAGTTGGAATATTATTGTGGATGATCAAAGAGCCGGGACGAAAACCATTCAGACATTGGACGATTCTAATATCATAGTCCCTGGCTTATCGATTATGGTGCTCCGTTCTGACTGGCAGCGCCCGAAGAAAAATTTAGTTACGATTGAATTGGAGTATGAGCGTCAAGATGGTGAATATGACGGTTGGAATTTATGGGTCTGGAATACAGGTATTAAGGATGGACGGATCGATTTTTCACAAAATGATGATGGAAGAGTTACAGCCATTATTCACATTGCACCGAATACAGAACAAATTGGATGTATTGTTCGTTTAAATGAGTGGGAAGCCAGGGAATGGGAGCAAGACCGGTATATTGTTCTCCCTAAAGGTGAGCAGAAGGTGAAGTTAAAGATAATTAGCGGGAGCGATGAATGGTGCTTACCTGCGGATAGAGCAAGTTAAAATAATAATGGAGCCTGCTGATTAAATTCAGCAGGCTCCATTTATATATGATTAGAGAGGGGTATCTATTATTACCCTTTTGGATGATGATTAAACTTTAATATAAAAATTAACTGATTAGCAACCAAGGAATGAGGTTAAAAGATAGATAGACTTTGTTTCGTAGAAGGAGGATGTTTATTATGACGTCAAAAGGAAACAACGTTCAACTAAATGCTGAAATTCGTAATGAGTTCACACGTGCATCTCGCCGCAATATCCGCCAAAATGGGGGAGTTCCAGCGGTTGTATACGGAACGGACTCCGAAAGTATTCCGGTGTCCGTTAATCTAAAGGAAACGGCTAAGCTGTTTCACACGGGTCGCTCTGAAGTATTCAATCTGAATATTGAGGGCTCGGATTCGATTCCGGTGCTGATCAAAGATATTCAGCAGCGGGCAGGAAAAGTAGAACATATTGATTTTCTTCATATCTCTATGAATAAAGCTGTACGTGTTCGTATTCCTCTGGAGGTTCAAGGAACAGCTAAAGGAACGAAAGCAGGAGGAGTTCTGCAGCTCCAGGAAACAGAACTTGAAATTGAAGGATTGCCTGGCGATCTTCCTGCTTCCATTGAAGTAGATGTTTCTGACCTGGATGTAGGAGATAAGATCACTGTAGCTGATATTAAGATTCCTTCTGGTATAACACTGCATGCATCAGAGGAAGAGGTTCTTGCATCTGTCATTGCTCCTCGCTCAGTAGAAGCTGATGGAGGCGAAAGTGAGAGTGCTGATGAAGAGCCTGTAGAAGAAGTAACGGATACAGAGAGCAGCGAGCAATAAATAACTTTGATTAGATAAAAGACAGCTCACCCGAACAGAAAACATACAAAATACAAGACATGGTGGTGTCAGGGAGTTATCCCGGTACTGCCATGTCTTTATTTTGGGCTATCGCCGTTTGCTCCTTTGGATTGTCTGATTCTGATTCGGATCGAATGGAAAAAATGATGTGCTCGCGTAATGAATAGAGAATTTCGGGAAAACTAATGCTGAAAAAAATGGCCAGAGCAAGAAGGCTCCTGCTGACGGAAGGAGGATTAACATTGAGATTAGGCTTTCGAAAAGGGTTGGTTGCTGCATTTTTAGGGATCGGTTTGATCGGAGGCATTTTATATCATTCGGTGGACGAACGGACAATAAATAACGATGTGTCAGATTTGAATCGGGACTTGCTGCGTATTGCCCACCGCGGTGCTTCCGGATATGCCCCGGAGAACACAATGGCAGCCTTTGAAAAAGCTTATCATATACGTGCAGATATGATTGAGCTTGATGTTCAACTGAGTAAGGATGGACAACTGGTCGTTATTCATGATTCGTTGGTGAACCGTACAAGCAGCGGTAAGGGTGGCGTACACAAGATGACATTAAACCAACTGCGAAAGCTCGATGCAGGTTCCTGGTATAACTCCAGATTCCGGGGACAAAAGATACCGACACTGGAAGATGTGCTCCAGCGATTCGGCGGCAAGATTCCCCTCCTCATTGAGATGAAGTCGTCTGCAGCAAATTCAGGTATAGAACGAAAACTAGCTGAACTTATACAGAAATATGATCAACAATCTTCCCGTGAAATGAAAGATACTATAATAGTTCAATCGTTTAACATCAAATCGCTTCAAACATTCCATAAGATTTCACCGGAAATACCGATTGCAGTTATAGTATCCAGATCTGCTGAAATAAAAGAAGAGCAGTTAAATGAGCTTGCTCCGTTTGCCCAATATTTAACGGTGTCCTCTTCTCTTGTAACTGAAGAAATTGTCACAAGAATTCAGCGTACCGGAATGAAGGTGTTTGTGTGGAATATACAAAACTTACTCGATATCCCTTCCTATATTAATGCGGGGGTTAACGGCATCATTACCGATTACCCGGATATCGTCCCGATTTATGTTTATGAGCGGCTTTGAGCAACAGGAAGGAAGGCAGTGTAATTCAGGCTCAATCTCAAAAAGACTGCCCGAAGTCTTGATGACTTGGACAGTCTGTTCAATTGTCATTTATGTCGGATAGGAGATACAGAAATCGAAGCATTCGGGTCTATTCTACGTACAAGCGACTTTAATCTGGATATTTCCATCAGGTGAATATGATAACACAACGGATCCTGCAGATTATCCGGCTGGCGGTCCGCCTTTCCGGATGGATGTGAAGATATATCATTCCTGCCAAGCAGCTGTAGAATGCTATCCTTGATTTCCTGAGGATAATGGCTTTGAATAATAACCTGGCGCTTCAAAGGAATGCTTGATGTTGTTAGTCTTGCAGTCTCGATAGCCATTAAGCAAGCAACAGCAGAGTACATTGCCTGCTCCAAACCAATAAGTAAGCCGGCTGCAGACAGGACCACAATATGGACGACAATTCCCGCATTGGACAATGGCAATCTGTTAAGGATCGCCATAACAGGCGATGGGATTTTGGATGCTGGGATCAAAATATCCAATACAGCACCATATTTAATACCAACCCCCAACCCAAAACCGAGAAATATTCCGCCAACAGCAGCTGCAGCAGCGCCTCCTTCAATAAGCGGAGGAAGAGGGTGAAGCAGCAGGGAGCAGAAGGAGAATACCGTAATTCCAGCTGCAGCCCGGATTGCCATATTACGGTTTGATTGTTGAAACATCATGATGACCCAAGGGAAATTAAGCATGAATAGGAACATCCCCGTATGAAGCCCGGTTAGCTGTGAAGCCAATGCGGATATTCCTGTCATTCCCCCCGCGATGAAACCATTAGGCACGAGGAACATATCCAGGCCGAAAGAAGCCATTAAGCCTCCTATGATAACCATAAATAACTGTTTTCTCTGTGAAAATAATATTGAAGCGTCATGGGTACTGTGGTGAGCTCGTAACGGCTGATTAGGCATTAGGCTAGCTCACACTTCCTTTCCCATCCTCTTTAAGAACGATGGACTCATGCTTCTTGTTCGGATAATCTTGAAATTTAAAAAATTTGTTTATCAGTTTGTAGACATGCTTGGACTCCTTGGTGAGAAGCGGACCAAGAATAGCGAGTATTAATACATATAACGCTGCAAATGGCTGAATGATGGTCATTAAGCCCCCAGCTTTGCCTAGATTAGCAAGGATGATTGAGAACTCTCCCCGTGATACGATGGTCAGTCCGATATTGGCAGAGGCTTTGGAAGATAAGCCTGCGCTTCGTCCGGCGAGCATTCCTGCTGTAAAGTTACCAATGAGTGTAACGATCACCGCCGCAAGGGACAGCCATATGGCACCTCCCAGCTCAAGCGGATTAATGGTCAAGCCGAAGCTGAAGAAGAAGATTGCTCCAAAGAAATCACGGAATGGCAGGATTAAATGTTCGATGCGTTTGGCATGCTCTGTCTCTGCCAATACCAATCCTAGAAGGAGTGCTCCAATAGCCTCCGCTACATGAATCGTCTCAGAAAATCCTGCAAGTAAGAAGAGGGAGGCGAAAACAACAAGAGCGAATAACTCATTCGAACGGATATTGAGCATGCGGTTAAGCAGGGGAACGGCTTTGCGTCCGATAATAAGCACGAGCAGCATAAACCCAAGCGCAATGGAAGCTGACAGCAGTACCCCTCCGATCGAGGACGAGCTGCTTAATACAAGGCCTGAGAGGATAGAAATATAAACAGCCAGAAATACATCTTCAAACATAATAATGCCAAGGATCATTTCTGTTTCCGAATTTGCAGTTCGTTTAAGATCAACAAGCACTTTGGCTACAATAGCACTGGAAGAGATTGTAGTAATACCGGCAATAATGAGTATTTCGGCAAGGGGAAAGCCCGAAATCACTCCAATCAGGAGCCCAAGTGTAAAGTTGATCGCAATATATATCGTACCGCCAACGGCAATAGAACGGCCTGATTTAATTAGACGGCCAACTGAAAACTCCAGACCAAGGTAGAACAGCAGGAACAACACACCAATGCGTCCCATAAATTCGATCAGCGGGGCGCTTTCAATAAATCGGAAGTCAAAGTGCCACCACTGCATTGCATGCGGTCCAACCGCCATCCCAATCAATATATAAAAGGGAATGACGGAGAATCGGAGTTTTGAGGATATTAAGCCAGCAATGGCGATTAGGAATATTGCGAGTCCAATTTCAAATACAAGATGATTCATCTATTCAACCACTTCCGTTCAGTAAAATTTGTTTAAACAGCCGCTGTTGTTGGCGTTCGCCTACAACGACAAGCGTCGAATCGGCATGGATGATAACCTCTGGGCCGGGATTAATCTGTTTCCCCTGATTTTTCCCTATGATTGCGATGATTGTTGCACCAGAGGTTTGACGCACATCCAGTTCACCAATAGATTTGCCAACGCCATAGTATGCAGGTTCGATTCGATACCATTCAATAATGAGTTCATCAAGAGCCATATCAATGGTCTCCAGTGCTTTAGGTTTATAAGTGAGACCGCCAACAATGGCAGCAAGTTGACGGGCTTCATCATCGTCCATTGAGATCATGGAAATGCTCTCATCCGGTTCATCGTAACGGAAATGGTATATTTCACGCCGTCCATCATCATGAATTATGACAACCGCTTTATCTCCCCCGCGGGTTTCTACAACGAATTTTTTGCCGATGCCTGGCAAGTCACTTTCACGTACATACATGGATTGAATCCTCCTATAGCTATATATTGGTAATCTGTAAAGAAGGCACACTTAAATAAGCCTGCAGAATTGGCTTTATTAAATCAGAATGAATGTAACAGAAAGAAGATGTAGAGAATGATGCACAGAGGTGGATTGAAATCACAAGAATTTGGAGGTGTATTTTATAGGGGACAAGAATAATAGGTGCAGTCTTAACAGAATGGTTGGATGATAAGGAGGATGAGGTTTAGGAATACGAAGCACAGTAAGGCCTGTTAAACCGAATAGTACGATCACGATCGCCAGCTTGGATAAGGAATGAAAATTCTTCTTGACGACAGGTATTTTCACATGCTTATGTGGTTCATGTACAGATCGTCCTGAAACGTTCTCGTTCCCGTATTGATCCTCTACAGGTAAATATAAAGCAAGTGAGATAACGAACATAATGACAAACATTGTAATATTCCGTAAAACCTTGTAAATTCGCTCCATTTGTCCTACCTCCCCTCACACCCAACTTTTCTCAATTGATCATAACATAAATAGCGATTAATCTCAAAATTAGATCAATTTTTTTATTAGCCTCAGGGTTTATAAAAAGACAGCAGGCCGCTAATGGTTAAGTCTACTATATAACCATTAGCGGCCTGCTATTCAAGTTGTAAAGTAACTGACCTATCTTTTACACAGGGACAGATATGTTACTGTGACCGATCCGTCTGGTCCGTTGGGCTGTTGTTTTTAGACGGGGCAGCCGGTCTTCTCAGTTCTTCATCATCCTTATTCTCCATAATGCCGGTAACGACCTCATCCAGCATATCAGTTGCAGCATGGTCCGGGTGGTCTGGCTCAGGGATTGGTTCAACACCAGGGAAACGTCCGTCATAATCAGGCTTCTTATCATTCATTTTTGCTCAGTCCTTTCCCGTTATATTTTGGCACAAAGCTGTTCGTTATATGTAACTGATAAACGATTGATGAACGATTGAATCACTGGCACAACCGAAGGTTACTTCTTACGATTCCGATATTCTGTAGGAGATATGCCGGAATATTTTTTGAATTGTTTATAAAAGTAGCCGGCTTCAAGATAACCTACATGGTTAGAAATCTCGTTCGTTTTTAATGTAGTTGAGAGCAACAGCTTCTGTGCTTTCTTGATCCGGAAAGAGTTTACGTAATCAGAAAAGCTGATGCCGGTTTCTTTCTGAAAGAGTTGGCCGAGATAGAACGGATGAATATTAAGGGAGGGACTGAGTGTTTTTAGTGATAACTCATTCATATATTGAGTCTTTATAAGATGAAGTACCTGTTTCACGACCGGACTGAATTCATCATCCTGTGTGCACAAATAATCGACGGCTGAATCAGCAATGAATTTTACATGTGTTGTGAGCTGTTGAATGGTATGAGCCTTGAAAATGGTAGTGAAAAGCTGTTTGTATTCACTGGTAGCCTGTTCATGATTCAGCTTGTTGTCCTTCACCACTTGTTTGGTGCATAAGATCATCTCCACTGCACAGTTGTGAATCTGAGCGGGGGTGGCTGATCCTGCGAATTGCAGCTCTGTAAATATAGAATCAATAAAGGTATGGATATTTTTCTTGTTCTTGCTTAGCAGAAGATGTTCAAATTCAAACCAATCGACTGAAGGCGTCCCGTTTTGGAGTGCAGCAGCATTGATCTGATCATAGGATATAATTTCATTTTCTTCATTTATTAAAAAAAATTCTTGCAATCTCTTGGCATGTTTATAGCTGGAGGATACTCCTAGAAAACCAGGCTCTAAACTGCCAAGTGTGACTAGAACCTTTACATGACATAGGGACTTTGCTTCATATTTAATTAAAGACAGCGTGGATAGAGCCTCCGCTTTGACTATATCGTGGGAATTTCCCGGAGTAATAATGACCATGTCACCATCCTGATCACTAAAACAGAGGGGGTTCCCGGTCTTCTCTGATAAATTTCTACATAACTGATATACCTGACGATTAAGCTCTTGTTCGGAATTCAATGAGCTATTCGCTTGCATAGATGAATCGTGAACGGTTTTGATGACTGCAGTGGCGTAAACAGGAAAACTGGTATTTATACCCAAAAAATTCAAGCGATTTCTCAGTTCTTCATTTTCAAATCTGCCTGTAACCCAGCGAAAGAAGATATTGTCCCGCAAAATATCGAGTTGGTTCTGTTCAATATAGGCTTGCCGATCTGCATATTCTATTTTCTGAACAGTACTCTCAACTGTTTCCCTTAACTCATTAATATTTACAGGCTTCAACAAATAATTTTCAATCCCGAGACGCATGCCTTGTTTCACATATTCAAACTCATTGTAACCGCTAAGGATGATAAATTTCATTTGTGGATGGATTGGTTTTAGCTGCTCGATTAACTGCAAGCCGTTCATATCCCGCATCATGATATCGGTAATGAGTATATCAACTTCTTGATTTTCTAATATTTCAAAGGCTTCCGAACCACCGGAAGCTTTACCGTAAAGATGAATCCCCAGCTCTTCCCAATCTATAATGGAGGTTAGACCTTCCAATATAAACGGCTCATCGTCCACAATAAACACTTTATGCATGATGTAGTTGCCCTCCTTGGTGTGCAGGAATTTTCATCGTGATGATGGCACCGTGAGTTCGTTCATGATCAATATGAAGTCCATACTCACTTCCAAAACAAATTTTGATTCGTTCATGGGTGTTGGATAATCCAATGGAGGAGTTAGCTGTGGTGTTATGCTCTCCGTTTAAACGTCTTCTGATCAGCTCGAGCTTATCGGAAGATATACCGCTGCCATTATCCCGCACCGTAATATATAAATCGCCGCCGTACTGTTTAGCTTGAATTTGAATCCGGTTATCTGAATGAGACATTCGTAAACCGTGTACGATGTAATTTTCAATAATTGGTTGAATGGATAGTTTTAAGACTTCGTAGTTCATGAGTTCAGGCTCAACATCTATTTCATAGGAAAAATTGTTCATGTACCGAATGCGGAATAGATCAAGATATAACGTGCAATATTCGATCTCATTAGCTAACGTCACAATCGTATCTGTTTTGACCGAATACCGAAATATGCTGGATAGAAGATAGATCATTTCGCCGACATCGTCTGCTTTTTTATGATGAGCTCTCATGCGTATAGCCTCAAGCGTGTTATACAAGAAATGCGGATTAATCTGTGATTGGAAGGCTGCAAGCTCCGCTTTCTTTTGACGGATTTCGGATATGTACACACGGTCAATGTACTTTGACAGATCTTCGCACATTTCATTGAACCGGTCTGCAATTTGGAATAACTCATCTTCCTTCTCGCGTGGTATGCGTACGGATAAATCACCTTTTTTAAGCTTCTCTATCGCTCGAACGATTACTTTCGTACGCCGGGAAAAGTTAATAATGGTGAAGTAGGTTAGCAGCATTGCAGCCAGTATACAGACACCAGTTCCAAGCAGCAATGTATTTCTCAGACCAATCAAACTATTCGTAATTTCCGACTTGGGGACTACACCTACAACCCAATATCCGAACCGGTTGGTGGTTTGAAGCGTGACGTAGGATGATTGTTCAAGTTCTTGGGTCGAAAAAGAAGCATTGATCTTCGAATGGTACGGATATTGCTGTCCGTAATAACGATTGGATGAGTCGAAAATGACATTACCGTTCGGTGCGAGCACGAGAACATAACCTTTCATTTCATCTCCATTGTTCTGATAAGCCTTTTTAATTCCTTCTGATTTATAATCAATGATCAGGTTACCGATGCTTTCAAGTGTCGTCAGGGACGTAAGATTGCTGATTGTGACAAAACTTCGATCTGTTACCATGTGCTCATCAAGAATTGATTCCAGGTTACCGGAGACATTTTCATAATACTGAGCATCTTTCGTCTGAGTGAATAGAACTTGTTTCTTAGGACTGTAAAGGGCAATAGCCCTGATATCCGGATAGTTGACCAATTGCAGACGTAAATAAGCAACAATTTCTCTTCTCCGGATGCCGGTGCTGCTGTACTGCATTAATCTATCGTCCAAATAATCAGAGAAATCGTTATTCAGAAAGGAAGTAACATCGTCCATAAGCGTAGATGAGCCATCATGGTAGATCTGCTGGAAAATTTGCTGTGAGATGGCATGTCTCATATCGAGATAGTTATTGATGTTAGATACAGCTTGAGTGTTAACATTCAGATCTTTTTTTACTTGGCTGTTAACTAGATAAGTGTAAACAAAAGCGGAGAGAGCTGCCAAAGAGAATATGGTGATGATGGAGTATGCCACCAATATTTTGTTAAACAATTTTTGATGAATATGTTTCCTGTAGAAATGGATAGCTTGTTTCATGACAGAGGCCCCTTTTGGATGTCTTATTTTATTGAATACGCTTTCAATAAAACACAGATGCATACTTATTCGCCAATGTCAGACTAACATATTCTTTTTGAAACGGTGAGAGCATAATTGCTTGTTTTTTTGATTTGTACATCAGGTGTTTGATTTTTTCACTTTAGAAAACGCTTACAATCAGGTACATTATTGCTGTAACAAGAAATGAACATCAGGGGGGGATAACATGAAAGGGCTAAAACGCCAGATCAGGACATTTGCCCGTAATAAAGCTTTATTGCTTATGGTGCTGCCGGGAACGGTATGGTTTATTCTCTTCTGTTACTTGCCAATGCCAGGAGCCATCATTGCCTTTCAAAATTACATGTTCAGCACAGATGGCTTTCTGGCAAGCATACTGCACAGCGAGTGGGTCGGATTTAAAAATTTTGAGTATCTGTTTAAGACAGAAGATTCTTTTATTATCGTTCGAAACACACTGTTATACAATACTGCATTTATCATCTTGGGCACAACCCTTTCTGTAATAGTTGCCATAGCTATTAGTGAAATAGCCAACAAGAAGCTGGCAAAGCTTTATCAGACCGGGATGTTCCTGCCACACTTCTTATCTTGGGTCATCGTCAGTTATTTTGTCTTCAGTTTCCTGAGTGTAGATAAAGGGGTATTAAACCAGCTGCTAACGTTCCTGGGAATGGACCCGGTATTTTGGTATTCGGAGGTAAGTAACTGGCCGTATATTCTTATCCTGGTTAACTTGTGGAAAGGTGTTGGATACGGCAGTGTTGTTTATTTGGCTGCCATTGTTGGGATAGACAAGACCTATTTTGAAGCGGCTATGATTGACGGTGCGAGCAAAGGGCAGCAGATTCGAAAAATTACAATACCGTTGATCAAGCCGATCATCATCATTATGTTCATCCTTGCCGTTGGCGGGATTTTCAGAGCTGACTTCGGTCTGTTTTATCAAGTTCCGCGTGATACCGGAGCGCTTTATCCGGTTACGAATGTTATCGATACTTTTGTTTACCGGGGACTGAAGGTAACCGGAAACATCGGAATGAGCACAGCCGCTGGTTTATACCAAGCTGTTGTAGGCTTTGTACTTGTTATGGTAACGAATTTTATCGTTCGAAAAATAAACAAAGAGCAAGCATTATTCTAGCTGACAGGAGGAGCGCTCTTGAATACAGAGGTTGTGACTGAGCAAAAGGTGCATGGACCAAAACGAAAGCGAAAGAAACAGAGAGATGTTTATCATCTGTCTCCATTTTGGAACGCGGTTACCCACTTGCTTATTGGCTTATTTTCATTCGCCTGCGTCTATCCGTTTCTCTTCGTTGTCGTTATTTCATTCACAGACGAGACCGTGCTGGCGACGAACGGATATAGTATATTTCCGGAAAAATGGTCGGTGGATGCGTACACGTATATTTTCAAAACAGGTGACCAGCTCCTTCGTTCGTACGGTGTTACCATTTTTATTACGCTTGTAGGCACGTTGCTGTCGATTTCCATCGTCTCGCTTTACGCCTATGCCCTTTCACGGAACTACTTCGCTTATAAAGGGATATTCTCTTTTCTCGCCTTTTTCACCATGTTGTTTGGAGGCGGTCTGGTTCCGTCATACATTGTTGTATCTCAGGTGCTGCATCTGAAGGATACGGTTTGGGCATTGATCTTACCGATGAGTGTAGGCGCTTTCTCGATTTTAATTATGCGAACATTTTTCAAGACAATGGTCCCTGATGCGATTGTTGAATCAGGAAAGATTGACGGAGCCAGCGAATTTCGTGTCTTCTTTAATCTGGTGCTCCCGATCTCGCTCCCGGGTCTTGCGACCATTGGTTTGTTCAGTGCTTTGGGCTACTGGAATGATTGGTTCAATGCTCTGCTCTATATTGATGATGCTAGATTGCTGCCGCTGCAATCCCTGCTAATGAAGGTAGAGACAAACATTCAATTCATTCTGCAAAACTCTACCAGTGTCAGTGGTTCAGATCGGTCTATGATTGCAAGATCCTTGCCGGCTGAGACAACCCGGATGGCGATGGTTGTTCTGGCGACGGTTCCTATCATATTCGCATATCCATTCTTTCAACGTTATTTCGTACAAGGTCTTACCATCGGGGCAGTAAAGGAATAACATATACATTTACTTGCAATCTTCACAATGATGACTAAAAGGGGAGGAAGAAAGACAATGAAAAACAAAAGTTTGCTTCTCGTACTATCCTTTCTGCTAGTGTCTGTTATGGCTCTGAGCGGCTGTTCAGGGGGAAAGGACAACAATTCCGGAACCGCATCCAAGAATGAAGCGGGGACAGGAGAGCAAGGGAACAAAGAAAAACCTGTTAAGCTGATCTGGTATACCATTGGCGGTCCGCAGAAGGATCAGGATAAAGTTATGGCAGAGGTTAATAAATATGTTCAGGAGAAAATTAATGCAACGATTGAGTTGAAGCTGATTGATTGGGGCGATTATGCTCAAAAAATGCAGGTTATCGCTGCCTCAGGCGAGCCATTTGACATCGCTTTTACCTCCTCATGGGCATTCAACTATGTGGAAGGCGCAAGAAAAGGCTATTTCCTGGAGCTGGATGATCTGTTAGACAAATACGGCCAAGGAATTAAAGAGGCACTGAACCCGGCATTCCTCGAAGGCTCTAAAATAGATGGTCATAACTATGCGATCCCAACGAATAAAGAGCTGCCTGCACAAGCCGTGTGGCGTTTTAATAAGGAACTGCTTGATAAGTACAATCTGGATTATAAGCAAGCGACAACGCTTGAAAGCTTGGAACCGTTTCTGAAAACAGTAAAGGAAGGCGAACCGGATATATATCCTATTGCAACCAATATCGGTCCGTTCCTTCCGTTTGACTTCGCTCTGGAAGGAATACCTATTGGCGTACCGCTTGATACAACGGATTTCAAAATGGTCAGCGTATGGGACACACCAGAAGCGAAGCAGGTGTTTCAAACGATGCACAAATATTACCAGGCAGGATATTTGCCTCCCGACGTAGCAACGAAGCAAGGCAACGAGCATGAGAAGACAGGAAAATGGCTTGTAGATAAACAGCACACTGTACCTTTTGCGGATAATCTCTGGAGTGATAATTTGCAATATCCGGTTGTCTCCACTCCGATTCATGAGCCAATGGTATTTAACTGGTCCGTAACAGGTTCGATGCAGGCCATATCGGCGAAAACGAAACATCCTCAGCAGGCAATGGAGTTTTTAAATCTTCTGAACACGGACAAATATCTTCGTAACTTGGTCAATAACGGAATTGAGGGAGTTCATTATAAGAAGCTGTCTGATGATACTTACGAGCCGATTCAAGACTCTGGATATGGTATGGCGGCCTTTACACTTGGAAATATGTTCTTGCTTGATAAATTGAAGGACGATCCGGCGGATAAGTGGGAGCAGTATCAAAAGTTTAATGATTCTGCAAAAAACGCACCTCTGCTTGGATTCCAGTTTGATCCTACGAACGTGATGACAGAGATCGCTAATGTGAAGAACGCAGTGGATGAGTTTGGCCCATCACTTAATACAGGCTCTGTTGATCCGGATAAGATTCTGCCGAAGGCTATTGAGAAATTGAAAGCTCAAGGACTTGATAAAATTATGGAAGAAGCACAAAAACAGCTGGATGAATGGCGCGCTGCGAATAAATAGTTATGAATGGAATAACCTCTCTCTTCGGAATCCGATGAGGGAGGTTATTTTGTTAGTAACTTAAAAAATGATAAGATTTAAGCAGGATAAGGTATGCTTATCCTGCAAAAGTCCTCTGCTTTAAAGTTCAGCTTATGGGGGGGATATCCATGTTTGAACTATTGATCACCATGATCGAACGAATCGGAATTATCGTGACGATTTCCTTTGTGGTAACCCGATTTCAATTTTTCAGAACGATGCTTAATCAAAATGAGCTGAATGCAGTTCAAAACATTCAAGCCATATTATTATTCGGTTTGCTGGGTATTATCGGGACTTACACCGGAATCACCATAAATACAGAGTCTCTCAGTGTTGATAAATGGATGTTCCAGGTGACTGCGGATGAGGCCATTGCGAACTCCAGAGTTGTAGGTGTAGTAATGGCCGGATTGTTAGGTGGATGGAGGCTTGGACTTGGCGCAGGATTGATTGCCGGAATCCACCGGTTTACGCTTGGCGGTTTTACGGGACTGGCATGCGGAATGGCTACGGTTATTGCGGGTCTTACAGCAAGTATTCTTCATAAAAAAAATAGTCAGGTCAGCCTGATGTCTGCTTTGATTATGGGGGCTTTGGCAGAAGCCCTTCAGATGCTGATCATCTTATTGGTATCGCGTCCGTTTGACCAGGCATTGCATCTGGTTTCTTATATCGGTATACCGATGATTGTAGCAAACGGGATAGGCTGCGCTCTTTTTCTATTGATCATAAAATCGGTTTTGAATGAGGAAGAGAAGGTTGCTGCCATGCAATCCCAAAAATCTCTTCGCATTGCCAGAAAGACACTTGAATTTATGCGGCAGGGTATGAATCCTCAATCTGCCGAGGCTGTGTGTCAAATCCTTTACGAGGAAGTCAAGGCAAGTGCGATCTCGATTACGGATGATAAAACAATCCTGGCCTATATCGGTGAAGGGGAGGATCATCACGTCGCCAGCCTTCCGCTGCAGACCGAGGTTGCGAGAAGAGTGATCGAAACGGGCGAGATGCTCATCGTGAACCGGGACGAGATTCACTGCCAGATACCTGACTGCCCACTTGGGGCCGCGATTATCGGTCCGCTTAAACAGGGGAATCAGACAGTTGGAACACTGAAGTTTTACTTTCGCAGCTTGAAGGAAATTAACTATGTTACTGTGGAGCTGATGACAGGTCTCACAACGCTGCTTAGCTATCAGCTGGAGGCAGCTCAGCTTGAGGAAGCAAAAGAACTGGCCCGCGAAGCTGAGATTAAAACATTACAGTCACAAATTCAGCCGCATTTTTTATTTAATTCCTTGAACACAATCCTTTCCCTAATCCGGATAGACCCGGATAAAGCAAGAACGCTGCTGCGAAGTTTATCAGACTTTATCAGGCTTAATCTTACGGCTGCTGCGTCAGAGAGAACGACGTTAAAGGAGGAGCTAAAGCATGTAAGGTCCTATTTGGGTATTGAGGAAATCCGATTTGAGAATAAACTGCGGGTGTCCTATGAAGTGGAGGAAGCAGCGCTTGGATGCCAGATCCCTCCGCTGACGCTTCAACCCCTTGTAGAGAATTGCATCCGGCACGCTTTTAAAGACAAGACCGATAACTGTGATATTTATATTCAAATAAGACAAGCCGCTGAATCCGGTGTGATGATTACGATAACGGATAACGGTATGGGGATTTCTCCGGATCGGCTCCAGCTTCTCGGGCATCAAATACTCGAATCTCCTTCGGGTACGGGACTTGCTGTATACAATGTGAATAGGCGCCTTACTTTGATGTATGGGGAGAGCGCAGCATTACAGATTCAAAGTGAGATAGATCGCGGCACGAAAATATCATTTTGTGTTCCACCCAGAGCAGATATTTCATACTGACACAGAAAGCGGGGATTGAACATGCACAGACCAATTCGAATCCTAGTCGTAGACGATGAAAGATACAGTCGGGAAGAATTGGTTTATCTTCTGAGACAGCAACCTTCAATTGAAGTTGTTGGTGAGGCAGAATCCGGCAAGGAAGGGCTGCTCCAAGCTATTCAGCTGCAGCCTGATGTTGTTTTTCTGGACATAGAGATGCCTTTTATGAATGGACTGGAAACAGCACGTTCCTTGCTGGAGTTGAAATCCGTCCCCAAAATTGTATTTGCCACCGCATATCCCCAATTCGGAGCTGATGCATTTCGGGTTGAAGCGGTAGATTATTTATTAAAGCCGTTTGACGAGGAGCAAGTGGCTGAAACAGTCAGACGTCTGGAGAAGGCATTTCCAGAACCATTTCAGGCATCAAACCAAGAACAAGCGTCCAAACGGCCTGGAAAGCTCTCAATTGAAACGGACGGAGCTGTAATATTTTTGAACCCTGATGATATTATATATATTTCCCGTGAAGGTGCCTTGTCCAAAATTGTGACCCGGCAGTCACGTGAATATGAAGTGAAGACACCGCTTAAAGAAATAGAATATCGTTTGTCTCCGTATCCGTTCTTTCGGATCCATAAAAGCTATATTGTTCATCTGAATTATGTAAAGAGACTTGTACCTTGGTTCAACGGTGCCTATCAGCTGGAAATGACAGGTTGCAGTGAAATGCTTCCGGTTAGCCGGAATTATGCAAAAGCGTTTCGCAGAGAGCTCGAACTGTAGTTAATCGTTAGATACATGCATGTCAGCATGAAAATTCGCCGTCTTAAACCGGATATCTGACATGATAATTAAAAAAAGACCTGCGTTCATGGAAATCTTCTATACTCAATGTAAGCGATTCCATGGAGGGGGTTGATTCATATGTATACTTTTATAATTTCGATTATTTTATTAGTGATTGGCTACCTTACGTATGGCAAATATATTGAGAAGATGTTCGGGGTGAAGGATAACCGGGCAACACCGGCATATGTCAACCAAGATGGTGTGGATTATCTGCCGATGAGCACAAATAAGAACTCGCTTATTCAACTGCTCAATATTGCAGGCGTAGGCCCGATTTTCGGACCTATTATGGGTGCGCTCTATGGACCGGTCGCTTTCCTGTGGATCGTTCTTGGCAGTATTTTTGCAGGAGCGGTTCATGATTATTTAACAGGCATGATCTCCATTCGTAACCGCGGTGCACATCTGCCTGAACTTGCGGGTAAATTCCTCGGGAAAGTGATGAAACATGTGGTAAACGCATTCGCGATTTTACTGCTGGTTCTGGTGGGAACCGTATTCGTTACTTCTCCAGCAAGCTTGCTTCATAATTTAATGGACGGCCGTGTTAGCCTTACAGTCATAACAATAGCGATATTTGGTTATTATATTCTGGCTACGCTGCTGCCTATAGATAAGATTATTGGTCGTTTTTATCCGATCTTTGGAGCCATGCTGCTCGTCGCATCTGTCGGAGTAGGTGTTATGCTGATTATTCAGCAGGCTCCAATACCAGAGTTATCATTTGCAAATATGCATCCGGACAATATGCCTATCTTCCCTATGCTGTTTCTGACGATTACTTGCGGGGCTTTGTCCGGGTTCCATGCAACCCAGACACCGATTATATCCCGGACAACACAGCATGAGAGACAGGGACGTAAAATCTTTTACGGCATGATGATTGCTGAAGGGCTTATTGCGATGATTTGGGCAGCTGCTGCAATGAGCTTGTTTGATGGTCCCATCGGACTGAATGAACTTCTGAGTTCTGGCGGAACAGGGCTGGTTGTAAGTGAAGTTGCTGTAGCAACGCTGGGTGCTGTATTCGGTACAATTGCAGTACTTGGGGTAATCGTGCTTCCTATTACATCAGGAGATACCGCGTTCCGTAGTGCACGGATGATCATTGCGGATTATATCAATCTGTCACAATTAAGCATGAAGAAGCGCCTAGCTATTGCAATCCCGCTGTTTGTGGTATCCATTGCTCTTACCCAAATTGATTTTAATATTCTGTGGAGATACTTCTCCTGGGCGAATCAGGTAACCGCTGCAATTGCCCTGTTTGTAAGTGCGATGTATCTCTATATCGGACGTAAAAATTACTGGGTTGCCCTGATTCCAGGTGCATTTATCCTATATACAACCACGGTTTATATTTTAAACGCAGAGATTGGATTCAGACTGCCAATAAATATATCATACATTGTTGGTGCCGTGATAAGCGCTGTATTGGTTCAGGTCTTCTTCTCAGCAGCGAAGAAAGCGAGAGCTGTAGACTTACCGCTGGATGTTGATATATCGGACTACCAAAAAGCTGCATAAAGGACTTACAGACCGAATCCCCTTCAATTGAAGGGGGTTCTTTTTGTTGCGTCTTCCCTCATAAATCAAAAGAGGAACCTGAGAGAAAATTGAACAGGCTCCTGGGTTATAATGATATAAAGTTATCTAGCGAGAGGAGTATTTTGATGAGCTTTATGGATAAATTTAAACAGGGCGTTGTCGAGGCGGGAAGTAAAGCTAAAACGCTGGTGGAGATCAATCGAATCAAATTGCAAAACAACAGCAAGAAGAATGAGATGGAGCAGCAATACCAGGAAATCGGAAAGCTCGTTTTCGATGCCGCAGAGGAAGGTCGCTGGCCGCTTCCGAAGGAGCAGTTTGAACAGCCGATCAACCATATTTTGCAGCTGAAATGGGAAATAGAACAGAATCTGCAGCTGATCCAAAATCTGACCGATGAAAAAACGTGCAAGTCCTGCGGGAGCCGGGTGTCTGTGAATGATCGGTTCTGTTCAAAATGTGGTTATACATTTGAAATTACACAGGAACCGGTTCAGATTATGGAAGAGGGCAGCCAATTGAGTGAAAATCATAACCGTGATGTCAATCTTCCACAGGATTCTGATTACAAGAGAAAAGAATAAGTGTCATTTAATTAAAAAATAAGACCGCATTATGATTACAAACCACATGCGGTCTTTTTGCTGCCTCCAATTCAAAAATATGGAATAAATAAGAAGTTATACTCTATTTCATTTATTGATATAGGTCTATAATGGTGATTATTAACAGGGGGGAGTGATGGGTGCGAATGAAGAAAAAAATACAGGGTCTTGCCATTATTTTTGGAATCGCTTTCTTTTTGTGTTCGGGGTGTACTTTGATTCAAGATCCAATGAGCAAACCGGTACCCAAGTCCAAGGCGGAGAAGATAAATATAGTCATATCAAATCTCGGAATGACCTTCCCCCCGGGAATGGATGAGAATGACAACCGCTATCTGAACTATATTGAAGACCGGATCGGAATCGACATTCAGGTCAATACACCACCGCCAGAAGTATATGATGAGAAGCTTGATGTCATAATGTCTTCAGGTAATTTGCCGGATATGCTGCATGCTTATGAGCCTGTCTGGTTTGATAACTACGTGAAACAGGGTGCATTTATGCCGCTGGATGATCTGATTGACCAGTACGGACCTCATCTGAAAGAGAAAATACCCGGGGAAGTCTGGGATAGAGTAAAATATGGCGGAAAAATATACTCAGTACCCAGCTTAAGTGAGGTTGCCGGCGTGGAGCTGATGTATGCGCGACAAGATTGGCTGGACCGAGTCGGACTCCATCCCCCGGTCACGCTGGAAGAGTATTATGAAGTCATACGGGCATTCACCGAAGATGATCCGGACGGCAATGGCATGGATGATACGATCGGTCTTACCTTAACTGTCAATCTGGGACGATCCTCTCCTTTTTTCGGCGCTTTTGGTGTACAGCTGAATACCTGGTTTGAGCGGGAAGGGAAGCTTGTAAACGGAAATATTCTGCCAGAGACGAAGGAAGCACTGGCCTTCTTCGCCAAGCTGTATCAAGAGGGATTCCTTGATCGAGATTTTCCGCTGAATTTGCAAAATAACTTATATGAAAAAATTGAAAATGGAACCGTAGGTCTTTTCTCGGCAGCCTGGTATGACACGCGAGGACCCATAGCGGACAACATGAAGAAGGATCCGAATGCACACTGGATTGCTTTGGAGTTTCCTACAGGTGAAGGCGGACAAAAAGGAGTCTACGGCAAGGACATTATTCGGGGATATAACGTAATTCCAGCAGGATCGAGCAATGCCGCTTCCGTGATTAAGATGCTTGATTTTATCGCAAATGACTATAAAACGTTAAAGCTTGGCTTCGAAAACGAAATATGGAGATGGGAGAACGACCATATTGTCACAGATTTCGGGAAACATGACGAGCATTTGTACCGGGGGATATATCAGTCTCTGGTGGATGTGCCGGACCCTGTCCTATCCAAGCAACGGCTTGATTCGCTTGGGGATTTTCAATTATACAACAATTTGGAGATGATCAAGAAAAATACAATCAAAAATGCGTTCTATGGGATACCGACACCAGCGATGAGCAAATATGACAAGAAGCTGGAGGGGTTAAACGATACATTTACCAAAATCATCATGGGGCTCGAGCCGATAGATTCCTTTGACCGTTATGTGGAACGCTGGAAGCTGGAGGGGGGAGAGGAAATAACAAAAGAAGTGAATGAGTGGTATCAGGCACAGAAGCGTACCGAAGCATCCGGGGGAGGGACGGAATGAACCAGCTTCCTAGAAAAATTGCAGAAGCGTTCTCACAAAATATTCAGACCAGATTGACCGGGTACTTCTTACTGATCCTCCTGCCGCTTGTGATTATCAGCTTGTTTGCCGTTGAGAGATCACGCGATATTCTTTATGAACAGGCAGTTCAACGAACGGAAATGGCACTTGCTTCTGCGCTGAATCATTTCGATCTGGCCCTGCAAAATGTAGAGGAAATATCTACGCTAATTGCCGCAGATCCCGGACTAAATGAACTCTTAAACAAAAACAGCTCCAGTTTCTCAACGAGCTCAATCGTGGATTTTTCGAAAATTCTGGAACAGTTATCCAACTCGGTTTCCGTCAACCGGTTTGTATCGCAAATATCGATTTATCATCAAGGCTCGAATATGTTCATCTCCACTAATTTTGGCGGACGTAAGCTGAGATCAGAGCCACAGCAGGCGTGGCTTGTGGATTCGGCCAGAAGAAATGGTACAGGCATTTCCTATGTTATGGCGGATTCCCCTATAGGCGATGGGCTTACGTTCGGGAAGATGACCGGCACGGATTCCATCTCATTAATTCGTTCCATGGATCTTTATAATTCGGAGCGCCAGTCGAATTTATTAATTGTGAGCTTAAACAAGAGCAAGCTGCTGAATGTGCTCAAGACACTCCAGCCTGCCGGGACAAGTCGGGTCTCTTTGATGAACGAGAAGGGAGAAGTCATCATTGAGACTGGAGGGTATGAAAACGATGGAGGTGTAATGAAAGATGAGATGGAGGTGACACTGGATTCCGACTACTCCTCGTGGCGGCTTGCCTTAGTTCAGCCGAAGAAGGAGCTTTACGAGGAAACGGATCAGCTTCGTTTGTTTACCTTTGCGATTATTGGGCTTAGTATTGTGCTTGCGATCGTCATTTCATGGGTTGTCTACAGCGGAATTGCTTCACCTGTATTGAAGCTGACTAAAGGAATGAGAAGATTAAGTCATGGTGAGATGAACGTGTATATCGACACGAAAAAGCAGGATGAATTCGGCTTTCTTATCCAGTCCTTTAACCGCATGGTTTCTATTCAAAAGCATCTGATTGAAGATCATTACGAGCAGCAGCTTCGTTTGACAACGACAGAACTGAAATTTTTGCAATCCCAGATTAATCCGCATTTTCTGTATAACACACTGGATTCGATCTATTGGACAGCTAAAAACTATGAAGCGGAAGAGATTAGCGAAATGGTTATGAACCTGTCCAAGTTTTTCCGTTTAAGCTTGAACAAAGGCAGAGAGGTATTCTCCATCGAGGAAAGCATAATGCATCTGCACTATTATATTCGTATTCAACAGCTTCGTTTTCTGGACAATTTTACAGTGGAGTATCAGCTGGAAGAGGAGAGTAAGAAGGTCAAAATCCTAAAGCTGCTGCTTCAGCCCATAGTAGAAAATGCAATCATACATGGAATGGAGGGGAAATCCTCAGGTGGCTGCCTGATCATCTCCAGCAGAATCGAAGGGGAGAAATTTGTACATATCCGTGTTCAGGATAATGGACCGGGTATTGAAGCGGAGAGACTCCAATATATCAGGCAGGAGCTCAGCCTCATGGGAGCACGAAATGTTCCTTCACTTGCAAAAGAGGAAGAGAATATTAAAGATCTGTTTGGGCTCCGCAATGTATTTATGAGAATGAGACTGTACTATGGAAATGAATCGGATATGACGATTGAAAGTGCGGTAGGGGCAGGAACTACCGTAAACATTTCGATACCACTCGACCGCTGCGAAAGTGAAAGGAAGGAGAGTGTCTAATGAATTTGATGATTGTCGAGGATGAGCCGCGTCTGCGTAACTCACTGGCCTACAATATTCCATGGGAAGAGCATGCAATTGAGGTTGTAGGTCTGGCTGCAAATGGCCTTGAAGCCCTTCAGCTTGCAGAACGGAAAATGCCGGACTTAATGCTTGTGGATGTACAAATGCCGGAGATGGATGGCTTAACATTAATCAATAAGCTTAGAAAACGACCGTCCGGGGGCTCTTTGCTCAAAATCATTATTTTGAGCGGGCACGATAATTTCGAATTCGTACAGCATGCGATGGAATACGGCGTATCGAAGTATTTACTTAAACCGGCAGGGGAGATGGAAATATTACAAGCGGTTCTGGAGGCAAGAGATCAACTACGTAATGAAATGAATCAATGGAGGACGACTGCAGAACTGGAACGAAAGTGGAAGGAACATCTTCCGTATCTTCAAAATAATTTTATGCTCAACTGGGTACACGGAAGATACAAAGAAGAAGAAGTGCTGGCAAGAAGCAAAGAGCTTTTTATCGATATTCGAGAGGACGCCCAGTTCGCCGCAGCGGTTGTAGGCCTTGATCCGATACCCGAAGGAGACACCAGATTCGGAATGGAAGATCAAGAGCTGCTTCGGTTTATGATCCGCTGCCTGGCGAGCGAGTTACTGTCCAGTTCCTTCTGCAGGATATGCACAGATCCGGATTATGATTTGCTGCTTCTGTTCATAGCAGAGCCTCACCGGGATCCCAATGAAGTTATGCTTCAAATTAACAATACCATCGTTAAATTGTTGTCCCAGACGAAAGTAGTTTTAAAGCTAACCGCAAGCGCAGGCATTAGTGCAGGGACAGGCGGAATCAGTGACGTAAGCTGCATGTATGCTCAGGCGGCGAAGGCTTTGCAGGAGCGGGTTGTTTATGGTCATGATATCGCGATTCCGTATCGGGATATGGAAAGTACATACAGGCAGGATATATCGACCATGCCCCAGATGGAGAAACTGTTGGAGATTGCATTGGAAACGGCAGATGAAACACGGGCGATGGAGGTATTGACCCAGTTGTGGGAAGAAGGCTTGTCGCTGACAGAGTCCTCAGAGGAATTTCATGAAGCTGTATTGTACATGAACAGCATGTTCACCCGTATGATGATGAAGCAGGGGTGGAGAATTAAGCATGTTGTGAATGAGGATTATGTTTATTTTGAGAATATTAAGCTGTTGAATACAAGAGCGCTCACATGGTCATGGCTGACGAGAACCGTTCAGAATATTACGGCATATATGAGAAAGCAGCGAAAGTCAACGACACATCAGGTGGTGAAGGAAATTCTATCCCTGATTGACCAAGAGATTGATCAGGAGATTACATTACATACTGTCGCAGATCGATTATATGTGAATTCCTCGTATTTGAGCAGACTGTTTAAGCAAGAGATGGGTGTAGCTTTTTCCACGTATGTATTAGAGCAGAAGATGGAAAGGGCGAAACGGGTTTTGCAGGAGGGACATAAAGTTTATGATGCAGCCCGTTTAGTCGGATACCGTGATGTCAGTTATTTCACCAAAGTATTCCGTAAATACTGGGGAGTGAATCCCGGTGAGTTCAAGTCGTAAACGAAGGCATCCAGAATGGCCTGTGACATCAGGCTATACTGGGTGTCTTTTTTATGTAGTCGTAAAAGGGAAAGTATACAAATTACCATAAAAAGCAATGGCCTTCATCTATTTTGTAATCGTTTTCAAAATTAAAATGGAATTACTTATCAAGCTCAGTCCAAGCAAAAAACAAGGGGGAAGTAATATGAAATCCGAAACAACTCAACGCCCCAAACCTCATTTGAAAAACGGATATTGGCAGCGTCTGTGGTCGGATATATGGAAGGAATGGGATTTGTATCTGCTGCTTGTGCCAGGAATTTTATTTATTTTGCTCTTTAAGTACACCCCGATGTATGGGATTACGATTGCATTTAAGGACTTTAACATTTTTACAGGCTTCGCGGACAGCCCTTGGGTAGGATGGAAGCATTTTGAGAAGCTGTTTACCTCTCCAGATTTTGCACTCGTGTTTAAGAACACGGTCATTATCAGCCTTCTAAAGATTATAATCCTGTTTCCACTGCCGATTATTGTCGCTCTAATGCTGAACGAAATGAGGAAAATGATCTTTAAACGAACGATCCAGACGATCATTTATCTTCCACACTTTCTGTCTTGGGTCATCGTAAGCGGATTGTTCATTGATCTGTTATCGACCAATGGAGGGCTTGTTAATAAATTGCTCGTTTCGCTGCATATGGAGCCGATTGCCTTTTTTCTGGATAACAGCGTATTCCGCAGTGTGCTGGTCACCTCTGCAGGATGGAAGGAAACGGGCTGGAGCACGATTGTATATTTGGCCGCTTTCAGCACGATTGACCCGGTACTGTATGAGGCTGCAAAGATTGACGGGGCCGGTAAATGGAAGCAGTTGTGGCATATCACGCTCCCTGGCATTGCGCCAATTATTATTTTGATGTTCATTTTGAGACTTGGAAGCATCCTTGAAGCGGGGACCGAACAGATCCTTGTCATGTATAATCCGGTCGTTTATAAAGTGTCCGATGTCATCGGGACATACGTTTACAGACAGGGTCTTGGTAATCAGGATTACAGCTTCACAACGGCAGTTGGTCTATTCGAGGCGGTCATTTCGTTCACGCTTGTCATTGTTGGAAATTCATTAAGCAAAAAGTATCTACAGCGGGGAATCTGGTAATGAGGAGGAGCGAATGATGAGTCATCAACATGCCTTGCAGTCAGGAAACGGTACAAAGGAAAAGAGCATGATTAAGACCTCTGTCGGAGAACGATGCTTTGCCGTATTCAATTATATTTTCTTTATCCTTATAGGCTGTACTACGCTTATTCCATTTGTAAATCTGATCGCCAAGTCGCTGAGCAGCGAAGCAGCGGTGGTTTCTGGAACTGTGGGTCTTCTCCCGGTGGGGCTGCAATTTGACACCTATAAATATGTGCTGCAAGACTCCATGTTTCTGTCTTCTTTAAAAACCTCACTGCTCCTAACGGTCATCGGCACCACGCTAAGTCTTACAATGACGACGCTTACAGCCTATCCGTTATCCAAGGTCAGGCTCCGGGGCCGTAAATGGCTGCTGCTGATGTTCGTCTTCACGATGCTGTTCAGCGGAGGGCTGATTCCTACCTATTTGCTGATGCAAAACCTGAATTTAGTGAATACGCTCGGTGTCCTGTTTTTGCCGGCGATGGTGAACGTATTTAACATGCTGATTATTAAAAATTACTTCGAAGGTCTGCCCGACTCATTGGAGGAATCCGCCAAGCTGGACGGTGCGGGCAATATTCGAATCCTGATCCATATCATGCTGCCGCTGTCTTTGCCTGTTATGGCGACCATTGCACTGTTTTTCGCCGTTGCGTTCTGGAACGATTTTTTTGCAGCGATGATTTATATTACGAATCCGGAGCTGAAGCCGCTTCAGCTGTACCTGAAAGAACTGATCGTATCTTCCAGCGGGGATTTTCTGAGAAATAATATAGATGCTGCGATTAATACGACGCCGCAATCGATTCAGGCATCCTCTATCCTGCTAGCCACCTTGCCGATTCTGCTCGTTTATCCTTTTTTGCAAAAATATTTCGTTAAGGGCGTTCTCGTCGGCTCGGTAAAAGGTTGATGAAATGTAATTTTCGTAAAGGCGGTGATGCTCAAACACGTCATTGGTAGTTTACAAGTATTCATTTACCAGGAGGGTTAAAAATGAGAAAAAAATCAGCCATTCTCGCCATTTTATTAGGGTTAAGCTTGGCCATTTCCGGTTGCGGCGGCAGTACGACTCCAAAGGCAGATCCGCAGCCGCCGGATACGGGGACTAAGGCTCCACCAGCTGAGACAAAGACGGATGATGCTAAGCCAAAAATACGAATGATTATGCAGTACGGCGTGTTTGATCCAAGTAAAGAGTTTACGAGTCAATTGATTACAGAGAAGACAGGGTATGAGGTCCAGTATGAAATGCTTCCGGCTGAGAATGCGGATGAAAAGCTGAATCTGCTCGTAGCGAATAAAGAGAATTTTGATGTGATGAAGCTGAATTCCGCCCAGTTTTACAGTCTTGCTACAGCGGGTGCATTGGAGCCTATAGATGAACTGCTTGAGGCGTATGGCACCAATATCAACAAGGCGATCAAGCCTGCCTCCTGGGGCAGTGCAACCATTGACGGGAAGAAATACGCGATTCCGGAAGTCGGTTCGGGCGTAGCGGTAGGTGAGGAGCTGGTTGTCCGTCAGGATTGGCTGGATGAATTGGGGTTATCCGTGCCTACCAATACAGATGAGCTTTACACGGTGCTAAAGACCATTAAAGAGAAGAAAAATATAATTCCGATGACGGGAAGTAAAGATTCGATTTACGGTGACATCGCTACGACCTTTGGCGTTTTAACC
This sequence comes from Paenibacillus dakarensis, assembly GCF_001373415.1. Classification (GTDB taxonomy): domain Bacteria; phylum Bacillota; class Bacilli; order Paenibacillales; family Paenibacillaceae; genus Paenibacillus_AQ; species Paenibacillus_AQ dakarensis. Next base: position 15,927 of record NZ_CDSE01000017.1, on the reverse strand, counting down.
GATTGGAAGGATGTTGATGGCAAGCTGGTCCATCGAGCAGAGCTTCCGGAGATGAAAGAATTCATCGCGTATATGAATAAGCTCTATACCGAAGGATTGCTGGATACAGAGATGCCGATTAATACCGCCCAGAAGGCGATAGAGAAGTTTACAAGCAATAAAGCGGCTGTTTACAAGCTGGCATGGTGGAATGCGGGCAGTACGATTGCAGCACTTGAGAAGAATTCTCCTGATGCGAAAGTATCCATTATTCCTTATTTGAAAGGTAAAGATGGCAAGGCAGTAGTTGGTGCAACGGCAAATACGAGCTGGTTTATCGCCATTCCAAAAGCTTCTAAAAACAAAGAAGAAGCGATGAAGTTCCTGGATGCGAAGCTGGAGCCGGATACGTTCAGAGAGCTCGCCATAGGTAAAGAAGGAGTTCATCATGAAGTGAAAGACGGCAAGTACTATCCGATTCTCCCGAAATTTAACGAGGATCTGGGTAACGGCAGCGGATTCCTGACCGGGGTTGATGAAGAGATGTATCCGACGTATTGGCAGGCTCGTGTACGTAAAGATCCTGTACTGCAGATGTATTTTGAAACATTCCAGAAAAATGCGGAGGGCATTATCGTCGTTGATCCAATGTCACCTGCACCGCCGATTGAGGCTGTTTCGAAGAACACTTTGAAACTGAGAACACTGCTGGATGACAATGTACTTAAATTCATTACGGGCTCGGAACCACTGGAAAACTACGATAAATTCCTTGAACAGTGGAGAGCTGAGGGAGGAGCGGATATGGTTAAAGCCGCCAATGAGTGGTATCAAACCGTCAAATAAAGAGGGGACATCTGAGAAGAGCAGTTGCATGTGCAGCTGCTTTTTCTTCAAAATCTATTCACTAATGAAGGGTGGTATTGTAATGAATATTAATCTTCGGAGACGACTTGCTTTAATTCTTAGTATGATTCTGATCCTCTCTCTGGTGAGCTCGTGGAAACCTGGCACCGCTGTACAGGCTCAAGGGGGTGAAGAGGAATCGAATCAAGTGACTCTTGTTTCTCAAGATGAACAGCAGCGATTAGTGATGACGGATATCAATGTGGATCAGAATGAACTATCGCTGGAAAACGATTATCTCGCATTGTTTACAAGCAAAGGAAGAGTTATTGCGGGTGTGTATGATGAACAGGTTACCGTTCCGTCCCGGCACATGGCTTTGGTTGTAGATGCCTCCGGGAAGGTGCAGCAGAAGATTGGTCCGAGCGCCGACCCCGAGGCGGATTTGGGTACGGGTGCAGAGATAACAATCCCGGATGGAGGGTATATAGTTCTAGCGGACGATGCTTCATCGGAGAATTCGGAAGATCAGGAGCGGTTGATTCTTCATTATGAAGTTGGTGATCAGGTTAAACTGATGCGCGGTGAAATGGAAGTAACCGCTGTTGACTTTATGGAGCCTGGTCTTGAGCTTGTTCCGAATCCAGAGTCTAATCCGGACACCGGCACAGTGCCAAACACAGAGCCAAACCCAGGTACAGAGCCAGTGCCAGGTTCTGAGCCGGACGCAGAAACTAACCCAGTTCCAGATCCATCTCAGGAACCAGAGTTGAAGCCTGAACTGGTAATGAACACTCCGACGGATACGATTGTCACGATTCCATTGATTGAGATTAATGGTTATGTTAAGGATTATGAGGAGAATGCGGCGATGAAAGTGCTTATTAACCAGAAGGAAGCACCGATTATAGCTAATGGAAGCTTTCGAATGAACTTATATTTAAATACAGGTCCGAATCAAGTGACGGTGCAGCTGATGGACGGTGAGGAAGAGTTGGCATCGATGTCGCTGAATATTGTGTATGACCATTCAGAGCAGAATGAGGATTACATCGAGGTGGAGGCTGCTCCTCTTGATATTACAATCGGAGTAGAGGGGCCGCGAAAGAGACTGAATTATATCGATCAGAACGTGACCGGTATTGAGAATATCATCGCCTTGTTTACTGGGGATTTCGGTGCATCTATCGTTGTTCCACAGCATAATGTGGCGGTTCAAGTCGATAGCAGTAATCGAGTGATGACGGTTATTAATCCGTCTATCAATGGCAAGCCTCCGGCATGGACTGGCCCAACTGAGCTTTCGATACCGGAAGGCGGATATGTAATGATGGCGCAGGATAACAGCTACTCGAATAATGATATTAAGCGGTTTTTGGCGGAAAAATTCAAAGCCGGAGATGTCATTAAGCTTCGGAAGAACGGTGAAGTGGTTGAAGTGAAAGACTTAATGGGCGGTAATGGATTTATAGCGAGGTTAGAGCTGGATAATGCAAAGATGTACACAGTCACTGACAGTCAAACGACTATCAGCGGCAGAATTGAACATATGGATAACCCGGCAGCAACGAAGCTGCTGATTAACGATGAAGAGGTTTCTTTTGATGAAGATGGTTCCTTCTCGCATGCACGCTCTCTGGAAGCTGGAACGAACTACATCGATGTGAAGGTGCTGAAAAATGAGATTGAGCAGGATCAACGCAGCATTGTGGTTTTTAGCAGACCCGGATTTTCTCCGGATAAAGAGGTAATCCTGTGGGTCGATCAGGCAGCCAACGCGAAGAAGTTCCAGAGCAGAGCTCATGTAAAAGAGTTCTTGGAACAAGCGCAAAAGGGCGGGGTTACCACTATAGTCTTCGATGTGAAGGGTGTTGAAGGATTTGCTTCATATAAAAAGAGTACACTGACTCAGCGTCCTTATGTAAGTGAGATTAAAGCGCCGCAAAAAGCCGGGGCGAACCCTGATCTGGATCTTCTCCAAGAATTTATCGACCATGGACATGCGCTTGGCTTGAAAATTCATGCAGCAATTAATGTGTTTGCAGAGGGCTCGATCGCGCATCAGGAGTTTGCTGTTCTTGACGAACATCTGGAATGGGAGGAACGCGTTCATTTTGCCGAGAACAATGGAGAGATCAAGCGTCTTCGGGAAAGTGCCAAGCAAGGCTTGGTCGCTTTTGTCAATCCATCCAATGATGAGGTCAGAGATTATGAGCTGAAGACTTTTGAAGAAATTATTAAGAATTATGAGGTTGACGGCGTTGTTCACGATCGAGGTCGTTATGACAACGAAGGCGCTGATTTCAGCGATGAGACGCGGGTTAAATTTGAGCAGTTCTTATCGGATAGAGGCAAGCAGCTTGAGCACTGGCCAAATGATATTTTCTATTATGAGAATAACGTTCGTGTGAATGGACCGCTCATTCAGGATTGGTGGGAATTCAGATCGGGAACGATCAAGAGTTTTTTTGGAGAGGTTAAGAACCTTGTCGATTCGTATGAGGCTGAATCCGGCCGGAATATTCAGGTTTCTTCCTATGTAGGTTCATGGTATGAGACTTATTTCTTAAATGGGGTAAACTGGGGCAGCGAGAACTTCCGATTTGATCCAAGACTTGGGCTGATGGATGAATCCGTATATACCGAGGACTATTACAAAACAGGTTACATCGAGTATTTAGACTTTCTGATGATTGGTGCCTATCAGACGACAAGCCAGGAAGTTAAGAAATATATTACACTTGGAAATATAGTAACGAACGGGGAAATTCCGCTGTATGCGGGAATTGCGTTAACGAATGTGCAGACACCGGCAATGCAGCGGGATGTATTCCAGGCTGGACTAAGCACGACCAACGGGTTGATGCTGTTTGATGCTTCTCAAGTCAACTGGCCGATTGTTACGGCTGCGCTGCAGGATCGGGAATGGGTGAAGGATTATCAACTGGGGATGAGCTTGCCGGGAAAACCGAATGAATTTTTGGAGGGAAGTTTCTATAATGTGAACCGGGTGGAAGGCAACATCAATGTGATGACAGAAGCCTTCGGATATTCAACAGGAACGAATCGTTTCGGGGTTGAGGTCGTTGTCGATGCATCCGGTGAAGTAACGCATGTTGTTAACCGGGATCAGGCCATACGCTGGAGCTGGGGCTCGCCTGAAGAAAATAACAGTGTGATTCCTCCAGGAGGATTCGTTATTTCAACGCTCGATCCTTCGGGAACCCGGACGAATAGGCAGCTTGTTGCCAATGCCTATAATACAGGAGAGCAGGTTCGATCAGCCGTGTTAAGCGGGCTTATGGATGATGAAGGAAAACAGACGGCGAAAGGTAGCGTAAAGGTAGAGGGTCATGTGGAAGTGCTCGGAGCTGGTACAGTGGTTACAGTGAAATTTAATGGAAAGCCGGTGAAGGTGAAGAAGAATGGTGATTTTACGGCTTCGATTCCGCTCTCTCTGGGTGATAATCGAGTTACCATTGACGTATATGTGGATGAGATGAAGACGAACAGCAAGTCCTTGGACATTACCAGAACTTCGAATGGAGGGGGAACAGCTCCTGGGAATCCGGATGGATCAGGAGGTTCAGGCGGCGGTCTGTGAATCCGGGGACACCGATGAACTTATGCAAGGACGCTCAGCGGATCGATTCGACCCCCAGGCTTCAACAACACGTGCAGAGGCAGCCGTCGTATTAAAAAGAATGCTGCAGACAGCGGGGTTCATGAACAAGTAATGGCGAAGAAATAGCTTAGAGTGACACACAAAAAAGCTGTCCTGATCGTAGATTTGTCTACGAAGGGACAGCTTTTAGCTATTTTTGCGCTTAAAAAGTATCTTGAGATGACTATTTAACAAATTCGCTAGAGTTTAAACGGGATGGATGGACGGCCAACCAAGCTCAATGCCCTCTTGAGTCAGCCTCTGCTGAAATTGAGCCATCTCCGTTTCATTATTTCGCACGGCGGTAGGAACCAGCTTTCGATCCAGACAGTAGCTTACACAGTATCCTGCCGCTTCTCCAATATTCCATTCTACAGGATGCAGTCTGTAGCAGCCGTTCGTTATATGGGTAGCTCCGATGTTCTTGCATGCGGCAAGCACGTTGGTTACCCGTTTGGGGATCAAGCTGCCCAGCGGAATCTGAAAGGGAAGAGAAGAAATATCGATATAAGGTTTGCCACCTGTGCTCGGATGCAGGTCGATGCGGTAGCAGCCGATCCCCACGGAATCATGAAAGAATTCTGCTCTCCCATCCGGACGTGCATGTGTTGCTACGTGCTGCTCCAGCACCGTGAATTCTGCATGAATACGTCTGGATTCACGTATGTAAGGGTATTTAGCAAGACCATCCTCTGTTCCAACCACATCAGGTCGCAGCCGAAGCCCAGGATAACCCAGCTTGCCGTCCAGACGAGGCGCCTCGGTCTGCAGCCAATAGAGCAGGGAGAGACTGAGCTGTTTGGCTCCGTACAGATGTCGATTCTGCTCTTCCTCACTGACATCAATGACAGAACCTAACCAGTAGTCATTCTGCGGCCAATTGACTAGTGAAACAGGACTCTGAAAGGTTCCCTTTCGAAAATGGGATGGATCTATAATTTGACGATACTGAAACAAAGAGAATTTATTCGTCCCGGGAAAAATCTCATACCTTACGGGCTCCATCGTAGAAGGTCTTACTCCACTCAAACTCAGCAAGTGATCGGGCCAGAAGTCAGGCTTATAAGTACGCCAAAATTCATATTGCTCCGGCTTGTCGATCGTATGGTTCTCATTCGGAACGTAATCCATTGCAAAACAATAGGTAAAGCCCTGCATATTCATCGGCTGTGCTGCTCCATCCACCGCATGCGCTTCTCCCGTCTGAGCCTTCGATTCTGCACCCGTAACGTATTCAATGCCTGCTGCTGGAAGAAGATCACCACATTCCGTAGCATCGAGGAAGAAGGGAGCTTGTAATACAATCCGCTGATGATGGCTAATGTTTTTGACAGTTACGCTGATGATCTGATCGCCTTCGACCTCGGCCTCTTCGAGTACATATCCATATATGATCTTTATTCGTCCACTGTGAATATATGGGGCCAGCATGTCATTCAGCACAGCCAGAGCTGCGCGGGGCTCATGACACAGTCGACTAACGATTCCGCTTCCAGGGTTCAGGCGGGTATTCGCTCTGGATTCGGCGGTTAAAGGGAAATTTCGAGTGTAATATTGCCTCACACCCTGTCGAAACTCACGATAACTCCGCGTACAGCCAAACGACTCGATCCAGGGATGCTCGTCTGGCGGTACGGCCTGACTTGTTAGCTGACCGCCGATCCATTCCGTCTCTTCGGTCATAATGACGTTCTTTCCTGATTTGGCAGCCGCGAGAGCAGCTGCGGTTCCTCCTGTGCCGCCTCCGATAATAACGACGTCTGCATGCCACTCCTTAACCATTGATCAAACCCTCCTCTGCAGCTGAAATAAGACAAAGTTGTCCTTCTTTAATCAAATCTAAGCTCAGTATCCAGATGGGAACTTATGAACTCATCCTCATTGTAAAAGCTCAAAGGCTTGATATGAACGGTAGGCAGGTGACCATTTATGGTAAAACGATGCTCTTTTTAAATTCGATATGAATGCAAATTAAGGTTCGATGCGTTAATGTGAGGGGAGCCGAGAATCCTCCAACCCCTGTCGCTCCAGTAAAGGAAGACTAATTCGGACGCTTGTCCCGTAACCCGGTTCACTTTCAATCTGAACCCCATAAGATGATCCGAACAATAACTGGATTCGGCTGTGTACGTTACTGATGCCTATTCCTGATAAATGGTGGCGTTTCTTTTGCTCCCTCATTTGATCCTCCACTGCGGCCATACCGACACCATCATCAATGATCTCAATAATCAGAAGGTCTTCCTGTCTGCGGATAAAAATATGAATATTTCCGCTGGACTTGCCGGCAAAAGCATGGAAGAACGAATTCTCGACAAATGGCTGAAGAATAAGCTTCGGTACAAGCAGCGGCAAGCAATTCTCCTCAATTTCATAATGAACGCGAATCTCATTGCCGTAACGAATTTGCTTAATATACACGAAATGCTTCAGGGTTTCGATTTCCTGTTCAATGGTTACGCGATCTTCCGTAGAACCTATAGTATTCTGCAGCATGGAGATCAGACTGTTTATTGTCTCGTCTACTTGGTCGATCCGGTTCATTTTGGCCAGGTACTTAATAGAGCTCAGTGTGTTGTATAGAAAATGGGGATTAATCTGCATCTGCAGCGCATTCAAATCCGCTTTTCGGCGTTCTTGCTGCTCGAATACAAGCTTTTCTGTATATTGATCAATGACTTTAATGAATCGATTGTAGGCCTTTGTTAACACGTTGGTTTCATAACTGGCTCCTTCTTGAAGAGGCTGATATTTCAAATTATTTCCGGTAGAGGCTTGCATCGTCTTGACCAGCTTGTAAAGCGGGCGTGTTATCCGCCTGCTGAGGGAATAAACGAACAGCATACTGATGATCAGGATGAAGGGAACAACCTTCATGATGTCAGATGAAATTTTGTAAAGTGGAGCAAAAGCTGTATGTTGATCAATCTCTTCAACGAGGTAGGCGTTGTACTCCGGCAAAAAATAAGAAATATAGGTTTTTTTATTTCCCATATCGGACCATATTCCATTCTGTTCTTTTGAAGAGTTTTCCGCTACAGCAAGCAGCTCTGTATCTTTCATGCTTATCTGTTCTTTGATGCTGCTGGATAGCACGCTACCGTCTGAGGCAATGAGTGAGATATGAATTCCGTCTGATATATAAGGTTTATATTTTCGGTATATATTTAGTTCATCCATGATGACGGCAACATAACCGTACATACGATTGCTGCTGGATTCAATTAACGGTTTGACGGCAAACAGGTAATTATCGTAGGGGACCGATTCGGAGAATAGATCGAGACTGCTGTAGTACTGAATCCGATTCTGGAATTGTCCGTCCTCGCTCATGAACTTAGATATGAAATCTTGAGGGACCTTGTCCCATTTCAGGGAGTTGCTTGAATAATGGCGCCCCCCTTCACCGGGAATGCCAGATACAATGATATGGGAGTTTTCCGGACTAAGATAATCCTTGTAAAGATCCATATATCTTCCGAGTGCAATGACAAGCTTGATTTCTTCCAGGGACGTGTTTGTTGGCTTGGTAATGTAATCTTTAAACTCCGAGCTTCGGTTGACCTGCAGCATGGTATTAACAACCTGGCCGTTATAGTCCAGCAAATCATTCTTCATCAGATTCATATTCGCGGATGCGCTTCGTACAACCTGCTCCAGCAAGATTCGTTCCGAAATGTAGGAGGAGGCGAGCATCAATAATATAGAGATGATAATAATGCTGGACACCATCAGCATGAGGATTTTGATGAAGATACTATTCTTACGCAGCATGAATTTCACCTGACTTTATTGTGGGATGTGATTTCGGTATTCAACAGGAGTCATGCCGGTCATTTTTTTGAACACTTTTGAAAAATAATTATGATCCGAGAAACCGGTTAATTGACTGATCTGGGAGACCGACAAATCATGGTTATGAAGCAGCTCTTTGGCTTTATCAGTTCGTACCCGATTGATATACATTGTTATGTTTTCATTTGTATGCTGCTTGAAATAGGAGGACAGATAGCTGTAATTCATATGAAACTTGTTCGCAAGATCTTTAAGTGAAAGCTCCTGGGCGTAATTCTGGTTCACATATTCATAAATCTGATGAAGAACGACTGATTGCGGATCTGTATAATTAGATAATGCTCTTAGCTCGTCCAAAAATTGCAGCTGAACATTTTCTAATTCGTCCAAATCAAATGCCAGGTCAATGGTTTTAAAGAGCTTGAGCTTGGATGTGCTTAGGCTTGATAATGGATATTTCATCTGTTCCAGCGTGCTTAAGGCGTAGTAAATTATGTTTTGACACAAACGTTTTAGACTGTACTCATCATAAGCTTGCGTGGATCTTAATTGAGCAAAAAAAGCTTGGGTTTGAGCTACAGCATCATCAATAGCATGTGACCGGAGCGCTGAGGTGAATTTTCCTTGGTCAAAATCGATTGAATCACTTTCACGATTGATTTCACCTGCAAGGACGCAGTGTCTGCCAGGGAAATATAAGAGCTTGCCGAACAAATCCGTTAGGTGTTTATATTCCATCTGAATTCGGGATATGTTTCTAAATTCATCTGAAACTACAAATTTGATGTATGAAAGCGATATCATTGCGTGGTTTGCAAAGAGATGGATACGGCTCTGTACTTCCTCAGCTTGATTGTAGTCATAGTTGACCAGCAGAAGACATTCATTTTTCAGAAAAACACAGGAATACTTTAAAGAGCCGAGGTGCTCCTGGGCGAGGTCAATCATAACCTGCTCAATCCGGGCTTGAGTCCAGTTGGTTTTGGTTAGAAGGATACTTATGCTGGCTGCCGCCATTCGAAAACGAGTGAAGGGGAAATACTCCTTCAATTCCTCCCAGTCGTAATCCCCGTCATGATCAAGATACACGTCTGAGCTGAGTAAATGCCCGAGTTTTAATGCAAAATCAGGCTCTTCAGTCTGTGCTTCGAACTGAACAGGTGATATCTCGCTGCAAAGAGACTGTATTAAGGAAGTTAAATCTGCTGCAGAAACTTTCGGTTTGAGTAAATAGTCGGTGACACCATATTTAAATACTTCTCGAACGTAGTCGAACTCGCTATAGCTGCTGAGTACCAGTACTTTTATATCAGGATAATGTTTACGCATCATTTTAGTGAGTTCAACACCATCCATGACGGGCATGACAATATCAGTAATGACAACGTGAGGTTGGGCTTTGTCCATGATCTCTAGTGCTTCTTGACCGTTGGAAGCCTCTGCTACAATCTCAATTCCGAATTCGTTCCAATTGCATAAATGTTTAATTCCTGTCCGCAAGATGCTTTCATCATCCACAATCATTACGCGGTAAACTGTTGAGCTTTCATTCATGATGTGTGACACCTCGCAGTAAAGTCTATTTTCTTCATCATATACTAATCTAAAAATCTTGCATATGAATCAGATGTGATGTCAAAAATCTACAATAATAAATACTAGGATCCGAAATTTTTACTATTGAAGCGTTTTCATTGTAATAACAATCCATAATTTATACTAAAGAAAAGAGAATAAAGCTTATACAGGCTAATCGCTGATTTCTTACAATAAAGATGCAAAAGGGAAAACGCTTGCAACAATAAAACAGGGGGTTATATCGCATGAAGATAAAGTTCTTATCCGTATTGCTGCTCGTTACTATGACTGCTTCGCTTTTGGCGGCATGCGGGTCATCTGGCTCGGATTCCAGTAAAGAGGGAGGCTCGAAACAGAGCGAGGGGTCGAAGAATAAAGTTGTGGCATGGGCGTGGGACCCGTCATTTAATGGCGCCGCTTTAAAAATTGCTGAAGAGCTGTACAAGAAGGACCATCCAGACTTTGAGCTGGAAGTGGTTGATATGGCAAAAGCGGATTTGGAGCAAAAACTAAATACCAATCTGGCAGCCGGAGTGAAAGAGGGACTTCCTGATATTATTCTAGTCAACGATCCGAACATTCAGAAATATGTGACAGCGTATCCGAATACATTTGCTGATTTTACAGACAAAGTAGATTTCACTCAGTTCTCTCCATATAAAGTGGATGCACTCCGCATTGATAATAAAATTTATGGTGTTCCGTTTGATATCGGGGTAACCGGGATGTTCTATCGGTCGGATTATTTGGAGCAAGCCGGCTTTACGGAAAAAGATTTAGAGAACATTACTTGGGATCAATATATTGAAATCGGAAAAGTTGTAAAAGAGAAGACAGGCAAGTACATGGCTACGATCAATCCGAATGATGAGGCTTTAACCTCTATTCTTTTGCAATCCGCCGGCTCCTGGTACATTACACCGGACAATAAAGGCAACTTCGTTAACAATCCTGCCATGACAGAAACGCTTCGTGTTTATAAAGCAATCGCTGATTCCGGCATTGCTAAGCCGGTAACAGGCTGGAGTGAGTTCGTCGGCAGTTTTAACGCGGGGGATGTTGCGACGGTAGTATCCGGAGTATGGCAAGTCTCTTCCATTATGGATGCCAAGGATCAAAGCGGAAAATGGAAAGTTGCACCGATCCCTAGACTCGAAGTGGAAGGCGGCGTCAATGCATCCAATGAAGGCGGTTCAAGCTGGTTTGTATTGGACAACAGTGCAAATAAAGACCAAGCTATCGATTTTCTGGCAAAGACCATTGGCGGCAGCAGTGAGTTCTATGAGCGCTTCCTGAAAGAAAACGGCGGTGTAGGTTCTTATATTCCTTCGTTCTCCAGTGAAGTATACGGCCAGAAGTCGGAATTCTTCGGTGGACAAGCGATTTATCAGGATTTCACCAAATGGTCCACCGAAGTGCCGGGTATTACACTTGGTATGTACACCCAAGAGTCCAAAGACGCCCTGAAGAACGAACTCCCCAATATCCTTCAGGGAGCAGATCTGACACAAAGCTTGGCTAACATTCAGAAATTATTCGAACAACAGGTGCAATAAATAAATAGTTAGCAGGTGGTAATCCATGGAACGAAAGTGGAATAAATCATCGCTGATGGGATGGCAATTTATCGCCATTCCATCAGCACTCATTCTGTTATTCAGCTTCTATCCGATGTTTCAATCACTATTGCTGTCCTTTCAATCGGGTAAAGGTACCGTTTATCACTATGTAGGCATTGACAATTATGTACGCTTATTTTCAGACCCGATGTTTAAACAGGCTGTATTGAATACACTGCTGTATCTTGTAGTCCAAGTCCCTATCATGCTTATGCTTGGCATGGTCATCGCACATTTGCTAAACAATCCGCAGCTCCGCTTTAAAGGCTTTTACCGGACGGCAATATTCTTACCTTGCGTCACATCGCTCGTATCCTATGCGGTTTTATTCAAGAGTATTTTTGCCGTGGATGGTATTTTGAACAAGATGCTTTTGTCGGTCCATATGATTCAAGAGCCTGTGGCATGGCTGATGGATCCAGTCTGGGCGCGTGTAGTCATTATTGTTGCGATTACATGGCGCTGGACAGGTTATAATATGATCTTTTACTTGTCGGCCATGCAAAATATTGACCCGAGTATTTACGAAGCTGCTTCTATTGATGGAGCGTCCAAACCACGTCAATTTTTCAGTATTACGATACCGATGTTAAAACCGATCCTTTTATTCACAGCGATTATTTCGACGAACGGAACACTGCAATTGTTCGATGAAGTGGTGAACATCACGAACGGCGGACCGGGCAATTCAACGATGACGATCTCTCAGTACATCTATAACCTGTCCTTCGTTTACACACCGAACTTTGGATATGCAGCTACGGTATCCTATGCCATCGTATTTATGGTTGCCGTCCTTGCGCTGATCCAGCTAAAAGTAGGAGGGGAGAAACGATGAGAAAGCTTACTTCAGCAGGTGTTCATTTGTTCCTGCTCACGGCATCCTTTTTATCTCTTTTTCCTTTCCTGTGGATGATCATGGGGATGACGAACAGCTCGTCGGATATATTGAAAGGTAAGTTTGGTTTCGGTTCGATGTTTATGGACAATGTTCACAGGTTGCTGGACATGACGAGCCTCGGTTCCGCATTTATGAATTCTACCGTTATTGCTATTGTGGGGACGATCGGGACGCTGATACTCAGCTCTATGGCCGGGTACGGCTTTGAAATTTACCAATCCAGAGGTAAGAGCCGTCTGTTCGGGTTGCTTATGCTGTCCATGATGATGCCGTTTGCAGCGGTTATGATTCCACTTTTCCGGATGTTTAGCGGTATGGGACTGTTGAACACGCCGACAGCTGTGATTTTGCCTTCGATTACAACGGCGTTCATGATTTTCTTTTTCCTTCAAAATACGAAATCGTTTCCGCGTGAACTGCTGCAGGCAGGCCGGGTGGACGGGCTAAGTGAGTGGAAAATATTCACCCGAATTTACATGCCAACGATGAAGCCGACCTTCGCGGCGGCAGCCATTATTACATTCATGAACTATTGGAACAGCTTCCTGTGGCCTTTGATTGCTTTGCAAACTCAAGACAAAAAGACGCTGCCGCTTGTTGTTTCATCCCTGGCGTCATCGTATAATCCGGATTATGGCATTATTATGGTTGCCATCGTCATTACGACATTACCGTCTGTATTAATCTTTTTCTTACTGCAAAAGCAATTTGTTCAAGGGATGCTCGGTTCTGTGAAGTAATTAAGGCGAGGTGATTGGTATGGGAACAGGATTTACGGATCGGCTGCTGCATGGTGCGGACTATAATCCGGAACAGTGGCTGCATGATCCCGAGGTATTAGAGCAGGATATCCAGCTGATGCTACAGGCTGGCTGCAATGTGATGTCGGTTGGTATTTTCTCTTGGGCTGCTTTGGAGCCGGAAGAAGGGAAATATCAGTGGGGATGGATGGATCATGTGATTCATCGTCTTCATACGAATGGAATCTCCATCTTTTTAGCGACCCCATCCGGCGCACGCCCGGTCTGGCTGGCACAGAAATATCCGGAAGTGCTGAGAACAGGCCCTAACCGACAGCGGAATCTGTATGGTGCACGGCATAATCATTGCTATACGTCTCCTGTATACCGGGAAAAAATAAAAAATCTGAACGGTCAGTTGGCAGCCCGTTACGGCAATCATCCTGCCGTCAAGCTCTGGCATATCTCCAATGAGTATGGCGGAGAGTGCCATTGTGAATATTGTCAGGATGCTTTCCGCGTATGGCTTCAGCAGAAATACGGGACGATAGAACATTTGAATGAGCAGTGGTGGACTACGTTCTGGAGTCATAAGTATACGGACTGGTCGCAAATCGAATCACCGGCGCCGCATGGGGAAAATGCTACGCATGGCATGAATCTTGACTGGAAGCGATTTGTAACCGACCAGACACTGAATTTCATGCAGCATGAAATTTCCGCAGTAAAGGTGAACAATCCGGAAATTCCGGTAACGACGAATTTTATGTATTATTTCAACGGGTTGAACTACTTTAAGTTTAAGGATTTCATAGACATTGTTTCTTGGGATAACTACCCGACATGGCACAAGAAAGATGATATCGATATTGCGATAGACACTGCGATGTGGCATGACATGATGCGTTCCATTAAACGCCAGCCATTTTTACTAATGGAGAGCTCTCCAAGCAGCACCAACTGGCAGAGCGTATCGAAGCTTAAGAAGCCGGGGATGCATATCCTCTCTTCCATGCAGGCTGTTGCACACGGCTCGAATTCCGTACAGTATTTTCAGTGGCGGAAAAGCCGCGGTTCAAGCGAGAAGTTCCACGGCGCAGTTGTCTCTCATGACGGAAGCCCAAATACGCGTGTATTCCGGGAAGTAAGCCAGCTTGGAAGTCTCTTGGCAGAAATGTCGGGTGTTGCCGGTACGGAAATGAATGCTGAAGCTGCTGTTGTGTACGACTGGGAGAACAAGTGGGCTATTGAAGATTCACAGGGACCTCGAAACATCGGCATGGAGTATAAGGAAGAAGTTCAAGCTCATTATCGCTCTTTAATAGAGCAAGGGATTACTGTTGATTTTGTGGATATGGAATGTGAAATAAGCAGCTATAAGCTTGTCATTGCTCCGATGTTGTATATGCAGAGAGCCGGTTTTGAGCAGAAGATGCGCCATTTTGTAGAGCAGGGCGGTACGCTTGTGATGACATACTGGAGCGGTATTGTGAATGAGAACGACCTTGTTCACTTAGGAGATATGCCGCATCAGTTAACGGATGTCGCAGGCGTTATCAGTGAAGAGATCGATGGCTTATATGACCATGAGCATAACCGCGGACGGGTTGTTGGACAACTGGAGGGTCAAGCATTAACAGGTGAGTATTCTTGTTCAAAGCTGTGTGACCAGATTCATCTGCAAGGTGCGGAAGCTTTAATAATATATACCGATGATTTTTATGCTGGAAATCCTGTAGTGACTCGAAACGCTTATGGTTTAGGTCAAGCGTATTATATTGGCAGTCATTTCGAACAAAAATTTTACGATGACCTGTACCATGACCTTATTCAGCAGCTCTCTTTAAAGCGTGCATTAGATGTGAACATGCCTAAAGGAGTATATGTGACATCACGGGCAAATGCACAAGAGCAATATCTTTTTGTTCAGAATTTCACGCCAGACTCTAAGGTTATTCCCGCTTTAGGAGCGGGTTGGTCACCACTTACCCGGGATGTAAACCTGAAGGGCGAATGGACGGCAACAGCGTATGAGATTTTGGTAGCGAAGCGTAGTCTGGTGTAGGTTTTTAGAAACAATATATTAATTATTCTGCTAATTGCCTGTAGAGTAATTCGCAGAGACAAAAAAAGGAATGAGCATTTTGCTCATTCCTTTTTTTTTGCATGTATAGGCCAATCAGAAGAATTGCTGCTTGAATACTTATTCAGAATTTCAACTGTACAATCTGAATCGCGATACAAATGGAAGGCAGTTTTCCGCGTACATGCACTTCTGGGCCTTTGCCTACATACAATAAGTTGATCAGAACCGAGCGCGATAAAAGGCCGGTTGCATTGAAATTCGCAGGAGGTGTCCCCAGTGCCTGGACTGTTTACCGCTATTGCTTTGTTCATTAAAGAGCTCAGTCTGCTTGTGTCGTATGTGAAAAATAATGCTTTTCCCCAGCCTCTGACGGAAGAAGAGGAGTCAAAGCACCTGGAGCTAATGGCGGAAGGCGATCCGAACTCCCGCAATAAGCTCATTGAGCACAATCTGAGATTGGTAGCTCACATTGTGAAGAAATTTGACAATACCGGCGAGGATCTGGAGGATTTGATATCGATCGGAACCATCGGTCTGATTAAGGCAATTGAGAGCTTTCGCCCGAATAAAGGCACAAAGCTGGCGACATTTGCGGCCCGTTGTATTGAAAATGAAATATTAATGCACCTTCGAAGCTTGAAGAAGACTCGCAAGGACGTTTCACTTCATGATCCGATTGGAACTGACAAGGAGGGGAACGAATTAACATCATTAGGTTA
>NZ_CDSE01000016.1 GCF_001373415.1 Paenibacillus dakarensis | reverse complement strand
TCCTTATCATCGTGAAGCATTCATTAGCGCAGTTGATCAGGTGCTGGTGATACAATACCATACCGTTGGTAAAGAAGAAATTCATGCACGTGTAGAGTTAACACGAGAAGCGGATGCGAGTGTATCGACTCACGAAATGGATAGCCTGCTGCTTACAGGTCAGGCGGCACACGGTGTTACCCATCCCGGTGTCAAATTTACCGGAATATTAAAGGCGGAGGCCGGCAAAGGGCATATCAGGCAAGAGGGGAGATCCCTTATCATCAGCGGTACGGATGCCTTCACGTTGTATTTGGCTGTTCGAACGGATTATCAATTTGGAAATCCGGGGGAGCGGCTGAAGCATAATTTAATCAAGCGGTGTGAAGAGGATCTCGAGAAGGCGATGAACAAGACTTACGCGGAATTAAAGAAAGATCATATTCAGGAGCATCAACGTTTATTTCATCGTGTAAGCCTCCGATTAGGAAGCAAGGATGAAGAGCCGTCTTCCGTTGATTCTTTACCGACGGATCGCAGACTGGAAGCATTCCGGAAGGGAAGCAAAAGTCAGGATCTGATGGCGCTATACTTTCAATATGGGAGATATTTGCTCATTTCCTCCAGCCGGCCGGGCCAAATGCCCGCAAATCTTCAAGGAATTTGGAATCCGTGGATGGAAGCGGCATGGGATTGCGATTATCATATCAATATTAATATACAAATGAATTATTGGCCTGCTCAAGTCACAAACCTGTCTGAGTGTCATCTGCCATACTTTGATTTAATTGAGGGACTGGTGGATAACGGACGGAAGACAGCGCGTGAAGTGTACGATTGCAGAGGTTTCGTTGCCCATTATACGACAGATGCATGGTTGTTTACGGCTCCGCTTGGAAAGGTGAATTACGGTATGTGGCCGATGGGAGCAGGATGGAGTGTACGTGACTTCATGGAATATTATCGCTTCACCGGAGACCTTGAATTCCTGGTTGACCGTGCCTATCCTATTCTGAAAGAAGCAGCGATTTTTTTCCTGGATTGGTTGGTAAGACATCCGGAGACAGGCCAGTGGATTTCAGGTCCATCGATTTCACCGGAAAATACTTATATAACACCTGCTGGCAACACGGCTTCATTATGCATGGCGCCTGCGATGGATCAGCAGATCATATGGGATGTGTTCAACTGTGTAGTGGAAGCAGCTAATGTCTTGAGAATACAGGATAATTTCACACAGCAGGTGGCAGATGTGCTTACGGAACTGGCCCTGCCGAACATTGGACCGGATGGACGCCTTCTGGAATGGTGTGATCCGCTGGAGGAGGCAGAACCGGGACACCGTCATATCTCTCACTTGTTTGCACTCTACCCTGGGGAACAGTACACCTATAGTTCCACACCGGATAAGATGGAGGCAGCGCGCAAAACACTGGAATATCGCCTGCAGCATGGCGGCGGACATACGGGCTGGAGCCGAGCCTGGATTATTAATTTCTGGTCCCGATTAAAGGATGGTGAGAAGGCGCTGTTCAATCTTGAACAGCTGCTGGAACATTCGACACTGCCTAACCTGTTTGATCATCATCCTCCATTCCAAATTGACGGGAACTTTGGCGGGACCGCCGGGATTGCAGAAATGCTGCTTCATAGTCACAGTGGGGTGCTCGATCTGCTCCCTGCACTGCCAAGGTCATGGGAACAAGGTTCGGTTACAGGTCTCAGGGCTCGCGGCGGTTTTGAAGTGGATATGGAGTGGGAACAGGGGAAGCTGAAACAGTGTAGAATCCTGTCCCTGAATGGTGTAAAATGCTGTGTTTCCTATTCAGGACAACAGATCATTTTAGATACGGAAGCAGGAAAAAGCTATTCTATTGATTTTGCTGATGTCTAAGCACGGTAGCAAGCACATAATCCCAGAGGATCATTTGACACGGGGGTTATGTGCTTTTTTATGCTCGGCAGGGTTACGATCAACGGTGATGGTCTGATAAGTAATGATGATGGTGAGCAGGATGCAGACGGGTATGAGGGACTTGGCTTCAAGCCAGGGTATGCGTAGGGAGTCGTCATTCATCTTAAGTACTGATTCTGCTAGGGGAATGTTCACTAAGATGATTCTTGAAGCGGTATATAACCAATTCTCCACGGGGACAATGTACCGGAAAAAGCGGAGGTCCGGCCTTTTTTTCTTAAAAAATTGGAGCGCTTTAAATAACTTGAGATTGATTGCGATGACGATTAGATCCACTAGCAGTACGGAAATAATAAAAACAGCATCCGGCAGCACACCCCCGGTTCTGGCACTGTAAATAGCGCTTGCTATGATTAAAAATAGAATGAGCAGCATGAATCCTGCTTTATGTAAGTACAGGGACAGAGCCCAGGTTAGAATCAGGTGAAGCAGGATGGACAACAGGTAGGGCAGTCTCATCATTCATTCTCCTTTGATATGAAATCATATTTTCAAAGCATGTCATGGAAGTGTGCTTGACCTGATCGGAATTGGTGCTTATTTGTGTTATGATTTACACAGCCACTATTCACGAAAGTGGTATGCGTTCACTACCTTCTATGGATTGGAGTAATATAATGAGCTATCGGAATCTAGAAGAATGCATTATCGATTTAGAAAAGAACGGCCATCTGGTTCGTATTCATGAAGAGGTTGATCCTGATCTTGAAATGGCAGCGATACATAGGAGAGTTTATGATGCTGGTGGCCCAGCATTATTGTTCGAGAATGTGAAAGGTTCGAAATACCGGGCGGTGTCTAATCTGTTTGGTACGATCGAGCGAAGCAAGTTTATTTTCAAGGATACTTGGAATGCAGCACAGAATGCAATAGCTGTTCGTAATAATCCAATGCAAGTGGTTAAAAATCCATTTAAATATATCGGTACCGGGCTTTCAGGAAGCAAAGCTTTACCTTTGAAAAAATCCGGCAATCAGCCAGCAGGTTTCCAGGAGATACAGATATCCGATCTGCCGCTGATCAAGCACTGGAAAGAGGACGGCGGAGCATTTGTCACCCTGCCTCAGGTGTACTCGGAAGATCCGGAGAAGCCGGGCATTATGAATTCAAATCTGGGAATGTACCGTATTCAGCTGAGCGGGAACGAATATGTAATGAACAAGGAAGTGGGGCTTCATTACCAAATTCATCGCGGCATCGGCATTCACCAGGACAAAGCGACGAAAAAAGGCCAGCCTCTGAAAGTCAGTGTGTTTATCGGAGGTCCGCCCGCTCATACGCTTTCGGCCATCATGCCCCTGCCTGAAGGGATGAGTGAGCTCACTTTTGCCGGGCTGCTTGCCGGGCGACATTTCAGATACAGCTATGTAGACGGGTATTGTATAAGCCTTGATGCGGATTTTGTGATTACAGGCGAAATTCATCCTGGAGAGACCAAGCCGGAAGGGCCTTTCGGGGACCACCTTGGCTATTACAGCTTAACACACCCGTTCCCGGTGATGAGAGTGCATAAAGTTTACGCTAAGCAGAATGCCATTCTTCCTTTTACTGTTGTGGGACGTCCGCCGCAGGAGGATACATCGTTCGGTGAATTGATTCATGAGCTTACAGGGGGAGCGATCCGTAAGGAGATCCCGGGCGTTAAGGAAGTGCATGCGGTCGATGCCGCAGGCGTACATCCATTGCTGTTTGCAATCGGCAGTGAGCGTTACACCCCTTATCAGCAAGTTAAGCAGCCGGCTGAAATTCTCACGCTTGCGAATCGGATATTGGGTACAGGCCAGCTTAGTCTGGCAAAATATCTGTTCATTACCGCGGAAGAAAAGCAGCCGATCAGCACGTACCGAATTGAAGAGTATCTAACCTACATTCTGGAGCGAATCGACTTGCAGCGCGACCTGCACTTCCAGACGAATACAACAATCGATACGCTTGATTATTCGGGAACTGGCTTAAATACCGGCAGTAAAGTTATTTTTGCAGCGGTAGGGGAGAAGAAGAGGGAGCTATGCCGTGAGGTTCCGGATATCCTGAAGGATATTCCAGGCTTTGAGAACCCACGTCTGGTGATGCCAGGTGTAGTGGCAATTCAGGGACCGAGCTTTACAAGCTATGAGGAAGAGAAGCAGCATATGAAAGGGCTTAGTGATGCGATACAGGCAAGAGGCAAGCTGGATTCCTGCCCGATGCTGATCGTATGTGATGACAGTTCATTCATGAGCGACACGCTGAACAACTTCCTGTGGGCTGCCTTCACACGAAGCAATCCGTCACATGATATTTATGGCGTGAACAGCAGCTATGAGCACAAGCACTGGGGCTGCGATAATGTCATCCTTGATGCCCGCACGAAGCCTCATCAAGCACCGCCGTTAATCCCAGATCCAATGGTTGAAAAGAAAATCGAACGATTTTTTGAAAAAGGTGCAGTATTAGGCAATATGGAGAAGTAAGTGCTGCCTGCAATGAAACACGTCATTTATGGCGTGTTTTTTTTGTTTTGTATTATTTTTTAAAGCAATATTTCGCAAAAAAATCTTAAACTAAATGTGACCTTTTACCGTCCATAATTGTGTTAGAGATAAAAGGAGGTCAGAACATCATGCAGATCGATTCGCTCCGGCCGGGCGGAGAATTAGCAGACGCCTATCAAACCTACGGCAGTATGCTGTATAAAATAGCGATGATTCATCTTGGAAATAAAGAAGATGCGGAAGAAGCCATTCAGGAAACATTTATCAAGCTGTTCTATAAAGCCCCTGAGTTCAGTGATCAGGAGCATCAAAAAGCATGGTTGATAAGGGTCATAACGAACCACTGCAAAAATATGCAGGGAAGTATATGGCGCAGACGCGTTATGAGGGTGGAGCAAATCGATGATTATTTCGAATTCACCTCTACAGACAGGGCGCTAATGGATCATGTATTACAATTGCCTTTCAAGTATAAGACGGTGATTCATCTATTTTATTATGAGGATTATTCAATTCATGAGATTTCAGAGATTCTGCAAATCAGTGAATCAGCGGTGAAAATGCGTTTGAATCGCGGCAGAAAGCTGCTCCGAATCGACCTGGAAGGAGAGGATGAAGCATGAACCGGAAGGATTACAAGCGATTGATAGATCAGATCGAGCCGGATGAAGGACTGGAACAGCAGATAATTCAGAAGCTTAGAGCTGCGAGTGGAAATATGAATATTAATAAGGGCAGGGGGCGAAGTGGCATGAATCAATGGTTAAAGAGAGCGGCTGGCCTCGCGGTAATCGCTTGTCTTGGGTTAGTTATTGCTTTAACCTGGAACCATAAGAGTCAGACAATGGTTACTTCAGTGGATCCGGGTCTAAGCCCTAACGTAAATAAAATCGATGATCCTCAATCGGTGACCATACCCAAGATTGAATTACCGAAAGAATCCAATGTGAGTGCGGATATGATTGGATTAATTGTTTATAAGGGCAATGTCTACACACAAACGAGCACTTCCATAACACCTGAAATCGCAAAGCAGCTGAGAGGAGATCAGCTTGGACGAACGACGTCAGGGATTGATGAATGGAGTTCAGCGTCTGATTATACAGAAATGGCCTCCACGATTGGCGAGATGGATGTTTTCTCAGTAAAGGGATACGATCCAGACTTTAGAATCATGTCATATCTCGAAATTGATGGGCAAATATATGCCGAATTGTACGAACACCTGAACGGAATTACAATTACCAAAGGCGAAGATTTAATCGGCAAGCTCAATTTGAAGGACCATGTCGAGTCGGTGAAGTGGCAGGATTTTAACAGCTGGAACAATAGTGAAATGAAATTTAAGGAGCTTCAAGCTGATCAGGGATTACAGCAATTTATTTCTGCGCTATATGAAGCTAAACCTGTAGCAGGAGACAAGTTGTATGAGGCGGGAATATATGAAACAGCGCCCGAGAATCAGAAGTTTCTTTATTTAAAACTCCAGGATCATACGGAGGTTCAATTGCGATTGTTTAAAGACGGAAATTACGTAAGTTATGGTATTGCAAGTGTATTCTTTCAAGTGGATTCGGCGGTCTTTGATGCATTCTGGGAACAGATGTAGAAGCTCTAAAAGCCCTTGCTCAGCAAGGGCTTTTTTATGATGTCCTGGGGAATCCTTTGAGATGATTAGAGAACAGCAGTCGTCCCTTTGTAACTATTCCTCTCCCAACGCTTCAGCCGCGAGTTGATTCATTACGTTGTTATCCATCGGAGGGTTATGCAGTCCAGCTCGAATGTCACGATAATAGCGCTCAAGCGGCCGCTCTTTAGATAAGCTTGCTGCGCCTACAATACGCATAGCCTGGTCAACGATCGATATCGCGTTATTGGTAACGACATATTTGGCGAGTCCGAGCTGAGCACGCATATTTTGCCGGGAAGAAGGGTCCTGATCCCAGAGCTCGGCAGCCTCGTACAGAACGGATCGTGCGGTTCGAAGCTCTGCCTCCATCTTGCCGATGGATTGCTGAACTGTCGGAAGTGTGGCAATCGAGCCTTGGATGCTGCCTGGTTTATACGTTTTGGCAAAATTCAGGGCATAGTCTCTGGCAGCCAGTGCGATGCCCATATAACAAGCCGGTATGTGAAGAAGCCATCCGCCGCCATCATCATTTCCCTTACCGGTAATGCGGGCATGATCTGCAGCAAAGGCCTTGTTTAATATCACATCATGGCTTCCCGTTCCGCGCATGCCCAAGGTGTTCCAAGTTTCGTCAATGGTGGTTTGTTCGCTTCGCTGGATCAGAAATTCGCTGACGGTATCTTCTTCGACCACATGAGCGGTCACAACGAACCGATCGAGAATAGGGGCCAGGGTGCTGAAGGTTTTTCGACCCGATATAAGCCATCCTCCTTCGGTTCTTACAGCAGTTGTTTCGGGTCTTCCGCCCCGGCTGGGACTTCCTGTACCTGCTTCGCTGGCAAATACGTTCATCATAGCACCATGTTGAACGATATCATGGCATAAGTCAGCGAACAGCTTCTCCGGCCACTTGCGGCTTATTCTCAGATGGAGGATTTGTCCCAGATGCCAGCCTGCAGCCAAAGCAGTAGAGCCATCACCGTAAGCCAGGCGCTCCTGTACCTGCACCATCTCATACAGTGAAATCTCATCACCGCCATATTCCTGTGGAACAGTCCATTTTAAGTAGCCTATTTCGCGAAGATCCTCGAAGTTTTCAAAGGGAAAGCTTCCTTCCCGATCATAATTCGCAGCTCTTTTATTAAAAAGCTCTGTCAGCACTCCAACTCTATCCAAACGATCGCGTTCTGCTTCATTACGTATGTAATGATCGATATACCGGGTCATGGGATCACTCCTTTGATAGGGTACAACAGATAAACTATCATTAGTTTAGCATAAAGCGGAACGTTTTTAGCCGGATGACCCGTGTTCCCGTTGCAGGTTGTGGAGAATGCTAGAGTTGGTCTGAATAAAAATCCCTTTGAGAAAAACCTGATGCTCTTTCAGAGCTTGGTTCTTACTCAAAGGGATCTTTGTTTATCTTTGAATCTTCTAGTCTAAAAGATCAGTTGAAGAATATATTTATACTAGCTTCCAAAGAGCAGGAACAGGTATCAGGTTAAAATTATTATTGAATTACTTTCCATACATCGGATGTTGCACTTGGAGTTTGACCTTGTGTCCACCATCTGGCTTCATAATTAACACCGTTATGTGATACTTTGCTGCCACCAACATAGACTGTTGATGCATTCCATGCCGGATAAGTAGTAGAACCGCCGCCAGAGGAGGTTGTTACACTAACAGCATTGCTTGCACTGGACAGATTGCCTGCAGCATCTGCAGCTTTTACGGTAAAGGTATAAGCTGTGTTTGCTGTTAAGCCGGTAACAGTGTAGTTCAGGGTTGAGCCGGAAACGGTAGTAACGAGCGTGCTGCCATTGTAAATATTGTATCCTGTTACACCAACATTATCGGAGGCTGCGTTCCATGATAAAGATGTGGATGTAGCTGTTGTACCGGAAGCCGCAAGTGCAGTTGGAGCTGTCGGAGCTTGAGTATCACCTGGGATAGGGGTACCGCCATTACCGCTGAAGTTTACATCAATAACGTTGTAGAATGCATTTGCCGTATCCGCAATCTCCCATACTGCAAGGATTACGTGGTAGCCAGTTCTTTGTGGAACATTACAAGTATCGGAGTAGGTTGAAGGAGGTTTTACACCGCCATAGTTAACAGAGCAGAACGGAGTAAGATCGAAGGAATCACGGGAAAGCGGAGCATTTGGATTCCAGTTAGCCTTCGTAATATAGTACTTCCAGCTTGTAGTTGCATGATTAGCACTGATCTTCCATGTGAATGTATTTTGTCCAGGAGACATATTCACTTTAGTCCAGCGTGTAGCGGATTGCTCATCCAATTTCGGAAAAATGCCGCCGGCACTAGCAAGCTTACCGTCAGCAGGTCCTGCAGCTGGGAATCCTTTAGGGGCTTCCAGGCTCTGAGGTTCATAAATAACCGCACCACAGTCGGTGTTTTGTCCACTTTTACAAAGCGCTGCACGGCTGTTATCAATATAACCGTGAGCAGACGCCTTTTGAGCCAGGATGATCATAAGAATTGCAGCAAGTATCATGATTCCGCCAACGGCGAGCAGTTTTGCGGCTTTTGAATCGGATAAACGGATTGATGTCATTAGTAAATTCCTCCTTGGTTTTAAGAAATGAATGTGGCATTGATAAAGGGTAGCTGTGTATCCTATTACAAAACCGGGCAGATGTAGAACTTGATTCCTCCTTTCAGGTAAACACAAGATGCCTTGCCTGTGAGATACTATGCTGACGATCTCTCCTTTCCAAACCTGAAAAATTTATATATAAACTCTATAAATAAGAGCTTATATGCTTCGCTGTCGAACTTTGGATCTTACCTGCAAAATAGAGATTCGGCCAATTGGATGAGAGTGTCGTGATGGAAGTTGGAAACAGGTTGGATAAGCCTTGCAATCGCTTACAGACTATCAAGTATTAAATTAATTTGAAAACTTGCTCTGATTATAAACGCATTTGTGAAGCTTGTGTGAATAAAATTTGCAAATAATTGGAAAGTGTAAAAAAGAGTTGATTATTATAATTTTCATTTTGATAATTTTACCTAGACATGGACCGTCGAAATTCGCTTACTTTCTCTTAAAATTTAGTATAAACACGATACCAGGCTTACATAATTCGCCAAAAACTCTGATTAGCTATATGATATTCATATAATAGGGTTCGAAAGAGGGATGATAAATGCAGTGGATTAAGCATAAGATGCTCGCTGTCACAGCCTTGGCTATCGTATTGACCTTCTCATTGGCGCTGATTGACAAAGGGGGAGCAGCAGCCTTTGCGGCTTATTCAAATTCTGATACTCCTGTAGTCATCAAAGTAAATGGAGCCGCAGTGCATTCAGACGTTCTTCCATTCCTGCATAATGGCCGGGTTATGGTCCCTCTGCGTATCGTTTCAGAAGCGATGGGAGCCAAGGTAACTTGGAATGCATCCAGGAAGACAGCTGTTGTAGTCAGGGGAGAACACCAATTTGAACTGTCTGCGAATGAAGTTAAGGCTGTTCGTAACGGTAATCCCGTGAAGCTGGATACAGCACCCGTAATGAGAGAGGGACGATTATTTATTCCCCTTCGATTTTCGGCAGAAGGGCTTGGGGGAACGGTGCGGTGGAATCAAGCTTTGAAGGAAGCGAAGATTTATCCTGATTTGACGCCGGAGATCGCCAAGCAAGAGGTGGGGGAATTAGCAGAGGAAGCCATTCACGCATTATTTGATCAGAATTTTGATAGATTGGCTAAGCTTTCTCATTCCCAAGGGGTAACCTTTTCCCCGTATGGTTATGTAGACCGCGGCAGGAATGTCATCTTAAGTAAAGCTAAATTAGCCGAAGGGTTTGCTAATTCCAAGGTTTATGAGTGGGGCAGCTATGATGGCAGCGGTGAGACCATCTCGATGAATTTTGAAACGTATTTTCATAAATTTATATACAATGTGGATTTTGCCAAGGCACCGTTTATAGGATTCAATGAATCGATGAGTATGGGAAATACCGTGAACAATGTGAGCAAGGCGTACTCTGGCTCAGTTATTGTTGAATATCATTTCACAGGATTTAAACCGGAGTATGCCGGAATTGATTGGCAAAGCCTTCGGCTCGTGCTTCAGCGAGAGAATGGAAACTGGGTGTTATCCGGTGTTGTTCATGATCAGTGGACTATCTGATTGCGAGAATGAGAGGGACTTGTGGAGGATATTCCTGCAAGCCTCTTATTTTTTTTGAAAAAATGCTTGCTTTTTATGTTGGTACAAGGTATACTCTTAATCACGGTGATTGAAACGAAGTTTCAATTTCACAAGTGAAATCTTCATCAATCTTTTGAGGAAGATACATATTTGCGGTCGTGGCGGAATTGGCAGACGCGCACGGTTCAGGTCCGTGTGGGCTAACCCCCGTGGAGGTTCGAGTCCTCTCGACCGCATCCCGAGAATCCCTTGAAATTTTTCAAGGGATTCTTTTTTTGTATATATGATCTCAGATGAGCTGAATACATAGTAGATCAGAGGGAAGCTTCGAGTGTGCCGAATAGGAGGAGTAATAAGAAAAAGCTGCCCAACCGTTCATATAAAGAGTGGTTGAGGCAGCTTTTGTGATTAACGGGATACTTTTTTATTCGGATGCAAAACGCAATCAGCGAATAACACGGATTTAGGAATCCGGAAGAATTGTTCCGCTTTATCCTGAAAAGCACTGGAAGGCAGAGTACCTTGGTGCAGCCACTTGCGGAATGTACCAGGATGAACGCCAATCCATCGGCTCACATCGCTTACGGATAGATCGTGGACCATGCATAGGCCAGTGAGAATACGGTTGCTTACAGGTGAACGTGTTAGAGTTCTTTTCATGAATCTGGAAGCTTCGGGCTGACAAATCACTGGTGATTTCTCAAGCAATTCTTCCCTGAATAAAATATGGCGAGGGTAACCGAGGTAGTCGCAAGCTTTCTCTAGGTTGTTTTTCCCTGGAATACGGCCTTCATATACCCAAGCACTGACGCTTCGTGAAGAAACGCCAAGTTTTTCGGCTAACTGTGATAGTTTAATGTCATTGGCCATAAGAATGGCAAGGAGCACGCGGTTACGAATCTGACAACGAGTTGGTCTGCGGAATCGTTTAACACGCACACCTTTCCCTAAATATTTGCGATTGATCAGGGACCACGCCTCAATGGAGTGTTTGACTTGCTGCTGTTGTGTAGGCATAATTCCTCCGACTTTTTTACAACCATACTACATTATTCGACAAGGTAGTTTCAATAGGATGGGCCTATCATTTATTTCCAAATACAGAACTTATAACTAATTTATCTTTATGCATTCCATCGATTCATTCCTGTAACAATTACTTGGTTGTATGTTAAACGTTCGTTATATTTAGAAAATGTGATATTAATCAGCTTTTTTATATGTATAAATACAGCTAAACACGAACGATAAGTGGTATAAAAATTGACTTATTCGTGTTTTTGAGTTACATTCTTAGTGAGTGAGCAATACTACACTGGAACAAATTCGTATATCCTCAATAATAAGGCTTGAGGGTTTCTACAAGGGACCGTAAATTCCTGACTACGAATGGGTGCATAAATATACCTGTTCATAGTCGGATTTTTTGTGTCTGCTTCTGGTTATAAGCTTGCAGATTACAGCACCCATCTACGGAGAATAGTCAGTTTAACAGGGAGATGAGATGGATGAGTAAATATGATGTGATTGTCGTGGGAGCCGGACCAGCCGGAATTTTTGCATGCTATGAATTAACGCTGAAGGCGCCTCACAGCAAGATTTTACTTGTGGATAAGGGACATAATATTTATCGCAGAAGATGCCCGATTCTGGAAGGGAAGATCCAGCTGTGCCCACCTGCTGCAGGAAGAAAAGAATATGCCGGATGTATGCCTGCTTGTTCAATAACGGCTGGATTTGGCGGAGCCGGGGCATATAGCGACGGGAAGTTTAATATCACGACAGAGTTCGGCGGTTGGATGACAGATTATTTGCCTGGATCGAAAGTGTTTGAACTCATCAAATATGTAGATGATATCAACCTCAAGCATGGAGCTGCGACTAACGTGACAGATCCGATGACGGCGGAAATTCGTAATATTGAGCAGCGTGGTTATGCTGCAGGGCTTAAGCTTCTGCGCGCTCAGGTACGACATTTGGGTACCGAGCAGAATTTGGAGATATTACAATCCATCTACGAGTATTTAAATACTCGAATTGATATGGTTTTTAAAGCGGAAGTGGAAGATATCAACACAGTGAAAGAGGATGGCGGGCACCGGATTACTGGTATAACCATGAAGAATGGAGACGTTTATGAAGCGGACCTTGTAATGATTGCACCCGGGCGCGACGGATCGGCTTGGCTGACCAATGTGTTAAAGAAGCGCAGGCTCAAAATGTATAATAACCAGGTTGACGTGGGTGTCCGGGTTGAAACCTCTGACATTGTCATGAGAGAAATTAATGAGCATTTATACGAAGGTAAGTTTATTTATAATACATCGGTTGGTACACGTGTCCGTACATTCTGCAGTAATCCGTCAGGTCATGTCGTGGTTGAGAATCACAGCGGCGTCATGGCAGCTAACGGACATTCATATAAAGATCCGGCACTTGGATCCTTAAATACGAACTTTGCTCTGCTTGTCTCCCATAAATTCACGGAGCCCTTTGAAAAACCGAATGAGTATGCACGTGAAATATGCAAAAGAGCGAATGATCTGTCAAACGGAGGCGTAATTGTTCAGAAATATGGCGACATACTCCGGAGTCGCAGATCTACGGAAGGAAGAATACGAGAGGGCTTTTTGGAACCGACTTTGAAAGAAGCGGTCCCTGGAGACCTGGGACTCGTCCTCCCCTACAACACAATGAAGAGCCTTATCGAAATGGTTGAGGCTTTGGATAAGGTAACTCCCGGTATCGCATCTGAGCATACGCTGTTTTACGGTGTAGAAGCGAAGTTTTACTCCGCACGGCCTAAGCTGAAAGATACGTTTGAGACGGAGATTGCAGGGCTGTTTTGCGGTGGAGATGGTGCTGGAATTACCCGGGGCCTGGCTCAAGCCGGAGCAGCTGGAGTGTGGATTGCGCAGAATATGATTGAACGTATGAACCAGGTTTAGAACCTGATAATTAGATGCACATAGAGAGCGGGCCGGCAGGCCCGTTCTTTTTTGAGGAGAGAGAGCGATTTCTTTTTCTTTAAAGGAGAGGTATGATAGAGCAGGATAAACTATATTTCAGTTACGGAGGAACGGATTATGATCAAACATATCGTATTTTTTAAATTGAAAGAGCCGACAGTTGACAATATTGAACGGACCTTGCAAGTGCTGAGAGATATGAACGGCAAAATTCCACAGCTTCGTTCGCTTGAAGTTGGAAGTGATGTCATTCATTCCGAACGTTCCTATGACCTGGCACTGATTGCAGAAGTGGAGACACTGGAAGATCTGCAAGCCTATCAAGTGCATCCTGTTCATCAGGAAGTTATTCGTTATATTAATACAGTTAAGGAACAAACCATTAGCGTAGATTATGAAGTTTAGAATGTTGCAGATGGGATATAAGCAAAAATAATCAAATCACATATAAGAAATGCTGGAGGAGATAAGCCGTGTATTATGTTAATCAGGAACAAATTGAGCGTCGCTTGAGCGCCATACCCGAAATTACAGAAGGGCTGCGTAAGACGGCAGAGTCATGGGATGGCGAACTAGTCAGCGGACTGGTACAGGAACGGGCTCTTCATTTGGCGATTGAAGTGGTCACTGATGTTGGGAGTTATCTAATTGATGGCTTTATTATGCGGGATGCCAGCAGTTATGAGGATATTCTTGACATTATTCATGAAGAAAAAGTGATGCCAAGCGAAGTTCATTCCGTTCTGAAAGAGCTGGTCCGGTTGCGGAAGCCTCTTGTTCAGGATTATTATGACTGGCCGCGTCATGTGCTTCATCCTTTGTCTTCCGTTGTTCCTGATACTCTGGAACAGTTCGCTGTAAATGTGCGTGACTATCTCAAGCAGGAATTATAAGGCCCAAAAGGTTATCAGAGGCATTGTAGTGAAGTGTGAAGCTTACATAACAGCGAGATGATCGATTAAGCTCTTGTGCAGAAGTTTATTCTGTGCGGGGCTTTTTTTATTGGAGAAATACGGACCTTGATGAAATAAAATATGAAACCTTGTGTCAAGACAAGCCCACTCTGCTTATAATGCATCATGCGACTAGGCATTCGCCCGGTCAGCCTGAAATTAAGGGAGGGTGGTCATATGGTGGAGTGGAGTGCGCTGGCGGTAGCTATGGGTATTGCGTTGATGGCTGCAGCATCGATTGGTATTTTTCTGTCTGTCAGAAAAATGCTGCTGCGAACAGAGATCGTTCTGGATAAGCTTGAAGTCGAATGTACACAGCTGTCGATTGAAGCTGCAAGGGTGCTTGATCGGGCATCTATATCGTTAGATAGTCTTCAGCGGCAGCTTAAAACAGGTGAGTCGATTATGTTATCGATGAGCGAGACAGCAGCTGCAGTACAAAAAACCGCGGAAGCTGTGCATTCCGTTAGCGAGCGGGCAACCGTTTCGGCTATGGAACATATGGAACGGGCCCGTCTGGAGAATGAACGCCGCATTGGTGAAGTGTTCCGATGGGTTGATGCAGGACTAACGCTCTGGCATACGTGGAATCACCGCTCTCCTGGGTCAGGTGACGGGCGTGCCGAATAGATCAAGAGGGAGAGATGGACGATGAAAGAGAAGAGCAAGGGCCTTTTGTGGGGAGCACTGATCGGGAGTATTGCCGGCTCGGTAGCCGCACTGCTGTTGGCACCAAAATCAGGTAAAGAGCTGCGTGAGGATATTGCAAGTGGCGCTCGCCAGGTTGGAGATAAGGTGCAGGAAGTGGCTGGTAAAGTTGGTGAGCAGGGGGTCCATCTGATTGGGGTTGTTACTGATCGCGCTGAAGGTGTGATTTCAGACATTCAGGCTTGGCGAAACCAGAAAGAGGCATGGGCAGTATCAGATCAAGAGGGGATTGCTAAGATCTCTTCTTTTAAGAATTATGATCCCGTAGACGAAGAGAATTGAATACAACGGCTTAATATCATGCAGCCCTGATCAAACCTGATAAAGGTTCTGACAGGGCTGCTCTTTGTGTAATTTATACTATGCCTCTTTTACTTGGAGACCTAGGTTGGACAAGCTGGACATGAAATTTCATGTTCTCACGTATGAGAACAGCCTGTCCCATCCAGGGTGTGAATTTACTTCCAGTTTGTGGTCAACCTCTTGAATAGAGTGACCTTAGAAGGTACCCCCAAGTTGAAGAAGGGAGCGAATTGGGTTAAGATTTAGGTACGTTTTATGTAAGAACGTCATATGGTAACACAGCTAAGATTTGAATAATGACAAGAAGGAAGCGGTGTGTTCGTGCAGCAAGCAATCGCAATATTAGACTCGGGTGTAGGTGGGCTGACTGTCGCCAAAGAGGTGATGAGGCAGCTCCCAAGAGAGAAAATTATTTACTTCGGAGACACCGCCCGCGCACCTTACGGACCGCGTACCCCGGAAGAAGTCCGATTATTTACGGAACAAATCGTAGACTATTTGCTTCAATATAATCCTAAAATGATTGTTATCGCATGCAATACGGCAACTGCGGCAGCGCTAGATTATATTTCAGCCAAAGTTTCTGTTCCAGTCATTGGTGTAATTCATCCAGGTGCCCGTGCAGCAATTAGTGCTACGAAGACCGGTCATGTAGGTGTCATCGGCACAGTTGGTACAATAAAAAGCGGGGCTTATACAGCCGCCCTTAAACAGCTTTCACCTTTTGTCGAGGTAGAGAGCCAGGCTTGTCCTGAACTTGTTCCTCTCGTAGAGCATGGTCTGTTTCGCTCTCCTGAATCATTCGATGTAGTTCGGGATTCACTTGATGGTATTAAACAAACTACAATGGATTGCCTGATTCTGGGGTGTACTCATTATCCTTTTCTCATGGATACGATACAGCAGGTGATGGGGCCCGGGGTAAAGCTGATTAGTTCTGCCGATGAGACTGCTCGGGAGATCAGCACCATTCTGTACGATAAGGGAAAACTGTCAAATGGTGAGGAAACCCCGGTTCATCAGTTTTTCTGCACAGGTGATGCGGAGATGTTCCAGAGCATTGCTACAGAATGGCTTGGTGAACAGATTAAGCGGACAGCTGTTGTTTGGCAGATTACAAAGCTCTAATCCATTTATTATGATTGTTAAGAGGTCGGAGTCCTTCAGGAGTCCGGCTTCTTTCCGTTAATCTGCACAGCTGAAACATTTCGAACAACCCTTGCGACATATACTTGCATTGGACGGTAAAAATAGGGTGGCTGCGGCTGCCGGAAAGGAATACGTCATGCGGCAGTATATTGTACAAAAGGGAGATACACTTCTGAGGATTGCGGCAAGGTATGGATTGGCACGTGAACAGCTGATTACAGCCAATCCATGGGCGAGGCAGCAGACCTATCTGCTGCCAGGGCAAATCATATATCTTCCAGTATCCTTACGGCGAAGATATGTCATTCAAGAAGGAGACAGTCCAGAAAGCATCGCCCGTATTTTTAATTTTCAACCAGCTGCTCTGGAGGAGATGAACCCAGGGATGTCTATTTATACATTCCCGATTGGCAAGACGATTGTACTTCCGCCATCTGAGCCTAAATATCGCATCAGGTTGGCTGGTGAATATGGTTACAGAGAGTTGTGTTCAGATTTGGAAAGTCTTGCTGCTGAGTTCCCGATCATTGAGTGCTGTACAATCGGTATGAGTGTGATGGGAAAACCACTCTTGGCGGTTAAAATTGGAGAGGGTCCGAAGCATCTTCATGTGAATGCAGCAATCCATGCAAATGAATGGATAACGACTCCATGTCTGCTGAGGTTTCTGGAAGTCTATGCAGAGGCATTAACGACCGGTGCTGCTGTTCAGGGGATGGATCCATCGAATTGGTTTCACAATTACACCTTATGGCTGGTGCCGATGGTAAATCCAGACGGTGTTGAGCTCGTTCAAGAGGGTGCGATGCCGAACCATAGGTATTATGATCAACTGATGAATTGGAATGGAGGAAGGGAAGACTTCCGCCGTTGGAAGGCTAATATTCACGGAGTGGATCTTGGAGACCAGTTTCCTGCTCATTGGGAAGAAGAGGTCAAAAGGAGGGGGAAGACCGCTCCGAGTCCTCAGGATTATGCCGGTACCGCACCGCTTTGTGAACCTGAAGCGGAGGCACTGGCGCATTACACGATCCAGATATCTCCAGAGCGAGTCATATCTTTTCATAGTCAGGGTCAAGAAATTTACTGGAATTACAGGGGATATGAACCTGCGGAAAGTGAACCGTGGGCTGTTCGTTTAGGTCAGGCAAGCGGGTATCGTGCTGTTAAATTGGATGCCAGTGATGCGGGATATAAAGACTGGTATATCCAGCATTTCCGCAGGCCCGGATATACGGTTGAGATTGGTCGGGGAATGAATCCTCTGCCCTTGGAAGATTTCGAGGATCTGTGTTTTGAAGTGTGCTCTGTAATGGCTGCGTTCATGGCATTAGATTGAATTTGGCATGAAATAATTGCATTAAAAATGTGCAAACTATAACAGGAGAGGCGCCCACTGTATTTATACCTCAACAAGGTACAGTGGGGGTCTTTTTCTTTCAAAAAGGAAGTTAACGGGTATAATTAAAAGTGAATCTAAATTAAATACTATATCGGAGGAACGCCATGAAATGGAGAAAGCTTCTTTCGCTTCGGCGTTGGTCCCACGTCTTTAAGCGCATATTTATGTATTTGTCTTCACCGCAAGTTGCAAAAGGAGACAAGCTGTTGTTCTTTATTCCTGCTATATTATACTGGGTCCTGCCTGATTTTTTGCCGTTTATGCCGATTGATGATATCGGTGTAACCATGCTGTTAATGAACTGGTTCGTGGATAGAACGGAACGCAAATATCCTGGTCTAAATTCGGACAACCCCAAGCAAATTCCACCGGGCCGTTAACGGAATCGTTGCTTGCGAAAATAAACAGTGAGGACTACAATAAAATATTGAGTGATTGAATCATGAGGAGATGAACATAAATGAACTGCAAAATCACCCGCAATGCGGCTAAAGTGATAAAGAAGGAATTGGATAAACAGGAGAATCAAGGTAAAATGCTCCGTGTTGTAATTACACACGCTCATGGAGATCATGCACACTATGGGCTCGATCTCGATACACCAAAAGAAACAGATGTAGTGGTTTCAACAGACAAGGAGATTGATGTGATCCTGGAATCTGGTCAAGAGCTTCTTGACGGCGTCAAGATCGACTACCTTTATCTCCCGGAAGAAGGATTCGTCATTACTAATCCATCCAAAGGAAATCATGGCGACCATTAGGTCGTTCATATAAAGAGGTTACGTGAATATGGCAAACGATATCCGGGTATGTGAAAAGTGCAAAGCAACATCGTTAAAGACAATTATTCCAAAATTGAAAAAGATGGCGCCCGATGCTGATATTAAAGTCGGCTGTAAATCTTACTGCGGACCTTGCAAAAAGCGTGCCTTCGTATATGTAAACGGCCGTTATATCAGTGCCCCTACTGAAGAAGAGGTATTGGCCAAAGCCAAACCGTTCATAAAATAATTTGGTTGCATAGTTCCTTCTCAACACATCCATGCTAAGGATGCAGGCAGAAACCTGGTAGTTGAGAAGGGAGCGACCGTAATGAACAGTCACGATTCCAGCCTTCAGTCGAATAACCCGGCCAACAGTGCTTTAGACTCGGTTGAGAAATTGCACCGAGCTGTTTCCTCAGCATTGTCCCATCCTACGGAACAGCTAATTCAGCAAGCCGACAATTCCTTGGTTCATACCGAGCAGGCTGTCCTTCAAGCGAAGGGACATGCGAATAAGAACGCGGTTGAATTAGCGGAAGAGCTGCTCGGCGAAGAGAAGGAACGTCTGTCCAAGCTTCACTCAGATGAAAGGTAAACAGTAAGCCCTGTTATAAAAGGAGTTGCCCCAAAAGATCCGGGATCTTTCGGGGGCTCCTTTTTTTTGTTGTTAGATGCCAGTTTTTAGCATGTTTTTGGATTGGAGAAACTAAGCTTGCGGGGCGGCATTCTTTTGCAATAAAAATACACGAGCCCTGGTAATCAAAGGACTCGTGCATCCAAGAGAGAAAATTATTATTTTACGCTGGTTTCTTTAAATTGTTTTAGAAGATTATATGTGATCGTTTCATCGGATATCTTTAACTGCTGTTTAGTCTCTTCATATCCCTGCTTACACGCGTTAACGTCTGTTGGTTGACGGGTGGACAGATTGTAGCATGTTCCATTCTCGAAGCCTCCGGATTCGGCAGGAATGAAGAACACCTTATCATCCGAGAAAGCACCGCTTCGCAAAGGTACCAGCCGTTCCTTTCCGCTTAGGAGGCTGCCTCCCATCAGATAATACGGCTCGGAGGAGATTCCAAGCAAATGGTAAAGCGTTGGAGCGGTGTTCATCATGCCGGCAGGTTCAGGGTATACTCCGGCACCGCTGCCATCCGGTAAGTGGATAAGGAGAGGAACCTGGTTCATAATTTGTTTCATATCCAGCTCCGTTACTTCCCGGCCAAGAAACTGCTCATAGAACGTCTCGTCCTTGATTGAATTGTCGTGATCGCCGTAGATAATTAATATGGAATTGTCCCATAATCCCTGGGACTTCATCTGCTCTACGAACTCTCCCAGCGCTTCATCAACATAGTGTATGGATTGGAGATAATCTCCGAATATCGTTCCCTGAAACTCGCCCGTGTCCAGCTTTTGCTTCTCTTTAGGTAGGCCATAAGGGTGATGACTGCTTAATGTGATCAGAAAAGAGTAAAAGGGCTCAGGAATATCCTTCATCATATCCAGCGATTGTTTGAAAAAAGATGCATCGCTTACGGACCAGCCAATCATCTCGTCCTGCTTGAAGTCTTTTTTACTGTAATAGCGGTCATAATTCATTTCCTTATAAACGGTGTTGCGGTTCCAGAAGCTGCTGTCGTAAGAATGAAATACATTTGCTGCATATCCATGCTGCTTCAGAATGGATGGAAGGGTGTCATATACATGGGAAGGAAAGCGTGTAAAGACGGAACCCGACGGCAGCGGAAGCAGTGAGCTCTGCGTCACAAAGTCTGCATCCGAAGTTCGTCCAAGTGCTGTTTGATGATAGAAATTGCTATAATACATACTTTCCTGGAGCAGCTTGTTAAAATTCGGCGTGATCTCCTGACCGTTGATGGTTTGATTTACAACAAAATTCATAAAGGCTTCCACCTGAATCATAATGACATTGCTGTCCTTATACTTGCCAAAGTTATCGTCACGAACCGTTCGATCGCCGCGTGCTTTATCAAACCACAATTGATTATGATCCTTTGCTTCCTGCGCTAATACTGGCTGCAGGCCGAGATGATCTTTAGCATAGCGGTAGATGTCATATCCGTGAAAACCGATGATACCGGTAACATTGTACAGCGTAACATTCCACCAGTTGCTCTCAAACAGGCCG
This sequence comes from Paenibacillus dakarensis, assembly GCF_001373415.1. Taxonomy (GTDB): domain Bacteria; phylum Bacillota; class Bacilli; order Paenibacillales; family Paenibacillaceae; genus Paenibacillus_AQ; species Paenibacillus_AQ dakarensis. Next base: position 38,822 of record NZ_CDSE01000016.1, on the reverse strand, counting down.
ACAGCCCATGTCTTTGAAGCTGCTTTGATGGGGACAAAGGTCAGGACGCATCCGAGGATCAGTGTCAACGTACCCGCGATTAATCTCCGGGTCATAATATTGCTTCGGGACCGGGCATTCGCAAGGGGCTGTACTGAATAGTTAGATACACGGCGCTTGCGAAAGAGAATTGATGCTGTGACAGGAACGAGAATGATCCAATCAATAAAGAAAAACAGGTCCTGCCAATGAATCAATGAACGGATGCTCTCGCCCAGAGAACCAACTTGCCCGGCCTGCATAAGGACAGGAACCGTTATGAAGTCTTCGAAATAGCGATAGAAGACCAAATCAGAATAAATAAACCCTGTAATGATTAGATTCAGCAGCATTAAGGATGCAATTCTGCCTTTTGGAGGGAGCCAGAAAGTCCAAAATGAGACCAATAGAAGCGACCCGACCGCAATAATATAATCGACCGGATTCATATCGATGTTCTTAACCTGCAGGCTGTAATGAAAAATGACAAGTTTAATGAGCATGATCGTAATAAAGAGGGCATAGGCCGCATACCGGTTATTAATTAACCGGATAAGTCTGCTGCGGATGCCCACTGCCGATGAAATTTGCAATGAATAATCCTCCTTGAACGGCTGCAACAGCCTTAATCTTCCGAGTCTACTTATTATATAACGATAAAACGTGGTTTCAAACCTGGCTTAATAATAAGAAAGCCGCCTAAGCGGCGGCTGTTAACGAATATATAAGTGGGGCTATTCCGCAGGACGAGGGCGAGGCGGAAGCGGACCGAGGTACTGCAGGTATTGACACTCAATGCGTCCGTTGAACAACTTGCGGCGTTTGTCAGCTTTTTGGCCAAAATAATGCTCGAACTGTTTGGTCGGACTGAGCGCGAAAAAGGACCAGGTCGGAAGACGCTGGGCCATCCCGCCGAGCTGGCGGATAAGCCGTTCCACTTCCTCTTTCTCACTCAACCGTTCACCATACGGAGGGTTGGTAATGAGACAGCCGTAATCGCCTTCTGGCAGGGCTTTGGATGCCGGGAGCACCCGAAAGTCGATCTCGCCAGCCAGACCAGCGCTTTTTGCAGCAGCCTTGGCAACTTCAATAGCTTTCGGATCGATATCACTGCCTGCGAGCATGAGCGGGATGTCATCTTTAACCGCATCAAAAGCTTCATCCCGGGCATCCGCCCAAGTATCGCTGCCGATAATGCCCCAATGCTCCGAAGGAAACGAACGGCGAAGGCCGGGAGCAATATTCCAGGCCATTAAAGCTGCTTCAATCAGAATCGTTCCTGAACCGCAGCATGGATCGTACAGTGGGCGGTGCGGACCCCAGCGGCTTAACTGGATTAACGCAGCAGCCATGGTTTCCTTCAGCGGAGCTTCCGTAATCAGCTTTCGGTATCCGCGCTTATGGAGTGCAGGCCCGGTCGTATCGAGGGTCAGAATAGCTCTGTCTTTGAGCAAAGATACCTCGATGAGATAACGCGGTCCATTCTCAGGGAACCATTCCGTATGGTGTGAAAGCTTCAGCTTCTCTACAATGGCTTTTTTTACAATCCCCTGACAGGCAGGAACACTGCTTAATTGCGATTTATGGGATCGTCCTTCTACAGGAAACTCTCCGTTGGCGGGAATCCACTCTTCCCATGGAAGAGCCTTCGTACCTTCGAATAATTCGTCGAAGGTCAGAGCGTTGAATTCCCCCATCTTGACGAGAATGCGATCTGAAGTGCGGAGCCACAGGTTACATCGGCATATGTCGATGAGGTCTCCTGAAAAGGTAACTCTTCCGTTCTCCACCTCAGTGTCTGTATATCCCAGGTCTTTCAGTTCTCGTGCAACGACAGCTTCAAGGCCCATAGGGGCGGTAGCGATTAATTGTAATCGAGGCATTAACGAAGTCAACTCCATTTACGATGTGTACGGCGCAGGGCAGCACCGCCGGTTAAACTTATATTATAGGCGATTGCACAAGCCAAGACAATTATCATATGATAGGATTCGGGTGATATCCCTTTAAGAAGCAAGTTTACTTGGTTTGGTACGGTTTAGACTTAAATGTATTGGAGGAAATCTCGTTGCATATTACCCCTGATGATTATGTTAACCAATTATATCAGGAAGATGAGAAGTTGGTGGAAGTGAAACAGGCGATCCAGGAGCGTGGAATGCCTGAAGTGTCTGTAGCGCCGGCATACGGCCGATTGTTGACGATGCTGGTTCAGATATCCGGAGCACAGGAGGTTCTGGAAATTGGCGCACTAGGCGGGTACAGCGGCATATGTCTTTGCCGTGGATTAGGTAAGGGCGGAAGATTGACTTCACTGGAGCTAAAAGAAGAATATTCAGCTCTTGCGGGATCTCATCTGGAAAAGTCGGGGTTCCGGGAGATGGTTGAGTACCGGATCGGACCTGCGGCAGATAGCTTGGCAGAGCTCAAGCGTGAAGGAAGACGCTTTGACTTTTTCTTTATAGATGCGGATAAAGAGAACTATCCGGTTTATCTGGATTATGCGATAGAACTTGCCAATCCGGGTGCAATCATCGCGGGAGATAACTGCTTCTTGCGCGGCCGGACATTGAACACGGAGAAGAATGGCCCATCCGTACAGGCGGTCAGACATTTTAATGAACGGATTGCCTCAGACGAACGGCTTACCAGCACGCTCCTTCCGGCATACGATGGACTTATACTTGCACGGGTGAAGTAAAAATTCATCCCATAAGTAAATTAGCTCCACGATTGGACGTCTCACTTCATGATAATTACAGAAACAAAGAATGGCGGTGCCGGGGAGTGTATCACTTATCCCCGCACCGCCATTTCTGTCTTTGGCCTATTGCTCGTAGCGCCTCAGAGCAGAAAGATGGTCGTCCTCAAGATCGTAGATTTAGTGAGACAGACCTGTTTGTTTTACATGGGAAGGTCCCTTCTCGTACTTTTGTTTGCGTTAAATAGCTGATCAGTCCATCGTGCGAGCCAGTAAAGCGTCTTGGCATCAATGAATCTGTAAAACAAATGCGCTATCGCAAAAATAACTGGAAGTGTAATTGTGATTGTTAGGATTACATTTAACGAATAAGCAAGATATGGACTTAACATTAAAAATATAAAACTGCCAAATGAACAAATAATGGTGAAGTGTACGAGATATAGTGAGAAGGACACTTTACCGAGATAAGCGAACAATTTGAGACTAAATAGGGATTGCATCCGCCTCGAATTCAATAAGGCCGTTATGATGAGGGATGATCCAATCACATGATAGAACACAAAAAAAGAAAAGTCAGAAGATTCCCACACGAGAAATGAATACATTGTACCCTGAGGATTGATATAGGGAAATGATCCCATAAAACCCCCGGTAATTAACATGAAGAAGTTAATCCACGGCTTATTAATATAAGCTAACCAGTCCCTTTCACTGTTCTTTAAATCACTCAGAAGCATGCCGAGTATAAATCCCAGATAGTATGAATCTATAAACCAATAGAAGAGGATAGCATACCCCGCAAAACGAATGTTCCGTCTGCCTAAAGTCAGAAGAAAAGCAAAGATCAGAAAGGATCCAAATAGTTCGTAGGTCATGGTCCAAAGTACGGGATTATAGCCGGAACCGTATGTGAAAAAAGTATAGAACAAGCTTTCCTGCAGCATGGTTAGCAGGCGAGCGTCTGCAGCAAAGGGATCCGGCATGGAAGATAATGTGATTTCACGTATGTTATCAAAGGCTCCGAGACCCATGATCATAATCAAATAAGCAAGAATCACGGAAAAAAAGGCAGGCGCAGCTAAGCGAAAGTATCTTCGGATTGCAGAAGACAGAATAACAGAGTTATTTTTTGTTTTGAAAAACTTACAGCTAAGCACATATCCACTCAAAACAAAGAATAGGCACACAGAGAAGTTACCATTAAATATAAGGTTCATTGGAGTACGGGCTGCTAAGCCCTCAAACGCGAAATGCTCAATCTCTTTTTTACCCTCAAATACAGAAGGCATAAATACTTGGAAAAAATGAGCTACAACCACAATAAAGGCAGCAGTGCCTCTTAAACCGTCTAAATATACAATTTTCATAACATTAATTCAGCTCCCACTGAAATAGGAATACTGTACACGTTAAGGACTTTATAGGGATAATTGTTTATAAGGGAATTGTTTCTATGATGAGATTATTGGATTGTTGCAAACGCTTTCCGAAAAAGGTGGAAATTGATCAGGGGAGGGAAAAATTTGGATATTTATTGGAGTCAAGTTAACATTGATGAATTAACTGGATCAGGTGTTGTTTATTTTAACTCAAAAATGGAAATGTTGGAAGGTCTTCCATGCAAAATGTATAAATTGACCTATCAACAAAGCCTCTGGACGCATTGTCATGATTATTTTCAAATCTGGTATGTGGCAAAAGGTTCATTTATGCATACGGTAAATCATCAAGTTTACGAGATATCGAAAGGAGATATTTTTGTTATTCCTCCTTTTACATTACACAGCGTGACCATAGCACCCCAAGTCGAGATTGAAATATACGGGTGTGAATTTATGCCGAGCTTTGTAAATGAAAGATTGCAGGGTATGCCTGTTGAGAATAACTTCTTTGATATTGCATTTCTTGAGCATTTTCTTCGTAAAGAAATGAACGTCCAGTCCAAGATTTCGTTAGATGGTGTAACTGAGGTTACAGTCAGAAATGTAATGAAAGAAATGCTCATGGAATATGAAAGACGGCTTCCTTTTTTTCAAATCTCCTTAAAAGCTAACTTGCTTGTTTTGCTCTCCATACTGGTGCGGCAAGTTAACGGGGAGATCATAAGGGAAGGGTTCGAGAAATTAGAAAAGTATAGAGGGATCATGACGCGAGTGGTTGATTATATCAATAATCATTATGACGAAGATTTGAATTTGAATACTTTGTGCGGAATATCAAATTTATCGAGGTCTACCTTCTGCAATTTGTTCAAAGAATGGACAGGCAAAACATTTAATCGATATGTCACGGACCTTCGGATTCTTCAAGCCATGAGCCTGTTGAAGCAACCTGAATTATCCGTAACCGATGTCTGTTACTCTACGGGATTTAATGAACTGTCTTATTTTTGCAGAATATTTAAAAAGTATACAGGTATATCTCCAACTGAGTTTCGGAAACAAGCTATCAAGTAGAACTGATTTCCGTACGATAATCCTACTTTTTAACACGATAGTGAAATGAACAGCACTTTTTAAATGCTAATATATCCATAATTCTTACAGATAACTGGATCAGGGGCCAGTTGTTGAGTCAACGGTTGCGGGAGGGAAGATTAATATAACTTTATGAAACAAGGGTGTTGTTTGGATTAATGTAAGCGCTTCTAAAGTTTGATTTTGCATGGAACTCAAGTTGCTTAAAGGAGGAAGAGGGATGAAAAGAAAATCGTTGATTTGGTGTCTTGTTCTCATGATCTCAATCATTTCAGCCTGCTCAGGTGGGGGTGATCAAAAAACGAGTGATCCTGCCGGTTCAACAAGTAAACCGGGAAGTGAATCTCCTAAAGAAGCAGTAGAGCTCAGCTTTTGGTACGGGTGGACGGGGCCTGAAGCTGAAGCATTAGAGAAATTGATTACCAAGTGGAATGAAGCTAATCCGGATATCAAGGTTAAAGGGTTGTCCCAAAGTGATTATCAGAAACAGCTTACCGCGATCACAGGAGGTAACCCGCCGGATATTGCTTCGCAGTTCGGGCAAGACGTAGTTCCTTGGGGATTGCGTGGAGCGATGATGCCGCTGGATGATTATATAGCCAAGGATAGTATGGACTTGAAAGATTTTGTGCCGGCAGCGATCAGCACTTCGCAACATGAAGGCAAAACATATGCTATTCCGATTGCCATGCACGTTTCGATGTTGTTTTACAACAAGGATATTTTGAAGGAAGCGGGCTTTGATGGTCCTCCGGAAACAATAAGCGAATTGAAGGAATACATCAAGGCTTTAAGTGTTGTGGAGGAGGGTGGGCGTCTTCAGAGATTGGGGTTGTGGCCAGGAATGGATACATACACATTCTCCTACGCTTTTAATGGTTCGTTTTATGATGAGGCTGCTAAACAGGTGACACCTGATCATGAAGGCATCAAGTCTGCCATAAAGCTATCGAAGGAAATATGGGACCAATATGGTTCTGAAAATCTTGACCGATTCTCATCCGGTCTAGGTCAATATATGTCTGCCCAGAATCCATTCTTCTCAGGCAAATACGCAATGACGATTGACGGGGAGTGGTTACCAACCTTTATTAAACAATTTGCTCCTAATCTGAACTATGGAATTGCGCCGATTCCTTATGATGAAAATAAGCCTGAGCTAAAGAACTCGGGGAATGTGACGACCAGCGTATTTTATATCCCGAAAGGGGTCAAAAATCCGGATGCTTCTTGGAAGTTTTTGAAGTGGATTACAGATGCAGAGCAAATGGCAGAGTTCACAGCAGCCATCGGTAATTTACCGACCAGGACTTCGGCTTTCTCCAATCCAATCTATGCAGATGTTCCTGGATTTAAGGAGTTCTTGGACTACTCTTCAAGCGAAAATTTACGATCTTTCCCTGCTACATCGTTCACAAATGAGTATATGACGGAATTCACGGATCAGTATAACGCTATTCTAAGAGGGAAGATCAGTATAGAGGAAGGTTTGAGCAAAGTGAAGGAAAAGATTCAGCCATTAGTGAAATAATTTCAATAGATCTCAGATTCGCCCTGGGCCCAGTCATGTATGGGGCGAATCTGAGGGTTATGCATGAATGGAAGGAGGAGCAACGAGAATGATAAGCTCCACACGAGCAAACCAGCAGAAGAAAACAAAATCAGGCTGGTCGAAGAAGGAACGTCATTATTTTTTCATTGGCCTGGCATTTGCTTCTCCGTGGATTATCGGTTTTCTGGCATTTACCGTGTATCCATTTTTCGGATCATTTTACTTAAGTCTCACAGAATATGATTTGTTCAATTCACCGAAATGGATTGGATTCCAGAACTATGAGCAGATATTTGCAGATGATCGGTTCTACAAGTCAATTGGAAATACATTTTTCATGGCATTTATCTCTGTACCGATCACTCTGGCTGTATCTCTTCTGATCGCTGTGGTGCTTAACTTCAAAGTCAAAGGGATTAACTATTACCGGACAATTTATTATTTACCGTCGGTTATACCGATTGTGGCGAGCGCACTCTTGTGGACCTGGATGCTAAACCCGGACTTCGGCTTGATTAATATGGCTTTGCGTGCGCTCGGACTTCCTGATCCTGCCTGGCTGCTAGATCCGCGGTTTACCAAACCATCGCTTATCTTAATGAGTTTATGGGGAGCTGGAGCAGGCGCTCTTATCTTTTTGGCAGCCCTCCAAGGTGTTCCTAAGCAATATTATGAAGCTGCTCAAGTTGACGGCGCGAACGGGTGGTATAGGTTCTGGAAAATCACAATTCCTGCGTTATCACCGATTATCCTGTTTCAACTCATCATGGGCTTAATTGGAGCGTTTCAAATTTTCACAGAGTCATATATTTTGGCTGGCGGAAAGGTTGCCGGCGGTAACTCACTGGGCGGACCCGAACAATCACTATTGTTCTATGCGGTCAATCTATATCAGGAGGCATTTGTATTTCTAAAAATGGGGTATGCTTCGGCACTTGCTTGGATTCTCTTTATTATCGTATTGCTGATTACATTTATTCTTTTAAAAACATCAGGCCGCTGGGTCTATTACGGAGGTGAGTAAATGGCTGTCAGGTTACGGACTATTTTACCGCATTTTGTGCTTATTCTATTTGCAGTTATATTCTTATTTCCATTCGTATGGCTGGTTATGACCTCATTGAAGACGCCAGAGGAAATTCTGAAGTTTCCACCAAGCATCCTGCCTGAGACGTTTCAGTGGTCTAATTATAAAGCGGCGTTTGAGGCAATTCCGTTTACCCGTTATATGATGAATACTTTTATAATATGCATAATTAATATAATCGGACAATTATTTGCTGCTCCACTCGTTGCATATTCAATATCCAGGATTCCGTGGAAAGGACGTAATATCATATTTACCATCGTTGTAGCAACAATGATTTTGCCTGCTCAAGTGCAAATGATTCCTCAATATATTATTTTCACGAAGCTTGGCTGGGTAAATACGATTATGCCGCTCACCATTGGAGCTTTTTTTGGAGCACCATTCTTCATATTTTTGCTGCGCCAGTTTCTGTTAGGGGTGCCTATGGAGTTATCAGAGGCAGCCAAAATTGATGGGGCTTCTGAACCGCGGATATATTTACAAATCGTCCTGCCGATTTTGAAACCAGTCCTTGCAACAGTTGCGCTATTTTCTTTTGTATGGTCTTACGTGGATTTCATGGGACCTTTGATTTATTTGAACGATTCAGTGAAATGGACGATAACCGTCGGGCTGCAAAGCTTTCAGCAAGATCACGGAGCACAATGGGAGAAACTCATGGCTGCATCTACGATCATGGCGGTACCTATGATACTTATCTATTTCTTCGGACAAAAATATTTCATGAAATCCGGATCTGCCTTAACCGGGTTTAAATAATAGGAGGGACACACATTCATGAGTAAGATCATAATTGCAATTATAGGATGCGGCACGATAGCCAATAATGCCCATATTCCGGCTTATCTTGCAAATCCGGATGCTGAGATAAAGTATTTTTGTGATATTCGCAAAGACAGGGCAGAGAAGGCCGTGGAACAATACGGCTTAGGGATCGCGATTGATGATTATCATGCAATTCTGGACGATCCGGAAGTTGAAGCGGTCTCCATATGCACACCGAACAACTGTCATGCTTCAATCGCTATGGATTGTTTGAGAGCAGGAAAGCATGTGCTCTGCGAAAAGCCGGCTGCCAGAACCTATGAGGAAGCGCTTGAAATGCAAAAAGTTCAGCACGAGACCGGCAGAATTTTGAATATTGGTGTGGTGAATCGTTTTAATACAGGCGTTAATATTATAAAGAAGCTAATCGAAGATGGGGAGCTGGGCGAACTATACCACGTATACGCTAGTTTTCGCGCTCACCGTTCCATTCCGGGATTGGGTGGGGATTTTACGACGAAGGCTGTCGCCGGAGGAGGGGCTCTTATTGATTGGGGAGTTCATTTCCTAGATCTTGTGATGTATTGTGCAGGTGATCCGGAGCCTAAGACCGTGTCAGGACAGACGTATTCAAAATTGGGTAGAGATTTAGAGAATTACAGCTATCTCAACATGTGGGCAGGACCACCGAATTTCTCCGGTACTTATGATGTTGATGATTATGTGACTGCATTGATCCGCACATCGGGCCCTTCTATTACGGTTAACGGAGCTTGGGCGCAGAACATAGGAGTTGAGGAGATGTATATCGACTTCCTGGGTGATAAGGCGGGAATCCGGCTGCAGTACGGAGGAGAATTCACGATTTACAGTGCGAAGCATGGTGCATTGCTGGATAGTACACCTAAATATACAAAGACGAATCACTTTCAGAATGAAATTGACAGCTACCTTGCCTGTATCAAGTCGGGTGAGAAGTTACCATCGCATATTGATACCGTTATCTTGACTTCGAAAATTATTCAAGCCATCTACCAATCTTCCGAGCAAGGGGAAGAAGTATCCTTCTTGAAGAAGGAAGTGCTGTAATGAAAAAGATTGGTTTTATCGATTATTATTTAGACGAATGGCATGCGAATAAGTATCCGGAATGGATTCGCAGCACTTCTGGTGGACGAATGCAGGTAACATGCGCGTATGGCGCGAAGAACGCCGATCATGGTTTAACGAATGCGGAATGGTGCTTGCAAAATAATATTAAACTGCTGGATACCATTGAAGAGGTCGTGAATGAGAGCGATTATTTAGTGATCCTGTCTCCCGACCATCCTGAACAGCATGAAGCACTTGCACAATTACCGCTGAGATCAGGAAAGCCAACCTATATAGATAAGACATTTGCACCTGATCGTGAGGCGGCTATTCGATTGTTTGAGCTTGCGGAACAGCATGGTACGCCGCTGTATTCCTCCTCGGCTTTGCGATTCGCAACTGAATATATTCAGATGGAGCGTGAGGGGATTCAGGTTATTTCCAGCTGGGGACCGGGGGCATTTGAGAACTACTCCATTCACCAGATAGAACCTATCATATCCATGATGGGTTCTGAGCCGAAGCGAGTGATGTATATCGGTACAACATCTGTGCCAGCGCTTTTAATCGAGTTCGACGATGGGAGACAGGCGACCATTCATCACCTTGGTGCAGATTGTCCTTTCACAATGGCTGTTAATTATCATTCTGGAAGCTGTAGAATAACGAAGCCGGAATCGGACTTTTTTAATTTATTTATTCAGGATCTGATCACGTTTTTTGATACAGGCCGGATATCAGTTTCTTCTTCTCAAACAATCTCTATCATTACGATTATAGAATATGGAATGAAGGCGGCTTCCCGTCCGTATGAATGGGTGGAGCTGCCGCAAAATTCGTAAGGGAGCCCAGAAATATCAAATTGGCAGTTTGATAAGGAGGAGTATCTGTGTACAATGCTCACCAGTTCCGGTTCATCCGCGAAGTAGGAAGATATATGCTTATCACTTGTCTTCTCATTTCAATGCTTCCCATAACGGAAGCACACGCTGATAAGAAAAACCAAGGAAAAGACAGGCAGTCTGGTCTGTCGGGTGCCTCTATTCAGTTCGATCCGAGTTTTAAATACTATCAAGATCGCTCTGCTGAAAGTATTGCAGATGAGTTTGTACAGAATGGATACACTACAGTACGGTATTTTGTTGTCAATGAGAACCACGTGAACCGTGAACTCGTTGAAACCCTTAAAGATCGAGGGTTATTCGTATGGGCTCTTGTCCTAGGTAATGGATCTTATTCTGTTGAAAATTTCCCTCCGGAATGGCGTAGCTGGCAGATGGAACTTCTGACTCCTGTGAATGATGGCTACTATCGTTTTTCTCCACACAGTGCGGATTATGTGGATTGGAAGAAAAAGAAGCTTGCGGGTTTGGTAAAAGACATTCCTTTTGATGGTATTGAAATCGCGGAGCCTTATTTCCCTGAATGGGATGGTATTAATCGCGGAGTTTACGGTGATGTTGGTCCAATCGCTAAATCCGCATTTCAACATCAGTATGGCTATGACAGAACACCAAATTTCACAGATCCGAATCATTCTGATTACTATCTTACGAACCAAGAGCTTTATCGCGACTGGATTGAGTTTCGAGTGAAAGCTGTGAATGGTTTTTTAAATGAGGTAATCAACGGGGAAAATGGTATTCGAGCTGTCAGGAAAGACATAAGCGTTGCCACCTGGTCACTCGCCATCGATGCAGGTTCTGATTCTGTGTCTAAATTAAGGGAAATACAAGGTCTTGACGCTGCTGAGATGATTTCAACTGTTCGTCCTGACGTCCACTTTTTGCAGACGCACTGGCCTGATTGGATGAAATCCCAAGAGGCATTGCCTCCAACTTATATTAAGCAATATCAAAATTTTGTAGATCAAATTCGGGCTGTACATTCAGATATACCGCTTGGTGTTCAAGCAGACATTGGCTCAGGTCTCTGGATGGTAAAAGATCGAAATTGGTATAAGTCGCTCGGAAAAGAAGCGCTAGAAATGGGAATGAAGACATGGACTGCGTACGAGTATCATCTAGGGAAATACATGTACGAAGAAGCGCCTGTACCCGTCACAATCTCTCGTCCACATCATAATCAAGTGATCATTTCATTTCAAAAACGAATTGATGCCTATTCTGCCAAGCTTCCCGGCAGTTTAGTAATCGTTACAGACAATAGTGAAATTCCAATCGCACCAGATGATATAACTTCTGACGGTAACATGCTGATTATTCAGTCCGACCAGCTGCCTAAGAAGGAGTTTCGTTTGAGGATTCAACATGTAACGGATACACCATCTTACTGGTTATATAATAAGGAACAGCCTGCCAACGTGATTGCAGACGATACGGTTGTTATTGTAAATAAGAAGAATAAATAGAACTCGAGCAAAATAAAACCCAGATACGTCCGGCTTCCTATAGATCAGGAATCCGTTCGTATGCTGGGTTTTTTAATATTTCACTATCTAATTGTTATCTATCTGAAATTCGGCGTACGCTTTTTGGCGTACAGCTTGGTTCGAACCCAGATCATATTGATGATGAGCAGGCTTCCCGAGACGAGGAAGAGCCCCTCAATACCGATAAACCCGGATAAAAATCCGCCAATCATTGCACCAAGCATATTGCCAAGGGCAAGAGCGCTGGTGTTAAAACCGAATGAACGGCTTTCCATGCCATCTGGTGTGTAGGAGCGAATCAACGCATTTACGCTTGGAAGCAATCCGCCCATAAATACTCCCATCATAAACCGAACAATGATTAACTGCCATACAGATTGGACAAACGCCTGGGGAATCAAGGTGAGACCTGTACCGATAAGTGCATAGGTTAATATACGGTGAGCCCCGACCTTATCACTTAGTTTGCCAAGAATCGGTGAGGCGATCATATTGGATAATCCCGTAACCGCGATGACAAATCCTGACCAGAGCGCAATATCCACGGCTGAGCCGTGAAGCTTCTGCACATAAAGCGGTAATAGGGACATCGGACTCATCATAGCAAACTGAAGCAGAAAGGTAACAGCGAACAATGCAGGAAGCTGTGGAGTGTGGCTCAGTTCTTTCAAACCGCCTAACACCGAAACTTGAGGAACCTGTGCAGCTTCTTCACGATTAAAATTCTCTTTAACGAGAAATAGAGCGAGCATCGATGCTGCGAAGATCAGCGTACCTGTAATATAAAATATCGGACGGAAACCGACCCAATCTGCCAGTAATCCACCGATCAAAGGACCAAGAATGGTACCGGCAACTTGACCGGATTGCATAATCCCCATCGAAAAGCCCATTCGGTTCTTGGGTGTTGTGCCGGATACAAGAGAAATGGCAGCCGGATTGAAACCGGAGATCGTACCATTCAGCAGGCGAAGCACAAGGAGATGCCAAGGATGTGTAGCGAATCCCATGCAAGCGATAACGATAGCCATACCGAATCCTGACCGTAGAAGCATAAGCTTGCGGCCGTATTTATCTGCAACCTTTCCCCAAATAGGCTGAAAAATAAATGAAGTTAAAAAGTTGGCGGCGAAGATCATGCCTGCCCATACTCCTATCTCATGCTCTCCTACTACGTTTAAATCATGTGCCAGGTATAACGTCAGAAAGGGAGTAATCATAGTCATACCTGCATTGACCAAAAATTGCCCGAACCATAGTACAATGAGGTTTACTTTCCATGTTTGCAAGGAGCTCTTCACTTCCTTTCTAAGCTGTCCTTCCCAAAACAGAGGAAAAAGTATAGTTTCAAAAAATGCCGTTTTTTCAGTATAGCACAATAAATATATACCCAAAAGTAAATAATGTCATAGTATTGTCATCGGATATTCATATGAATACCAGATAAGACGGTTGTTACTGTCTTTTAAAAAGGGCATAATGGATTTTAGAATATTCTATATACATTGATGGGGGCATAGTCATGGCATATAATGATCAATTTATACGAGCCTGTCGAAAGCAGGAAGTGGAGCATGTTCCCGTATGGTATATGCGGCAGGCAGGCCGATATGATCCGGAATACCGTAAAATTAAGGAGAAATATTCACTTCTCGAGATTTGCAAACAGCCTGAGCTGGCTGCAGAGGTAACTTTGATGCCTGTTCGTAAGCTTGGCGTAGATGCTGCCATTTTATATTCGGATATTATGAATCCTGTAGCATCGATTGGAGTAGATTTTGATATCGTGAAGAACATCGGTCCTGTGATTGATAATCCGATCCGCAGCAGCGCTGATGTTGAGAAACTTCGCCCCATGGATGTGGAGGGTGATCTCGGGCATATCCTTGAAACGATCCGTATTCTTGACCGTGAGCTGGACGTTCCGCTCATTACGTTTGCGGGCGCACCATTTACCATTGCAAGCTATTTAATTGAAGGCCGTCCATCCAAAAATTATTTACGTACGAAAGAAATGATGTACAGTGAACCTAAGGTATGGTTTTCTTTAATGGACAAGCTTGGAGATATGGTCATTACATATTTAAGAGCCCATGTCGCTAACGGTGGAAAGGCATTTCAGCTTTTTGACAGCTGGGTAGGTGCACTTTCTCCTCGTGATTTCCAGACATATGTGCTTCCAACGATTACTCGTATTTTTGCCGAACTTCAGGATTTGAATGTACCTAAAATTTATTTTCCAGGCGTCAGCTCGGGTGAACTGCTCCCGACACTAACCGGACTGCAAGCCGATGTTATTGGCCTGGACTGGAGGGTCTCTATTCCGGAAGGACGTAAGCGGCTAAACGGGAAGTATGCTGTGCAAGGGAACCTGGACCCTACCGTTCTGACTGCGCCTATAGAAGTTATTAAACAGTATGCGAAAGAATTGATCGATGAGGGAATCCAGGAACCGGGATATATATTCAATTTAGGGCATGGGTTGTTCCCTGAGGCCTCATTGGATAAGCTGCGTGAACTAACAGAATACATTCATGAGTATTCGGCTGAGGCGCTTAAAGAGACGGTTCGTCCATAAATCGGGTAAATAGTTGCAGGTACTCTAAACAGTAGAGGTGATTACATTGAGTAATAAAATAGGGGTATTGGTTATGTCTTACGGAACTCCTGAGAGTATGGAGGATATTGAGGCATATTACACACATATTCGGCGCGGAAACAAACCTTCTGAAGAGCAGCTTAAGGAATTGACTGACCGGTATGAGGCCATTGTTGGCGGCGTATTTCCGCTGCGTGAGAACACGGATAATCAAGTGCGTAAGCTGCAGGATACGCTTAACCGTGACAAGCGTTCAGAAGGTGTAGAATTTGTATGCTATCAGGGGCTTAAGCATGCAGCTCCTTTTATCGAAGATGGTGTTGAACAGATGGTGAAGGACGGCATCAAGCAAGCGGTCGGCATCGTTCTTGCACCGCATTATTCTGTTATGAGTGTGGGTACTTATATGAAGCGTGCCCAGGCAAAAGCTGACGAAATGGGACTCCGCATCTCTTTTGTCGAAAGCTATCATCTGCATCCATCGTTGATTGAGGCGCTTTCCAAGCGGGTAAGTGCTAAGCTTGATCTGTTTGAGGAAGCAGGTGCACTACGGGATAACGTCCGTGTATTATTTAGCGCCCACAGCTTGCCTGAGCGAATCCTGTCTATGGGGGATCCATATCAGGACCAGTTGCTTCAAACATCTAAAGCAGTTGCTGAACAAGCGAAGGTAGGAAAGTGGCAGTTCACATGGCAAAGTGCCGGAAGAACACATGAACCTTGGCTTGGCCCTGATATTCTGGACACTCTTCAGGCTCTGAATCAGGAACAAGTTGAGGATGTGCTTGTAGCTCCCATCGGGTTCGTATCCGATCACCTTGAAGTGCTGTATGACCTGGATATCGAGGCAAAAGCAGTCGCTAAAGAGATGGACATGCGTTTAGAGCGGATCGACTCGCTCAATAGTGATCCACTTTACATGGAGACATTGAGTGATTGTGTCATCAAGGCATGGGAGCAAGCGAGCGCTGAGTAAAAGATCATCAGTATTTATAATTGAAGGCTGTGCAGGCTGAAAGTAAATTATTCATCTGAGTATTCTGCGCATCATGCTGATGTTATAAGATAAATAACCCTCCGGCCTGCCGGAGGGTTATTGTTTATTATTTGCAAAATTGCTTATAGTTCCTTATAGTATTTCTTTTTCCTGAATGTGGCGGGATACGAAATGGTTTCTGTTCTGCTGGTTGATGGTTATTTGCTATAATAGAAGAGCTCATAGTGAGCCGCATATGAGAAGGGAATAGGGGTGGATTATGTACCCATCACGTATAGAAAGAAAAAAAGAAAAAATGAAGACAAAACAAACAACTCAGCTGCGTGTATGGACCTTTATTAACTTGTTTCTTATTATTGTTATTGCTATTTTAATTTTTTATTATTTTAATATAGAAGAAGAGGTTCCGAATCCTGTACCTTTAAACTATAATCCGGGTACATTGGATTCCTCTCATTATGATTATTTAATTACGACTCACCAAACGCAGTGATTATTGTGAGGGCGGATAACGTGGCAGCAGCAGAATCACGGAGGAGGATCTAACGTGAACAATTTATGTGTGGCTCACCGCGGGTTTTCCGCTAAAGCGCCAGAGAATACGAAAGCCGCCATTAAATTGGCGATGAATGAGCCTTTTGTCAATTGGATGGAAATTGATGTTCAGTTAACAAAAGATGGTGTTCCGGTAGTTATTCATGACTATACGGTTGACCGGACGACCAGCGGGAAAGGAAAGGTGAAGGATCTTACCTGGAAGGAGATCCGCTCTATGGATGCCGGGTTATGGAAAGGCCGGCAGTTTCAAGGGGAACAAGTTCCATCTTTGGATGAAGTGCTGGCACTCGTTAAAGGACGCTTGAAACTGAATATTGAATTAAAGACGAGTGGAGATATGTACCCGGGGCTTGAGGCAACTGTACTTACGAGACTTCGTGAACATCAGATGATGTCCGACGTCGTCCTGACATCATTTGAGCCCAAAGCGCTTCTTCGAGCCAAGGATATAGACTCTGATGTACAAGTTGGCCTGATTATCGATGCACACCCGCGGGACTTATTGTCCCGATTGAAAAAAATGGGCTGTTCCTTTCTGTCCATCGGGTATTCTCATCTTGATGCATCTTTTGCAGCTGAACTGATCAGAAACGGGATTACACCTATGGCCTGGACGGTAGATGATAGACGCAGTATGGCAGCCCTGGCCAGGATGAATCCGGAGATCATGATATGTACCAATCGGCCCGATACCTGGGGACAGTTATTTTTGAACAAATTTGCACCGCGTATTCCGTTTTGGCGAAAATGGAGAGGATGGTTCTAAGATGTGTGCTTTAGTCAATAACGTATATTGTGTTGGCCGTAATTACCGGCTTCACGCAGCTGAATTAGGTAATGATGTGCCGGACGAGCCTATGATTTTTCTCAAGCCGTCTCATGCGGTTGTTCCACTGGATGGCAGTGTCTTGGTGATGCCGGAGGGTCGTGGTACGGTTCATTTTGAAGGGGAGCTTGTCATTCAAGCGTCCAAGGAGTATGTTCCAGGGATGAAAGTAGATGAGCTGATCGAATTTATGGCGCTTGGCATTGACTTTACCTTGAGAGATGTTCAGACTGTCATTAAAAAGAAGGGACATCCCTGGACTGCAGCAAAAGGATTCAGGAACTCTGCGCCTCTGACTCCCTCCATTCCTTTCCCGGGAAATGATTCCCTGTCTGATGTTGATTTTACAGTGCTGAAAAATGGAGAAGAAGTACAGCGCGGCAACACAGCAGACATGATATTCTCACTCCAGGACATCATTGACTACATTGGTGAAAACTATGGTTTAGGTAAGGGAGACTTGATCTTTACGGGTACACCTGCTGGAGTGGGTCCGGTAGAACGCGGAGATGTTTTTGAATTATTCTGGGGCGATTTGCGGCTTGGTCGCTGTGAAATCGGGTAGATCCAGATATATAGAGGTGGTTAAGTGTTAAACTGGCTGGTTGGTGCATTAGGTGCACTAATAGTAGCAGGAGCAGCTTATCAGAAACAATCGTTATCCGGATCTGGAGCGATAGCAGCCATTCTTATGGGTACGATTTATTATGGAGCAGGGAACCTGTTTTGGTTTGGAACCCTGCTTCTTTTTTTCTTCACATCTACGGTGCTGTCCAAATACCGGCAGAGCAGTAAACAGGATTTAGAGAAATCATACGCCAAAACAGGAAATCGTGATGCAGGACAGGTATTCGCCAATGGTGGAATCGGTATGGTATTGTGTCTTTTGCATTTTATATATCCACATGAGGCATGGAAACTTCTCTTCGTTGGCGTCATGGCTACGGTTACGGCAGACACATGGGCTACGGAATGCGGGAGTCTAAGCCGAAAGCCTCCTAGATCTATCCTGAATGGAAAGCAGCTTCCGGCAGGAACATCAGGGGGGGTATCATGGCTTGGTTCCATGGCGGCTGCCTTGGGTGGAGTTGTAATCGGTGCCGGTGCCTGGTTGTTCAGCCAGTGGTCAGGGCTGGAATCTCATTTCATGACTTATGTGTCGGCAGGACTTTTGGGCGGGTTAGCTGGCGCATTCACCGATTCATGGATGGGTGCAACCGTACAGAAAATGTACCAATGCTCCGTATGTGGTAAAGCCGTAGAGGTTCATCAACATTGCGGTGAACAAACGAAACGCTCCGGCGGGTGGAGCTGGATGACGAATGATGCTGTAAACCTGATCAGCTCGATGATCGGGGGGCTTGTAGCATGGCTCGCAGCAGGATTGTTGTAAATGCCATAAACGTTTTTAAATCCAATGACAAGTAGGGAAATGAATCGATGAATATTATGACGGTTGAACAGTTAACCAAAAGCTATGGCGATAAAATATTGTTTCAGGATGCTTCCTTCGGTATGGAGGATCAAGATAAAATTGGTGTGATTGGTGTAAATGGGACAGGGAAATCGACTTTTCTAAAGATTATTGCAGGGCTTGAGCCTGCTGATTCCGGGAAAATCTCGCTAGGAAACCGGATTAGAATTCAGTATATGGCTCAAAATCCTGAATTCGATCCGGATAATACGGTCCTGCAGCAGGTTTTTTCGGGGGATCTCCCAGAGATGAAGCTCATTCGCGACTATACGGAAACGATGGAATTGTTAGAGATTAATCCTGAGCATAAGGAGCTGCAGGAAAAGCTGCTGAAGCTTAATCAAAGCATGGATGCACTGCAGGCCTGGCAGCTTGAAAGTGATGCTAAAACGGTGCTGTCCAAATTAGGAATCCGCAATTATGAGGCCAGGATGGGTTCTCTCTCCGGCGGGCAAAGAAAACGTGTAGCACTTGCAGCTGCATTGATTCAGCCGTCTGATTTGCTTATTTTAGATGAGCCAACTAACCATATTGATAACGATTCTGTTGCTTGGTTAGAGCAATATCTTCAGAAACGCCGCGGTGCGCTTCTTATGATTACCCATGACCGATATTTTTTGGATCGGGTAGCCAATGTTATGCTGGAGCTGGACCATGGACGTCTGTTCCGATACGAAGCGAACTATAGCAAATTTCTCGAGTTAAAGGCAGAGCGGGAGGAGAGGGAAGCTGCTGCTGAACAAAAGCGACAAAATCTGTTCCGCCATGAACTGGCTTGGATGCGCCGGGGAGCAAAAGCCAGATCGACTAAGCAGAAGGCTAGAATTGAACGTTTTGAAGCGTTAAAGGAACAAGAGCTTGTTCATTCTTCTGCTGAGCTCGACGTTTCAGTAGCTTCTGCACGACTTGGCAAGAAGATATTAGAGATTGATCATCTTCATAAGCAGATTGGTAATAAAATTCTGATTGATGATCTTTCTTATATTGCCGTTCCCGAAGATCGAATCGGTATTGTAGGACCGAATGGAAGCGGGAAATCCACTCTGCTCAACCTGATTGCGGGCAAGCTTGAACCCGACCGGGGAGAAGTGATTACAGGACCAACCGTTAAGCTGGGTTATTTTACTCAGGAACATCAGGATATGGATGGTAATCAGCGTGTTATCGAATATATCAAGGATGAAGCTGAAGTCGTGCGTACGGCTGAGGGAGCAACCATAACGGCAGCTCAGATGCTAGAGCGGTTCTTGTTTCCGCCTGCACTGCAATGGACTCCTATTGCGAAACTCTCAGGCGGGGAGAAGCGGAGATTATATTTGCTTCGGGTTCTAATGAGCGCGCCCAATGTCCTGCTGCTTGACGAGCCGACTAACGATCTGGATATTCAGACATTAAGCGTGCTGGAGCAGTATCTTGACGAATTTCCAGGTGTCGTCATCGTTGTATCCCATGACCGGTTTTTCTTGGACCGGACAGTGGAGAAGATTATGGCATTTGAAGGCGATGGACAGATCCGGGTGCACGTCGGTTCTTATAGTGAATATGCCGAGTGGATGGCCCGTCATGGTAACGGAGGAGTATCTTCACCGAAGAAAGGGGAAGCACCGGCTGGCAGTCCTAATAAGGGACAAGGAGAACAAGCGATTTCTTCAACAAAAGAAGCGCCGCGTGAGAAGATTAAATTCAGCTATAACGAACAGAGGGAATATGAGCAGATCGACGGGCTGATTGAGGCTGAAGAAGCAAAAATAGCCAGGATTCAGTCTGAAATGGAAACCGCTGCAAGTGATGCTTCACGACTACAGGAATTAATGAACGAGCTGCAGGCTGGTGAAGCAGAGCTGGAGCGCCTGATGGACCGCTGGACTTATCTCAATGAATTGGCTGAACGGATTGAGCAGAGCAAGGGGTAAGAGTTGAGCTTCAATTAGCAAGCATATAAAGAAGGGGCTGCCCGGAAGATAAACAACTTCATGTTCATGGTTGATCAATTCTCAACCATGAAGCGAGTTGTTCATCACTTCCGGGCAGCCCCTGTTTCATTTCTTAAACTTACTTTACATAAGCTGCAAGCAGTTTGGTTGTATTCAGCACAGCCTGTTTATGTGTACGTTCCATGGCATGGGAGGCATGAACTCCAGGCCCGATGAGTGCAGCGCGGATATTGTTTCCGGCGGAAAGGGCTGCCGAGGCATCTGAACCATAATGAGGATATACATCAACTGCATAAGGAATTCCTTCAGCCTTTGCCAGTTCGATAAGACGTCCTGTCATCTCATAATCGTAAGGACCGGACGAATCCTTGGCACAGATTGACACATCGGTCTCCTTACAGCTAAGGTCGTCTCCGATACAGCCCATATCAACAGCAATCATTTCTTTAATGTCAGAAGGGATATAAGCTGCTCCGTGGCCAACCTCTTCATAATTGGAGATCATAATTTTCACATTACAGCGCGGCTTCCAATTTTCACGCTTCATGGATTCCAGCAGACCAAACAGTGCAGCTACGCTTGCTTTGTCGTCAAGGTGGCGGGATTTTATGTAGCCGCTTGGTGTAATAACAGCACGAGCATCGAAAGAGACATAATCGCCTACTGATATCCCGAGATTTTTCACATCGTCTGCCGTTTCTACAAGCTCGTCAATTCGAACCTCCATGTGACTTTCATGACGATCAAAAGTCCGGGCATTTTCATATACGTGAACGGACGGTTGCGTCGATAGAATGGTTCCTGTATAGGTTTGTCCACTGCGGGTATGGATGATGCAGTATTCATTCTCGATGCTGTTCATCATGAAGCCTCCGACTCTCGTCAGACGGAGAGTACCTTCCGGTTTAATGGCACGTACCATGGAGCCGAGTGTATCCACATGACCACTCAAACCGATGGTATAGCTGTCATCTTGACCGGGTACCGTCAGAATGGCTCCGCCTTTCTGGTTCCAGTTCAATTGCACGCCGAGAGAAGCAGCTTCCTGCTCGATTCGTTTCATAATACGCTGAGTATATCCGGTAGGACTCGGTGTATCTAGTAATTCTTTGAGTAAGGATAGAACGTAATTTTCATTGGGTTGTATCGACATGTAGTACACACTCCTAACTTGAAAATGATTGGCTATTGATGATAGAAGATGATTTCTATGGATTATTAACTATTAGGAGAGATCACTCTGATCTTCGGGTTTAGCTTCCTGGTCTCTTATGAGATCGGGAGTGTAGCCTGTGGCTTCCTGAATATGTATAAGCTGTCCTGTCAGGAGTTTGATCTCTTTCTGCATCCGGTATTGCCGGTATATGCCGTATGAGCCGACAATGATGCCTCCGATCAGCGTGCAGCCGATAATGAGCAGAATCAGAGGGATCTGAACGGTTCTAAAAAATAGATTTACATTTACAGGGTTGACATTAATGACGGCAAAAATCGCCGTTAGTAATGCGAATAAGAGTCCGGCAATCAGAGACCATTGAATTTTCATTTGGATACCTCCTCCATCACAGTATAAAATCCCTTGCCGGCATGGGCAAGGGATTTTATTACAGGATTCGCTCGATCAATTTCTTATTTTGTCAGCTCTTCCATTTGAGAAATGACATTTTCGAAGACACTCATCGCTTCCCGGATCGGTTCAGGCGAGGACATATCCACTCCTGCTTTTTTCAGAATATTAATGGAGAAATCACTGCCGCCGCTCTTTAAGAACCCGATGTAGCGGTCAACGGCAGGCTGGCCTTCTTCAAGAATCTGTTTGGAGAAGCTGGTTGCTGCCGAGAAGCCTGTTGCGTACTTATATACATAGAAGCTGTTGTAGAAATGAGGAATACGTGCCCATTCCATGCCGATTTCCTTGTCTACAACCATGTCTGGACCATGATATTTAACATTCAGGTCATAGTAGATTTCGGAAAGCTCCTGTGGTGTCAGGGAGTCGCCGCTTTCAGCACGCTCGTGGACGATCTTCTCAAATTCGGCAAACATCGTTTGACGGAATACCGTTGTACGGAACTGATCTGCATAATACGTAAGCAGGTACATTTTTTCCTTCGGATCGGTTGATTTCTTGAGCAAATAATCCATCAAGAGCGCTTCATTCGTTGTAGAAGCAACCTCAGCTAGGAAAATGGTATATTGGGCGTCACGATATTTCAGGTTTGTGTCTGAGTAGAACGAATGCAAAGCGTGGCCCATTTCATGTGCCAATGTGAACATGCTGTTCAGGTTGTCTTTATGGTTCAGCAGAACGTAAGGGTGTGTGCCGTAAGCGCCCCAGCTGTAAGCACCTGTTCGTTTGTTCTCATTCTCATATACATCAATCCAGCCGTTGTCATAACCGTCCTGAAGATTATTCAGATAATCCTCACCGAGAGGGTGAAGGCCTTCCTTGATCGTCTTCTTAGCTTCTTCGTAGGTAATATCCATTTTGTATTCATCCACCAGAGGTGCAAAGAGATCGTACATATGAAGCTCATCTACACCGAGAAGCTTCTTGCGAAGGTTCATGTAACGATGGAGAAGGGGCAGGCTTTCATGAATTGTATCAATCAGGTTTGTATATACTTCCTTCGGAATGTTGTCTCCGTACAGAGACATTTCCAGAACGGAAGGGTATTTACGTACACGGGAATAAAAAATATTCTTGTTAACGTTGGCCGTGAGTGTAGCGGAAATGGTGTTCTTTTGTTTACCATATGTTTCATAAACCGCTTTGAATGCGGCTTCGCGCACTTTGCGGTCAGGGCTTTCAAGGAACTGGATGTAACTGCCGTGTGTCAATTCCACTTCTTTACCGTTCTCGTCTTTGATTTTCGGGAATTTCATGTCAGCATTATTGATCATTCCAAAAATCGTTTGCGGTGCAGAAGACAAATTTCCTACCTGAGCCAAAAGCGCTTCCTCTGCTTTAGACAGAATATGAGCTTTCTCGCGTTTCATTTCCGTGAGCGTAAATTTGTAATCTGCTAACGAAGGATCAGCAATCAGCTTATCAAGTTCGGTTTCTGAAAGTGCCAGGATTTCAGGAGTGACGAAGGATAGGGCTTCCCCAACCTCAACGCTGAGTTTTCTTGCTTTTTGCGTAAGCGCTTGATATGTAGGGTTCGCAGTATCTTCATCATGGTGCATATGGGCATAAACGTACAATCTTTCGGTGTGCAGGCCCAGTTCATCTTCAAGCTCAAAAGCCTTTTTGATGGAATCAGCATTGTCTAGCTTGCCTTGAAAATCCTTTGCGGTCTTCATTAAACGCTGAACTTCACTGTAAGTATTGTCCCAAGCTTGTTGATCCGGGAATAAATCCTGCAGTTTCCATTGATGCTCGGCAGGTACTTCTGAACGTTTCAGAATCTTATCCATGTGAATCCTCCTTAAATGATGAGAGTATGATATAGACCGGGCTCCTTCTGCAGAACTGTCAGAATGTATAACAGGAAAGGGAAGGAGAATGAGCGCCAAAGTCAGGCAAAGTGCTTTTCCAGACTTCATGGGTATACCTCCTCGTTAAAAACTTCTCAGGATAGTATGCCGCGCGCTCATTGCTTTCATCCATTAATTAGGAAGAGGAACCCATCGTGAACAAACTATATACAATAATGTAGAAGGCAAACAGGATCAAGGCGATAGAGGTCAAGGCCATTCCTCTCCGAATCTTCTGAGGTATACGGTCTTTATTCATGATCATGATAAGCCCAAGGCTGAAAGCAAGAATAATGAAGATTACCGCATTCGTGTAATCCATCAGGCTATACCTGCTTGATGGCGTTCATGATGCGCTGCCATTCTTCTTCCTCTCCTTCATATTCTTCTTTAGAAAAACGGTTTTCAGCCCATTGTACTAAGGCTGGCCGGCTCATGAAAGTATGTGTTTCTTCTCCCCATTGGTCGGAAATTTCCCGGAGAATAATATACCGGCCCTGAACCTCGACCGTCATCATGTTCCACTTGTCTTTCTTGTAAATTTCATGTTTTTTTATCATATGCATATCTCCGTTTACAATTGGGCTTTTTCGTAAATGATAACGCACTATCTGCCGGAAAAGCAAATAAGAAAAACGTAAAAAAAGGCCATTTGAGAAAAAATGACAGATTGCATTGTGAGAAAACATGGGATATAATATCTGTATTCGCCATAGATGGCGGTATTTTTAGGAGGTTGTTCATTTGAAAGGTACAGTTAAATGGTTTAATGCAGAAAAAGGTTACGGCTTCATTTCGGTTGATGGTGGCGAAGACGTATTCGTACACTTCTCCGCAATCCAAGGAGATGGATTCAAAACTTTGGAAGAAGGCCAAGAGGTTGAATTCGAAATCACTGAAGGTAACCGTGGTCCTCAAGCTGCCAACGTAACTAAACTGTAAGTTAACTCCATTCTGGAGATCTTATAGATTAAGAAATTTCTTAATCAGAACGTTTGTTTACTAGGCATGAAGACGCAGATCTTGAACAAGATCTGCGTCTTTTTGTCGTTTATAATAAATGATGTGATATGTGTTATTTGTGCAAAATTGATGATCATATTATAATAGGTTTGATTTGGATATTATAAAATAAGACAACCATGTGGAGGCAGAGTTCATTGAATGATCAAGAGCTGAGCCGCAAAGTTCCGCGAAGTCCGGTTAGCCTTATGAGCCGAGTGTATAAATACATACTCCCGGAAGTGGAAGCCGAGCTGGAAAAGTGGCGTTTAGACGCCGAACAAATTCCTGACGAAGAACTCCGAAAGCAGGCGCTTGCCAGCATTGAGACCAAAAAATTTCATTGTCAGGGCGGAGCGGTTTATGCTGCGGCAAGCTTACCAGATAAGCATATATTGATTCCATTAATTGTGGCATATCAAACGATTAGTGACTATCTCGATAATTTATGCGATCGCAGTACTTCCCTGGACCCTGCAGATTTCAGACAGCTGCATCAATCCATGCTTGATGCTGTATCTCCGGATCGGGAGGCGGCGGATTATTATTTGCTGCGATCGGAAAAAGAAGACGGCGGTTATCTTGGACGCCTGGTACAGACCTGTCGAGAATGTATTAGTCAACTTGCAGGATATGAAGCCGCCAAGCTGTACATACTTGATTTGGCCAAGCTGTATGTTGATCTGCAGGTGTATAAGCATATCCACCCGGAAAAAAGAGAGGCTGCACTATTGGATTGGTGGTCACAGCATGCCCATCTGACACCTCATCTGAGATGGAATGAATTTGCTGCTGCAACAGGTTCCACTCTTGGGGTATTCATGTTGTTTTTGGCTGCAACGGACCCGTTTTTGGACGATAAGGATGCGTCTGCCATTCATGCATCTTATTTTCCCAATGTATGCAGTCTCCACATTATGCTGGATTATCTAATCGATCAGGATGAAGACAGAATCGGGGGCGATCTCAACTTCTGCAATTATTATGAAGACGCCGAAACGATGCTGAACCGTATCACCTCCATTGTTGAGTGGGCGCGGAAGGACATCGGGAATATCCCGTCAGCCTCTTTTCATCGCATGATCATTGAGGGATTACTGGCTTTATATTTATCCGATCCCAAAGTCAGCGAACAAGAATTAGTTCGCTCCATATCCAGACGGTTGATGAAGGGAAGTCCGATGACGCGTCTTTTCTTTTTTGTCAACAGTCAGTGGATCCGCAGACATAAGAATGAGTGACAATAAGGAGGAATAACTACATGGCAGAAGTTAAAAGAATCGCAGTATTAACAAGCGGGGGAGACTCCCAAGGGATGAACGCAGCATTGCGTGCCGTTGTTCGGAGCGGTTTGTATTATGGGCTTGAAGTGTATGGAGTTCAAAGAGGATATCAAGGTTTGCTCAACAACGAGATTTACAAAATGGATCTGCGCAGTGTGGGCGATATCATTCAACGCGGGGGAACCATCCTCCAATCTGCTCGTTGTCCGGAATTCAAGACGCTTGAAGGCCAGCAGAGAGGTGCGGATGTACTGAATCAGCATGGTATTGATGGCCTTGTTGTAATTGGCGGTGATGGCTCGTATCAAGGTGCGAATAAACTAAGCAAGCTGGGAATCAAAACGATGGGACTGCCGGGTACCATTGACAATGACATCTCTTTCACCGATTACACAATTGGTTTTGACACTGCAGTAAGCGTAGTGGTCGACGCTGTTAATAAATTGCGTGATACCATGTCGTCACACGCCCGTTCTTCTGTTGTAGAGGTTATGGGACGTCATTGTGGAGACATTGCATTACATGCAGGTCTCGCTTCAGGTGCTGAGGCGATTCTGGTGCCGGAAGTACCGTATAATATGGATGAAATTGCCAATCGGATGAGAGAGAATTTCGAGAAAGGCAAGCGTCACAGTATTGTTATTGTGGCCGAAGGTGTTGGACGTGGGGAAGACATCGCTGAGGAGCTTAAGCAGCGTCATGCTTCCATTGATGCACGTGTAACGGTTCTGGGTCATATTCAGCGTGGTGGAGCTCCTACTCCGTTTGACCGTAACCTTGCAAGCAGATTAGGTGACTTTGCTGTCCGCAGTCTAATTCAAGGGGAGTCCGATAAGGGCTGTGGCCTCATTAAAGGCGAACTCGTTCTTACGGATATTGATAAAGTCGTAAATACGAAGAAAGATTTCGATATGGATATGTACGAGCTTGCATTGCGCCTGTCTCAGTAAGCTTTAGTGTTATCGGTCCCGCAGGAAATCCTGCGGGACTTTTTCAGGTTCAACATGCCTTGTTAAGGGATTCTAGAGAGCATAAAAAAAGCCCGGCAAGAAATGCCGGACTTTTCGATCATATTCATCAGTACAGTTTACTTGTAATTTACGTCCTTGGTATAACGGTTTGCTGCATTCCAGAGCAGGTATTCATCAACATTCATGTCTTTGAGCCCCCGGATCTGTTCTTCAATTTCTTTCTTTCCATATTTCATATAGTTGCCGCTGCCGAGCCAGCTGGCTGTAAAATCTTGAATCCAAGGCCTGATGATCGGTTTATACGAACCAAGCGGGTCAAGTTTTTTATGAGTATCTTGCATGGAGCCTTTGATCGTCTGGTAAGGTGCCTTGTCGGGTACTTTGGAACCAAACCATCCGGTGGTGTAGTGGCTCGGATATACCATAGGACTGATTACATCGACATGCTTGGAAATTTTAACGAAGTCTTGGCCAATTCCTTCAGCAGCAGGAACAGAAGCAGCATACCCGAAAATGTCAACAGACACTCGAATGCCGAGTGGAGCCAGTTCTTTACGGGCATATTTCACAAATTCCGAGACAATATCTACACGCGATTGATCATTTTTTGTGTATTTTAGAGAGTCAGCGCGTTTCTCGAACCCTTCCGGAAAACGTACGTAATCAAACTGGATTTCCTTGAATCCGAGTTTGGCTGCTTCTTTGGCGATTTCAATGTTATAATCCCACACCTCTTTATTGTATGGGTTAACAAAGCTGTCACCACCGCCATTCGCCCATACACTGCCATCAGCCTTTCGGAATGAAAGCTCGGGATTTTTCTTGGCTAAAATCGTATCCTTGAACACCACAATTCTCGCAATAGGATAGATATCATGCTTCTCAAGCCGCTTCATTAATTTATCCATATCCTTGATGAACGGCTGAGGCTTTCCCATTTCCAGAAGTTTAGGGTTATCTGTCTTATAAGTTATGTATCCTTCATCATCCTTGATGTCGATAACCATCGCATTTAATTCCGTCTTGTCTAATAAATCAACGAGCTCATTCATGCGTGATCCACCCGCACTATATGCAGTAACATAAACTCCTTTAACTTTAGGCGCTTCTTCTTGGGGGTCTTCCTTAACCGCTGATTGTGGACTAGCATTCGTGTTTTCTTTGTTCTGCTGCATAGCGGAATTTACGGAACTTTGAATCAAACTGACCGCCTGTCCGTCTGTTTGTGGGATTGTTCCCATACCTCCTGCTGCCCAGATCAGTAATGCTAAGATGATGTTCATAATTGCTTCTCTCCCTTATATGCATTCCCGAATTGATTATAATGGAAATCCAGTTAATAAAAAGAACAGGTTTGTTACTTAGAAGATGAGATTGTAATTGACGGGGGTTTTTTATATAAACCAGTTACCTTGTGTTTTTAAACGAAAACGAAAGGGATTAAACGGAAAGTTAAGAAAAGGATAGAAATTTTGTAGGGAGAAAAGGTGGAAAATGCCGCCTCTCCACGGTCGATACCCGGGAAAAACGGCACTTACAGTAAAATCTTTTGACGATTATAAAAATGTTAATGAAGGTACGCTTGATTCTGATGCTCATAAATACTGTATTGAATAATCTCTAATGCATCGTCCTCTTCCAGAATACTTAAGCCGTCCCGCAGAACGATTACGGAATTGAGCTCGTTCTGTCTAAAGAAAGGCATCATGTCCGGAAACCATTTCAAGACGATTTCTGACAGTTTTACAGTTTCCATTTCCACAAAAATCACCCTTTCCTTCCTAGTCGTTAGGTTAGGCTGGACGTCTGCAGTAAAACGGAAAAGCTCAGAAAATTGCTGAGGGCTGTTAAGAATTCCTCAAGAATATTGTAAGGACTGTACACGGATATTATACCACAAATTATTGATGTTTATCTTTAGGATTGGAAAAAACTAACTTCTGCGGAATTGCCCCATGACCGCAACCGTTTCAACAACATTAACAAAAGCCTCTGGATCTGTCTTTGTAATAATACTTTTTAGTTCTGCAAGCTCATATCTTGTCGTAACGGTCATAAGCATGTCTTTTTCTTTATGGCTAAAGGCACCCTCGGTCTTGATCTTCGTAATTCCACGAGGCCGTTTGAGTAATTGGTCAAGCAGTACCTCCGTTCGATCTGTAACAATGAACACCGTCACTTTGATGTGGCTGATATGAATAAGGTCGATCACTTTTCCGGTAACATATATCGACAGCATGGATGCCAGGGCCAGATTCCAGTCTCCTTCGAGATAGGCCACGGCAAGAATTACCAAGGTATTCATTCCTACAAGCAAGGTTCCGACCGGAAAGTCCCGATAACGGGTAACGATGGAGCCGATGATATCAAACCCTCCTGTTGAGCCTCCAATGCGAAAGGACAAGCCTCCGCCGACTCCTACAAGAACACCGCCAAATACAGAAGATAAAAGCATGTCAGAAGCAACAGGGGTAACTGGAATAATCTCCAGCAAGACCGTAACCACGATAACGGACACGATGCTGAGCCATATAAACCGTTTACCCAGTTTTATCCATCCTGCAATCAGGATTGGAATATTAAGTACAAAATACATGACACTAATATTAAATGGGGAGAAGTAGCCGATTAGCATGGCAAGGCCGGATACCCCTCCGCTAAGTACATGATGAGGGATCAAAAAAAGATTAAATCCGCATGCAATGACGAGCCCGCTGAATAGAATGACGACATAGCTCCAAATTTGTTTAAGCAAAAGGTATCACCTCTGAAGTAGTATGAGTAAAAGGAGCTTGCTGGTATTCCAGATTTGTTTTGTGGTATAATGAGTGTTGGATATTCTTGAGTAGTCCGTTACTATGAAAACTTTGGATGCTTAACAGGATGATTATACATTAGCCGACCCAAGGACTGGCGGCAAGAAAAAACAACGGCTCACCTTTGTGCAGAAGATTCTGCGGGCCGGGAAAGCCTATGAACGTTACCGCTACTTAAGAATACAGAGAAGAAAGTGGTATGTCCACTATATAGAAGGAGTATGAACCTATTGAAAACATTTGCAGATTTTGGCTTGGAGCCCCAGGTGCTCCAGGCAATAACAGAGCTGGGCTTTGAAGAAGCCACTCCGATTCAATCACAGTCTATTCCAATTGCAATCTCAGGTAAAGACATGATTGGACAAGCGCAGACAGGTACTGGTAAAACAGCTGCTTTCGGCCTTCCACTGATCAGTAAGATCTCTAAAGAAGAGGAACGGATTGTTGCACTCATAATGACCCCGACTCGTGAATTGGCGATTCAGGTTGCCGAAGAGATCGGTAAACTAGCCCGTTTTAAAGGGATTCGCTCCCTTCCAATTTATGGCGGTCAAGATATCGGCCGTCAAATCCGCGCTTTGAAAAAGAAGCCTCAGATTATTATCGGAACACCAGGGCGTTTGCTTGATCACATCAACAGAAAAACGATCCGCCTCGACGATGTTCAAACCGTCGTTCTGGATGAAGCGGATGAAATGCTGGATATGGGCTTCATGGAGGATATTCAATCCATCTTGAAGCAAGTACCAGAAGAACGTCAGACTTTGCTATTCTCAGCCACCATGCCTCCTAACATTCATAAGCTTGCACAGCAATTCCTGAAAAATCCCGAACATGTATCCGTTATTCCTAAACATGTAGCTGCTCCATTGATCGATCAAGCATATATCGAAGTGCCGGAGCGTCAAAAATTTGAAGCTCTCAGCCGTTTGATTGATATGGAATCTCCAGAGCTTGCAATCGTATTCGGACGTACGAAGCGCCGGGTAGATGAATTGGCTGAAGCGCTGCAAAAACGCGGTTATTCTGCGGACGGCCTGCATGGCGATTTGTCCCAGCATCAGCGTGATACCGTAATGCGTAAATTCCGTGACGGAAGCATCGATGTTTTGGTTGCGACAGACGTAGCTGCACGTGGTCTTGATGTGTCAGGCGTTTCCCATGTTGTGAACTTTGACCTTCCTCAAGATCCGGAAAGCTATGTACACCGTATTGGACGTACAGGACGTGCTGGTAAAGAAGGTACTGCATGGTCTTTTGTAACTCCTCGGGAAATTGATCATTTACACTTTATCGAGCGTGTAACACGCCACCGTATTCCGCGCAAACCGCTTCCTACGATGGCTGAGGCTATTGAAGGTAAACAGCGTGTTACAGCAGAGCGGGTTCTCGAAATTGTCGAGAATGGTGAGCTTAACGAGTATAAAGGTTTGGCTATTCAGCTTCTGGAGCAATATGACTCTGTACAATTGCTTGCAGCGGCTATGAAGCTATTGACTGGCGATGCTAAAAAAGAAGCAGAAGTACAGCTTACACCGGAAGATCCGATTCGTGCTAAACGCCGGAAACCGGATATCCGCAGCGGACGTAAACCTTCTAATGGTGGTGGATACGGCCGTAACAGCAGCGGTGGATACAACCGTGACCGTAACAACAGTGGTAGCGGACGCGGGGGATACTCCAAGGGCGGATACAACCGTGACGGTAGTGGCGGATACAACCGTGATCGCAACAATAGCGGTGACCGTAAACCGCGTACGAACAGCGGAGATCGTCGTCCTAACCGCAGCAATGACGATTCATACAAAGGCTAATCGGATTGGGAAATTTCCGCATAGCATAAAGAGACGGGTGATGCCGACTAATTCCGGCATCCCCGTCTTTTTTTGAATGAGGAATGGTTATCTTTTTAGATGTAAAAAGCCCGGAGGATAATTACCAGCAGGATAAAGAGAACCAATACAATACCTACAGCAGAACCGTAGCCATAACCGCCGCCACCGTAACAAGACATCAACATTCAGCTCCTTTTTGTAAGGTTGTAATGTACTACGTCCATATCATATGGGGGAAATGCTCACGGAGTTTGGATGAATGACTATTCTAATCTAAATTAGGCTCTGGTCACGGATGTATATAATAGGTTATATTAATATATACATGCATGAGATTTAGTGAGGAGGAAACGTTTTGGAAATGAAGGGAGCCATGGGTGGCTTATATAAAATAACCGAATGGATTACCCGCATAGCTTTCACCAATATTTTATGGGTGCTATGTTCATCGCCTTTTTTATTTGTGCTGTTTACAAAGATTTTAATGGCAATGCAAACACCTGATGCTCACAATGAACAGCTAATGGCTAACTGGGTGATGGGAATATTGGCCCCATTTCTAGTATTTCCGGCAACAGCAGCATTGTTCACAGTAGTGAGAAAATGGGTCATGGGTGACCCGGACATTCCGATTTTTAAGACTTTTTTCAAAGGTTACAAAGAAAACTACAAACAAGCAATGATCGGTGGCTTTGTATACACATTGCTATTCGTCATCATGTATGTGGATTACACGGTTTATATGACACAACTTCAGGGAATGCAGCTTGTCGGTATTATCATGTTAGTGCTGCTTCTGGTATTGTTTGTGTCGATGTTTAACTTTTTCTCTATGGTTGTGCATTACGAGATGAAAACCGTTCAATTATTAAAAAATGCGGTTTTGCTCACACTGATTCGTCCATTCCGTGTCTTTTCGACATTGGCCGGAAGCGCTGTCTTAATATTCATCGGTACGAAGATGCCTGTCCTCTTTATCTTCTTTTTGTTCTCTCTTATGGCTGTACTGGCCTTCTTTAACTTCTATGGAACATACCTGAAGATGCAGGAGCAGGCAGAACGAATGAAGCAGTTGGAAGAGGAAGAATCTGCTGAAAAAGCGATGCTTGAAGAGATGGACCATGTGAAATCAGACGATAAACCGTCGAAATCGAGAAAATCATAGGTTTACTTTTTCGGAAAAAGACCCTATAATAAGACTACATCCTGCGATGTACGTTTCGGTAATCCGTTGTTTTGAACCAATGACGATGTCTCGGGAGATCGACATTGTTTCGTGGCTGAACAGCCCTGTCTATATGACAAGGGGAATTCATATACGGATCTGAGGTCACCCACCTGTTTACGCAGGTTCGAAGACAATGTTACCGGACGGCATTGGCGGGTTACATAGTTTATGATGAAACGCCTCTTCATTCGAGTTATTCGATATGAAGGGGCGTTTTTTTTTATAATAAAAGTACATTAATTTACATAGAATAAAGGTTTGCTGGGAGCTTAAACAATGTTAAACTAGAGAGTGAAAAGGGAACGGTCATTTATAAAGGAGGAACGGTCTTTGTCATTAAAACGAGTTCTAACGGGGATCGTGCGCAGCTATGACGGCACAAGCGACCGTGCTAAAGACCCCAAGCTGAAAACGCGTTATTACAATCTCTCAAAAGAGAAATGTTTTGAAGAAGTATCCTCAACACTCAAAAAAGTACCAGGTTACAAAGTGCTTCATGAGGTTCAGTCCGTTGGCGAAATTACAATAGAGAAGAAGACCTCATTTGGACGAACCTTGGATATTACCGTATCTGTACTTGGAACAGGCCCGGTACGGTCCGCTGTTGATATGTATTCAGCTTCCCGTGGTTCCTTGGGTGACTTGGGAGCGAACTATCGAGTTATTATAAATCTTTTTTCAGTTCTGGACAAAAAGCTTGCCAAGCACAAAATCGAAGGTTAAACATGAAAAAGCGGGAGAGCTGCTCTCCCGCTTTTAAAAGTGCGGCTGATAATATGTAGACGCACGATGATGATTATGACAATGATTTAACGGCTTCAATTGCTGCTTCATAATTTGGATGCTCAGTCATTTCGCTGACATATTCCACATACGAAATCTTATCGTTCTGATCGACAACAAAGATGGAACGCATGTCGAGTTGGAACTCTTTAATCAGTACGCCATAAGCTTGCCCGAAAGAACGGGTTTTATAATCTGACAGCGTGATGACTTTGTCAACACCCGCAGCTCCGCACCAGCGAGCTTGAGCAAATGGCAGATCTGCGCTGACAGTTAGGATAACAACATTTTCACTGAGACTTGCTG
Source organism: Paenibacillus dakarensis (assembly GCF_001373415.1). Taxonomy (GTDB): domain Bacteria; phylum Bacillota; class Bacilli; order Paenibacillales; family Paenibacillaceae; genus Paenibacillus_AQ; species Paenibacillus_AQ dakarensis. The sequence goes on along the minus strand of NZ_CDSE01000016.1, from coordinate 4,640 downwards.
CTTCCTCGTTAAAACGGCGTGTCTGTGCATCACATACGCCAGTATCCAGGGAAGGGACTACGCTGATCAATTTGATTTTACCTGCGAAATCCTTAAGAGAAACATCTTCCAGCAGATTTTTGCTGACTGTGAAATCAGGAGCTGTATCACCTACTTGAAGTTCGGGTCCGATTAGTGTAAGCGGGTTACCTTTGAATGTTGCAACACCTGTACGTTCTTGAGCCATGAATATCTCCTCCTTGAATATCAAAGTTTGGTGATCGAGTTCAAGGTACATTATAATCTTTTTAAAAAGGGAATGTCCACCTAAGGCGAGCATGGGTTTCGATTAAGGGATAGGGGGATGCCATGATATTTGTTCGTTATGAAAATTGGAAAAGTTATCTGAGATATTATCCTGTCACTTCGTTATTGCTACTCGCAAACATCGTCATGTTCCTGATCTTGACGTTCAATGGCGGGTCTACAAACGAATTTACTCTGCTTGAATATGGAGCTGTTACGAACATCGAGCCGTTTCGCAGCGAATGGTGGCGTTATATTGCGGCTATTTTTTTGCATAACGGGTTCGATCATCTGTTCTTTAACAGTTTTGCACTGCTGGTGATTGTGCCGCCGCTGGAGCGGATTATGGGATCCATGAGGTATGCGTTATTATATCTGCTTAGCGGGATACTCGGCAATATCATCAGTGTTGCGTATTACAATTACAACTATGTCAATGACTCAGTAGTAGTGCTTGTCGGTGCCTCAGGCGCAATCTATGGCGTGTACGGGGCGTTTTTATACATTGCCTTGTTCCAGCGTAATATGCTGGATGAAGCGTCAAGAAAGATGCTTTTTACACTGCTGATCATGGGTATTATATTTTCGTTTGCCCCGGGGATCGGATTTATGGCCCACTTTGGTGGATTGATTGGCGGTTTCTTCATTTACGGGTTAATGATTCGTATATTCAAACGACGCACATCGTGAACGTGTAGGAATTATATTAAAGAAGTAGTAAGGGAATGTAGAATGGAGCGATAATTGCGTGGAATTAAGACAGTTGCAATACTTTGTAAAGGTTGCGCAGAAAGAACACGTTACTCAAGCGGCAGAGGAGCTTCATGTAGCCCAGTCAGCGGTAAGCCGCCAGATTCATCAGCTGGAAGAAGAGCTTGGCGTGAATCTGTTCATGCAAAAGGGGCGTAATCTACAGCTAACTCCTGTCGGACAATTGTTTTGCAAACGAGTGGAAGGCATTATGAAGGATCTGGATCGTGCAGTGACAGAGATTCATGAGTTTCTAGACCCCGAGCAGGGTGAAATCCGGATAGGATTTCCCCATAGCCTTGGGATACAGCTGATTCCGTCAGTCGTGGCTGAATTTCGCAAGAAATACCCGAATGTGAAATTTCGCTTTAAACAAGGTATGTACCCGACACTTATTCGCGATGTTATCTCTGCCGAGGTTGATCTGGCGTTCGTATCCCCTTTTCCGGAAAGACATGACCAGGTTGAGGGTGATATTGTGCTGACAGAAGAGTTATTTGCTATCCTGCCTCCCAATCATCCGCTCGCGGATGAAAAAAGTATTAAACTTGAGCAGCTTAAAGATGAGCGTTTTATTCTTTTTAGCAAGGGTTATTCCCTTCGTCCGATTGTATGGCATGCTTGTCTCGAGGCTGGTTTTACACCGAAAATTGCATTTGAGGGAGAGGAGACGGATACGATCCGTGGTCTGGTCGCAGCAGGTATGGGAGTGAGTCTGCTTCCGGAAATGGCGCTGTTCCAGACGAATCCGCTGCACCCGGCGAGAGTGGCTATTACTGAACCTAAAGTAACTCGCTCCATTGGACTTATTCATCGTACGGATGAGAAACTATCTCCTGTGGCTCAAGCCTTTAGAACATTTTTGCTTAATTATTTTGGGCTTGATTCCACAACCAAGCCGGCTAAGGATTGTACCACATAGTAATTATTAATTATTAATTTAATAAAGGGTTCCGGAAGGATCATTAATCCTTCCGGAACCCTTTTCTTCATATGCTGCCCCCAAAAAAACTCCCCTTACGGAAACAGGTTCAATAATTTCACCTGTCTGTCGCAAGAGGAGTATTTCATGCTTGTTTCAAATCTTTTGCTTTAGTCGCGGTTGTTAAGGAAGATCATAATATAACGGAGCAGTTCCAGCAAGGATAGAAGAGCTGCTGCTACATAAGTTAAAGCCGCTGCATTCAGGACCTTAGCTACACCGCGCTCTTCCTCGTTCGTAATATAACCCTCGGACACCATGATTTCACGTGCACGGTTACTAGCGTTAAATTCGACTGGCAGTGTAACGAGCTGGAAAGCCACAGCAGCCGAGAAGAAGATGATACCAAGTCCGATCAGATTGAAGGCCTGGAACAGGAATCCGGCAATGAACAGGAACGGAGCGATACCGGAAGCGAAATTAACGATAGGGAACATTTTATGACGGGCAACAAGCATTGGATAGCTTACCTTGTGCTGAATGGCATGGCCAACTTCGTGGCATGCAACAGAGACAGCGGAGATCGAACGCTCATAATACACAGGTTCAGACAATCTTACAACACGTTTAATCGGATCATAGTGGTCTGTCAAAGCACCGGGCACAGGCTCGATGGGCACATCTTGAAGGCCGTTAGAGTCAAGCATGCGACGTGCTGCTTCATAACCGGTTATGCCATTTGCATTTTCAACCTGTGCCCACTTATTAAAGGTTCCCTTTACCCGGAATTGAGCAACGAGGGTGAATATAAATGCGATAATAATAAGAAAAAACATAGGGTCCATTGAATAACCTCCAATTTAATATTGTCACTACATTGATGTGAATTGGTTGAGTAATATTTGAAGCGACTCAATGCAAGCCGCACCCTTTGGAAGCAGATTGGTTAATGCCGCACGTGCTTGATTAGGCTTCAAGTCCTTCAGCAGCGGATTAAGTTCCTTCACTTCCCGTTCCAGCTGCTGAATCTGAATTTCCAGTCTGGTCAATTTATCGGTTACTTCATCGTCTTCAGCAACGGATTTCCAGCGTTCCAGCGTAAGCTTAATCTCTTCCAGGGTATATTTCTCTTGTTTTAATTGATTAATACGTTTAAGCGTGTTTAAAGTTTCATGACTGTATAAACGGTAATTCTTAACAGTTCGTTTCTCAGGGTGGATCAAACCCAACTTGGTGTAATAGTCAATCGTTCTCTCACTAACCCCCGCCGCCTTGGCCAGTTCACCTATGCGATACAGATTCATGCGTGCACTAATACTTCTCACGTTTTTATCACCCCGCAGGCCTGTATGATTTATAAATATATAATTTCCTGTTAGAAATATGATACATGAATGTGAACCATACAGTCAAACGTTATGCTTTAATGCGGTTTTCTAGAATGATTTCATTCCTATGTTATATTATATAACATAAAAGATGGATTAATGCGTATATTTGACTATTAATCCATTGCCCAACGTTAATCATGTGCTTATAATGACAATTAACAAGCATTTTGGTGTTATATAATCTTACATTAAGGAGTGGGGAGAATGAAAAAGAGGTTGTTAGGGTCAATCATGTGCATAAGTTCTATAGGTGCCTTGCTTGCTTTCCCGGTTAGTGCATTCGCAGAGGGGGAAGCGACGAATACGCAACTTCAGGCTGGATTAAACTCGGTATTTGTATTTTTGGCTGCATTACTTGTATTTTTTATGCAGGCCGGATTCGCACTGCTTGAGGCTGGTTCAGTAAGAATGAAAAATGCAGGTCATGTTGCAGGTAAGACAATGTTGACATTCGGGATCAGTGTAGTTGCTTTTTGGGCAATGGGATTTGGTCTGGCTTTTGGCAACGGAAATAGTTTCTTCGGCCTGGAGGGTTTCTTTCTAAGCGGAGATAATATGGCGGCATCTTTCAATTCATTGGCTAGTTATGATGTTCCAACCACAATCATGTTCTTATTTCATCTCTCCTTCGCCGCTGTCTCACTTGCGATTGCTTGTGGAGGTATGGCAGAACGGGCAAAGCTAAGTGTCTATATAATATTTGGTGTTTTATTTACCATCGTCATCTATCCCGTCGTTGCTCATTGGGTATGGGGTGGAGGGTGGCTTGGAAACCTCGGAATGCAGGATTTTGCCGGCTCCACAGTTGTACATTTAACCGGTGCCACCGCAGCATTAGTTGCAACAGTTTTGCTCAAACCCCGCCTTGGAAAATACAACAAAGATGGCAAACCGAACAGCATTCCTGGGCACAATCAAGTGCTTTCGGTTCTCGGTGTATTGATTATATGGATTGGCTGGTTCGGATTTAACCCGGGCAGTACCATATCAGCATTAGCGGACGGATTCTTCGGCTTTGTAGCCCTCAATACGAACATTGCAGCGGCTGCAGGAGCTCTTGCATCTTTATTGGTTTCATGGATGGTTCTGGGCAAAGGGGACATACCAAGCATGCTGAATGGTGTGCTTGCCGCTTTTGTGGCGATTACAGGGGCTTGTGCATTCGTTGAACCTTGGGCAGCGGTTGTTATTGGTGCAGTAGCCGGAAGTATTACCTTCTTTACAGCCCAGTGGTTCGAACGCAAAGGAGTAGATGATCCGGTTTATGCATTCTCTGTTCACGGTGTGGCGGG
>NZ_CDSE01000015.1 GCF_001373415.1 Paenibacillus dakarensis | reverse complement strand
GTAGGACGTCGCCAAGCGAACAACCGGGGAAACCGCAATCGAGCAATCGATTGTGGTTTCTTTGTATTTGTTGTTGAAGACATCCTTAATTACAATGGATGCATTCCATTTATTAAGGGAAATATATAAAGAGTGTCCATCCACAGGAGACGGATTTCCCCTTACACATCCCTTTGGTAATCCGGCCGAGGAGAGGTATTCTTTCCTTGACAGCCTATAGGGGCTTTGCTAAGATGGCAATAATATATTTTTGAAAATAATTATGAAAAAATGTCAAATCCAGCTCTGACAGTATTTAGAGTCCGCCGGAAGACGACAATAAAGGAGGAATTACCCAGGTGTGGGAAGATAAATTCAGTAAAGAAGGCTTTACTTTTGACGATGTATTGTTGGTTCCTAGAAAATCGGTGGTTCTTCCTAAAGAAGTGGATGTAACAACCGAGTTGAGCGAGCATGTTAAACTGAATATTCCATTAATGAGTGCAGGAATGGATACAGTTACAGAAGCTCCTTTAGCGATTGCTATTGCTAGAGAAGGCGGAATCGGCATTATTCATAAAAATATGAGTATAGAACAGCAAGCGGAGGAAGTGGATCGGGTTAAGCGTTCGGAAAGTGGTGTTATTACCAATCCATTCTCTTTGAAAGCTGATCATTTGGTATCCGATGCAGAGAAAGTTATGTCTAAATTCCGTATTTCGGGTGTTCCAATTGTGGACGAGGACAATAAACTGATCGGTATTCTGACAAACCGCGATTTGCGTTTTGTACATGATTACAGTATTTCCATCAGCGAAGTGATGACCAGTGAGAATCTCGTTACCGCACCTGTAGGAACAACGCTTGAAGAAGCTGAAACTATTCTGCAGAAGCATAAAATCGAAAAGCTTCCTTTGGTAGACGATAACAATGTTCTTAAAGGGCTTATTACCATTAAAGATATTGAAAAAGCAATTCAGTTCCCGAATGCGGCAAAAGACGCTCAAGGACGTTTGCTCGTCGGTGCAGCTATCGGTATTTCTAAAGACACCTTTGAACGCGCAGAAGCGCTTGTAAAAGCTGGTGTCGATTTGATTACTGTCGATTCAGCGCATGGACACCATATTAACATCATTGAAGCTGTTCGCAAGCTGCGTGAGCTGTACCCAGAGCTGACCATCGTAGCAGGAAACGTGGCTACAGGCGATGCTACGAGAGAACTTATTGAAGCTGGCGCTTCGGTTGTAAAAGTAGGTATCGGTCCAGGTTCGATCTGTACAACCCGTGTCATCGCAGGTATTGGTGTACCGCAGGTAACAGCAATCTACGATTGTGCTTCCGTAGCAAGAGAGTATAACATTCCGATTATTGCAGATGGCGGTATTAAGTACTCTGGAGAAATCACCAAGGCACTTGCGGCAGGCGCAAGTGCAGTTATGCTTGGAAGTATGTTTGCAGGAACGGAAGAAAGTCCGGGTGAAGCAGAAATTTATCAAGGACGCCGCTTTAAAGCATACCGTGGTATGGGCTCGCTTGCAGCTATGAAGCAAGGCAGCAAGGACCGTTACTTCCAGGATGATGATAAGAAGCTCGTTCCAGAAGGTATTGAAGGACGTGTAGCGTATAAAGGGCCGCTGGCAGATACAATTCATCAGCTGATCGGTGGATTGCGTTCCGGTATGGGTTACTGTGGAACAGCGAATCTGAAGGAATTGGCTAGCGATACTCAATTCATCCGTATTACGGGCGCAGGCCTTCGCGAAAGTCATCCGCATGATATTCAAATCACAAAAGAAGCACCAAACTACTCCTTGTAATTTAGAAAAGGTTGTTATGTGCTCATAAAGAGAGACAGGCCGGAGAAATGTAACCGGCTTGTCTTTTTTTGATACCCTCCCCTGTGATAGAATAGAACAAGCAAACGACTTATTGAGTTAAGAGGGGAGTAATATCATTTGAAATCCAAGTTATTAAAACCTAGTAAACGTCCAATTGTAAAAAGAACAATAGCATCCGTTATGCTTATGAATATATTATGCCTATCTGCAGTTCCAGCTACTCTGGCATTAGCTGAGCCTGTAAAGGCGACTGCTGCAGATGAAAAGACCACAACGACGACAACAGCGAAACCTAAAACCGTTAATAAGGATAAAGTGCCGAATGCGGAGTCATTGGGCTTGCAGGTGAGATCCGCTGTACTGATGGAGCCTACAACAGGGCAGGTGCTGCTGTCTTTAAACTCGGATAATGCGCTGCCGCCAGCTAGTATGACCAAACTGATGACAGAATATATCGTGCAGCATGAAATTAAGCAGGGTAATCTATCATGGGATACCGTTGTAACAGTAAAAGAAAATGCCGCTAAAAGCGGAGGGTCCACGATCTTCCTCGCTGAAGGAGACCAACATACGGTAGAAGAGCTATACATCGCTATGGCTGTAGGCTCAGCAAATGACGCTACTGTAGCATTGGCGGAGCAGATCGCAGGATCTGAAGAAGAATTCGTAAAGATCATGAACGAGAATGCTAAGCGAATGGGTATGACAACGGCGCATTTTATTAACTCTACCGGTTTACCTCGTTCCATGATGCCGGAGAATTACAGACCGGCTACAGAAGAAGAGACTGTTATGTCCGCAATGGATACAGCAAAACTGGTCAAATTCATCGTTGAAGAACATCCGGAGTTTTCGAAGTATACCACGATTCAATCTTATAAGTTCCGTGAACGTGATAAAGATCCAATCATTAACCTGAACTGGATGCTTGAAGCCAATAAGGATGTAACCAACTTTAAATCTTTTGCTTACGAAGGCCTGGATGGAATGAAAACAGGCTTCACTGAAGAAGCGCTGAACACCTTTGCAGGAACAGCAGAGCGTGATGGCATGCGTCTGATCAGTGTTGTTATGGGAGCAGAAACGAAGGCCTCCCGATTTACCGAGACACGTAAGCTTCTTGACTATGGTTTTAACAACTTTGAGGTTAAGCAGGTCGTAGATGCAAATACGGTTGTAGAAGGCACAGAAACGATAGATGTGAAAAAGGGCAAGAATAAAACGGTGAAGCTCGTTACAAACAAAGATGTCAGCTTTATGCTGCCAAAAGGTTCGGACGGAAGCAATCTTAAAATAGAAACCAAGCTGGATAGTGAGGCTATTACAGCTCCGGTGAAAAAGGGTACCAAGGTAGGAACAGCAACATATTCATATGAAATCGAAGGAATGAAGAACGTACAGAAGGCAACCGTGGATCTGGTAACCTATGAGGATACAGAAAAAGCCGGATGGTTTAAGCTATTCTTACGTGCAATTCAGCAGTTTTTCATCGATTTGTTTGATTCGATTAAAAATCTTTTTTAATACCTTATAAAGACATTTTTAAATTCCGAGTAAATGGGTTGTCTATTTGATCCCCGTAGTTTAGAATTACAAGTTAGATTGAATCGCAGGTTTTTTAACCAACAAATAAACTATGCAACTAATTCGGGAGGCTAGGGGACATGGAAACGGGAACAGCTACTGTAAAAAGAGGTATGGCGGAAATGCAAAAGGGCGGCGTCATCATGGACGTCATGAATGCGGAACAAGCGAAAATTGCTGAGGCGGCTGGCGCTACAGCAGTTATGGCACTTGAACGGGTTCCTTCAGATATTCGCGCAGCTGGCGGAGTTGCCCGCATGGCAGATCCAACGATTGTGGAAGAAGTCATGAAGGTCGTTTCTATTCCGGTTATGGCAAAAGCACGTATTGGTCATTTTGTGGAAGCTAAAGTTTTAGAATCGCTTGGTGTAGACTACTTGGATGAGAGTGAGGTTCTCACACCAGCTGATGAAGTATTCCACATCGATAAATGGAATTTCACCGTACCATTCGTTTGCGGCGCTAAAGATCTGGGGGAGGCGCTCCGTCGTATTGGTGAAGGTGCCTCTATGATTCGTACGAAGGGCGAGCCGGGAACTGGAAATATCGTTGAAGCAGTGCGTCATATGCGTTTCATCAACAGTCAGATTCGTAAAGTACAGAGCATGTCTAAAGATGAGCTGTTCGCTGAGGCAAAGAATCTGGGCGTATCCTATGAACTCCTGAAAGGTGTACAAGAAGACGGGAAGCTTCCTGTCGTTAACTTCGCGGCAGGAGGAGTTGCTACACCTGCAGATGCAGCCTTGATGATGCATTTAGGTGCAGATGGCGTATTCGTGGGTTCCGGTATTTTTAAATCGGATAACCCTGAGAAGTTTGCACGTGCCATTGTGGAAGCCACCACTCATTATGATGACTATAAATTGATTGCTGAAGTATCCAAGAACCTGGGTACACCGATGAAAGGCATTGAAATTTCCAAGCTGTCTCCATCCGAGCGTATGTCGGATCGCGGCTGGTAAGAGAGAAGGATCGGCATGAGAATCGGAGTACTTGCACTCCAAGGTGCGGTTGCTGAACACATCCGCAGCATCAATGCGGCAGGTGCGGAAGGCGTTTCAATCAAACGCGTTGAACAGCTGGAAACGATCGATGGATTGATCATTCCAGGCGGTGAGAGCACAACGATCGGCAAGCTCATGCGCAAGTATGGCTTTATTGATGCTATTCGTGCGTTCTCAGCGTGTGGTAAACCTCTATTTGGTACATGTGCGGGCCTCATTGTGCTGGCCAAAGAAATAGACAGTGGGGAAGAAGCTCATCTGGGACTGATGAATATGAAAGTTGCACGTAATGCCTTTGGGCGTCAGCGTGAGAGCTTTGAGACCACTCTCGATGTAAAAGGAATCGAAGAGCCGATCCGTGCCGTCTTCATCCGCGCTCCACTGATTGTGGAGGTGGGTGCTGATGTGGAGGTTTTATCAACATATAATGAAGAAATTGTAACGGCAAGGCAGGGACGTCTCCTTGCGGCATCGTATCATCCCGAATTGACGGATGACTGTCAGCTTCATCAATACTTCATTGAGATGGTAAAGGAAAGTACATTAGCCAAGCTGTAAAATCAGCATGGAAATAATCTTGACTCTTTTTTAAGGGTCAAGTTTGTTTTTTTCTAAGTTTTTCACTAGAATATAAAGAATGAATGATTTGGAATAGTTTACAGCTATGGATGTTTTACTTAGGAGGGTTTCCTGTGTTAGACGTAAAAATATTGCGCAGTGAGTACGGCCGTGTAGAAGAGGCCTTGAAGAATCGCGGAAAATCACTTGATTTAATCGCGGACTTTCCAAAGCTTGATACACGCCGGCGTGAGCTGCTGCAGGAGAGCGAAGTTCTGAAGAACCGGCGCAATACCGTGTCGGCAGAAGTAGCCAAGCTGAAAAAGAACCGTGAGAACGCGGATCATCTAATCGCTGAAATGCGTGAAGTTTCGGACCGGATCAAAAGCATGGATGAAGAAGTACGAGAGCTGGAGAGTCAAATTTCCGAGCTTACATTGGCGATTCCTAATATTCCTCATGAAAGTGTTCCTATTGGGGCATCTGAAGAGGATAATGTGGAGGTGCGCCGCTGGTCAGAACCGAGAGAATTTGATTTTGAGCCAAAAGCACACTGGGATATCGCGCAATCTCTCGATATTTTGGATTTTGAAGCGGCTGCGAAGGTAACAGGGTCGCGATTCACATTCTATAAGGGCCTCGGTGCCCGGCTTGAGCGTGCATTGATTAACTTTATGATGGATCTTCACAGTGAGCACGGGTATGAAGAAATGCTGCCTCCTTATATTGTTAACCGGGACAGTCTGTACGGTACAGGCCAGCTTCCTAAGTTTGAAGAGGATCTTTTCAAGCTTAGCGATACGGATTATTATCTGATCCCGACGGCAGAAGTTCCCGTGACGAATTATCACCGTGAGGAAATACTGAACGCGGAGGATCTCCCGCGGAGATATGTTGCCTACAGCTCATGCTTCCGTTCAGAGGCAGGTGCTGCAGGACGCGATACACGCGGCCTTATTCGTCAGCACCAGTTTAATAAAGTGGAAATGGTGAAGATTGTTCATCCGGAATCTTCCTTTGATGAATTGGAGAAGATGACGAACGATGCAGAGCGTGTACTGCAGCTTTTGAATCTTCCTTATCGTGTTCTTGCTTTATGTACAGGCGATATGGGCTTCGGTTCCACAAAAACATACGATCTGGAAGTTTGGCTTCCTGAGAGCGGCGTTTATCGGGAAATTTCATCCTGCTCGAACATTGGTGATTTCCAGGCTCGCCGGGCTAATATCCGTTATCGTCCAGAACCGAAAGCGAAGCCGGAGTTTGTTCATACGTTGAATGGCTCAGGGCTTGCCGTGGGCAGAACCGTAGCTGCCATTCTCGAAAATTATCAGCAGGCTGATGGCAGTGTCGTTATTCCTGAAGTGCTTCGTCCTTACATGAGAAATGTAAGTGTCATCGAACACAAAAAATAACTTGCTAACAGGATCTGTTGTGTGGTACAATAATTCTTGCTTGTGATTGTTGTTGTACCACACTTGGAGAGGTACCGAAGCGGTCATAACGGGGCGGTCTTGAAAACCGTTAGGGGGCAACTCCACATGGGTTCGAATCCCATCCTCTCCGCCATACATAAGCACACAAACCGTTTTCCGAATAAGGAAGGCGGTTTTTTTGTTGTACATTTTTCAAAAAAGCTGAAGTATAAAAAGAAACACATCTCCGCAATTTAAAGACAAGGGGAGGTGTGATCTATGAACTCAGAGCTTAATATTGACCAGACGACATTAGTTAATGCCTGGCAGGAACGGCTTCCTACGGTTTTGAAGCCTGGCGACCATGCAGAAGTTGCAGCCGATATGGCTAACCCTCATGCTGTTCGAATTCACATTGATGCGGCAGGAAGACAGGATTACTCATTCGACTTTGAATGTCGTTATGTGGATTCAAGGGAAGTGGAGGTAAAGCTGGTGGATGTAGAACGGGCTGGTGTGGTTATTGATGAGCGCAATGAGAATATTCAAGGGATGGCCGGAGACTATACTCGCCATATTCATGAATGTGCTCAAGCACTTCAGCAAATTACCCATCCTTAGTTCCCCAGCGTTAACTGGCATGTGCAGCCTCTTGAAGAACGGACAAGGACCAAGTGGTGATGATTGGAGGGGTGAAAGTCATGAGTAAACCCAAATCAATTCCAGTTCCAGAAGCTCAAGAACCGCAAAGAAGACGGAAAGATAATGGAGGCGGCGGAATGCAAGAGCCCATGACAGGCTCTCACCGTGCTAAGATACACAAGCAGTCGGGAAATTATAATCCCGAAGGTTAGCGGTCTAATTCGTAAACAGGTTCTGTCTGAGTGTCGAGGCTTCCCAGCCATAGGTTGGGGAGTCTTTTTGTTGAGGTGCAAGATGCTATGTAAAACAAATGTAAAAATAAATGTAAAAATAAATGTAAAAATAAATGTAAAAATAATGAAACTTTATCCGGGTTTATCACGTAATACAGAGAATAGACGCTAGGGCCCGCGTCCAAGAATAGGTGGATATTGGAAATAGAAGTTATTACATGTTGAGTGGGATGAAAGGAAGAATAAAGAAATAAAGTAAAAAATATTCCTTTAAAGTATTCCTCATTTGGAGAAAATGGTTTATTATTAGAAAGGCATTTTATTTTTTATGCGTATGAGGGGAGAGAGAGATTAATGAACAAGAAGTTTGCAGCTATCATGCTGTCACTTATGTTGGTACTGACAGTTGTATTATCTGGCTGCGCAAAGAAGCAAGAACCTAAAGAGGCTATGAGCGCTGCAGCCAAGAATGCTATGCAAATGACATCTTACGAGATGAAGAGCAGTATAGCTATTGAAGACCTTAAGATCACGGAAGGTGACCCTTCTGCAGAACAAGTGGCTACAATGCTGAAGAATGCCGAGCTTACAATGACAGGTATTCACCAGGCTGAACCACAGCAGACTGAAATTCAAATGGGCATTAATCTGAAGGGCGATATGGCTATGACCTTCAATATTGATATGGTCATGACTAAAGAGAAGCTGTATGTTAAAATTCCAAACATCCCAATGCTGCCTTTGCCTGAAGATGTTGTAGGTAAGTATCTGTATATGGATATGAAAGAACTGGCTGAAGAAGCTGGTGAGGAATTCAACCCGAGTGCATTTGATACTGAGAAATCTCAGAAGTTCGGTGCAGAAGTAATGGACGCGCTCCTTTCTGAGTATGATCAAGCGAAATATTTCAAGCAAATCGAAACCAAGGATGCTAAGCTTCCTGAAGGTGTAGATGCGAAGCAAGTGGTTCAATTCTATATTACTAATGATACTCTGAAAGAAGCACTGGAAGTTCTGGTGAATAAGGCAGCTCCAAAAATCATGGATATTGTTGCTAAAGATGAGTACCGCGAGATGCTGAACTTGTCGAAGGAAGAAGTTGAAGAAGCTAAAGCAGAAATGACTTCTGTAGATCAAGGCGAATTCAAACAAGATCTTGAAGAAATGCAGAAATACCTGAAGATCAATACGTTGAACATTAACACAGCTATTGATAAGAAGGACTTCCCGGTTTACCAGGATGTCGTAATGAACATTGACTTCAACGATCCTGAAACTCAAGATAATATGAAGCTTGCTGTTAAAGGAAGCACACAGTACAGCAAAATCAATGAGAAGCAAACATTTAAGATTGGAATTCCTAAAGATACGGACTTGATCACAATGGAAGAGTTCGAAGAGTCCATGAGTGAGATGGGAATGTACTAATCATTAGATCATAGTTAGAAACCCAGCCGATTTGGCTGGGTTTTTTAATTCCTATAATAGATACAATTTTATGATTGTAGGCTGGCGGCAGCCGGCAATGTTATTTTCCCCGTAAACGACGAAAGAATTGGGTCAGCAGAGATGCACATTCTTCTTGAAGGATTCCCTCTACGACGTCTGTCCGATGGTTAAAACGTGACTCCTGAAGCAGATTCATTAACGTACCAGCACATCCGGCCTTGGGATCTATGGTGCCGTAAATAAGCTGAGGTACTCTTGATTGAACAATGGCACCAGCGCACATCGGACAAGGCTCTAACGTTACATACAACCGGCAATTGAGCAGTCGCCATGCACCAAGGTGACGACTTGCCTCTCGGATGGCAACCATTTCGGCATGTGCAGTCGCATCAAAGGTTGTTTCTCTCAGATTGTAGCCGCGCCCAATGATTTCATCCTCATAGACGATAACAGCTCCAATAGGAACTTCTCCGATTTCTTCAGCCTTTCTTGCTTCGGCAATCGCTTCCCGCATCCAAAACTCATGATTATATTTATCCACAGGATGCGGATCGTTAATATCTGAATTCAACTGATGATCTCCTCTCATTCTGGGACTAAAGTAGCGGTTATACAACGAACATCCATTCGAATGTTAACATGATGTGGACTGTTTTGTGGATAAAATAGAGGTTATACACAGACTTATGCACATAATCCACAGAAAACATGTGTATTTGTTAGCAAGCTGTGGACATTTGTGTGAGAAACGAACTACTTTTTCTTTATTTTAGAGAAATAATGATCCAATATCAATGAATGGGCTTGTACTCCTGTATATACAGGAAGCAAATAAGCGAAATTTCTTTTCAATTGATCTGTGGCACGTTATCATAAACATGACAGGCTATACCAATTTATTGCTGAAAGTGTCGAGAGGTGTAGATATCTTTGTCCATCAAAATTAAATTATCTTTAATTATGTTTATCTCTGTACTATTAATTTTACTGCTGAACATTACACTTAACTTCTATACGACACAAGAGAATCTTAGGCAGGACAGTGAAACCAAGATGGTTATGGCAGCGACACAGATTGCGATTACTGTTGAGCAGACGGAATACAGTACCAGATATGTGGATGGAGTATTCAGTGACATGCTGCGTGTTACTGCGATCAATGCTGCAAAAAGACTGGATAAAGACTACAACAATATTACGAATGAACAGCTTGTGAAGCTAAGTGAAGAGCTTGGAGTTGACCATATTTCTCTGCTCGTTCAGACGAAAAATGACATCGTCGTTGCCCGTTCTAGTGAAGCAGAGGAGATCGGATTATCTACAAGTTCTTGGGGGTATTGGTACACCGCATTTCAGGAGCTGTTTAAGTATAATGAGGTCCGCTCCATTCAACAGGGGAATAAGGAGAAGCACTTCTGGTCCGGTCCATTCGAGTTTTCCACCTCCAGGCCGGAGTATATTGATAAATGGGGCTACTATTATGACGGTAAACGAAATTATATTATCGATCCCTATATTCGCAGTTCAAACATTAAGGATTTTGTCAAAATAACGAGCCCCGATGTTGTTGCCCAGAAGACCATTGAATCAAATCCCCGAATTCTGGAGATTACGGGCATTAATCCTGTCACATTCGGCAACATTTATATGGAGAAGGACGGAACAGATCAATTCAATTATAAGCTTCGTAATCGTCCGATAAAATTCGGAACCTACTTATACGGCAGCTTGAAGGAAGATCAGAAGGCCGTTGCGCATTCGATTTCCACTGGGGAAAATGTAGTTTTTGTAAGAACCGTAAATGGCAAGAAAGTTATGAAGAGCTTCATACCGATTGAGATTGAGGGCAAAAATCCGTATGTTATTAGCGTAGTGATGGATTATGAAGCTGTTTCTTCCGTCATGCGGGAGCAGACAACCAGCCTGGTAGCGATTTCGCTTGTGCTGCTCGAAATCGTTATTTTTGGGAGTTATATGGTAGCAGGGTACTTCACAAAACCGATTCAAGCGATACTGCGGACGGTAAACAATGTAGCTGACGGTAATTTTGAACCGCGTCTTGAAGTAACGAGCCGGGATGAATTGGGCCAATTGTCTGGTAGGATTAATGCGATGACTCGAAATCTGGGGCATTACACCAGCCAGTTGAAACAAATGGTCGATGAAAATAAGTCTGTCAAAGAGTACCTGGAATCTGTTATTAATCAGACAGCAGATGCTATTCATACAACGGATACGGATGGTAACATCACGAGTGTAAACAAGGCATTTGAGCAGTTATACGGATGGAAAGGTCATGAGGTGCTTGGCAGAAAGCCTGAAATGATTCCACCAGAGGTTCAGAAGGAAGAGGCTGAAAGAAGAAAACGACTGCAAGCGGGAGAACGGCTTACATCTATTGAAACGGTTCGGAAACGTAAGGATGGAACAATGATCGAGGTTAGCATCAGCACTTCTCCGATTTTGGATGAAGCGGGAAATATCACGTCCATTGTCAGTGTGTCACGAGACGTAACCGAACGAAACCGGATGGAAGAATTGCTGAGGCGGTCGGAGAAATTGACCACAGTGGGTCAGTTGGCTGCGGGTGTAGCCCATGAAATTCGCAATCCGCTTACGACGCTTCGAGGATTTTTACAATTTCAGCAGCAGACTCAAAAGGTGAACCCGTCTCATATCGATCTTATGTTATCTGAGCTTGATCGAATAAATCTGATTGTCAGTGAATTTCTTATCCTGGCAAAACCGCAGGCTGTGCGCTTTCAATATAAGGATTTACGGATTATTATGAATGATGTGATCTCCTTATTGGATAGTCAGGCCCATTTATATGGTATTCAGCTCCGATTACGGAACGCGGATGCCCCCTTGTTCGTCCATTGTGAAGAGAACCAGTTGAAGCAGGTGTTTATCAATGTGCTTAAAAATGCATTGGAAGCGATGCCGGATGGGGGATATGTTACGATTGAGTTCAGCAAACCGAATTCAGACCAGATTGCCGTGAGTATTACGGACAAAGGTAAAGGAATTCCTGAGGAATTATTGCCGCATGTCGGTGAACCGTTTATTACTAATAAAGAGGATGGCACGGGGCTGGGTTTAATGGTCAGCCAACGTATTATACAAGGGCACCAGGGTGTCCTTGAGATAGAAAGTGAAGAGGGCAAGGGCACTACGGTGACCATTCTGCTGCCTTCTGCCGAGAAAGTACAAGACGAAATGTAAAGTAAACTAAGCACAGATGGAGAGGATACAGCTTGAGAATAAATAAATTCATCAGTGAGACAGGCTTTTGCTCACGCAGGGAGGCTGACAAGCTTGTAGAGAGCGGTCAGGTGACAATCAATGGAGTGAAAGCGGTCCTGGGCAGCCAGGCGGAGGAGGGCGATGATGTCCGAGTGAACGGACGCCGTTTAGACGAGAAGAAGACCAAGCATGTTTATATCGCACTCAATAAGCCTGTGGGAATCACCAGTACAACAGAGCAACACATTAAAGGAAACATTGTTGACTTTGTAGGACATAAAGAGCGGATTTTTCCGATCGGGCGTTTAGATAAAGATTCGGAAGGGCTCATTCTGCTTACAAGCGACGGGGACATTGTCAATAAAATTCTCCGTTCTGAAGGAAGACACGAGAAGGAGTACATCGTCACAGTTGATCGTCCAATAACGGAAGCCTTTATTCGGGGCATGTCAAGCGGAGTCAAAATCCTAGGCGCGACAACACTTCCATGCAAGGTAACCCGGATGTCGGAGCGCGTATTTCGAATTATTTTGACCGAGGGAAAAAATCGTCAAATTCGCCGTATGTGCAGTGCCTTTGGATATGAGGTGCGGAAGCTGCAGCGCATTCGCATCATGAATATCCAGCTGGGGAATCAGAAGACAGGAGTATGGCGGGACCTTACTGATCAAGAGAAACAGGAGCTTGGCAAGCTCCTGAATTATACGTTGACTTGAAACGCAAACAACCGGCTCCCGGAAAGCTTGTCCGAGAACCGGTTGTCTTATTTTTGATCCTTTGAATTGGTTACGCTGGTAAACGTATTACTATCTTGATATTTGCGGATAATAGATACTTCGACACGTCTGTTCTTAGCTTTGCCTGCCGCGGTACTGTTCTCTGCAATCGGACGGTACTCGCCATAACCGGTTGACATAAAACGCTTCGGATCAAGGGATGAATTCAGCAGGAGAATCTTCATGAACTGAAGTGCCCGATCCGAGCTTAGATCCCAGTTGGAAGGGTACCTCATGCTGTTCATTGGAACATCATCCGTATGACCGGATACGATGACATCGTAGTCGGGGAATTTTTGAAGCAGATTGGATATTTCCTTCGCAAGCTTTCTTGCTTCCGGCTTTACAGTGGCTTCACCTGGAGCAAATAAGGCATTATCCCGAATCGTAATCATCAGCTGCGATTGATTCAGCTTTGTGCTTAGTTCTGTCGTTAAGCCGTTATTCTTAATATAGGTGTCCAGCTGCTTTTTCAGCTTCTCCAGGTCTTCCTGTTCCTGCTTCATAAGCTCTTCGCGTTTTTTGTCCGGATTAGGTGCAGGAATGGTAGTTATGCTTTTGTTATTATCGGCAGGGCTTTTGCTTGGTTCGATTTTACTGTAATCGAGAACGCCGGATCCTCCGTTCAATGCCACGTTGAATGCTTCGCTCATCTGTTGAAATTTCTTGGCATCGGTAGCACTCATGGCATAAAGGACCAGGAAGAGTGCCAGCAAAAGGGTTAGCAGATCTGCATAAGGAAGCAGCCAGGATTCGTCGGCATGCTCTTCATGGGGCTCGTGTCTAGTCTTTTTACTCACTAGAACCAGCCTCCTTATCACTTAGTTTGAGACGCTCGGAAGGAGTCAGGAAGACAGATAGCTTCTGACTGATCGCGATCGTGGATACTCCGGATTGGATGGAAAGAAGACCTTCCAGCATCATCAACCGGATTTCGATTTCGCGCTTGGATAAACGCTTTAACTTATTAGCAATTGGGTGACAAAGGACATAACCGGTAAAAATACCGAGCATGGTTGCGATAAAAGCGGCACCAATCGCGTGAGCTAGCTCTGTCATGTCATTCATCTGACCCAGAGCAGCAATCAAACCAACAACCGCACCCAGTACACCAAGGGACGGAGCATACATACCGGCTTGGGAGAAGATCAGAGCACCGGAACGATGTCGTTCCTCGGTAGCATGAATGTCCTCCATAAGCACGTCACTAACGAATTCCTGATCGTTTCCGTCAATAATCATACGCATTCCGTTACGGAGAAACGCGTCATCGATTTCTTCGACTTTCGATTCCAGGGCAAGCAATCCTTCGCGGCGGGTAATAGAGGCGTACTCCATAAACAGCGTGATCAGATCCGTCTTGTCCATCAGCTTTTGTTTCAGGAAGGCCATCTTTATAAGCTTCGGAAACTTTTTCAGTTCCACCATAGGAAAGCCGATGAAGAGAGTAGCTGCAGTTCCGCCTATAATAATGAGAAAGGCTGCCGGGTTACCCAAGGCCGTAATAGAAGCTCCTTTTAAGACCATTCCGACCAATACGGATACAATACCGAGCACCAAACCTATAATTGTTGAAATTTCCATAACACACCTCATCCATGAGAAATATATAACGAATCCATTCGTTTTGTTTCTATTTATAGGGCTAGCGCTGTGCAAATAAGCGCATTAACCTATTTATCGTCAAGTTAACCTTTTTTTTTTAGTTGAAATTTCCGGTATAATAAGAGTAAGGGCAACTTTAGGTATGAAGTCGCAGAAAGGAGTGAGATCGATGGGTGTAAAGCACGGACGTGATTACGGAGACATTTTGAAGGAGTTAACCGAGGCTGTAGGGCGAATTCCAGACAGCTACGTTTTTTTTGAAATGGATTCTGAAGAGTGGAGCAGCCTAGGTGACACCGACAAGAATGAGGTATACGAGGCTTTGGCTGAAGACTTGTTTTACGGGCTGGGCACGGAGCCTGTCATTCCGGTAGGAAGCGGTGTAGTTATGCATGATCAGGTAAACCATCGGATACATATTCTTATTGGAGATGAAGATTTAGCGTTTGTAGCCCTTACCTGAGGAAGCAGATCGTACTAAACTAGACGGATGAGGAATAGAATAGATGAATCATTAGATCCACGTTAGTGGGAAAGCTTTTCTGGGAGGAAGATAAAATGCTGTATACACAGCAGGAAGTTGAGACACATCTGGAGCAGCTTGAGGGCTGGGAGCTGGAGCAAGGACGATGGATCATACGTAAATATACGTTTCCTTCGTTTATGAAGGGGATCGCTTTCGTTGATCAAGTAGCTGCGATATCGGAGGCTTTTGGGCACCATCCTTATATAACGATTGATTACAAAACAGTGACCTTGCGTCTGACCTCGTGGGATGATGGAGGCATTACGGCTGTAGATATCAAAGAAGCCCAGCAGTTTAACGAAGTATATGAAAAGGGTCGTTCTACGGACAATCAGGAAGAGTAATAAGCCGTTTGATGGTATAAAATAAACACGCTTGAACAGGATAAATCCTGATCAAGCGTGTTTTGTTAGCTTGTGAATAAATTGAATTATTTCTTCTCAGCCAGGTAAAGAGCAATATTAGCAATTTCCTCTGGCTTTAATTGATCTTTAAAGGCAGGCATTCCGCCGCGGCCTTTTGAGATTACACTAAACAGAGCTTCGGTGTCCATATGACCGCCTACTTGATTGAGGGCAGGTCCTGCTCCGCCTTGAAGCTGATCCCCGTGACAAGTAATGCAGCTGGCTTTCACAGCAGCCTCAGCCGAAGCGGCATCGAGTGTCACTTCAGGCATCGTTGGTTTAGCTTCTTCAGCCACTTCTTCTTTTCCTGGAAGCGTAAACATCAACGCGAGGGCGAGCGCACATGCGACGAAGAATAATCCGCTCATAATCCATTTTTGCATCGTCATATCGTCCCTTCTTATGTATACTGGCAATTGCTTCTATTATAAACGAACATACAAGGACATCATAGCAGTTGTGACAAAAAAAGCAACAAATATACGTCTTTGACGATTAAAATTACACAAAATTGTGCTATTTTTCATATACCATGCAGTGGAATAATGAATTTCCCGTTGGAGTCATCCGTTCATAAGTGTCGGTGATGTGGAATCCTGCGCGAAGATAAGTACGAATGGCCCGTTCATTCCAGGTTAATACCTCCAGGTCAATTTCATCTTCGGGTCGCCTGAGTCTTGCCTCATGAACAATGGCCTCCACAAAATATTTGCCCATCCCTCGTCCGCACCAATCAGGCCGCATCCCCAGACCGATTCGAGTCACACCCACCATCGGAAACAATTGAGCGAATCCCCACATCTGGCCTTTTTCGTCCAGAATGGATATATACTGCTGCTCACGGATAACCGGATCACCAAATTCAACACCAAGGCCTTTCATCTGCTCCCAAGGTAGCCAGCCATATATATTATAGGGGGCTTGATATGACCAGCTGCATATTTCGGCTGCTTGATCGGCAGTCATGGGAACCGCATGAAATTGAACGGATGGCTCATTCATATATAATCTCCCTTCGTCGAGTAGTAATTTACAAAAAAATCTAGAAAAATATGTTTCAAGGTACGAAAGGAGAGGGTAATCAATGGTAAGAAACCGAAATTGAGAAATAATTGAAATTTTTTTCGGAAGATGGAAAACCTTTTCCTTGGTTCGTACGTTATAGAAGTATAAAGAAAAAGCCACGAAGGAGATTGTAGCAATCTCGTCCGGGCTTAGTTTATATTAGCGTATAAATTAGTTGTAGTCTACAGCGACAGCTTTGTACTTGGTCGCACTCATCACTCGCTTGGCGCCAATATACTTGTTGGCGAAATAGCTGGAGTTGAGTGCGGTAATGGTAACACCGCGGGATGTAGAGGAATGGGCAAACTTGCCGCCTCCAACATAAATCCCTACGTGAGAGACACCTCTGCCTGAAGTATTGAAGAATACAAGGTCGCCGGCTTTCAGATTCTTTTTGGCAACCGGAGTTCCTACTTTGTATTGGGATGTAGATGCGCGTGGCAGTGTGATACCAATTTTTTTGAAGACATAGCCTGTAAATCCAGAGCAGTCGAATCCTTTGGTCGTTGTACCACCCATTTTATAAGAGACACCAATGACAGGTTTGATTGCGTTGTCTAGTTTGGAATTGGCGAAAGCGCTTCCGGTACTGATTGTAAGGGCGAGAGTTAAGCCAAGGGAGATGGCAGCTAACTTTTTTTTCAAAATAATACTCCTTCCAATGCCTGCGAGGTTAGCTTAAGGGTTCGGCAGAAGGTTAGGCCTATGATCACTCTGTTGCGAGATCAATGCACCCAAGACGGATCCCCCGCTTCCCGTTGTTACGGGAACTCGGCTTTATTTTGGTGTAAAAAGTTACAATAAAGATGACAAAGTTGTTACTATCACTTTCGTTATTTTAACAGACGATTTACATTTTGGCAAATGAGGAATATCATACTTTAAATAAAAATCCCGTTCCTTTTAAAAAGGGACGGGATTTTTATTTAGATTAAGGGTTCAAATTCATTTTCAGGGCTGCTGGCTATGAGTATGGGTATGGGTATGCCATACCTGAAATTGAGCGGTAACCCCCCAGAGCTGAAACAGACTGCTTACAAAATAGCTTGCTTGTTGGATGATGATTCCAGTCAGGCCCGACCAGAATAAAGATAAGCCGCTTAAGAGAAGGAAGATTAACATTGCTGTTCCGCCAATGATAATGGAGACCAGGGCGGCTTTTCCGATATGCCGTAAAAAAACCAGCAGGGAAGGCAGCATCCCGCTGTCATCTGCGGTTTTGCCAAACTGCAGATAAAGAAGGAGCAGGCGGAGCAGCTGCGCGTATATTAACCAGCCTGCAAGGTAAGGAGCTGCCTTAAGTAAGGCAGATGGTTCGCGAATGGCCTCAAGCAGGGGGGGAAGAATCTTTGGTAAGAGCAAGTATGCAGGAGTAAAGATCAGAATAGTTTCGATCATGTAGAATAAAGTCATGGGCTTCCAAAACTTTCTCATGCCTTGAAAGAAGAACAGTCCCCGTTCTCCTTTTACCTCCTGATGGAGGTTATAAAATATCCCTGCGTGTATGAGAGGAGTCAGCGTCATTCGAACAAGCAGCATTCCAAGCAGGAGCCAGGCGTATAAGTGAATGTCACTGCTCTGAGACAATGCCATTTCACCTTCGTAAAAAAACAGTAATTTACTGAGCTCATTCGGAGCAGGGTCCGGAAACCGCATCAAAAGAGGGACCACGGCTGATTTTACAATCCGGTAAAGACAGTACCCCCACATGAGCCTGTACAGAAACAGCAGGATAATGACGTAAAACTGCTCCTTCACACTGAGCCAGCCTTTGCCTGTGTAGACCTTCATTCTCTCCCCCCTTACCATGACAGGCCGCCGAATAATGTCTCTACCAGCTTCGTGACGCTTAGATTCCAGCGGGTGAATACCTTCTGGTCGGTTCCCGTCTTCATATAATTGTTAATATGCTTGTTCTCAAGCACGATCGTATATTTGGGATCGACCATAGCCCAGAGCAGCGGAGAAGAATGTTTGATTTTGTATTGAGTGCTTCCATTCTTGCCGTCCCATATCTTTTTAATGTTCTTTCCATCCTTGAAGGCAAATGTAATCGGAATGTTGGTGACCGGTCCGCCTTTACTCACCACCGTTACAATAGATTCATAAGCCGGCTTTTCGTGCGTACCGAGGTTTTTGGTCTGAATATGATCGATCGCGACATCCACCATCTGATTTCCATAAACGTACTCATTGAAATAGGGCTGCCAGGATTGTTTGGTTATCTGTTCTACAACGTTCTGGAAGTCCTGAGTGGTTGGATGTTTGAACCGGTATTTTTTCGCATAAGTCATCATGATCTTGTCCATGGTCGGTGTGCCGACCAGACGCTCCATATCTTGAAGCACCAGCTTACCGCGGGTGTAGACATTCATGGCGTACTTCTTCTGGGATCCGTATTTCCACGATTCCAGCTGAAGCGGCTCCGGCGAGAAGATGGAGGCTGCCTGGGCTGCTGTATTAGGAGTGATCCCGTATTCTTTCTCCATCACCCTTTCCTCTGCATAAGAGGTGAACCCTTCATCCAGCCAGGCTTCTTCAAATTCATTATTCGCGATGATTCCGTAAAAATATTGGTGGCCAATCTCATGTGCAATGGTGCGCTCCAGTTCATATCCCGGCGAATCATCCTTGGCACCGAATGCGGTCACCAGCGTCGGGTATTCCATGCCTCCGGCGCCATTCCCATCTTTCGGAGGAACGACAATAGAAAGCGTTGAGTATGGGTAAGTTCCATACCACTTGCCGAAGGAGGATAAGGCTGCTTTGGCGGCATCAAAATATCGTTCCTTCAAATCCTTATGTACCGGATCAAGGTATAGCTTGATTCGGACGCCAGGTACACCGGGAGCCGAGTAGGCTTCCTCCGCAACGACGAAGTTCGGGGAAGCGGCCCAGGCAAAATCATGGACGTCATCGGCATAGAAGTGATACACTTTTTCCCCATTCGCCTTTACAGCCGGCTTGGTTGGAAAACCCGTGGCAGCCACAATGTAGTTGTCGGGTACCCGAATACGTACACTGTAAATGCCGAAATCTGAGTAGAACTCTGAGTTGCCGTGATATTGGTGCAGGTTCCAGCCTTCATCCTTACGTCCGCGTGAACCGGCGGGCTCGTACACACTGATTTTGGGAAACCACTGCCCTGCCATTACAAAGTCATCTGCCGTACCCATACGGGCAAAGATTTTAGGCATTGCTACTTCGAATTCCATATTCAGCGTGATGCTCTCACCGCCCCGGACAGGACGTGGAAGCCGTACCTTCACCAAGCTTTGGTCTTTCGCATTGCCGTCATCAGGCTGAACATATTGCAGACGGTGGAGTAAAGAAAGCCCTTCCTCCGTCTTGATTCCCGTTATCTTCATGGAGCCAAAGCCGTCCTCCGGCATGGGGTCAGAACGAAGCCTGCCGCCGGATTCCTTCATGAATGTGGTTTCTTTAGAGGCAAAGGCATTGGGATAAAGGTGAAAGTACAATTCAGTTACGGCTTTTTTTCCAGGATGCGTCCAGGTGAGTGTCTGCTTGCCTATTAGTTTTTTCTCACCGGGCTCAAACCGGACATCCATGTGATACTCGACCAGTCTGCTGCTCAGGGCGGGAGCGGGTACATCGTACTGCGCTTTCGGTGGTGAGAGTGGAGCCTTCTCTGCCGCTGCAGGCTTGCCCGACTCCGGAGCGAGAACAGGCGCTGAAACATGAGTCTGATACAGAAATAGCAGCATTGAACTTCCAAGAAGACCGAGGGCGAGCAGGGATGATAAAAAGACTTTGGCGCGTGGTGGGACCATATCGAACAACCTCCCGTTGACAAGCATCTACAGCATGTATATGTTTGCTTTTGGGGGATTATTAGTTAAAATAAAATATATTGGACGGGTTGTTTAAATCAATGAGACGGAGGTTCGCTTCTGTTCTTATATACAGGAGGTTTATCGAAATGGAGAACCAGGAGCAAAGCGGAAAAAAGCAAATTGCCCTTAACATTATAAACAGCAAGAGCAAGCACAAGGGGTTCGGGGCAGGATCGATCGACCTGAATAGTGTGTCACCGGTCATTATTGATCGCGGAGAGGCTAAGATTGAAATTGGGGCCATGCATGCGAAGAGTAAGGTAGAGCGCGGTATCAAGTTCTCCACGAACCGTGAGGATGTACCGAATGGACGTCAGGTATGGATTGTGTGGGTTGCGGTAGACCGTACACCGGAAGGGCAGCACTATGGGGGCATGACCGCGTGTGAAATGTGGATCGATGAAGAAGCGAAGCGGGGCTGGAAAATCCTTGCCGATCATGTAAATAAACTCGATGCAGCACTGAAGCGGAAGATTATTGTGGATGGACTCGGTGATGTGGAGAAAAAAGCGTTGAAAGAGCTTCTGATCTCCAAGAACGAGGAATGGTGGAATGCCTCTTCTGACGAGTTCAAACAAGCATTGGAAACAGAATAATAAACTACACATATACAGATTAAGGCCCAGTGCGAAAGGGGATTTTCGCACTGGGCCTTTTTTGTACAGGGGGAGAGGTCATATTAGAAAGGAGGCTTGTATGAGAATCTCTTATTCTTAGTGTTAAGTAAGGGATAATTAAATGTAAACGTTAGTTCCTGATTGGTATAGCCGGTGTAGGCTAATCCGTCACCGACGAACCCGGCCTCATTCGGGGGATATTCTCTAATCATTTTTTGCGTTTCCTCATCCAACAGATCCGGATAGATGAGGACAGCCTTTTTTAAAACCGGGTGAACGATGAACAATGTGGCTGCTTTATATGGACGGACCAACAGGAAATCATTCTCGATCGCCTCCACGACGAAGTCATCTTCCACACCCGTGATTGCTGCAAGATCATATGTCTTAACCACTTTGCCTGTTGGGTGAACAAGCTGGAGGGTGCTGCCGTCCATGACTACCACATTCCCCTTATATCCATTGATATTTAGCTTTGTGTTTATACCAGGGAAATTGGTAAAGTGGGTCGCCCCTTGTTTTACGATTTTGCCTTTATGAAGGAGGGCACGAACGTAGGTCTCGTGGATATGAGGTTCTCCGTGCCAATTATTAATTTCGACGACATAGCTGAGAGCATTAACTTTGCGGGCTTTGAAATTTACCCAATCCACATTCTCTAAAGTGATCTTGCCTGCTGCTTCAGGAAGCTTGCCGATCTCACCCATGGACAGCTGCAGGGTTTCACGGTTCAGCCAGATGAGCATATTGCCCGCCGCTGCAGAGACGTGTTCCCGCGCGCTGCCCTGTATAGAAACGATAGACTTTCCTTTCGACTTTAGATGGATTCCGAAGCCTTTAGCTAACAGCGATGCCGGTACGTAAGTCACGCCATGACGAACAGTCGGAGCTGTTTCAAGAGCTAATATCGTTCCCTTTGCATTGATTGCTCTGGATTGGCCGGGTGTAATTCGAACCGATTGGTTGGGACTGCTTATATAAATGAATTTCTTGTTGGTTGATTGTATAATCCGAAGATCCATATACTCGGTGAGTTCTTTAACAGGAACAAGCAGGACCCCATTTTTGGTGAATGGTGCGTGCTGAAGCTCTAGATCCCAAGAAGCTATTGAAGGTTCCTTTATGGATTGGACTGCAAAAGCAGAAGAAGTGAAGCCTGGTAATAGACTTGCAACGGGTGAAATGCTTAGCGTTAGCGCGAGCGCCGCAGCACCTGCCGTTTTCGTTGATTTCGGGAATCTCATCCTCTTGCACCTCCTCTCTTTGATACGTATTAGACGCACAGGGGATGGATAAAGTTCCATAATTACACTCATATATTTACAATAAATAGAATTTGTTCAAAATACTCACGGTTCCGGACAAGCAAAAATCCCCTCCTCTCGAAAGCCAAGAGAAGGGGACCGTAGTCGCGGTTTATGAGCGGGATGAAGCAGATGGCTTATCTTTACCGAGTAATATGGTTAATCCGAGGAGTGTCACCAGAATCGTTGCACCCATATCCGATATGATGGCGATCCATAAGGTAAGCAGACCCGGAATGGTCAGCAGCAGTGCAATAGCCTTCAGTGATAACGAGATCGCGATATTCCACCGAATGACACGGTTAACCTTTCTCGCGGTGCTGATCGCATTAGGAAGCTTTCCGAGGTGATCCTGCATGAGCACCACATCTGCTGTCTCGATGGCACTGTCCGTTCCCTTTCCCATAGCGATACCGAGATCAGCAGCGGCAAGGGCAGGTGCATCATTGATACCGTCTCCGACCATACCGGTCTTCTGATGGCGTGCCAGTTCTTTAATCTTGGACACTTTCTCTTCCGGCAGCAGACTGGCGAAGAAGTCCGTTACACCGGCCTGTTTCGCAATCGACTGTGCAGATTGCTCGTGATCACCCGTCAGTATGACGGTATTCGTAATACCGGCTTGATGCAGCTGTCTGATAACCTCCGGCGTTTCCGGACGTATCTCATCAGCCAGACCGAACAGGCCGAGCACGGAATGCTCGTCAGCTGCGACAATAATCGTGAAGCCTTGCTCTTTCATACGCCGGATATCCTGACGAACAGCAGTTATGGCCGGTTCCTGCTCACTTTTTACATGACGAAGCACTTCTTCACTGCCCACCCAATAGCGTTTACCGTTAACCTCTGCACGAACGCCTTCACCTGGCAGCACGGTAGAATCCAGCGGCTCAGCAAAAGTCTGATTCGGCTGCTTGGCGGCCAGATGTTTCATGACTGCCTTGGCCAGCGGGTGTAAGGAAGACTGCTCTACAGAGCCCGCAACCGCATAAAATTTCTCCTGATTATATATAGTTTCTGCATATACAGCAGGCTCACCGCGTGTCAGTGTGCCGGTCTTGTCAAATGCGATGGCTTGAAGCCGTCCAAGCTGCTCCATGTGAACGCCGCCTTTGACCAGAATACCGTTCCGTGCTGCCCTGGTCATCCCGCTTACCAGTGCGATAGGGGAAGACAGTACAAGTGAACATGGACAGCCGACAATAAGGATGGAGAGGCCTTGATACACCCATGTCATCCATGGCTGACCGAACAGCAGTGGCGGGATGATCGTCATGAATAGGGCAATCATCATAATTGCCGGTGTGTAGTACTTGGCAAATTTATCGATGAACAACTCTGTTGGTGTCTTGCTGTCCTGTGCTTCCTGAACCAAATGCATAATTTTGGCCAGAGATGAATCTTCATAGGCCTTGGTCACTTCTACATTCAACAGGCCGTCTGTGCTGACACTGCCGCCGAACACGGCATCTCCTTCTCTCTTCGTCACAGGAACCGATTCTCCGGTAATCGCGGCTTCGTTGACTGCACCTGTTCCTTGCGAAATGATCCCGTCAGAAGGGATCTTCTCCCCTGGGCGGACACGGACAATATCGCCTGGTGAAAGGCTTGCAATCGGTACACGAATGGCTTCACCATTACGAAGTAATTCCGCCTCTTTAGGTGCGGCTGCAAGCAGGGCCTCCATCGACTGACGGGCACGATTCATGCCGTAGCCTTCAAGCATCTCATTCAGACCGAATAGTATGGCTACAAGCGTTGCTTCCCGCCATTCGCCAATGATCACTGCACCGATCAGTGCAACAGTCATCAGTGTATCCATGTTGAATTTAAGCCTCGTTAGATTTCGGAGTCCGCGAAGGAACGTGGTATAGCCGCTTAGGATCATAGCCGCAGCATAGAGCGTGATAATGACAGGAGCCGGAACCTGGTTTTCAAGTACGAACGTAAGCAGATAGAAGACAGCTGAGATCGACAGCAGCCATTTCATTTTGCTGCTTTCGTTATGGCTGTGAGCATGTCCATGGCTTTGGCCTTCGCTGTCACCAGGATTGTGATCATCATGGGCATGGGCGCCATGATCGTGCGCATGAGCATGCTTAGTAGAAGCTGCTGCGTGAGGATCGGAAGGATGAACAATTCGGGCCCCGTCACTTTTTAATATTTCCTCAACCCGTGTAAGGTCTACGTGGGGAGAAAGGGTCAGCTTCCCGCTGTTATAGCTTAGTTTAGCACCCTGACCATGCTCCAGCTTGTTGATTTCATCTTGCATTTCGCGTGTACAGTTAGGGCAGGAAAGGCCCTGCACCCGGTATTCCGTGTTTACATCGTTGTTGTTGTTATCTTTGCCGCGAGGTGTGGAGTCGTTATATGTGCTCATGTTTCCACCTTCTCTTTCTGATGTTCCAGTGTCATATGAAGCAGGGTGCGAATATGATCGTCTTTCAAGGAATAGAATACGTTCTTGCCTTCCTTGCGTGACTTAGCGATAGATTTATTTTTAAGCGTACGGAGATGGTGAGAGGCTGTAGCCGTTGAGCTCCCAAGCACCTCAGCCACATCGCACACACACAATTCACCGCCACGATCCAGCATATAGGCCACCTTAACGCGAGTAGGATCGGCGAGAGCCTTGAATATCTCTGTCATTCCGGTGATGTCATCTTCAGCTATAGCCTGCTTCAGTTGTGATACCTTCTCTGGTGTTGGACAGAAAGCCTCGCACGCATCCTGGTTATTATCGGGATAAGATAACAGCTCTCTCTTTATCGTCACCCGTTTCACCTCCCTGCGAATACAGTATATTCAAATGATGATTTGATTGTTAACTCGAATATACGCCATTT
Organism: Paenibacillus dakarensis; assembly: GCF_001373415.1. GTDB lineage: Bacteria > Bacillota > Bacilli > Paenibacillales > Paenibacillaceae > Paenibacillus_AQ > Paenibacillus_AQ dakarensis. The sequence continues at coordinate 20,526 of NZ_CDSE01000015.1, read as the reverse complement.
TCGCCCAATATTCAAACGTTGGTTTGATTATGATATCTAAAAAAAGGACTCAGGAAAATGCCCCCGCATCCTGACTGGCTTAGATGGAGTAAGGTACAGCTTCTTTGTCGTCTATCGATACATAAGGATTGCCTTTAATATAGAAACGCCAAGGTTTAGCCGCATATTCGTCCGCATAAGGAATGTTAATGCGGGGGGCCTGTACGATAGAAAGGCGGGACACATCCTCTCCAAGCTCCAGATAGAGCGGTCCATTCATCTGGTTCAATTGGCAGCCATTTAGACTTTTATCAATCCGGAGAGCACGGCAGAGTTTACCGGGACCGTTGCTTAGATTGGCGGGCTTTCCGGCCGGAAGCTTGCCGCGGTAAAGCTTCATTAACTCGGCATCCCGGCTCGTCAAAGGCTCTACAGCCCGGATTAATACAGCCTGGGGGTCATGCTCCTTTCCTGTAACCACATTGACGCAATGATACATGCCATAGATGAGATAAACATAGCATGCGCCGCCTGCATGAAACATGGTTTCAGTCCGGGCTGTACGTCTGGCACCATAAGCGTGAGAGCCTTTGTCTTCGACGCCCCCATAGCTTTCGGTCTCTACAATTTTGCAGCGGATTTCTCCGTCCTCTGTGGATCGAACGAGTGTCTGTCCGAGCAGTTTAGGGGCAGATTCAAGTGCCGTATCTGTAAATATAGAAGAGGGTAAGGGCTGGCCATAGCGAGCTGTAAAATCTTTTTTTTCATGAATCATGAAGAGCACCTTCCCTGGTTCCTATTGGAATAATTTATATGGAGTTCTTCTATATAGTATAAACAAATAATGACATACCTCTTCATCCTACAAGCGGACATAAACCAGAAAATGCTTCCATTAGCAGGGTGCCGCATTTATACTATAATCTAAAATAGTTCCAGACTCACATGCTTTTGGGAATATAAAGGTTAGACTTAGGGCCATCTTACCAGTTTTCATATTTATAATGGTTTGATTACATAGATCGGTTTTCAAAAAGTAAATGGTACCTGAGGAGCTAATTCGTTATCCATGTGTCTTCTTTATCTAACTCTAAGATAATGTGAGTTCTAACTAAAATGAACAAGGAGGTAAAGAAATGATTTGTAAGATTTGCGGCCACGAGAACGAGGGTGGGAAGTTTTGTGAAAAATGCGGTGCGAAGCTCGGCCCTGAGGTAGAGGAAACCTCAGCAGTCCAGTCCTTTGAGGGGCAGGAGGCAAGTGAAACGGAAGTGAATACAGAAATACCGGCACCTCCGGCGGAATTCCGAAGCGTGCAGAATGAGTCGGCAGCAGGTGAAGCACATCATCATGTATTTACAGCTCCGCCGCGTCCCCAGGCTACAACGGGAGGGACAGCGGGGGATGAGCTTTCCAAGCCTAATCCGTATATCGAGAGCGCCAAGCAAAACTCCAAGGTTTATTTTGATTATTTCCTAAAGGGTCTCAAAAGCCCGCTTGCCGTAACCCAGAAAACGGGAAGCGAACAACTGCTGAACGGTATCATATCCCTTGCTATTTTTGTAATTCTCTTTCCCTTGATGTTTTATTTCTCCTTGGGCCATGAGGCACGCAGCTTCCTCAGTTCGAGTCCATTTGTAGATTTTGTGTTAAAACCTGCGTTCTGGTTAGCGGTATTTATGTTCCTGGTTGCCGTTTACACATTCGGGGCTGTAAAGCTGTCAACCCATCCAGGCGCTCATTTCAAAGAAATTATAGCCCGCTTTGGAGTCATGCTTATTCCTTTCATTGTTATATCTCTTATCGCTTTTCTCTTTATAATCCTGGGAAGTTCAGTTGGCGGAGCATTTCTGACCATTGGGCTTATTGGCGGGATCTTTACGATTCCGGCGCTGATTACAACGAGCTACAAGCGTGTAGCCCTCGGGGGACTGGATACGCTCTATGCTATTTTGCTTATTTATGTAGCTATTTTCCTGACTATGCTTATCGTTGGGGATTCGATTGGGTCCATGCTGCGACCTGAGCGTATTTTTAATTTTTAAGGCAGATAGCAGATAAAGGGGAATATGGGACATGAGATTTTGTACGGAGTGTGGTGCGCAGGTTTCTGAGCAGGCGAAGTTTTGCAAAGAGTGCGGGTCACTATTAAATCAGGCAGAAAAGAGAAATAAGTCTACGACGGATACCAGCACAGATGAATCTGGTGTCCTTCCGTACAAGATAAACCAAGAGATTATGCCAGGGCAGGAAGGCAGCTCCTTCATTCCGGAGGCTCGGCGGGAGAGTGCTGCGACGGCAGCCTCACTACCGCCTGTAGGTATGAATCAGGGCAGCACCTCTGCTGCTGTTTCTGTACGTATGAGCCTCAAGCAGAAAATATTCATACTGTCAGGCGTGCTGCTGCTGGCCGTTCTGGTCGGTGGGTATAAAGCGGGGCAGTATTTTACCTCAGAGGATCGGCTGATTAGTCGATTAGAGGCTGCGCTTGAGTCCAAAGATGCCAAGGCTGTGGCTGAGCTGCTGTCTTCGAGAGATGAAAAATTGAAGGTCGATGAGAAGTCAATTACAGGCTTTATGAAGTACCTGGATCATAACCCGAATGAGAGCAGTCAGATTATTGGTCTACTGAAAGAACAGGCAGAGGTAATCGAAAAAGCCGCACAGAATCAGAGCTTTGAGGACTTGTATGGGGGCTACGGACTGAATGGCCTCATCAATCTGGAGAAGAGCGGGAAGACGTTATTTTTTGATACATACTCATTGACAATGGGCGGAGTTTATCTGGAAGTCGAAACGAATTATGCAGGCACCGTATTATCCGTGAATGGCCAGCAAGCTGCTGTAGCTGATGTCCCGGATTATGAGACTACGCTGGGTCCTTACTTACCAGGGATATATGACGTAGAGGCGAGGTTCAAGAATGAGTTTATTGATCTCAAAACGGCAGAGGAAATTGAGCTGCTGGATACCCGTTATTCTTATCGTGAATATCTCGAATTGGAAGGGGAGACGGTAAGCTGGTCTACCCGGTTTATGGATGAACCTGAATTGGACGGACGTCTGTACATTAACGGTAAGAAGGTAGAAGTTGATCCTTTTGCTAATTCTGAATTTGGTCCTGTAACTACGGATGGGTCAATGACGCTCGCCGTGGAAGCAGATTTTCCATGGGGTACCGTAAGAAGCACCGAGGTTAAGATTGATGAAAATTATATTGTTATCGATTTTACGCAGGATGAAGGCTTCCGGAAGACGATACAGGACACCGTTATTAAGCATTCAAAAGAGAACCTTGAAGCTTTTGTATCCGGAAATGCAGACAAGCTCACGTTATCCACGGATAAGTACAAGGATGTGCTTCAGAGTGTTGTTAATGATTTCAAAGAGAGCGGATATGCCTACAAATCGAATTATTTAGGTACGATATTTGATAAGGGGTCCATGGATCTTGATTACAGGAACGGGGTCTGGGAGATGACGCTCGTTACCCAGCCTCTCATTGAAGCGGCCACTTTTATCGAAGGAGAATCACCATCTCTGGAGATGCAGGAGGCATACAGCTATACGGGCCTTGTATATGATGAGGACCAGAAGAGCTGGAAGGTGGATTACATCTCGAACACATGGGGATTCGATACCGATGAGCTTGAAGAGTACAAGGAAGAGAAGCCCGTAACCTATGAATCGGCGTGGGGAGAGACCCCGAATATCGATATTTGATCAGGTATCATGGATACAAGCCCTGCCTGGATAACCATATCCGGAGCAGGGCTTGTTTTATAGGGGAAGGGGAATCCGCTTAGAACGAGCAGAGACACTGATATTTATTCGATCCACCAGCGCTTAAAGTCGGACCACCATGAGCGCTCTTCTTGTTTCCTTGGGTCCGCTGGTGCGGCTGGTTCAGGTGTGCCGCCATGAGCGTCACAATATTCTAAAGGCTCTGTACCCTTAATGAATACCTCGAGTACTTTGTCAGGACAGCTCGATTCGGCGAGCTTGCCGGTTTTCGGATCAATGTAGGTGCTGACCACATTCTCGGGAATGGGGAAAATTTTCGGAGGAACATTTTCGAGCGCCTTTTCTGTGTACTCTGCAAAAATAGGTGCAGCATGCCGCCCTTCCGATGAATTGATCCCTCTTCCCTTGTCATAACCGACCCAGACGGCTGTAGACAGCTCCGGCGTATAACCGACAAGCCAGGCATCGGTGTCGGTTGTCCCGGTCTTTCCGGCTACCGGACGCTTCAAAATAGAAGATACTCTTCTTCCGGTGCCTCCCGAATCAAACACACCCTCCATCATTCGTGTCAGCACATAGGCTGCTGCAGGCTCTACCACCTGTTCCCCTTTCTCTTCGGGTGACGTATATAAAGTCCGTCCGGCTGCATCCGTAATGCGGAGGACCGCTACAGGAGGTATACGCTGACCGTTGCTGGCAAGAACCGCGAAAGCGGAGGCCATCTCCAGCGGGCTGATAGGTGAAGTCCCAAGTGCGAGCGAAGGGACAGGCTCAAGCGGGCTGGATATGCCCAGTTTTTTAGCCATATCCATCACCCGCTCTGGTCCGATCTGCATGATCGTATTTACAGCATAAATATTGTCTGAGGCGGCAATCGCTTCGCGCATATTGATTTCACCGAAATATTTGTCACCAAAGTTGCTGGGCTGATATGTCTTGCGATTGTTATCGTAATGAAACAGGGTTGGCTCGCTGTTGAACATCGTGATTCCTGTCATTTGGCGGGAGGCAACTGCTGTTAAGTACATGATCGGTTTAAAGGTAGAGCCAGGCTGCCGCGTCTTGGCCAGAGCATGATTATATTGATTGGCACGGTAGTTCTTTCCCCCTACCATTGCTTTTATATGGCCGTTCCGAGGGTCTATAGACACGAGTGCTGTTTCCAGCTCGCTCTTGCTGTCCATCTCTTTAGCTACTGCTGCTTCAGCCGCTTGCTGTGCCTGAGGGTCAAGCGTGGTGTAAATGTTTAATCCGCCCTGCTCCAGCTGCTCTTCGGTGATATTAAGCTTGGTGGTTACCAGTCCGCCTATATAATCCCGAAAAAAGGATGCAATCACCTTGTTCTCCTGACGGTCCTGAGGCAGTAAAACCAGTTTAGCAGAGGCGGCTTCCTCTGCTTCTGCCTGAGTGATATCGCCTGTCTCGACCATAGAGTTCAGTACGGTTTTTTGCCGGTTTACCGCATTGTCGAAATGGTTATAGGGTGAATAATAGGTAGGTCCTTTAGGAATTCCGGCCAGCATGGCACTTTCAGCCAGGTTGAGTTCCTTAGCAGACTTGCCAAAATACATGCGTGACGCCGATTCAATCCCGTAGGCACCATGTCCGTAATAAATTTCATTTAAGTACATTTCCAGAATTTCATCCTTGGTATATTTCATCTCCATTTGGACCGTGAATTTAGCCTCTTTGAGTTTTCTGGACAATGTTTTTTCATGAGACAAATACAAATTTCGGGCCAGCTGCTGGGTAAGTGTGCTTGCCCCCTGCTTGCTGTTCATATGTTCCAGGTTGACGAGGACCGCCCTCGCCATTCCTTTCAGATCAAATCCGGGATGATCATAGAATTTTCGGTCCTCCACGGCCAGGGTAGCTCTGATAAGCAGCGGTGATATATGGTTTAGCGTCACTTTTTCTGATGACCTTCCTGAAGAGGAGAATGTGGCGATGACTTCTCCGCGATTATCCAGCAGCCTGGATGAACGCTCGGTCTCGGCAACAGGCAGCGGCTTTATGTATAGATAGGCAAGCAGGACACTGCCTGCAATGATAGAAAGCCCTAAGAGTCCGAGCAGAACCATGGCGAGTCGAAACAAGGGTCTTTTGCGCTTATGCGGATGATGATGTCCCGCCATAGAATATTCCTCCGTATCCTTTTTAGTATATATTATGGTGCTGGATGTGAAAGGATATTCATAGTTTAGGGGTAGTATTTTACGATTGAGAGAGCCTGCTGGATAATTTGGTTGCATTTTGGGCTTGATTTAATATAATACATTTGTTTAGTACAAATAGGAAAAGATGTGAAACTCGGCATCTGCCCGAATAAAGTTTTGCGGATTGGATCTGGACGGCTGAACATTATTCTAGCGGAAAGAAGGTAGAGACGATGGAATTATGGTTTACGGAGAAACAAACGCCGACTTTCGGCATCACGGCAAAAATACGGGAAACATTTGTACATGAGAAGACGGAGTTTCAGCAATTGGATATGATCGATACCGAAGAATTTGGACGTATGCTCGTCCTTGACGGAATGGTCATGACTACGATTAAGGATGAATTCGTTTATCATGAAATGGTCGCTCACCCCGCACTGAACACCCATCCAAATCCGAAGAAGGTGCTTGTTGTTGGCGGAGGAGACGGTGGTGTCATTCGTGAGGTGATTAAGCATCCAGGAGTGGAAAAGGCCGTTCTCGTTGAAATCGATGGTAAAGTCATTGAATACTCGAAACAGTACCTGCCCGAGATTGCCGGTAAACTGGATGATCCGAAGGTTGAAGTGCTGGTTAACGATGGATATATGCATATACTGGAACATAAAAATGAATACGATGTAATCATGGTAGATTCTACTGAACCTGTTGGCCCGGCTGCTCCGCTGTTCGAGCGCGGATTCTATCAAGGCATTTACGAGGCGTTGAAGGAAGACGGGATTTTCGTGGCTCAGACCGATAACCCATGGTTCAAAGCGGATCTGATCCAGCAAGTGAACAAGGATGTAAAGGAGATCTTCCCGATCGTCCGTGTATATGGTGCGAATATTCCAACTTACCCAAGCGGTCTGTGGACGTTCACGATGGGCAGCAAGAAGTACGACCCTCTTGAAGTGGACGAGTCTGCAATCGATGAGATGGATACGAAATATTATTCACCTCGCCTGCATAAAGCAGCTTTCGTGCTGCCTAAATTCGTAGAAGACCTGGTGAAGTAAGGAGGAGCGGTTAATCAATGAAACTGGATCAAGCTTATTCCGGCAACGTATTTATTTGCAGCTCCGACGATTACAACAATTCCAAAGCCGTTATTTACGGGATGCCGATGGACTTTACCGTCAGCTTCCGTCCGGGCTCCCGCTTTGGTCCTTCCCGGATTCGTCAAGCTTCGGTAGGACTGGAGGAATACAGCCCGTACCTCGACAAGAGTATTGACGATATCACATACTTTGACGCTGGTGACCTGATGCTGCCGTTCGGCAACGCAGGGCGCAGCCTGGAGATTATCGGTGACTATGTAGGGAAGCTGCTGGATGACGGCAAATTTCCGATTGGTCTCGGCGGCGAGCATTTGGTGACGTGGCCGATTATTCAGAAGATGCATGAGAAATATCCGGATCTTCTTCTGATTCATATTGATGCGCACGCTGACCTGCGTGAGCATTATGAGGGAGAACCTCTGTCCCACTCAACGCCGGTTCGTAAAGCGGCTGAAATTATGGGCGGGAAAAATATTTATCAGTTCGGTATCCGCTCCGGCTCCCGTGAGGAGTTCCAGTTCGGGCACAAGAACATTAACTTCCATCCATTTGAGGTAGCTGCTCCGCTTAAAGAAGCTTTGCCTAAAATGGGCAAGCGTCCGGTTTACGTGACGATTGACATCGATGTGCTTGATCCATCTGCGGCACCGGGTACCGGTACGGCAGAAGCGGGGGGCATTACATCAAAGGAACTACTGGAGGCCGTGCATCTGATTGCAAACTCTGACGTGAATGTGGTGGGCTGCGACTTGGTAGAGGTAGCTCCGATCTATGATCCGACCGAGCAGACACAGATTGTGGCTGCGAAGCTGATTCGGGAGATGCTGCTAGGGTGGGCGTAGCCCCCCCTAAGCCCCCCCATTCTTAAATTAAATTATTTCCCCCCCTCCCAAACCCTCCCCGCCAGGGAGGGCCCCAGAGGGCGCTGCCCTCTGGACACCCGGAATTTTTGGCGGATGGTGTTTAGTTGTGGAAGGAAGCGGGGGCTCGTCGTCTGCCGGCCACTTCTCGGCTGCTCCCCTTCGGGTTCGTGCCGAGGTGGCCTTCATGCGAGATTGCCGGCTAACCAGCTAAACGCTGGGTACGGCTAATTTTAGGATTGTACACGACTCATCGTCTGCTTCGCCTCGACTCTGAGCGTGAGGTTTTAAAACCTTTAAAACCTTTTTAAAAAACAAGCATCCCTTCTCTAAGCCTACGGCTATCGGGGGATGCTTGTTTTTTGTTACTATCGCTTGGTTGTAAATTTTTGGTGTATTATAAGTGGAGAATGAGTGGGGGAGTGGTCTGTGTGTCCATGAAGAGGATATTGATTGTGGTATTTGTTCTTGTCCTTCTATTGTTAGTGCTGAGTCGTTTCGATGTTTTCCCGAAGCAGATGTCTGAGGAAGAGAAAAGAGCTGCTGCATATGTGGAATCAAGGGGATATCATATTGAAGAACGATTAGGCAAGACCTTTACGTACATATTAGATAAGTCGCTCCTTAACTCTGAATCTGCTGCCTCTACCGGCAACTTGCCGTACATTCAAACTTGGGGTGTACAGGAGAGTGATCCGGGTGATTATTTTGGCAAGGAAATTGCAACGTATGGCTTTACGGTTTCGGGCCATCCTTTGAGTGAACATTATAATACAGATACAAGGGTAGCAATTATGATGGCAGATGGTGAAGTGATTGGTGGTACATCTATACCCAAGCCCGGATTAGTTGGAAGTCCTTACTCCCTGGATGGCCGTACTCTCGAAGAGATTACTGGGATATCCTTTGCCGAATGGAAAGAGCAATGGGCGCAGAAATATAACGAATGAAAAAAGGTTATGTAACTCATGACTCATTTTCATGTAAAATAAGATATAGAGCGTTTTTTCTATCCATATATGGTTTATCCGAAGGGATTCTGTAAATTTTGCAAAAATCCTCATTTGAATTGCCGCCCTATACTGGATATAGTATTACAATAGGTAAGGAAAAGAGGAACGTATGATGTCAGACCGAAAACAAGCGACCATCCGGCTCCAGAGCCTTCATGAAGGGGAGAATACGGAGCAGCAGCTTCCGGCTGAGGTTATTGCCAAAGGAAATGCTATTTATGTTCGCTATGAAGAACCAAAGATGGGGCCGTATCAAGGAGAGACCCGCACGACATTGAAGCTGACCCAAGATGATCTGAAGATCATTCGTCACGGTGAAGTACAGTCGGAGCAGGCCTTCAAGCAGGGGCAGAGACTGCCCGGCTACTACCGTTCCCCGTTCACCTCATTTAATCTGTCTACGCACACCCAGTGCCTGAACATCGAACTTAACGATATGAGCGGCAGCGCTTCGTGGGCGTATGATTTATACGTGTTCGATGAGTTTTCGGGACACTTTTCCATCAGTTTGACTATTCAGGAGGCCCATGAATCATGACATTGAATCCACTCGATCACATTAACCAGCTTGTTGCTGAAGCGGTGGCTGATGCTGCTGTAGCAGCAGGGCTGGTGTCCCGCGAAGAGCTGCCTGCTATTACTTTAGAGGTACCTAAGGACAAATCGCACGGCGATCTCGCGACCAATGCAGCGATGCAGCTGACCCGGATCGCGAAGAAGAATCCCCGTCAAATCGCTGAATCCATCTTGGAGCATCTGGATACAGGAAAAGCTTCAATTGAGAAAGCTGAAATTGCAGGTCCTGGTTTTATTAACTTCAAGCTGAACAAGAGCTATCTTTATCCGGTGATTGAACTCGTCCAGCAAGAGGGCGAGAACTACGGACGTGTAAACAAGGGTCAAAGCCAGAAAATCCAAGTAGAGTTCGTTAGTGCGAACCCGACAGGAAGCCTGCATCTCGGACATGCCCGTGGTGCAGCGGTTGGCGATGCACTCTGCAACGTGCTTGATTTTGCAGGATATGATGTTACCCGTGAATACTACATTAATGATGCTGGTAATCAGGTTGTGAACCTGTGCAAGTCTATTGAAGCACGTTATTTGCAAGAGCTGGGACAAGAAGTTGAAATGCCGGAGGACGGTTATCACGGAGAAGACATTAAAGGATTTGCTAAAGAGCTCGTTGCCGAAAAAGGCGATTCTTTGCTGTCTCTGTCCCCTGAAGAGCGCACGGCATTTTTCCGTGAGTTTGGTTTGGAGAAGGAACTCGGCAAAATCAAGCGCGATTTAAGTCGTTTCCGCGTTCATTTTGATGAATGGTTCAGTGAAACCTCCTTGTATACGAACGGGCTTGTCGAAAAATCGCTCGAAGAGCTGAAAGCAAAAGGGGAAGCGTACGAGCAGGACGGCGCTACTTGGCTGCGTACAACCGATTATGGTGATGACAAGGACCGTGTTCTTGTTAAGAATGACGGCACCTACACCTACCTGACACCGGACATTGCTTATCACCGCAACAAATACGAACGCGGCTATGACCGTATGATCAATATTTGGGGCGCAGATCACCATGGATATATTCCGCGGATGAAGGCAGCAATGGAGGCGCTGGGTAACGACCCGGCGAAGCTGACTGTTCTTATTGCTCAGATGGTAAGTCTGTTCCAGGACGGCGAAAAGGTCAAAATGTCCAAACGTACCGGTAAAGCCGTAACCATGGAAGACCTGATGGATGAAGTAGGCGTAGATGCGATCCGTTACTTCTTCACGATGCGGAGTATGGATTCACATCTCGATTTTGATATGGACTTGGCAGTTTCTACGTCTAACGAAAATCCGGTCTTCTATGTACAGTATGCTCATGCGCGGATTTGCAGTGTGTTCCGCCAAGCTGAAGAGCAAGGGATTGAGCTGCTGCCTCTGGATAAAGTGAATTTAAGTCTTCTTACAGCGGAACATGAGTACGACATTTTGCGCAAAATCGGTGAGCTTCCTCAGGAAGTGTCGCTTGCTGCGGAGAACTATGCGCCGCATCGCTTAATCCGTTATGTGTATGAGCTGGCTTCACTGTTCCACAGCTACTACAGAGCTGAACGTGTTATTACAGAGGATGCAGAGCAGACACAGGCTAGATTTGCAATTCTCGGCGCCATTCGCACCGTTATTGCAAATGTACTCCGCCTTGTAGGTGTATCTGCTCCAGAGCGGATGTAAGTCCAGAATTATAAAATACACATTAACCATAACGGCCGCTTCCCATCATGGGGAGCGGCTGTTTTTTCTATGATGGAGTAACCTTTCTTTGGATTAAAGGCTCAGCTGTGCTGAAGTCACAGCTTTAAACCTTCCTTTAGGAATCTTATAGTATACACTTCGCCGCAGTCGGACGATGTTCGTCCTTTACGAAGGCGGATGGGAAGTGAAGTTCGCCGCAGCAGTGCCTTGATTGCTGCAGGCTTGATACCCGGCTTTTGGGCCAGTAACAGGGCAATCGTCCCGCTTACATGAGAGGTGGCCATAGAGGTGCCGCTCATTTCGTGATATTTTCCGTGTAACCAGGAGGATACAATTTTATCGCCAGGTGCATATATATCCACAAATTGCCCTCGATTGCTAAAAGCGGCGATTCTGTGATATCGATCCGTAGCCCCTACGGCAATCGTTTGCTGATAGCGGGCAGGATAGTCGACGGTTCGGCGTTTACCATCATTGCCTGAAGAAGCTACAATAATGACGCCGGATTGATAGGCCTTCGTTACAACATCAAGCAAGGCCTGGCTTCTTGTCTGCATACCAAAGCTCATATTGATAATGTCGACGCCCGAACGTATGCACCAGTCAATACCCATGACAATATCCGACACAAACGCGGAGCCGTTGTGATCGAATGCCTTTACTGGATATATTGTCGATTTCGGGGCAACACCAATCATTCCCTGAACACTGTTGGCTGCAGCAATGGTGCCTGAAATATGTGTACCGTGTCCGTTATCGTCATACGGAAGCATGCCGCGATTGACCAGATTAACTCCTTTCATCAAGGAATGCTGAAGATCAGGGTGGCTGAAATCGACCCCTGTATCAATCACGCCGATTTTAACACGGTGACCCGTGGAGATTGACCATGCTTGAGGGGCCCTGATCTGCTTGACTCCCCAAGGTATCCCAGGTCCGGTCTCAATGCTCCCTTTTACTGCGTGTATACTTATCCGGGCGTCTTCCTCTACAGTTATATCTTGCTTAAACTCGGCTTCGATTGAAGCCGTCAGGGAGGATGGTGCGATAATGGAGCGGGTTAAAGGAGAATAGGTGACGTGCTGCAGCTCACAGGCGGATTTAGATATTTCATTCCACTCATGAACACATTTGAGAAAGAGCTGGGGATCATGAAACGTAAGAATCCTTCGGTCGCTTTCTTGGGTATGGTGCCGAGGGTTTGACTCCCATAGCAGTGATTGCATGATCCGGGTATAGTTCATGCCTGGCAATCCCCCTTATAAGAACCGTTGCTGAAGTATTGTATGACTGGAGGTGGTTGCCCGCGTGGGAAGCTGCCCTTTTTTCAAGGAAATAGGCCTTGTTCGGCGTGTCAAACATATATGGCGAACATAATATAAACGGAGAGAACACAAGGGTTCTCTCATTCTATCCCGTAAGGAGCCGATCCTTGGGGCGGATACAGTCAGAAGACGGAGAATTCATCTCCGTCTTTTTCTTGTTCAGGAAGGAAAGATAAAAACTTGATTTTTGACTCTAAATAGGTTTTACTTAGTTTTGATAATGGGTAAGTTGATACAATGACGATATGCAAGTTGAAGATTGCGTGAGAGGAAGTGTACGTAAGTGAGTAATCCGCTCAATTTAAAGATTGATCCAGAAAAGATTCAGGAAATCCCGATGGTGGACCTGGCTTTTATGGTTCTCAAGGCGGCAAATACGCCTTATTATTACCGTGACCTGATGAACGAGGTGGCCAAACTTCGCGGCTTCACGGAACAGGAAATTAACGATACAATTGCCCAGTTATATACCGAGATCAACATAGACGGACGTTTCGCCTGCGTGGGCACGAACTTGTGGGGACTGAAGCGTTGGTACCCTCTGGAGCGTTCTGACGATCCGGTTGCGAATGCTAAGCGTCCGCGGATCATTAATGATGAAGACGACGATGATGATGACTTCACAGAGGAAGAAGAAACATATACTACTGATGATGCAGACGAGGATTACGATAACGTTGATGAAGATTCAGATGACGATATCTTCTCCGATGATGACGACGATGCAGACGAGGTAGACGATGAAGTCGTGCTTGACGATGATGATCTGGAAGACGACGATGACGTGGATGATGATGCTGCGGATGAAGAGCTCGACGATGAGGATCTGGACCAATAATTTTTAGGTTTAGCGAACTGTATATTTTTAACCAGGCATTGGGTCAATTTGTGATGGGTTCTTCTCTTGACAAGGAGACAAGGCACAGAGTAAACTATTGCTTGGGCTTATGATTTGAAGACAAATATGTTTAATTATAAAAGTGCCCCGTTTATTTTCGGGGTCACTTTTTTTGTTTTTAGGGAATTGTTGTCATGCTTTTTACACAGCACAAATTCCGGTTATCAAGGAACCCCACAGGTACATGGTGCTTGAATGAAGCTTCTCGCGCTGTTTGCTGACAGGCCGGCTTGATTCACCGGAAAAGCTTGTCATATGTTAATCGGTCGGCTCGCTTTTAATTATGAAGCGGGCACCGTTCATTTTTATCGTGTTTTAATGATGAATCAGAAGTAAAAGGGTTACTATAAACATCGTATGTCGCCTGATTTTTTTCGAATTTATTTAGGAGGGTTTTACTGTGACAAAGTATATTTTCGTAACAGGCGGGGTTGTATCTTCCCTGGGTAAAGGGATTACTGCAGCTTCGCTCGGCAGATTGCTGAAGAACAGAGGGCTGAAGGTAACGATCCAGAAATTCGATCCTTATATTAATATAGACCCGGGAACAATGAGTCCTTACCAACACGGTGAAGTATTCGTAACCGATGATGGCGCGGAGACGGACCTCGACCTTGGACACTATGAGCGTTTTATTGATATAAATCTGTCGAAGAACAGCAACGTCACGACTGGTAAAGTATATTCCTCCGTTATTAGCAAGGAACGCCGCGGCGAATACTTAGGTGGAACAGTTCAGGTTATTCCACACATTACGAATGAAATCAAAGAGCGCGTTTTCCGTGCTGGACGCGAGGCTGGCTCTGACGTTGTTATTACAGAAATAGGCGGCACCGTAGGCGATATTGAAAGTCTTCCTTTCCTTGAGGCGATTCGTCAAATCAAGAGCGAGGTTGGCCGCGATAACGTGATGTACATTCACGTAACGCTTATCCCATACATCAAGGCTGCTGGTGAGGTGAAGACGAAACCGACCCAGCACAGCGTGAAGGAACTGCGCAGCATCGGTATCCAACCGAATGTTATCGTATGCCGGACAGAACACGAGCTTTCCGCAGAAATGAAAGCAAAAATCGCCTTGTTCTGTGATATTGATCCGGATGCTGTTGTAGAGTGCCGTGATGCATCTACATTGTATGAAGTGCCTTTGAACCTGCGCGAAGAGGGTCTGGATGAGATTGTTGTGAATCATCTGAAGCTGAACACGCCTGAACCGGATATGACGGAGTGGGAAGCACTGGTTGACCGTGTATCCAAGCTGGAGAAGACGATTGAAATTGCCATTGTCGGTAAATATGTTGCGCTTCATGATGCTTACCTCAGTGTTGTGGAATCCTTAGCTCATGCCGGATTTGATGCTAATGCGGAAGTGAAGATCCGCTGGGTTAACGCAGAGGAAATTACAGAGGAAAACGTAGAGCAAATGCTGGGTAATATCGGCGGTATTCTGGTACCGGGCGGCTTTGGTGACCGCGGTATTGAAGGCAAAATTACGGCGATTCGTTATGCACGTGAACAGAAGATTCCGTTCTTCGGTATCTGCCTTGGAATGCAGGTTTCGGTTATTGAATATGCACGCTCTATGGTAGGTCTGGATGGCGCGAACAGCTCCGAGATTAATCCTGCTACAGAATATCCGGTCATTGACCTGCTGCCTGAACAGAAGGATGTTGAAGATCTGGGTGGTACAATGCGTCTGGGATTGTATCCTTGTAAGCTTCAGCCAGGCTCCCTGGCCATGTCCTGCTACAATGACGAGCTCGTATATGAAAGACATCGTCACCGGTATGAGTTCAATAATCAGTACCGTGAAGAAATCGAAAAAGCAGGTCTTCGCATTTCCGGTACATCACCAGATGGAAGATTGGTTGAAATTGTCGAGCTTCCTGGTCACCCGTGGTTCTTGGCGGTACAATTCCATCCGGAGTTCACTTCCCGTCCAAACCGCCCACAACCATTGTTCCGTGAGTTTGTGAAGGCTTCGATTCAACACTTGTCTTAATTTCGTTTACTATATAAGGGCAAAATATCATAAGTCTCCCCCATGCGGGGAGGCTTTTTTATATTCGCTAATTATTATAATTTTTCGCAGAAGAAAATAAGGTTATTTTTAATTGCTAAGTAAAAATAAGGGAGGAATTTGTTCTTCACGGGCGAATACAAGTAATGGTCAATCAAGGTGAATATGGGGGGATGACAGTTTTTACATATATCAGGTAATAAAATGATGGTGGGAGGCTGCTAAATGGACAAACACAAAGTGCTTATTGTGGATGATCAGAACGGGATTCGGATTTTACTGATGGAGGTTTTCACCAGTGAAGGTTATGAGACATACCAGGCTGCTAACGGCAGGATTGCGCTCGATATTGTGAAGAAAAATGAGCCTGAGCTGGTACTGCTCGACATGAAGATACCGGGCATGGACGGCCTTGAGATTTTGAAACATATTAAACAGATGAATCCCGGTATCAAGGTGATCATGATGACAGCTTACGGTGAACTCGATATGATCAAGGAAGCAACGGATCTTGGAGCCCTGATGCATTTCACGAAGCCCTTCGATATTGATGAAATGCGGCTGGCCGTTAATATGCAGCTCAAAAATAAAACGAATACATGCAATCAACCCTGAATTCTGTGTATAAGCAGAGTTCTTTTTTTTGGTGGATGTGACAAACACCGTAGTTTTTTGCTAAATGCTTGTTTAGTATTTATCATGCGATGTGGTATAATACTATCGTATTAGAACGTCGGCTATATACTTAGACATAATCGACTATAGGAGGATGGACCATGCCATTAGTATCTATGAAGGACATGTTGAACAAAGCTCTTGAAGGAAAGTATGCAGTTGGTCAATTCAACATCAATAACCTTGAGTGGACGCATGCAATTCTTGAGGCAGCAGAACAAGAAAAGTCGCCAGTAATTTTGGGTGTATCTGAGGGTGCAGCTCGTTACATGGGCGGTTTTAATACTGTAGTAAAAATGGTGCAAGGCCTTATGGAAGACCTTAAGACCACTGTTCCTGTAGCTATTCACCTCGACCATGGTTCAAGCGTTGAGAAATGTAAAGAAGCGATCGATGCAGGATTTACTTCTGTAATGATCGATGATTCCCACAGCCCAATTGAAACAAACATCGAAACAACGAAGCAAGTGGTTGAATATGCACATGCTAAGGGCGTTTCTGTTGAAGCTGAAGTTGGTATGGTTGGCGGTCAGGAAGACGATGTTGTTGGTGATGTTATGTATGCGAAGCTTGATGACTGCGTACGTATCGTGAATGAGACAGGCATTGACACACTTGCTCCTGCACTTGGTTCTGTTCATGGACCTTACAAAGGTGAGCCGAACCTTGGATTCAAGGAAATGGAAGAAATCCGCAATGCCGTTAAGCTTCCACTCGTTTTACACGGTGGTACAGGTATCCCGACACATGACATCAAGAAGGCTATTTCCCTTGGTACTTCCAAGATTAATGTAAACACAGAGAACCAAATTTCCTTCTCGAAAGTCGTTCGTGAAGTATTGGCTGCGAAGCCTGAAGCTTACGATCCACGTACATTCCTGAAGCCAGGCCGTGAGGCAATCAAAGAAACAGTTATCGGTAAAATCCGCGAGTTTGGATCCAATAACAAAGCTTAATTTAACGGTAGATGCGCCTTATCCGGCGCTGCCCATAAACATGGATTGAGCATAAATACGGACAGCCCGTCAAGGGCTGTCCAATTCCTTAGTTAGGAATGGAAAGCACACACCGCTAAGCCGGTGTTTTTCCATTTTCATAGTAAAGGCAAACGCCAATGAAACTATGACTTAGACAATATTTATTATTTGCTGAGACGTAACTGCTTCTAAAGATGAGATCTAGCGATTTATCGCTTGATAACACCCAAAACGCTGCCATCAAGCTATATGTTCGGCAGTAAGTGATGTAGGGGGACCCTTAAGCTTATGGAAAAATTAATGATCCGCGGTGGACGCCCACTGCAGGGTACCGTGACGATCAGTGGTGCCAAGAACAGTGCAATCGCATTAATACCTGCGGCTATATTAGCTGACACAGAAGTGGTACTGGAAAATCTGCCGCTTTTAAGTGATGTGGCTGTGTATGCAGAAATATTGGAAGAGCTGGGTGGTCAAGTTTCATGGGAAGGCTCTCAGATGAAGATCGATCCTTCCGGTATCAAATCGATTCCGATGCCTAATGGACCTGTCAAGAAGCTGCGTGCTTCGTATTATATGATGGGAGCTATGCTTGGAAGATTTAATGAAGCCATTATCGGTCTGCCGGGTGGCTGTAATTTTGAACCTCGTCCCATTGATCAGCATATTAAGGGTTTTGAAGCGCTTGGAGCGACTGTGACGAATGAGCATGGCGCGATTCATCTGCATGCTAAAGAGCTGCGGGGCGCGAAAATCTATCTTGATGTGAGCAGTGTTGGGGCGACAATTAACATTATGCTGGCGGCTTCTAAAGCCAAAGGTTCCACAATTATTGAAAATGCGGCCAAAGAGCCTGAAATAATAGATGTTGCTACTCTGTTGAACTCCATGGGAGCTGTCATTAAGGGCGCAGGTACGGAAACGATCCGTATTGAGGGTGTGTCTGAAATGCATGGCTGCCGCCATTCGATTATTCCCGACCGGATTCAGGCCGGAACATATATGATTGCTGCTGCGGCTACCCGCGGTGACGTTGTTATTGATAATGTCATTCCTAAGCATCTCGAAGCTGTTACAGCTAAGCTTATGGAAATGGGTGTAGACATTGAGGAATTGGATGAAAGTATCCGTGTAATTGGTAAAGAGCGTTATGAGCATGTAAATGTGAAAGCGCTAGTTTATCCAGGTTTTGCAACGGACCTCCAGTCACCGATGACCAGTCTGCTAACACAGGCTGAAGGTGTGAGCATGCTTAGCGATTTTGTATACAGCAATCGTTTCAAGCATGTACCGGAATTGGTTCGAATGGGAGCTAAAATACGTGTCGAGGGACGCTCTGCTATCATTGAGGGCGGGAAACTGAATGCAGCTAAAGTAAAGGCAACAGATCTTCGGGCGGGAGCTGCATTGGTTATCGCTGGATTGACCGTATCTGAAGGTGTCACCGAGGTTAGCGGTGTAGAGTACATTGATCGCGGGTACGACCATCTGGTAACCAATTTGCGTATGCTGGGTGCCGATGTTTGGCGTGAGCCGGCAGAGGAATAGACGTCGATAAACCATTACAGGGAGAGCGGTAGGTCTTTTTTTGTGTGAAGTTTGAATAAAAATGAAATTTGATCTGCATATCTCCCTTTGAAATGGGTAATCCTATCCTAGTGACGCAATCATAGACTTATAGACTTACGATTGAAAAGAGTTACTTTCGAATTAAAAAATTGAATAGGTGGTTATTGAATGGATTTACAAATTTCCGATTTGGAAGGTATGAAGCTGACCGACCTGTATAAATTGGCTAAAAAATATCAGATTCCTTATTATGGCCAACTGAAGAAGAAGGAACTGATCTTTGCTATTCTCCGGGCTCAAGCCGAGCAGAGCGGCCTGATGTTTATGGAAGGTGTACTTGAAGTATTATCAGAAGGATACGGATTTTTAAGGCCGATCAACTATCTTCCGAGCACAGAGGACATCTACATATCTGCGTCCCAGATCCGTAAGTTTGATTTGAGAACAGGAGATTTAGTGTCCGGTAAATGTAGAGCACCGAAAGAGAATGAACGTTACTTCGGCTTATTGCAGGTCAATGCAGTCAATGGAGAGAATCCCGCTGTTGCAGCAGAACGTTTGCACTTTCCGGCTCTGACTCCTCTTTATCCACAAGATAAATTAGTGCTAGAAACATCCCCTAATCAGCTGTCTACCCGCATTATGGATCTTCTTGCTCCTGTAGGACTGGGACAACGCGGTTTGATCGTGGCTCCGCCAAAAGCGGGCAAAACGCTCCTCCTAAAAGAAATTGCTAACAGCATCTCAACCAACTATCCCGAAATTGAATTGTTTGTTCTGCTCATCGATGAACGTCCAGAAGAAGTGACTGATATGCAGCGTTCGGTAAAAGGTGAAGTGGTTGCATCGACCTTTGATGAGCTGCCTGAAAACCATATTAAGGTTGCAGAACTGGTTCTGGAACGTGCGCTGCGATTGGTGGAGCACAAGAAGGATGTTGTTATTTTGCTGGATAGCATTACACGGCTCGCACGGGCTTATAACCTGGTTATTCCTCCTTCGGGCAGAACGCTCAGCGGCGGTATTGATCCGGCAGCCTTCCATCGTCCGAAACGGTTTTTTGGTGCGGCACGCAACGTGGAAGAGGGAGGCAGCTTGACCATTTTGGCAACGGCACTGGTCGATACAGGCTCCCGTATGGACGATATTATCTATGAGGAGTTTAAGGGAACCGGTAATATGGAGCTTCACCTCGACCGTAAATTTGCGGAGCGTCGCATTTTTCCGGCGATCGATATTCGTCGTTCGGGTACAAGACGCGAGGAAGTGCTGCTTAGCAAGGAAGAATTGGATACCATTTGGGCGATCCGCAAAAATATGAATGACTCCGCAGATTTTGTGGAAGGGTTCCTCAAAAAAATGCGGGATACCAAGAACAATGCCGAGTTTCTTGCATCGTTTGATGTGAATGGAAACAGCTCGGGGAGTTCGTCCCCAAGTCAGCCGGCAAGGCGCACGTCACGCACGCAGGCAGCCCCGGCTACCCAAGGCTGAACACGAGACCAAGAATTACGTTTAGAATAGGAGAACGACATGTATTTGGTTTACGCAGATGAGCAAGGAAATGTATATGATCATTCCGAATGGTATGGGCTTGCCCGAAGCGGAGATATGATTGTTGAGATATTGGAAGATGAATTAATTCCGCTGCCAGAAGGCGCCACACTGGTCGGGTTGCCGAATACGCGGGCGATTGGCATGGACCCGGAAACGGGTGAAATGAAGGCAATGCCAGGGAATGAGACGGCAGTCGGCGCTCTTTTGCCCCAGGGTTATACACGTCTATGCCTTCCCGGTTATGTAAAAACAGATAAGGAATATAAGCTTCCTCTGTTTGGTTACTCTGCGGTGGTATGGAAGGACGGAGCCTTCTATACGGCTGCACGCTTGACGGATGATCCGGAGAAGTGGAATCCTGTAAATTGTGATCTAAATGAATTGGAGCTCGGCGTAAAAAAATTAACGGAGAAGT
>NZ_CDSE01000014.1 GCF_001373415.1 Paenibacillus dakarensis | reverse complement strand
GAGTCCTGTTCGGGGAGCCACTTGCTTCCATAGCTCAGTAGGTAGAGTGCATCCATGGTAAGGATGAGGTCACCGGTTCGATCCCGGTTGGAAGCTCCATAGCAAAATTGAGGCCCGTTGGTCAAGGGGTTAAGACACCTCCCTTTCACGGAGGTAACAGGGGTTCGAATCCCCTACGGGTCACCACTTTCAATATTGAATTACAATATGGAGGCTTAGCTCAGCTGGGAGAGCATCTGCCTTACAAGCAGAGGGTCGGGGGTTCGAACCCCTCAGCCTCCACCATAAAGTTTACATGTTCTATTATGAAATAGGACAAACTATAAGAAGTACCTCGTTATTGGGGATTAGCCAAGCGGTAAGGCAACGGACTTTGACTCCGTCATGCATAGGTTCGAATCCTATATCCCCAGCCATGTTTGAGCCATTAGCTCAGTTGGTAGAGCACCTGACTTTTAATCAGGGTGTCGAAGGTTCGAGTCCTTCATGGCTCACCATTTAGTTTCACTTGTGCGCGTGTGGCGGAATTGGCAGACGCACTAGACTTAGGATCTAGCGTCTTTGACGTGGGGGTTCAAGTCCCTCCACGCGCACCATGTTTTTGCGGACGTGGCTCAGCGGTAGAGCATCGCCTTGCCAAGGCGAGGGTCGCGGGTTCGATTCCCGTCGTCCGCTCCATATTTTGCGCCCTTAGCTCAGCTGGATAGAGCGTTTGACTACGAATCAAAAGGCCGGGAGTTCGAATCTCTCAGGGCGCGCCACTTTATTCTTCATATGTAACGGGATGTAGCTCAGCTTGGTAGAGCACCTGGTTTGGGACCAGGGGGTCGCATGTTCAAATCGTGTCATCCCGATTGTTACATCTGCGGGTGTAGTTCAATGGTAGAACTCCAGCCTTCCAAGCTGGTAGCGTGGGTTCGATTCCCATCACCCGCTCCATAATTAAAAATGGTCACACTAATGTGACGTTATTGAATAAATCAATTTGAAAAGATTGATTTTTTTGTGCGTTTTTTCAAAAATAGATGTCATGTAATATTGATTATTTTAAACACCGAATCCAATAGAGAACAAAAGAGGCAATGTTAGAAATTAATCTAGCACTGCCTTTTCTTTATTCTGATTAATCAATTTATTGCTTTATCATTTACATATAATTTATACCCGTTAAAATCTATATTCGTATAATCCCCCTCAGAATCTTCGATACTGGTAACATAAGAATCGCCTGTTAATTTGATTTTTGATGTTTTATCTAATTTTAATGTAATAGATTTTGCACTGTTATCACCATTAATAATTCCTTCATAATATGATGAATCCTTCATAGTCATTGCTAATGTTGAAATCGAATCAATTACAATATTTCCGCTTGTTTTTTGATTAGACATCGCTAATGTAACATTCCCGCCATTACTTCCACCATTCCCCCAGGAATCTTTTTGAGCTCTTAAAAAGTTTCCGGTATTATCATTATTAATAAACTGATTATTAGTTAAAGTTATAGCTGCATTAGTGTTAGTTATATAAAATGTGTCTCCATTATTTGTAGTTATTTTACTATCTTTAGCGGTAAATTCAGCATTTCCAGCATCAGCATCTCCACTCATTGATTGATATAAGAATATATTCTTGTAAGTTGTGGATTGCCCGTTTAATTCAGTATTACTATCCGTTAATGCAGTATTATTTATGGTAACACTATTTTTCCCTTCAATAACAATTCCCTCTGAAGCTTTAGATATTAAAGCAGCATTATTAACCGTTATATTGGCAGTTGAATATATTGCAGGAGATCCTTTTCCGGTTGTTGTATATGTTCCTCCATCAACAGTTACAGTTCCTCCGCCTCGATCTGAACGAATAGCAGCACTACTTGTTCCAGCTGTATTTATTGTTAAATTAGTAGCATTCATTGTTCCTCCGCCCGTTGTCATTATTCCGCCGGAGTTATCTGCCTTAGTTGTAATTTTAGAATCACTTATTGTTGTTGTAGTTCCATTCGTTGTAGAGTTACTAGTTGTAGCCGAACCACCATAACTAAAGACTCCATTTGCTCCTGCTGCATTAGTTTCAATAGTTGCATTTTTTATAGAAAGAATAGAACCGCTTTTAGCCAGTATTCCGGAGTTCATACCATAAAAACTTGTATTATCCCCACCATCAGAATCTCCGGTTTTATTAACAGTTATGTTTGATAAAGTTGCATCAATTTTACCAGTTACTAAAATAGCATTTTCATCCGCACTCTCTGATGCATAATCACCACTTGTAATATTCTCATTCTCTGTAATTTTTGTTTTAGCAGAATATGTTACAGGTGTAGATGGTCCTCCAGGAACATTTACTGAATTACTGCTTAAGGTGGCAGCATTATTCATAAATAATTTTTCTGTAATGGCTTTATCCGTATAAGTAAGTCCGCCCGTTATAATTAAAGTTAATAATACGAATATTATGATTTTATAGGATGATATGAATGTTTCTTTAAATGATTTTTTATTAAATCCAGACATAATCAGATAAATGATCAAGGCAGCAATAACTAAACTTTCTAATCCAAAAAGTACGTAATAAACTGGTGTTATTTCAGAACTTACATTTTTGTTTCCCGTCGACTGCATATTTCCGCTTGGCATTTCTGGTGGCTGCTCCATAGCATTTGGATTTGCGCCCTCCGTATTTTGGCCATTACCACTTGGCTTCTCAGGTGGAGTTCCGCCATTACCTTCTGTCATTTCTCCTTGCATTTGACGATTTGACCCAAACAGATTTATTGTTTTTGTTAATGTAAAAGTATCATTATTATTTAAAGAAACTTTATTGCCTGCTTTATATGTTCCATCCGCATAAATACCATTGGATAAAGTTCCAGTGTGACTTCCATTGGTATATAAATAATAGTCACCATTTTCTAGTTTGGAGCTGCTTATAATAATCGTTTTAAAACTTTTGCTGGATTCAAATGTTACTATTTCATCATCATTCGTATTTGTTAATGAAACTAAAGTATTCGGACTTATTGTATTATTTAGAGTGAATGCAATCGTTGTTTGTTTAGAATTATCTTTTGGTGTTTCGATCATATCCATACCAACAGCTACAACTAAACCGCCATTAATGGTATAACCATTTTCCGTATCAATTCCAGAATCTCCGCCTACATCACTTCCCATAACAAATAATGCCCCGCCATTTATGATGGCGTTATTATTTGAGTCAATTCCATCTCCACCGGCATCTATATAAATAGTTCCACCATTAATAGTAAGGGTGCCCCCTTGATCTCCTCCAGTATTTAAACCATCATCATTAGATTTAATAACAACTTCACTACCGTTTATTGTAATAGGTTGATCCGTTGTGGCAATTCCTTCTCCTTCACTACCATTCACAATTAGTTTTCCTTTTCCATCAATGATAAGAGGAATATCACCATATATAGCACCATCATATTCAGTGTTACCGCTATCCGTTAAAGTGTTCGTTGTGCCTTCCTTTGTAGTAACTGTTAAACGGGTCCCTGTTAAACCAATAATAGATGATGTCTCGCTTGAGTTAATGGTTACGCCATTTAAAACTAACTCAACATCACCATCATTTACATCAACAATAACAGAATGATTAAATTCTCCAGATAACTCATAAGTACCGGTTTTTGTTATAGTTACATTTCCTTGATAATCACTTAAATCAATTTTTTCGGTTATAACTTCATTTGTTTTATCAAGTTCGATTTCTTCTTCATCATTTTGTTCTTCCGAGGGCAGATTATTTTCACCGCTTGGCATTTCAGGTGGAGTTCCACCATTTCCTCCTGTCATTTCTCCTTGTAATTGATTATTTGGTATTGAAGTTTGGGTTTTAGCGTAATAAATTGTAAATGCTGTGGTACCTATCATAAGTATTAAAATTAAAATCATAATTATGTTTTTTGCTGTCCTCTTCACTAGTTCTTCATCCCTTTCGCTATAGAAATGTATTAGACGGATTGTAGAACCGCTGGATATTCGCAGATCGTCTAGCACAATGGGGGAGATCACGACTTGCGCCAGAAAGGAAAACGTGAACGTTCTTTCACGTGATTTGTTTCACATGAAGGTACGAGCTTGCTTCTGCAACGAAAGAGCAGTGGCACTTAGCTTTACAATCCATTTATAATTATATACACCTAAATAAACAGAAATAATTAATCCAGAATTTAGTAACATCTAACAAATGCTTTTCCTCCATGTGATTTAATCAATTCCAGTAGAAAGTATACGCTGCAATGGAATAATTAGTGTATAATGAAGGTTTTTTTATATGACATTATATTCTTTTGTCGATTTGGCGAATTTTTTCGGTCGGAAAGTAAAGATTTTCGTGCGTTTTTATTGTATGATATTAGGAAGGCATTAAAAAAGATAAACTGTTAGTAGGGGTTTAGATGGGAGGAGTAACATGACTGAACTTACTGTAACCGCAAAAAGCAATTCTAATAATCTGCTGCGGCGTGATGTACGATTTTTGGGAAATATTCTTGGCGAGGTTCTTGTCCATCAAGGGGGCAATGAGCTTTTAGATATTGTTGAGAAAATTCGTGAAACCAGCAAATCGTTACGTTCCGTATTTTTACCTGAATTGTTCGCAGATTTTAAAAGGATGGTGAGTACGCTTGAACCAGACATTCGTCATCAAGTGATTAGAGCGTTCGCCATTTATTTTCAATTGGTTAACATTGCAGAGCAAAATCACAGAATCCGTCGGAAACGTGATTATGAACGTTCCGCGGGGGAAAGTGTACAGCCGGGTTCCATTGAAAGTGCAGTCCAGGATTTGAAAGATCGGAATTTTACGTATGAAGAAGTTCAAGAGATTCTCCACAGTCTCTCTTTGGAGTTAGTTATGACTGCACATCCAACAGAGGCGATGCGTCGTGCTATTCTCGACATCCACAAAAGAATTTCGGAAGATGTTATGCTCCTTGATAACCCAACGCTTACATTCCGCGAAAGAGAACAGCTTCGTGAGAAACTTCTTAATGAAGTCATTACGCTCTGGCAGACCGATGAGCTGCGCGAACGGAAACCAACCGTATTGGATGAGGTTCGAAACGGAATGTACTATTTTCATGAAACGCTGTTTCACATTTTGCCAGAAGTTTATCAAGAGCTTGAGCGCTGCCTGAATAAATACTATCCCGGTTCTGACTGGCATGTACCTGCATATCTCCGCTTTGGATCATGGATCGGTGGCGACCGTGACGGAAATCCATCGGTAACGGCTGACGTCACTTGGAAGACTCTTGAAATGCAGCGGAAACTGGCGATACGGGAGTATCAACGTATTTTGACAGGGCTCATGAAAAATCTCAGCTTCAGTGCAACGATCGTTAACGTATCCGATGAATTGAAGCAATCCATCAATACGGATCGTGAGAATGTTTCACTGAAGAAGATGGAAGTTTGGCACAATGAGAAAGAGCCATACCGGATTAAGCTTGCTTACATGCTGGCAAAAATGTCCCATGTATTGGACAGCTCGATGACTGGCAAAGAACGTTATCAATCTCCACAGGAATTCATTGAAGACTTGAAGATCATTGATCGAAGCTTGCGGCATCACTTTGCTGATTATGTAGCAGACACCTATATAAAAAAATTGATTCGTCAAGCTGAATTGTTCGGATTCCATACAGCTACACTGGATATTCGTCAGCACAGTCAAGAGCATTCAAACGCAATGACTGAGATTTTGGCAAAAATGAATGTGGTTAAGGATTATTCTGCGCTTGATGAAGAAGAGAAGATCGAGCTTCTGAACAAGCTTCTGAACGATCCTCGCCCGCTGACTTCGCCTTACCAGGAATACAGCGACAGTACTGAAGAATGTCTGGAAGTTTACCGCACGGTGTATCGCGCCCAGAAAGAGTTCGGTGTTAACTGTATTTCAAGTTATCTGATCAGTATGGCGGAAGGCGCGAGCGATGTCATGGAAG
Source organism: Paenibacillus dakarensis (assembly GCF_001373415.1). Classification (GTDB taxonomy): domain Bacteria; phylum Bacillota; class Bacilli; order Paenibacillales; family Paenibacillaceae; genus Paenibacillus_AQ; species Paenibacillus_AQ dakarensis. Next base: position 46,910 of record NZ_CDSE01000014.1, on the reverse strand, counting down.
TTATGGTGTTCGCGAAGGAAGTTGGATTGTTCAATAAAGATAATGATGGAAACGTAGTGGCCACCCTTCAGGCAGTTCCACTCTTTGAGACAATTGAGGATCTGCATGCTGCTCCAGATATTATGCGCCGACTGTTTAATCTTCCGATTTATCGTGAAGGTGTTAAGGCGATGAATGATCTGCAGGAGATCATGCTGGGCTACTCTGATAGTAATAAAGATGGTGGGGCTGTAACAGCAAACTGGGAGCTTCAGGTTGCTATGAAGGAGATTACTGCGGTTGGTAGTGAGTTTGGTATCAAGCTGAAGTACTTCCATGGACGCGGCGGCTCACTAGGACGCGGTGGTATGCCGCTGAATCGTAGTATTCTTGCCCAGCCTGCAAGTACGATTGCCGGCGGGATTAAGATTACGGAGCAGGGCGAGGTTATCTCTTCCCGTTATTCCCTGAAAGGAATTGCATACCGCAGTCTTGAACAGGCAACTTCTGCATTGATTCGCGCTTCTATAAATGCTCGTTCTCCAGAAGAGAATGCGTCTGAGAAAGAGTGGGAGAAAATCTCCGCAGAAATTTCGTCCGTTTCTCAAAAAAAATATCAGGATCTGATCTTCCGTGATCCGGATTTCCTAAGCTTCTTTAAGGAATCCACTCCATTGCCTGAGGTTGGAGAGCTGAATATCGGTTCACGCCCTTCCAAACGCAAGAATAGCGATCGGTTTGAGGATCTGCGTGCCATCCCTTGGGTGTTTGCATGGACTCAGAGCCGTTATCTGCTTCCTGCTTGGTATGCGGCAGGCACAGGCCTTCAGAGCTATTACCAAGGCAATGAGGATAACCTGAAGACGCTGCAGGATATGTATAATAATTATCCGTTCTTTACTTCTATGATCGACACTCTGCAAATGGCTATGGCTAAGGCAGATTTGATCATTGCCAAGGAATATTCAATGATGACCAAGAACGATGTGGCTCGTCAGCGCATATTCGGCCAGATTAAAGAGGAGTTCAAGCTTACCAAGGAAATGGTTCTCAAAATCACGGGACAGCAGGAAATTCTGGACAATCAACCGGTGCTGCAGGAATCGATCCGTCTCCGCAATCCGTACGTAGATCCTTTGAGCTACTTGCAGGTGCAGCTTCTGAATGAACTGCGGGATCTGCGTGAAAAAGACGAGGATGATCCGAACCTGCTGCGTGAAGTATTGCTGACGATTAACGGAATCGCTGCAGGGCTCCGGAATACAGGTTGATACCTTGACTTGGAATTGAAAATGACAGGGATAGTCTAGAGCGGGGTTCCCTTCGGGAGAGCCTCGCTCTTTTCATTTCTATAAAGAATCAGGACTCGATTTGTTTAAACGCGATAACGTTATGTTTTCCGAATTGTGTTGCATTTTAGAAAAAGTTGAATTACCATTTTAATGATGCTTTTATGACTTTAGATGTTACCCATCAGACCATTCTGGGGGAGTTGTGGTGGACAATTTAGATGTAAGATTAGCAAAGCTTGCCCGTAAAGGGGATCAACGAGCTTTTGCAGAAATTGTAGAGCTTTATAAAGATAAAATTTATCATCTGGCATACCGGATGCTTAATAACCGGCATGAGGCTGAAGATGTGGTTCAGGAAACGTTCCTGCGGGTGTATAAGAACCTGGATCGTTATGATGAGAATCAGAAATTTTCAACCTGGATTTACAGGATTGGTACAAACCTTTGTATTGATCGGCTGCGCAAGCGCAAGCCGTCTTATTCACTTGATGCGGAGATGAACGATCAAGAGGGGATGGACGGTTATTCAATGATACCTAGTGATGATCGCACACCGGAGTCTGAGATGTTGCTATCCGAGACTCAGCGGATCATTCATCAGGCAATCGAATCTCTTCCTGCAAAATACAAAACAATTATGATTTTGCGGTATATTCAGGATATGTCACTTCAAGAAATAAGTGATGTGCTTAATCTCCCTGTAACAACGATAAAAACAAGGGTTCATCGCGGGCGGGAGTATCTTCGCAAGAAATTGGAGTTTAAGTTATAGTTTTTTCTAAAAAATTTTGAAACATCCCTGAATCCCAAACGTATTGAACAATAAGCAAGTCTTATGTCCCTGAATAGGGAGTAGACCCAGCAAAGAGATTGAACGAAAGGACTGGCTCATATGGATTGCAAATTGGCCGTCTCTTTGATGCATGATTATTTGGACAATGACTTGTCCAAACCGCAGCAGCTGGAGCTTAAATCCCATTTGCTGCAATGTGTTGATTGTCGTACCAGGTTCGAGGAACTGGAACAGACAGATATGCTTCTCTTTTCCTTGACTCATCATGATACAGGGCCTTCTGATGATTTGACTGATCGGATCATGGGGATGCTGCCTCAGCCAAAGAAACAAAAAGTCTGGATTACTTGGGTAAAGAATCATCCTGCAATCACTGCAGCAGCTCTATTTCTAGTGGTTATGCTCTTTAGTACCGTTAGTTTATGGAACCAGGATAACCAACTCATCGTAAAAGGCAGTGAGCTTGATAAACTTGTTATTGAAGGCAAGACGGTTATTATTCCGCCGGATCAGGTCATTACAGGTGATATAACCGTGGAGAATGGTAAGGCCCAGGTTTTCGGACAGATTCAAGGAAACTTAACCGTCATCGACGGAGAGCTTTTTCAAGCCTCTACGGCCCACATATCTGGACAAGTAAAGGATATTGATAAAGCAATGGATTGGATATGGTACAAGATTACCAATCTCTTCTCGGATGTCGCTTACCGCTAGAGAGTTTTGTACCTTGAGGAATAACGGCGCCTTTTTTCTCCGGAAAGAAGGCGTTTTTTTGTGAATTTTTGTTATTTTTTTGAAACTAAAGGGAGCTTGACTTGCATCAGAAGGTTTAACGTTATAACCTAGATAGTGTAGAGCACATACTAAATATATAGTCGCAGGCGTTATTAAGGGATGACGGGGGTTGCAGTATGGAGTATTTTGCGGACTTAACCTGGAGAGAGTCCATAAAGGATATAATCGATATACTTATCGTTACCTATATTATTTATCATCTGATACTGCTTGTACGCGGTACTCGGGCTGTTCAGCTGTTAAAAGGGATACTGGTACTGGTGCTTATTTGGGCGCTTAGTACCTGGTTTGATCTTTATACACTGAAATGGCTGATGAATCAGATATTTACGTTCGGTGTTCTGGCGATCTTTATTATATTCCAGCCGGAGCTGAGAAGAGGATTAGAACAGCTGGGACGGGGCAAGTTATTCGGTAGAACGACTGAAATGGATGAAGAAACGAATAAATTAATCGCAGAAACCATTAAAGCCGTGAATTATTTATCACGTAGGAAGATTGGTGCTTTGATTGTTTTTGAACGGTCAACAGGACTGAATGAATTCGTGGAATCCGGTATTCCTATGCGTTCTGTCATTAGTTCGGAGCTCATTATTAATATTTTTATTCCGAATACACCGCTGCATGATGGGGCTGTGATCATTCAGAACAATCAAATTGCAGCAGCAGGCTGTTATTTACCGTTGTCCGAGAATCCTTTTATAAGTAAGGAGCTTGGAACCCGTCACCGGGCAGCAATTGGAATCAGTGAAGTAGGTGACGCGATCTCTGTAATTGTATCGGAGGAGACGGGGCAGGTTTCACTTGCAATTAACGGACATGTAGTCCGTGATATCAAGGAAGAGTCACTTATCTCAAAATTATATGAAGAACTACGACCTGCCGCATCCATAAAGGAGAAACGTTCATTCTTCTGGAAACGGAAGGGAGATAGTGAGAATGGATAGATGGTTTAAAAATAATATGTCAACAAAACTTATAGCACTTGCAGTCAGCGTACTTTTATGGGGAATGGTTCATATGGATAATGGAGCCCCGGCCCCTCCAACGACAATTATTGATACGAAGGTCATTGAGGATGTCAAAATCCAGACGTATGGATTCGATGATAGTGAATATGCGTTGACAGGCATAAATATAGATCGGGTAAACCTGGAGGTCAGAGGCCGCCGGTCGGATATTACAACGATTTTTGCAGATGAATATAAGGTAAAGCTTGATTTACGGGGTGTAAAGGAGCCAGGAACTCATACGCTGCCTTTGACAGCGTCGTATCCAAGCGGAGTAGAGCTGGTATCCATAAATCCGTCTGTTGTAACAGTAACTGTAGAGAAACGTTTAACGAAGCCATTTAATGTAGTAATTGGAACAGAGGGAGAACTGGCTAAGGATTACAGGGCAGGAACTCCTGTGTTAATCGAACCAGGCAGTGTGAATGTTACACTTCCAGAGTCTGAGCTTGCTCGCTTGGCTGAGGTCAAAGGGATCATTGATCTGGATGGGGCTGACGAGAATATTGTGGAGAAAAAGGTAAAACTCGCGGCATATGATAAGGAAGGAAAGGTGATGGCTGATGCCATCATAGAACCTTCTACGGTGGCCGTGGAAGTTCCTGTAGAGGCTTCTTTTGTCACGGTGCCGTTAGAGATTGAATATACAGGGCGTCTGCCTGAGGATCTGGTTCTTTCGAAAGTGAGCACGAAAGTGAAAGAGGTTAAATTGTTCGGAAGCAAAGAAGCTCTTGCAGGAGCTAAGACCTATACAGGAGCCACTATTAATTTATCCAATGTGACAAAGTCAGGAATAACAGTTCTTACGGCCGACTTGACTCCGCCAGAAGGTTTTGAGAAAATCGAGCCTAGTTCTGTTCAGGTGGAAATTGCCGCTGTTTCTCACGGGGAGCGGGTGATGGAAAGAATACCTGTAACTCTGAAGGGAGTGCCTTCAGGGATGGAAGCTAAAATAACGGAGCCAAAAAATCAAACCATGTCGATGACGCTGACAGGAGCACCGGATCTGCTGAATAATCTGCAGCCTTCCGATATTGAACTTGTTGCTAATATGGCTGGATTGAAGGCTGGAACGCATGAGATACCACTTCAGGTCACACTGCCGAACTTTATCAGTCGGGTTGATCAGAAGCGTCTTGTTGTCAAAGTAGAATTAACGGAGATTGATAAGCCTGTAAGCAGCAAGCCGGTAACGAATCCGGATGAAGGTACGAATACGGATAAACCGGCAGCACCAGAAGACAAACCCGTATCAGGCAGTGGAACGGGAAATGGCAGCAGTAATGGTAATGCGGGGGATCAGCAGACAGGGGATGAAAATACAGAGAATCCTGGCACTACACCTCCTGCCGGAGATGAGGATGAAGCTGGAACACCGTCAGGAAACAGTACCGACTCAATCAATGAATAACTATTATCGAGAAGACTAAAGGAGCTAATATAACATGGGGAAATATTTTGGAACAGATGGTGTCAGAGGAGTTGCTAATAGAGAATTAACGGCTGAAATGGCTTATAGTATTGGACGATGCGGGGGATATGTCCTGACAGGTGACAAAGATAAACCGACGGTTGTCATCGGCATGGATACTCGTGTATCCGGAGCAATGCTGGAGTCTTCTCTGGTAGCGGGCCTATTGTCTATTGGTGCACACGTTATTCGTTTAGGTGTCGTGTCGACACCTGCGGTAGCATACATCACAAGACTGCTTCATGCAGACGCTGGTGTCATGATCTCAGCTTCCCATAACCCGGTAGAGGATAACGGAATCAAGTTTTTTGGCGGGGATGGATTTAAGCTAACGGATGAGACGGAGCTGAAGATCGAAGAGCTGATGGACGCAGAGAAGGATGAGCTTCCTCGTCCGATTGGTAAGGACCTGGGCGAAGTCATTGTGGATAATGAATCTAAATATAAATACCTTGAGTATTTGAAAACAACCATTGCAAACCGTTTCGACGGACTCAAAATTGTTCTTGACTGTGCTAACGGTGCTGCTTATGAGCTTGCTCCTAAATTGTTCCGCGAACTCGGAGCAGAGGTCATCACGCTTGCGGCTGAGCCAAACGGGCTGAACATTAACGATCAATGTGGATCGACACATCCTGAACATTTGAAAGAAGAAGTGGTACGTCACGGTGCTGACCTTGGACTTGCATTTGACGGCGATGCAGACCGCTTGATTGCTATTGACCACACCGGAGAAGAAGTGGATGGTGACTTTATTCTCTGCATTTGTGGGGAAGCGATGAATCGTGCTGGCAAGCTGAAGCAGGGAACTGTCGTATCGACGGTGATGAGTAATATCGGATTCTATAAAGCTTGTGATACCTTGAAGCTGAAAACAGCTAAAACGGCTGTAGGCGACCGTTATGTGATGGAAGAAATGCGCCGTGGAGGATTTAACCTTGGTGGTGAGCAGTCCGGCCATGTTATTTTCCTGGATTATAATACGACAGGTGATGGTATCCTAACAGGCATCCAGCTTGTGGATACGATTGTATCTTCCGGTAAACGTCTAAGTGACCTGAAATGCAGTATGCGGAAGTATCCACAAGTGCTTGTGAATGTCCGTGTTGGTGACAAGAGCAAATATGAAGGAAATGAACCGATCAAGGCAGCCGTTATCGAGGTTGAGCAACTGCTTGGTGATAATGGCCGTGTATTGGTTCGTCCTTCTGGAACCGAATCCCTAATCCGCGTTATGGCTGAAGGGCCGGATAAAGACGAGCTTGACCGTTATGTTGCAAAAGTTGCAGATGTTGTGAAGCGGGAACTGGCGTAAGTCGCTGGTAACAATTTTAAAGGTATAAGGGGCTAAGCCTCGCTTGGGCCGGTGGGACTATAAAAATGGTTTCACCGGCTTTGTTGTGGGGTATTGAAAACAAAGAGTGTACATATTGGCCCCCGAACATGGATAAGGTGCCCAGTTGCAAATGTAATAGGGCATGAATATAATGAAGAATGTCATTCAAGAATAGAAAGCGGGGATAGTGAGGTTACGAAGATTCACAAGCGCCAGAGCTTGAGGCTGCGAGGGAACGGCAAACCTGTGAACATCGAAGTTCAGAGGAGAAGAGCCATCGGCAGAGCAAGCTGACGAGGTGGAGGTGTTCGAAATGTTCGGCGGGGGCCTCCCGGTTATCTGCACCAACCGTAAGTCGGATCGGAAAATGAACGGGCGACTGTTCATACAACGTACCGGCAGGTGCCATCATACTATAAGAAGCCATGAGTGTGCGATACACGCGTTGTCGGCGGTGGAAGAAGAGTGCATTCATGTTTCATGTTGATTCTCTATCGGACTATAAGATGTCTGATATGTTATGAACGCTGCTAACTGAATAGATTAAGTCTTCTTCCGAGATGCCGCACGCTCACCGCGTTGTTTCCACACGATCATATATGGAACAAACGGAGGAATTATACGATGTGTGGTATTGTCGGATATATTGGAAATCAGAAGACTCAGTCGGTATTGATCGAAGGATTGAAAAAGCTGGAGTATCGCGGATACGATTCTGCGGGAATTGCTGTATTTACAAATGAAGGCCTTCGTATTACAAAAGCAGAGGGACGTCTAGCTAACCTGGAATCCAAGCTCGAGGCAGATCCACTTGTCGGCACTGCCGGAATTGGACATACCCGCTGGGCTACTCACGGGAAACCATCTGATGTGAACTCCCATCCACATACAGATGAAAGCCATAAATTCTCGGTGGTCCACAATGGTATCGTGGAAAACTATCTGGAGCTGAAGGAAGAGCTGATCGAGCAGGGACATAACTTTGTATCGGATACAGATACGGAGGTTATCTCCCATCTGATTGCGCGTGAATATGAAGGAGACATTGTTAAAGCGGTACAGAAAGCTATTGCCCAAATGAGAGGTGCATTTGCTCTTGGGGTACTAACTGAGTATGAGCCTGATAAATTGATTGCTGTGCGCCAAGCCAGCCCACTAATTATCGGTCTTGGTGATGGGGAGAACTTCATCGGATCTGATATTCCAGCAATTCTGAAATATACGCGCGATGTGTACATTTTGAATGACGGGGAGATGGCACTGCTTACAGCAGATGCTGTCGAACTGATGACAATCGAGGGGAACTTTATTTCTCGGGAAATGATTCGTGTCGATTGGGATGCTGTAACAGCAGAAAAAGGCGGTTATGATCACTTTATGCTGAAGGAGATCCATGAACAGCCGAAAGCATACCGGGATACAATGCTCGGTCGAGTGGATAAAGCGGGACGTAAGGTTGTATTGCCTGAGCTTAAATTGACGAACGAGCAAATTGCGAATATCCGTAATATCCAGATCATTGCTTGCGGTACGGCATACCATGCCGGTCTGATCGGTCGCAATGTCATTGAATCACTGGTTCGTATTCCTGTTGAAAATGACGTAGCATCCGAATATCGCTACCGCTCGCCAATCGTGACGTCAGAGACACTGGTGATCGTGGTCAGCCAATCTGGTGAGACTGCAGATACATTGGCTGCACTGCGTGAAGCGAAGCGCAATGGTGCGCACGTACTTGCCATTACCAATGTGGTGGGCAGCTCGATTGCCCGTGAAGCGGATGATGTGCTTGGTACGCTGGCCGGTCCGGAGATCGCCGTTGCGTCTACCAAAGCTTATACCTCCCAGTTGATTGCTTTTTATCTGTTCGGCCTGTATTTGGCTCAGGTTCGCGGCACGATTACAGAGGATGCTGCGTCTGAGATGCTTGCTGCGATGGAAGCTCTGCCTGAGCAGGTGGAATCCATGCTGGCGAATACAGAAGCGATTAAACATTATGCGGAGCAAATCTCGAAGCATGAGCATTTATTCTTCATCGGTCGCGGACAAGATTATGCCGTAGCTCAAGAAGGATCGCTTAAGCTGAAAGAAATCTCCTATATTCACTCTGAGGCTTATGCAGCAGGTGAATTGAAGCATGGCACGCTTGCGCTGATCGAAGAGGGCATCCCGGTGATCGCCTTGGCGACACAGGAGGATGTGCTCGAGAAGATGGTGAGCAACATCAAGGAAGTGAAGGCTCGCGGTGCTGACGTGATGGTGATCACGCATGAAGAGCAGGTTGTGAACTTGCTGAAGTCCGTGGATCAAGCCTTTGCGATTCCGAAGACGCTGCCGATTCTGACAGCAGCATTGTCAGTCGTTCCGCTGCAGCTGCTTGCTTACTATGCTTCGCTGGCACTCGGTCATGACGTGGATAAGCCACGTAACTTGGCGAAGAGTGTGACGGTGGAGTAGGCTGGGGATAAAGTTGTTCTTAAATTGTAAAGTGACAATAAAGTTGTTAAATTTACAATAAATTCCTTTAAAAAATAATAAATTTGTTTAAATTCCTTATAGAGCTAAAGAGGCAGTTTAGCTTAATAAGACTTATTAGCTTGGAGAAAGATATTTTTTTATTTCACAGATTATCTAATCAAAAAAAACGACAGCACCTTAATTTGAAGGTGCTGTCGCTGTCTCGTTATTTTGCGTTGTATTTAATACTACTACTCCACTTATGATTAATAGTATGCCTATTATTTTGAGAGTGCTTAGAACTTCACCCCATAATAAAACACTGACTAATGTAGTTAATACGGTTCCTGCTCCAGCCCATATAGCATAAGCTAAACTTAATGGCATTATTTTTAGAGTTAATCCTAAGAAATAAAAAGAAAGTCCATAACCAATTATAGCCCCGATTGATGGGAATAATATGGTGAATCCTTCTGCCATTTTGAGCATTGTTGTAGCGAATACTTCACCTACAATAGAGAGTGCTAATAAAATGTATGCTTTCATATATAGTCCTCTTTTCTTTAAATTAATGTGTTCCACCTAAATTGAGGACAATAACTCCTCCGATAATTAAGATTAATCCTAATAGTTTTTTGCTATTGAAACCTTCTTTAAATATAATTATGCCAATTAAAGCTGTCAGAGCTGTCCCCACTCCAGACCAAATAGCATAAGCCATACCTAGTGGAATTGTTTTTAATGATAAGGATAAAGCGTAGAAAGCTAAAGCATAACCTAATATTATTCCTAAAATAGGCAGTATTTTTTTGAACCCATTAGACGCTTTTAGCATTGTGCTTCCAAATACTTCTCCTAAGATTGCTGTAATTAATAATAAATATCCATTCATAATCATCCCTCGCACTTAGTCATTTTCATTAATTGATCAAACACTTCATTGACCCTTTGTTTTTCTAAAGGAGCTACATTCAAGGTTTGTGAGTAGTAAAGACCGTCTAACGTCAATCGGATGAGATCGACAGTTGTTGAATCTAACCCGTCATCTTGTATTTTTGTTAATATCGATTTATAAACCTCAGATATACTTTCTGATACTTCGGAATCCAAAATGGAAGATGCCAGAACTCCGACATTCAGTTCTGCATTTTCAGTTAAATCGGCTTTAGATGCTTCTATAAATGCACGAGTCCACCTTCCTGTCTGAATTGGATCACTATCCGCGATTTTAGAAAAATTGTTTTCAAATTCTTGAAAGATGTATTCCCCTAACCAAGCTATAAGTTTTTCTTTATTTGGGAAATGATATAATAAACCACCCTTACTAATTCCAGCTTTTTTAGCAACTGCGTCTAGAGTAAGTGAGTTAAAGCCATCAGCTAATACAAGCGTTTTCGCTGTTTCTAATATTAGTTGCCGTTTAATATCAGCTTTAGATTGCATTCTAATGTCCTCCTTAACTAATTGTGTTTTTATTATACCGTCCAGACGGTTTTTTTACAATGAATAAATTATGTGAAATAAAGCACTTAAACAAACTGGGGCGTTAGTTGAATAACAAGTACAGTCACTTCCTATCCGGAGGTGGCTGTTTCTACATATTAGATAAAATAAAGCAAACAATCCTTACGAAAACAGCCAAATATAAAGGAGTGTTTGACATGAGTAAAGGGTGCATTAAGGCAGTTTATTATCAAGAAAGTATGCCGATATTTGAAGTTGTACAAAAGGTAAAAAAATACGAACAAAGTAAGTATGAAAATGATGATCGATATAAAGGGGGATTCGGTTCATATTCTAGAGCGGTCGATTCAATCCCTTTAACAATTATTTTTAAAGTTAAGTCATATCAACTTAATCAAGATGTTTATGTAGATTTAAAGGAAGAAATCCTCTCTCATAATAATATGAAGAAAGTGTCTAAAAAGTTAATAGCGTATCTTCAAGATAATAATGAAGGAAAAAAAGTTAGAATATCGAAGATGGATAGTGAATGGACTATTAATCTGGATGATATTGAATCGATTACAGATAAAGTACTAAACAGTTTTTAAACAACTTTATTAAACCAAATTTGAATGAGTAAATAATTATACGTTAAAAATTAAACAACTTTAAAACCACCTTTCAAATTTAGCGATAGGTGTTTTTGCATTTATACGGTTAAAATTAAACAACTTTATTATCTGCACACATAAATTAAATTGATTGTGTGGATTTAAAATAAAGTCGCGATGTTTATAAAAAAAGATGCGAGGTTTAAAATAAAGTTACGACGTTTATAAAAAAGTTGAAAGCTTTGCCCCTTTGGATATGATTATCTAAAGGGGTGTTTTTGTGTCGAAAAGAAAAAGAACATCTAAAATTGATAAGTGGATTAAAGGGGGTCGAGAAGAATTTTATACAGCCGTTACCTATTCATTTTGAGGTAGAACGTCGATTGTCTACATTGATTCGGAGAGGTTACTTGGCGCGAAATCCATTAGATTGAACATTTCTAGAGCGTGTTCGGGTGTTGTATGAATTGCGTGAAGAAGAGGAAACAGCTCATAAATATATAGATGAACGACTAAATTATATACGTTTAACTGCCGATAGCTTATCCATTATCGGTATTTCTGGAATTGGTAAAACAACAGCAATTGAACGTCTTTTGCTTATGTATCCACAAGTAATCAAACATGAAGAATACAAAGGACAACCGTTTAATCGAACTCAAATTGTTTGGCTTAAAATTGACTGTCCATATGATGGAAGTTTATCTACCTTTGCAAAGCTTTTTCAAAGCAATTGATGATTTACTAGGCACTCGATATTTAGAAAAGTACGGTTATTTGAAACGTCTGACATCGACAATGTTATTGCACATGACATCGTTAAGGGTGATGGAATGCCTAAAGTATCTTTGGTACCGCCAAGATTTTGAAATCCTGACGGCATCACAATCCTTGAATGTATTTTTTGAATTTCTGTGAAAATGAACTATTCCTAATTTTCATCCATTTAGACCGGTAAAATGATTCGTACAGTTGTACCTTTTTGTGGCGTGCTTTTTACATTAATAGATCCTCCATGAAGCTGAACCAATTGTTTCGTAATGGCCATCCCAAGACCGGTTCCACTACTGGAATCGCTTGTATTTGTGCCACGGTAATAGCGCTGGAAGAGCTTATCGTTTTGTTGTAAGGTCTCTGTTTATTGATCAAGTGTTGTAATCAGTTCCTTATAGATCCGATATTTCCTTTTTAGTCTCCCTTTTTTATTTAACATGATCGGGTATTGATGGAGATTATATGGTTGTTCATATAAACCTCCTCCAAGGTTTTGAATCCATTTTATCATCGTAATCAATGTAGCCCCGAATTTATGTGCATATCAGAAGATACCCATTACCAATAGAAGAAATAACACTATAAAATTGTGCATCTTTCATAAGAGAAAATTAAGGGGGAATTTCAGTAGGGGTAAGAAAGAAGGCTTATAATAATGGTAGATGGATGAAAACGATTTTTGATACGATTCCCTATCATTAGTATACAGAAAAAAGAGGGAAATCAATAACCGGAATAGGGAATTTTAATCAGGAAAGGTGGAAATGGATCGTCTACATTTAGTTGGACATAAAAAATAGGGGCTAGTAGAATGAAATCAATACTATTAGGAGCGGATCTACTATGCCAAAACAAAGACGCACATTTACAGCAGATTCCAAAAGACAAATGGTTCAGTTATATGAAAACGGAAAGCCAAGAGCATCCATGTGAGAGAGTATGAGCTTAGTCCATCTGCACTAGATCGCTGGATTTAACAAGCCCAAACCTCAGGGTCGTTTTCTGAAAAAGATAACCGAACCGCTGAGGAGAATGAGCTCCTCGCTCTTCGTAAACGAGTTCAGCGGCTTGAAATGGAGAATGACATTTTAAAGCAAGCCGCGCTGATCATGGGACGAAAGTAAAGATCATTAAGCAAAACAGTGATAAATACTTAGTATCGGCAATGTGCGAAGTCCTGCAAATCGCTAGAAGCACGTTATATTATGAAGCGAAAGAAAAAGATAACGAAGACGAAGTAACGACAGCCATTATTGAGATTTTTCATGCGAATCGTAAAGCGTATGAAACACGCAAGATCAAAGTCAAACTTAAGGAACAAGGATTCATCCTTTCCAGGCGCCGAATCGGTCATATCATGAAAGAGCAGGGTCTTGTGTCCACGTACGATAGCGCAGTATAAGCCGCATAAGACGCTTGTAACGAAGCAACAACAGCAAATGTGTTGAAGCGTGAGTTCGATTAAACCGAAGCAAAACGCTTCGTGGTCAGCGATCTCACTTATGTCAAGATTCAGCAGAAGTGGCACTACATTTGTGTGCTCATTGACTTATTTAATCGAGAAATCATTGGCCACAGCGCATGTCCCAATAAAGACGCTGCTCTAATTTCTCGTGCCTTTGCCACGGTAGAAGGCAACTTAAGCGACATTCAGTGGTTTCATACGGATCGTGGAAGTGAATTTAAGAACCAGGACATGGACGAGCTGCTGGGGACTTTTGATATTGGTCGCTCTCTGAGCATGAAAGGCTGTCTTTACGACAACGCCGTTGCTGAAGCCACCTACAAAGTGATGAATACAGAATTCGTAAACCAGATGAATTTTCAAAGCCTTCATCATCTAAAGTTGGAATTATATGATTATGTGAACTGGTTCAACAAGCATCGTATTCATGGCACATTAGGATACATGACGCCAATTCAGTACAAAGCTGCTGCCCTTAAAAAAGTTGTCTGATTTACTGTTGACAGTCCATAATAGGGATTAGAATCTCATGCTCATAAAAAGATCGCTAAATTTTCATTTGGTATGAAAAAGAAGCTTGGTATTGCACAAGCCATAGGGCAGATTGTTAAAATAGGCACAATGGATGAGCTTAGAGCATTCTATAGGTCGACAATCACTGTAAAGCTCAAGCATTCTACGATACAGAAAGCTAAACAGGTAACATTACAGCAATGGCTGGAATCGGTTGGAACGGATGTAGTAATGAATGACTCCTATGTAACTATCAATATTGATGAAGAAAAAAAAATGCTGAAATGATACGGGCATTTAATCATTATAAGGTAGATGTCCTTCGTGTAGAAGTGGAAGAACCATCTCTTGAAGATATATTTCTGGATGAATAGTTTTAACGAAATATAAGAATAGTAGTTTAGAAATATAGGCGGTGATTTTTATGTATTCTCAAATGAACGCACCTCAAAAGCGATTATCCAAGGATGCGGTCAAAGTATGGATTATAAGTGAAATGATCATGAATCTAATCGGATTCATGATCCTTGGGGTTTTACTTTACCTAGATTATCGTTTTTCATGGAAAGAGTGGATCGGTTGGATTCTGATTGGTATAACAGCGATCTCTGTGCTAGGTTTGGCTTGGTCATTTACCAGCCCGTTTTTACTTTATAAAAACTGGCGTTATGATGTAGATGAAGAGTTTTTACAATTAAAATCAGGCGTTATTTATGAAGAGCATCAACTTGTCCCGATGACAAAAATTCAATCGGTTGCAACTAAACAAGGACCGTTACTTAGAAAATATGGACTCTGTTCAATTTCAATTGAAACAATGGGGTCATCTCACACAATTCCTGCCCTATCTAAAGATGTAGCTATCAAGTTAAGGAATCAGATTGCTCGTTATGCGAAAATTAAGGAAGTGGAGTCATGAAGAAGGCAAAACGATACAATCCACTTCTCATACTTTTTAATTTGTGTAAATTAGTCAAGAGCTCTATTTTCTTTGTGATTTATTTATTTGTGATTAAAGCTGGTTCGGGATCAGCCTTTATCACCTACGGTAGAATTGCTTTTTTCCTAGTTTTAGGAATTACAGTTATTTCAATAATACTGAAATGGTTCACCCATAAATATGAACTCGATGATAGGTCCTTTTATCTTTACAAAGGAATTTTCAGCAAATCGGAGCGAACTATTCCTTGTTCTAAAATTCAAAACATAAATCGTCATACTTCTTTATTTCATCGGTTTTTTAAAGTTACTAGCATCAGTTTTGAGACAGGAATGGCAGGAGAGGATGCTTCTGTTAAATTTGAAGTCATTTCTCAACTAGAAGCAGATCGAATGGAAACGTATGTGACAAGCACTGTTCGCGACGAATCGACGTTTGATACAAAAGTCGATAATATTGAATTATCTTCTAAAATGATTACAGAAGATGTACATTCAAATCGAACTATTCATTTTAGGCCAGCGAATAGGGACATTTTGAAAGCCTCCTTTACATCTCTAAGCTTTTTAGCATTGATCCCTTTAATTGGCTCTTTTTATTTTAAAATCAATGAAATTTTTAGTGTAGAAAAAGAAGCCGAAGGAATTTTTACAAGTATCATAAGTTCCTGGCAGATGGTGACAATCATCATCACTCTACTTGTCATTGCTTCCGCCATTTTTGGAATCGTGCGGACTTATTTAAAATATGGAAAATATGAAATTTCCTCAGACAATGATCGCATCTACATTACAAAAGGTGTAATTGATGAAACTACCTTTTCTATTTCAAAAGAAAAAGTGCAGGCAATAGAAATTAAGCAGTCCATCATGAAACGATTGCTTGGACTTGCTGAAGTGAAGCTAATCAGTGCAGGTAGTTTGAGTTATGGAGAAGATACACTTGAAATCAATTCACTATATCCATTTTTACCTGTTAAACGTTCATATGAAATGATTTCGGAAATTTTACCATCTTATGAAGTAACAACAAAGATGATTCGTCTCCCGGTAAAATCCCTATGGATTCGTTTGTTTAAGCCAAGTTGGATCTGGATCATTGCAACGGCTATCTTATTTTATTTCAAACCGAGTATTCTAAAAGTGGAGCAAGCTTGGTGGATCATACCTGCTGTCTTGTTCATTCTTATCGCTGTATCAAGATTGCTAGACTACTTTAATACCCGATACATTTTGAACGATCAATTCATTCAATTCAAAACAGGGAGTCTGACCACTTCTTTATTTGTGTCAAAACGAGATAAGATTATTGAAGTGAAAGTAACCCGGAACATCTTTCAACAAATAGTTGGTCTCGCATCTATCCGAACAATCAATCGAGCTAAACCGATTCATCATACTGGTGTTGACGACGTGCCGTTAGAGTTGGCTGCCTCGCTTTACCCATGGTATATGGGGCGTAGAAATGAAATCAAAGTTGAATGAATTCATGTTTACTACTCCTATTATGATCCAATAAATTCATTTATAGGGCGTGTTTAATAGGGGGATGATGTTACGATATTTCAGTTTTTTTGATCAACTTTTTTATAATAATTAAATGAAAATTTTTAAAAAGGACTATCCATTTTGATCTTTACTTAGAAATATACTTTATAAAATACTTGGTTGGTTTGATATCTGTACAAGCACTGCGTGATCAGGGTTTCAATGGGTGAACTGAAAGTAGTTTACATTGCCGAAGAGGGAATACTCCAAGCACAGTTCGCAGTATATCTTGTATGGTTGCAGAATCTTTCGATGATTGCACTGATGGTTGCTTTCAGTGTTGCTACTGCAATCAGTACGTTGATTACGGCAACATTACAGGCGAAGCGTGACTTCCCTTTGCGGTTGGCAGGCCGGTCTTGGATACGAATCCTTCAGAGCCGCGTGGCCAAGGAGCTGCTTGTGGGAGCAGTACAAAAATACGATCAATCTACTATATTCGCAGTAGATTGATCGTAAAGTTATTTCTATAGAGATTGTCTAACTTCTTGAGCGGCCTGAACCATGTTGGTCAGGCTTGGCTCGATTTCTTTCGTATTACGCGTTTTTAATCCGCAGTCAGGATTTACCCACAGCTTTTCAGCAGGCAGCTTCTCAAGCATCTTCGTTAATGTAAGCTTCATTTCCTTAACACCTGGGATACGCGGTGAGTGTATATCATAAATGCCTGGTCCAACTTCTGTCTTAAATTCATTGCGCTTGAGTACGTCAATAAGGGACAGGTCAGAGCGTGATGCCTCAAAGGTTATCACGTCGGTATCCATCGCATCAATTTCTTTAATAATATCTTCGAACTCACTGTAGCACATATGTGTGTGAATTTGGGTTTCTGCTTGTACTCCGCTGTGCACCAGTCTAAAGGCAGGTATTGCCCAATCGAGATACTCCTTATTCCAGTCAGAGCGGCGCAGCGGCAGCTTCTCACGTAATGCGGCTTCATCAATTTGAATGATTCGAATATGATGCTGCTCCAAGTCGAGCACTTCTTCGCGAATAGCGAGTGCAATCTGGAGTGCGGATTCCTTTAAGCTGATATCCTCACGCGGGAACGACCAATTCAGTATCGTAATCGGTCCTGTAAGCATTCCCTTCATCGGCTTGGATGTCAGGCTTTGCGCATAAACGGAATAGTCAACGGTCATCGGCTTGGATCGGGAGATGTCACCCCAGACAATAGGAGGCTTTACACACCGTGTACCGTATGATTGTACCCACGCTTTCTCTGTAAATAGATACCCATCCAGGCATTCTCCAAAATACTCAACCATATCATTGCGCTCAAATTCACCGTGCACGAGCACATCTAGTCCGATCCTTTCCTGCATCTGAACACACTCTGCGATTTTTTTCTTGTTGAAGGCTACGTATTGTTCTTCCGTAATGGAACCCTTCTTGAAAGAAGCCCGATTAGCCCGTACATCCTGCGTTTGGGCAAAGGAGCCAATAGTCGTTGTCGGAAGTAGAGGTAGCTGGAATGCCTCTTTCTGCAGCTCCTCACGCGCTTCAAATTCAGGCAAACGGATAAAATCCTTATCCTCTAACGCAGCGATCTGTTGTTGCACCGCTTGATTAGGAACAACTCTTGAACCATTAAATAATGCCTTATTGGTTGTAAATAGAGGGTGATTCGATACCTGCTCATGCTGTTCTGCTAAGATTATCTTTAATTCAGCAAGCTCAGACAGTTTTTCCTGCGCAAATGCAAAGTGCTTCTTATGATCAGAGGATAGCTTCGATTCCTGTTCTAACGAATAGGGAACATGCAGCAACGAGCAAGATGTATTGAGGATGATTTGATGACAATGCTTCTGCAGTCTACCGACAATAGAAATCGTTTTCTCGAACTGATTTCGCCAAATATTTTTACCGTTAATAACACCAGCGAAGAGCTGCTTGCCTGTAGGGAACCCGTATTGCTCGATCAGGTCAATGTTCTTAAGTCCCTCTGCAAAATCAAGTCCAATTCCATCGAAGTCCAATTTGGTGAGTTCGCTGTAGCAGTCGCGAACGTCACCAAAATATGTTTGGACGAGCACCTTGCTCGCACCTTTACGACCCAGAATTGCGGTGTACAGCTCTTGGAACAGCTGAATATCAGCCAAAGTTAAATCCTTAACCAATGCAGGCTCATCGAACTGTACCCATTCTGCTCCGAGTGTGTTAAAGGTATCCAGCAAGGAACTGTAGCTGGTGATAAAATCAGCCTTTACATCAGCGATGTTCTTCTTACCTGTGAATCGCAGCAGTTTGAGCAATGTAAATGCACCGAGCACGACCGGCTTCGTACGAATGCCTTGTGCGAGTGCTTCTTTGAAATCATCGAACGGCTTGCTTCCTGTCAGTTCAATGGATGTACCGTCTTCGAGCTCAGGCACAATGTAATGATAGTTCGTGTTAAACCACTTCTTCATCGCGAGCGCCTTTACGTCGCCGTTAGGGCCTTGGTATCCTCTAGCCATTGCGAAGTAAGTATCAATAGCACTTAGGTTAAGTTTGCGATAACGATCTGGGACAATATTGAATAATACAGCAGTATCTAATGTCGTGTCATAAAATGAAAAATCATTGGATGGAATATAGTCAATACGATATTCCTGTTGGATGATCCAATGCAGCTGACGAAGCTGTTTGGCTTGCTCCTGTAGTTCAACCGCCGTGATCTCATCCTTAAAATATTTCTCTAAAGTAAACTTTAGTTGTCGGTTTGCTCCTATACGAGGATAACCTATTATCGATGTTTTCATATGATCCGCTCCTACTCGTAAGTTTCTGATTCGAATACCGAAAGTATAGTGCAGCGGGATGGACATATGATAATACCTAAAAGTTATGATTTGCTATAGATTTAATTTATAGCAATATTGTAGCTGCGAATGTACTGCTTGAGTTCATTCAAGTATTCAGTTGAGACAGGACTTAGCCCAAGATGGCTTTGCTTGATATAGCCAATCCGCATAATTTCATCACTGATTAAAGGAACAGACACAATATTCCCTCCGTTCAGATCCTCACTTAAGATACCCGATGAAATGGTGTAGCCGTTTAAACCAATCAGAAGATTAAACAAGGTAGCGCGATCGCTTACGACAATGCTCTTCGGGTGATAGACAGTGCTGTGGAGCTCTTCGGAAAAGTAAAAGGAATTCACGGTACCTTGCTCATAAGATAAGCATGGATACGGGGTCAAATCCTCTAGTGTGACCTGCTTCAGCTTAGAAAGCGGATTTTGTGTGCTTACAAAAATGTGAGGATAAGCTTTAAATAAGAGATGAAAGGATAAGCCGCTCTCCTTTATCAGTTTCGTCAATACTTTCTCATTGAAATTACTTAAATAAATGATCCCAAGCTCACTTCTTAATTGCTTGACGTCTTCTATGATTTCATAAGTTTGAGATTCGCGAAGCGTAAATTCATATTCCGACGCATCATATGTCTTGATGAGATTAACGAAGGCATTGACCGCGAATGCGTAGTGCTGTGTCGAAACAGAAAAGACACGACGTCGCGGAGTTGTCCCTTTATATTGCTGTTCTAATAAATCAGCCTGCTCGATCACTTGGCGTGCATACCCCAAAAACTTTTCGCCTTCCTCTGAAAGCAGCAGCCCTTTGTTGGTACGAAGAAAAATATGAATACCCATTTCTTTTTCAAGCTCTTTGACAGCGTTAGATAAGCTAGGCTGTGAGATATACAGCTTAGCTGCTGCGGCATTCATGGACCCTGATTCGACGATTTGGATGATATATTTTAATTGCTGTAATGTCATCTAGCTCATCAACTCCTCTATTAAAAAAATAGGAATCTATTCAGATATTCCGCGACTTTGATCTAAAATCTATTAGTTTATAGTAGCAATAGTGAAGAGAGTTACACAAGTGAGGTGGTACAAATTTCTACAGTTTTAGACCTCTTGATATTTTGAATTAAAAAGGGTAGACTTGTAGAAGTGATACAATATATAGTCTTTATTTATGATCAGAGCACAAAATATAGAAAAAATTAAAAAATACGAAATGATGGCGTCAGTAATGACTTAATAGGGAATCTGGTTATAATCCAGAGCTGCCCCCGCAACTGTAAGTGTGGACGAATTGAGCATGCCACTGTATAGGATCGTTTAAAGCGATATATATGGGAAGGGTTCAAGGAGGATGAGACACAAGCCAGTAGACCTGCCGCATTTCTCATGTTTCATATCTTCGGGGTGTGAGAAGGTGAAACGGCGCAGCAGCAATCAAAGCTGAATTTATGCTTTATTTCATTGTGTCTTTGCGTCGTATACACAGCTCCCCTTAATCGAGGTGGGCTTTTTTAGTTTATAAAGCATGAAGCGGGGAAGCTATCAAGGAGGGAGTTTATGCGAATTGTGTTTGATTCCAAAACAGGGAATGTCAAAAGATTTGTTCAGAAGCTCGGTATGGAATGTGATCAGATCAAGCCGGATCTGCAGATCGATGAACCTTTCATATTGATTACTTACACAACAGGCTTTGGGCAAGCGCCACAGGCAACGAAAAATTTTCTGAGCAATAAGGGGCATTTACTGCAAGGTGTCGTTTCAAGCGGCAATATGAATTGGGGTAATTTCTATGCGCATGCTGCTGACCTGATCTCAGAACAATATGATGTGCCCATATTGATGAAGTTTGAATTAAGTGGAACAAATAAAGATGTCGTAAGATTCAAGCAGGAGGTTGAACAAATTGTCTACTCAAATCGCAAAATGGATTCAGCTTAATAATGAAATTATGGTACGGAAAGACGGGAGCTTTCAATTCCATAAAGATCTTGAAGCAGCCAGAAGTTACTTTGTTGATCATGTCAATCAAAACACGGTGTTTTTCCATAATCTAAAAGAAAAGATCGATTACTTAATTGAGAATAATTATTATGATAGAGAGATCTTTGATCAATACAGTTTTGAAGAAATAAAGTATATATATGATTATTTATATGCGAAGAAATTCCGCTTTCCTTCCTTCATGAGTGCATTTAAGTTCTATAATAATTATGCATTAATGACCGATGATGGCACGAAGGTACTCGAACGATACGAAGATCGAATAGCAATCGTGTCTTTATTCTTGGCAAGAGGGGATTTTGAAAAAGCAAAGAGCTATGCGGATATACTCATTTCGCAGGAATATCAGCCTGCAACGCCAACTTTCCTGAATGCAGGCAAGAAACGTCGCGGCGAGCTTGTAAGCTGCTTTCTGTTGGAAGTAAACGACTCTATGAACTCGATTGGCTTTGCCATTAATTCTGCGCTGCAATTAAGTAAGATTGGCGGAGGCGTGAGTTTGAATTTGAGTAAGATTCGGGCAGCGGATGAACAGATCAAGGGATTGGATGGTAAAGCAAGTGGGGTCTTGCCTGTCATGAAGCTGTTTGAGGATGCCTTCTCATATGCAAATCAATTGGGACAACGAGACGGCAGCGGCGTTGTTTATCTGAATATCTTCCATGCCGATATTCAAGAGTTTCTGGACACGAAAAAGATTAACAGTGATGAAAAAACGCGTATTAAGACACTTTCCTTAGGTGTTGTAGCACCGAATATCTTTTTTGATCTGGTTGAACAAGATAAGGACATGTATTTATTCTATCCTTTGACCGTTCATAAAGAGTATGGGATGCACCTGGATGATATGGATATAACCGCCATGTATGAAGAGCTGATTAACAATCCAAGAGTACGCAAGAAGAAGGTTGCTGCGCGAGACCTTATTCTCAAGATTGCTCAGACGCAGATGGAGTCCGGGTATCCATATATTATGTTTGTCGATAATGCTAATGAGTATCATGCACTAAAAGAGCTGGGGCGGGTCAAGTTTTCAAACCTATGCAGTGAAATCGCTCAGTTAAGTGAAGTATCTACCATTAATGATTATGACGAAGAGGATATTATTAATCGGGATATTTCCTGTAACCTTGGATCGCTCAATATTGTGAATGTGATGAATAACAAGCGCATGAGAGAAACGGTTCATTATGCGATGGATGCGTTGACAGAGGTCAGCGACCGTTCCGATATAAGGATTGTTCCGTCAGTAGCTAAGGCTAACCGAGAATTGCATTCCGTAGGGCTTGGTGCGATGAACCTGCATGGTTTCTTGGCTAAAAGCAAGATAGCCTATGAGTCGAAGGAAGCAAGAGATTTCGTCCGGACCTTCTTTATGATGATGAATTATTATTCGATTGAACGTTCTATGTTGATTGCCAAGGAACGTCAAGAAACGTTTGTGGGCTTTGAGAAGAGTGAATATGCGAACGGAAATTATTTTGATCGATATCTGGAAACGGACTATTCCCCAGTAACGGACAAGGTGAAGGAGCTGTTTGCCGGACATGAGGTCCCAACACTGGAAGATTGGAAGCAATTGAAGGAGGATGTAGCAGAATACGGTTTATACCATGCTTATCGCCTAGCGATTGCTCCAACAGGATCTATTTCATATTTACAATCCTCTACTGCTTCGATCGCGCCGATTACACAACGAATTGAAGAACGCGAGTACGGTGATTCCAAGACCATTTACCCGATGCCTTATCTAAGTGAAGAGAACTATTTCTTCTACAAAGAAGCTTATGACATGGATATGTTTAACCTGATCGATCTTGTTGCTGAGGTGCAGGTGCATATTGATCAAGCCATATCCACTGTATTGTATGTCAAGGATGATCTCACAACGCGGGATCTGGCGATGTATTACATCTATGCGCAGAAGAAAGGGCTTAAGACGCTCTATTATACACGAACGAGAAAGAAGACAATCGATGAATGCGTAAGCTGTGTCGTCTAAGGAGGATAATGTAGATGAATAAATATGAAGCTGTAAACTGGAACTCGCCTGAAACCGATTATACCGAACTCCTGTGGACGCAGAATACCTCGCAATTCTGGTTGGATACCGAAATTCCGATCTCGAAGGATCTGAAGTCATGGACCAAGATGAGCGATAAAGAACAACTTGCTTACATGCGTGTACTAGGCGGCTTGACGCTGCTGGATACCGAGCAGGGGAATGTCGGGATGCCGATGATCGCACAGTTTGTGCAGGAAAAGCAGAAAAAGGCGATTCTCATCTTCCAAGCAGCAATGGAAGAAATTCATGCCAAGAGCTACAGTACTATCTTTACGACAGTGGCCAGCGTAGAAATGATCAATGAAACATTCGAGTGGGTAAAGGAAAACAAGCACCTTCAATATAAAACATCTGTTATCGATTCGATATATAGAGATATCAAAGCAGAAGACGGCCTAAGCTTATATAAAGCGATGGTAGCATCTGTATTCCTTGAAAGTTTTTTGTTCTACTCGGGATTCTTTTATCCGTTATACTTGGCTGGTCAAGGAAAGATGGTCGCAAGCGGGGAGATTATTAAACTGATCATTCGTGATGAAAGCGTCCATGGTGTATTCGTTGGCCTGCTTGCTCAAGAAATCTTTGCAGGATTGAATGAAGAAGACAAGCAGACAGCGACAGAATTTGTTCCGAAGCTTTTGAATGATCTTTATCGTAATGAACTGGAATACTCTGAAATGTTGTATGATGACATTGAACTGACGCATGAAGTGAAAAAATATATTCGCTATAACGGAAATAAGGCGTTAATGAATCTTGGACTTGAGCCTATTTTTGAAGAGGAAGATGTTAATCCTGTTGTACTGAACGGAATTCGCACAGAGACCAGCACGCATGATTTCTTCTCAACAAAAGGTAACGGCTATCAGAAGGGCAAGGTTGAACCATTACATGATAAAGACTTTTTACTATTAAATGATAGAGTCAAGCAGTCTAATATTTTTTAAATTAATAAAGATAGAGATAATTGAGGAATATATCAGTTTGTCGGGGCAACCGCTGTATGTGCAGCAGTTGTCCTTTTTTGCATGAAAGTTATGTACTAAAAATTTACACAGGGTGTAAATTTTTAGGGGGACGCTTCCAATTAAATAACGGTTGGCAATTCATGAAAAGTAATTCATGGTATGATGGGATGATAGAGATTGGTTTCTGCATAAAAAAGTCAGCATACAAAGGAAGGAAATCATGGGATTTAAAGAGGAAATGAGACGCGAAATCCGCAATGTAATTAGAGATGTCGAAAAAGAAGCGCACAAAACGTGGGATATCGATTATAAAGGGCATTCCATTCAAATTAATCACCAGTTAAAAGAAGAGCATCTTATCATCGACGGAGTGACGGTAGACAGCAACAAACGAAAATATCTCCTTTCCCATCTCATGCCGTATTCACGGTTATCAGGAGTACTGGATTTAGGTGACGGCAAAAAGCATAAGGTATCCGTTAAGATCGGGGGATTTTCCAGGTTTAACTGTATTGTGAAAATAGGCCGGGAGAAGATATTGGCCGAATCGCTCAAGCTTGATTTTCTCCCGTGGAATCATAAAGAAAAAATTGTACCCTTTATTCACCGCCAGGTGGAGGCACATAACCGGATTATCGATGAACGCCTGCCAGATGACGAGTACCTCTATGATGAGAATCAGCCGAGAATGGCCGCAGGATTAGCGGATCATTTAGCCGATGACATGCCAACCCCGTTATTTGCCGGAAAGCTGGTGAGGCTTTTGGAAAAACAGCTGAAGTCTCCGACGGATAAAACCCGCAAGGCAACCTATGAAGCCATCACATCGGACAATATCGCCAGCTACGGGGAACAGTTCATCATGCGATTTGAAGAAGCCGAGCTCGACCCATCTCTTGTACAGCAGGAAGCCATGTGGCTGCTGGAGCATGCTGCTCACCGGGAGGTAGTGAAATTTGCACTCACGGTGCTTGGCTGTACAAATTGTGAGGATTATAAAGAACGGTTAGTCCCGATAGGCCTGCATGAGGAGTTTACTTCCTATGTCATCTTTGCACTGAGAAACGGAACGAGAGAAGGGAATCATTATATCTGGCAGCTCGCTCAAAGCGTCCATGGCTGGGGCAGAATGGCAGCGGTTGAACAGCTGGAGCCTGCAACTCCGGAAATCAAGCATTGGCTGCTGACCAAGGGCTGTGAGAACAGTTTAATGAACGGACATATCGCTTATACCTGTGCGGTTAAGGGAGAGCTTGCTTCAGCGCTGTATCAGGAGACGATTTCCAAAGAGCTTTATGACGGAGCGGGTCTGATCATCCAGGAGCTGCTGGATGAAACAGAAGAAAAAGCTGTGGATGATTATTTATTTGAAAATGCCATTCTTTATCGTTTCGTTTCCCACGCCTGCACTCATTGTGATTCCCTGGATGATTTTTACCCGCTTCTGAAAATAGCCCAGTTTCTGGCGGATGAAGAAGTCTGGGAAGAACAGGCGGACGATGCATGGAAGCAGGGGGAGCGCCGTGTGGTTCAGAAACTGCTTGAACCTTTGATCCATGATTCGAAGTGGCCGCGGCTGTCGGTGGAGGCCCTGCAGCATGATTTTCATGAGAAGGCGCTTGAAATCGCTAGCTTTTATCAATTAGATATCATTTCGCAATTGTTTAAGCTTTTGGAGAGGTACCCTGCCAACAGCGAGATTTATTTTGCCATTATGGACACTCAGAATCGTCAGCATATCATCAGGCTCTGCGAGTTTGCAGAACAGCATCTAACGTTATCCGACCTGTCGGATGATGAAGAGGATTGTCTGCGGTTTATTGTCGGAGATCTGCATGACCATGAGGACGTGGGTCTGCCGCTGATTTTGGCTGCTCTTGAATCGGATATTGGAGTCCTGCAGTATCAGGCATTAAGCGTGCTTCAAGAATGGACGCCTGCCAGTTGGAATCAGCCAGCTGTACTCGCCGCCATTCAGAACATCGCAGCCACCGCAGGGGATAAAGTGGATCGCAAATTAGCGAGTCAGCTGTTAGCAAAATAAACGAAATGGAGGTTCTGATCGAGGACCCCGATTTCCGTCACACTCATTCATGCCGGCCGGATTGACACGCCGTACGCTGAGCATGCCAAGAGCTATCTGGACAAACAGCCTACCCATCAAGGCATGATTTATCCGCCGGAATCGGTGGCAGAAGCGATCCTGTATGCTGCCGAGCATCCGAAGCGGGATATGCACGTGGGCGGACAGGCTAAGCTGTGGGCGATCCTAGGTAATGTTGCACCGTGCCTGACTGACAAAATCGCCGAGGCTATTATGTTCCGCGGACAGCAGTCTGTGGACCGGCCATCCAAGCCGCAGGATGACATGCACTCTACCAACCGGGTTACGGCATGGAAGGGCGCGGACGGAACGAAGGTTATATCCGTTCAGGAAGTTACTACGTGAAGGCCTCCAAGCATCCTGTCCTGCCAACAGCGGCGATTTCAGGAGCCGGGATGCTTCTTTGGAAAAATGTCCCGTCCGAAAAGGTAAATGGTATGGAGGATAAATTCTATATGCAAGGAAAAACAGCCCGTCAGATGACGGGCTGTTTTTGCTTTGCGAATGAATATTTATTTTGATCCCTCATCCGATTACTTTGGCGTGATGGGTCACTGTGACACTCCGTCGTCCATTAATCCCTCGGACTTGTAGACTACAGCTTCATAAGGCCGCAGGGTGCCGGAAGGAATATGAATGTTCGGATGAACGTGTTGTGAGTCTGAATAATTACCGATGATGAAGGAGGCCTGCCGCATCCGATCCGCTTCGTTATCTGGCAGTTCGTACCCGGCTTCTTCCCCGGAGAAATTTAGCAGAACAAGCCAAGCCTCATCGTCCATCCAGCGTATATAGCCAATAATCTGTGAATGGTTCTCGAGCACGATTTTAAAATCCCCATAGGTCAAGACTTTGTTTTCTTTACGTAAAGCAATCATTTTTTTATAGTAATTCAGTACAGAATGAGGGTTCTGCTGCTCGGCAGCAACATTGATCTCCTTATAGTCCGGATGAACAGGCAGCCACGGCTTGCCTGTCGTAAATCCTGCTGCATGGCTGTCGTCCCACTGCATAGGGGTCCGGGCGTGATCCCTGGATTTTTGCCGAATTCGCTCCATAATTTTCTCTTCGTTTTCCCCGCGCTCCCGAACCATTACATCGTAATAAGCCAGCGCCTGCTGTTCTTTAAAATCCTCGATATGGTGCAAAAGAGGGTTATGCACCATGCCAAGCTCCTCTCCCTGATGGATAAAAGGCGTGCCACGCAGTGTCAAGAGCAGGGTGGAGAGCATTTTGGCCGACTGGATCCGGTAATTCACAGGGTCACCGAATATATTTACCATTCTCCGTTGATCGTGATTGCTGAAATAAATCCCGAACCAGCCGCCGTCTTCGCCGATATCCTTCTGCCACATCGTCAAAATGCTGCGCAAGTCGTCCAGCGTCCATTCCTGAGTCTGAAATTCATCTTCGGTCCGGTCGGCAAGAGTAGAGGCTTCCGGGGAAAGAACCATATTCAGCTCCTTCCGGGCGGGGTGTGTATAGAGCAACACATTCTGTTCAACGACCTTCGAGGTTTCTCCGGCGGTCACAATGTCGTAATGTGAGAAAACCTCCTTGTGCATTTCCTGCAGGTATTCATGGATATGGGGGCCGTTTTTCGTAAAAGGCTCTCCGCTGGCTTGAAGCTTTTCCTGATGCGTATCCGGAAAGCGTTGATCCTTGGATATCGAATTCACCGCATCGATCCGGAATCCGTCAATCCCCTTATCCAGCCAGAATCGCATCATCTTGTACATATCCTTGCGAAGCGGGGGATAATCCCAGTTCAGGTCAGGCTGCTTGGCATTATAGAGGTGGAGATAGTACTCCCCGGTCTGTTCATCCAGGGTCCAGGCCGGTTTCCCTAAATAAGAGGTCCAGTTGTTAGGCGGACTTCCGTCTTCTTTGGCCGGCCGCCAGATATAGTAATCCCGGTAAGGATTATCCTTCGAAGAACGGGACTGCTCAAACCATGGATGCTCATCCGAGGTATGATTAAGAACCAGGTCCATCAATACACGAATGCCCCTTTGGTGCATCTCCTGAAGGAGCAGCTCAAAATCCTCCATCGTTCCGTACTCGGACTGTATAGTGTAATAATCCGAAATATCATAACCGTGATCAATATCGGGAGACGCATAGATCGGTGTGAGCCAAATGGTGTCGATGCCTAAATCCTTGAGGTAATCGGCTTTGGATAGAATGCCCGGCAGATCGCCAATCCCGTCTCCGTTCGAGTCTGCAAAGCTGCGGGGATAAATCTCATAGATCGTGCTTTCTTTCCAATGTGTCATGTTCATTTGGTGAGCCCCTTTCTATATCTTAGGTGCCTTCAAAAAATAGTTCACTTCTATTCTTTTACCCGTAGTAAATTGAATCCAAGCTAATGAACAAGCCCAGTACCGATACGGCACTGGGTTATTTTTAAATAAAGTGTATTTGTTTTGGGAAGCTCTCTGATTTATTATTTCTTTCCAGCTAAAGATAGCGTTATTGTGCTGGACTCTTTGGGGATAACTTGTTTTCCGTTTTCCTTGATCAATGAAATGGTCATTTCAACAGTATTTTGATTCGTAAGATCTACTGGTATTGATCGATAATGAAATTCCTCAAACCATCCACTGGTTACCCTCGTAACCAGCTCATTTTCAGATTGCTTACCATTTTCATCTTTAATGGTTGTTTGAAAAACTCTATCGGGTATTTGATCGGACCGGTAAGACCACTTATTAAACCAGAGGCCAAAATGAATTTCTTTAGATTGAGGCAGATAGTATACCGGTGTTATATGTACATTGGGATTCGATAATTTTTGATTGTGGTCTGTAATCTGAATGGGCTTCTCATTGTTTTTATAGGGATTGGACCATTGTATCGGCAAAATTTCACCTGACTTTAAACTGTTTAGCTCTCGGTTACTATACAAATATGAAGCTATTATGATGATTAAGAGTACGAGGGTGGAGATAATCAGCTTCTTTTTTTTCATTCTTTTGCCTCCACTTGTTTAATCATATTAATAACCCATTTGACGATGATTACCTTTTAATACCATTAACTAATGTTTTTGAAACAAATCCCGGTTATTCATTAATAATAGGCCCTGCTTATCAAGCAGAGTCTATTTGTGTTGAACGTGAGGAAGGGAGCCTCTATTTAACCCGCTCCCGCCCCAGCGGAATGATTAGCGGTGTATGGGAGACCGGATCTTCAATGACCTTACACTTTAGGCCAAAAACCTCTTCGACCAGTTCTTCGGAGACAATCTCGGAGGGCTTGCCTTGGGCGATGATTTTGCCTGCTTTCATGGCGATCAAATGGGTTGCATAGCGGGCAGCATGATTCAAGTCATGCAGGACAGCCACCAGTGTATTTCCTTGTTCGTTGAGGTCTGTAAATAATTCGAGCAGCTCAATTTGGTGGGCAATATCCAGGAAAGTGGTCGGCTCATCTAACAGGAGCAATGGGGTCTGCTGAGCAAGCACCATCGCGACCCATACCCGTTGGCGCTGACCTCCGGATAGTTCATCTACAAAGCGGCCCGACAGCTCGGTTGTATTGGTTAACTCCATCGCCTGCATTACAGCCTTTTCATCTTCCTCAGTCCATTGTTGAAAAAGGCTTTGATAAGGATATCGGCCATATGCTATCAAATTTGCGACAGTGATTCCATCAGGGGCCGTTGAGGATTGGGGCAGAAGACCGAGCTTTTTTGCCACTTCCTTAGATTTGTATGTACTGATCTGTTTCCCGTCCAATAACACATGGCCAGCTGAAGGCTTAATCAGATTGGAAAGGGTACGTAGAAGAGTTGACTTGCCGCACGCATTAGGTCCAATAATGACCGTAAAGGACCGGTCCGGAATCTCGAGTGAGAGATTCTCGGAAATGACCCGATGGTCGTATTGGGTAGTGACATGTTCAACGCCAAGCCGGGAACGAATGGGTGAAATGGTTTGGTTTTGCATGTCCGGGTTAGTTGTAACCATATGAATGACAACCTCTTTCAAAATAGGAATAACGGAATGAATTACACCGTTTTACGATACGTTTAAGAAGTCCGCAGCTTTATTTTTATATGGCAGAACGCGCTTGACGAAACAATAACCAAACTAAATACATACCTCCAACAGATAGCGTTAGTACACCTACAGGGAGAACCATTCCAGGAACCAATCGCTGTGCCAGAACATCAGCACTTAATAAGATAAACGCGCCGACAGCCGCCGATGGAGCAAGACTTTCGGATGTCTTGGTAAAGCGAATGGCAATTTGCGGAGCAGCTAATGCAACAAAGGTAATGGGCCCCATGATGGCTGTCGCAGACGCAGTGATGGCCACGGCAATCACAAGCAATAACAATTGAGAACCTTCGAAACGGACACCATGTGACTTGGCTGCATCCTTGCCCAGCTCCATTTCGCGAAGAGGCCGATTCATCATCATGGCCAAAATAATGAGCACACATACAGCCAGGATTGCTGGAAGAGCATGCTCCCAACTGATTCCGTTCAGAGACCCAACTCCCCAGGCACCAGCCGTTAACGCAACCTCAGCTTGGCTTTGAAGCAGCAGCATGGAATTGACACTGCCTAAAATGGTTGAAATGGCTATACCGACAATAATTAATCGAAAGCCTTGAGTGCCTTTGCGAAATGCAAATAAATAAATAACAAGAGCCGTTGCGAATCCGCCAATCAGTGCACCCATTGCGATTGAGGTAAAGGCCATCGATTTGAATACCAGCATCACGATTAAAGCTCCTGTATACGAGCCGGTAGTAAAGCCAAGAATGTCAGGCGATCCCAAAGGGTTTCGGGTAATCGACTGGAAAATCGATCCGCTTACAGCAAGGCCCGCACCCAGCACAATAGCGGCTAAGATCCTCGGCATACGCCACTCCAAAACCACAGTCCGCTTAATTCCCGTCATATCACCAAAAAGTGCAGAAAACACCTCTGCCATACTGAGCTTAATGGTTCCAACCATAAGAGAAAATAAGGCGACGCCTATTACCACTCCGAGAATAATGGCAGTAACGACCATACTCCTGATATCTAGGCGTATTTTTACTGGCCCATTTAGCTGCAAGTATTTTCTGCCGAAATCAATGCGCCCCATGAAACACACTCCTTTTAATGATCAGTCTTCTTCAGTTTCGTCATTATAAACCAATGGTTTTTCGCCGTCTCATCAGGATAAGGAGGATAGGGGCACCAACAAATCCTGTGATAATACCAACCGGGATTTCTCCGGGAGAAATGACGACCCTGCCAATAATATCAGATAGAAGCAAGATCAATGGGGCAATGACAAGAGAATAGAGAAAAATCCAGGGCTGATCCGGACCAATAAACCACCGCACAAGGTGGGGAACCATTAAACCGAGAAATACAATGGGACCCGCAATAGCCGTTGCGCCCCCCGCAAGCAGCGTGATGGAAATCAGACCAAGAATCCGGGTTAGGTTTACATTCACACCAAGAGAGGAAGCACGATCATCACCAAAGGCAATCGTATTTAATGCCGGAGCAATCATGAAAGCTAATAGGGTGCCCACAACGAGAAAAGGAGTAATCGTCCCAAGATCCTCAAGGCCTTTTCTTGCTATGGAGCCCACTCTCCAGCTCAGCAATCCCGCAAATGCCCGACTATCTATCAAGGACAATGCCGTTGTAATTCCGTTCAATGCTGCAGCCATAGCTACTCCGGCCAGTGTAATCTGTTCAGGTGTCGGTGATTTCCTGCCTGCACCGGCACCGATAAAATAGATGGCTATGGTTGTAATTAACGCCCCAGCGAGAGCAAACCATATATAGCTTGACATCGAAGTCATAGAAAAAATGCCTACGGCCAATGCAACAGCAAAAGCTGCCCCTGCATTCACTCCAAGAATTCCAGGGTCAGCTAATGGATTGCGTGTTAAAGCCTGAATCACAGCCCCTGCCAGACCAAAGGCAGGTCCAACCGCAAGGGCGATGATTGTGCGAGGCAATCGGGATTCATGAATAATTGCATAGTCATAGCTATTCGAGTCAGAAGAGAATAGAGCATCCCATACAACATTCATGGACAGTGGCTTAGATCCAATCATGAGGCTTAGGAAGACAACCACCACTAAAAGGAATAAGGCTAAGACTAATCCTGCTATTCGCTGCAGCCGCAAGGCAGTCATTGGTTTCTTTTGAACTGTTTTATTTGATGCACCATTTGGCTGCTTACTTGCTGTCAATAATCTCACTCCCCGCCTTGTAAGGCTTTATCAAACATAGCTGGCAATTGATCAATTGCCCATAATAAGGCTGGTGCGGTACCTGCCGAAAAGGCATCTGAATAATCACCTTCAACAATTACAGATCTTCCCTCAGCAACGGAAGGGATTTTTTGATAGAGCGGATTGCCGGTGATTTCTTTGGTGTCCACCCAAATCGGGATCACAACGGTTAAATCAGCATCTAAAAGCTCTAATTGCTCGTCAGCTACCTGTACATAGAAAACACCGTTCGCTTGTTGTTCAATTTCTTCCTTATTTTTAAATCCTAATTTGGTCATAAAATCAACCCGAGCATCACCACTTACGTATGCTCCCCAACCTTCAGCGGTGTATGCCCCGACTGCGACGGTTTTATCCGCGAATTGCGGGTATTCTTTTTTAGCTTTTTCAAAAGCAGAGTCAATATCCTTCAGGATTTGATCTCCTTCTGCTTCCTTGCCAAGGGCTTTCGCTATGATTTGAACTTGCTGTTGATAGGTGGTCAAGTAGTTATCGCCGCCTTCCGGAACACCGATCGTGGTCGCAATTTCAGAAAGACGGTTGTAACGTTCTTGATCTCCTGAGGATCTAACATCCAGGATGAGGTCCGGCTCAAGGGACGCAATCTGCTCATAATCGAGTTCCATGGTTCCAAGAATGGTTGGTGCAGTTTTATACGCACCTTTTAACCAGGGACCTACACCTTCACCTCCAAAAGCAAGCCAGTCACTGGCACCAACCGGCTCTACGCCAAGTGCCAAAGCTGTTTCTGCATCACCCCAGCCAAGGGCAACAATACGTTTAGGCTCTTTATTAATTTCTATATTACCGAATTTCGTTTCAATCGAAGTACCGTTAAAGCTATTGGATTCATTATCTGATTTACCCCCGGATTCCTTACTTGTCTCAGAGCCACATCCAGCTAATCCAATCGCTACAATCATGATCATGATAAGACTAAGTAATCTGGTTGAACGTAGGTGCTGCTTCATTATTGATATAGTCCCCTTTCGAAATTCAAATATTACATCGATGATAATCATTATCAATATATTATCAATATAATATCATTATATTATATTTTTTGGGTCACACTTATTTTGGCAACGGTTGAAGAGGGAGCATGCCTATATAAGCACCCGGGTGTACTCATCGGCATCATGAATAATGGATGGATATATCGTTAACCAACCTCAACTTTCAATGGTATTGTTTATGTTCGTGCTAGTCTACTGAAGGAAGGACAGAATCAGGAAAGCATGGCGATTGTCACAAGTTTTCCTTTTTCTACATTTTATTTTTCTGTGCGCTAAAAAAAGCATTGTAATGAAAGCGCTTGTATGGTAATTTATGCTTATAAAAACGTTTTTATAAAAAAAGGAAAAATAATATGGCCAAAGTGACGATAAAAGATGTCGCAAGAGAAGCCGGGGTTTCCATTTCAACGGTTTCCAATGCGCTGAATGATGTGGACGTGTTAAATCCCGAAACCAAATCGCATGTGCTCAATGTCGCGAAGCGGATGAATTATGTGCCGAACCTGAACGGCAAGCTGCTGAAATCCGGGAAGACGAAGATGCTGGGCTTCTTTACGACCAGCGTATCCGGACCGTATTTCTACACGCTGGTGGAATCCATGTCGAGAGAATGCGACCGTCTGGGCTACGGGCTGAACGTGTTTGTGACGAAGGACAAGAAGGTTATTATGAGCAACATTCTGGGCCGGCGAGTTGATGGCGTCATCATCTTCGAAGAGAACATGATCGAGGAGCAGGATATTGCAGCGATGGAAAAGGACAGGGTGAAGGCGGTATTTCTGGACCGGGTGATCGAGAATGAAAACATGGGCAGCATCATCTTCGATTCCTACATCTCAGCCTATAAGGCAACGCAATACCTGATCAGCCTGGGACACCGCCAAATTTCCTACATCTCCGGCGTGGACACGATGTTTGACAGCGTACAGCGGAAGGAAGGGTTTCTCGCCGCGCTGCAGGAATTCCAGCTTCCATTCGATCCTGACTTTATACTCCAGGGCTATTTTGAGGAAGAGGGAACATATCTCGCGGTAAAGTCGTTTTTAAAGCAGCATCCCGGCAAAATACCGGATGCCTTTCTCGCCGGTAACGACGTGAGCGCGATTGGCTGCATTAAGGCACTGAACTCCATAGGATATGAGGTTCCACGGGATATCAGCGTGGTCGGCTTTGACGATATTGATATTGCACAGTACTTTACCCCGCCGCTGACCACAGTACGCAACCAGATCGCGAGGCAGGGCATGCTCGTGGTGAACCATCTGGTGCGGATGATTCAGAAAAAGGAACAGGGCAAGGTGGTAAAGCTCGCTGGTGAACTCGTGGTTAGAGAGTCCAGCACCGTAAAGCTCCCAAGGGATTAAACCCTGCATCAGGGCGAAGCCGGAATGATGGCGCATAACAACGGGTATATACGACCGCTTCGCCTTGGAAATAAAAACGTTTTTATATTTTCGGTAAGATGGCAGGTAATTAAAAAGGGGGCAAAGCACGTGAACAAAAAAGCCGTGGCTTCAACCGCAGTCCCGGAAGGATTAAAACTCGCTGGCAAAAAGCCAAGAAAACAGCGGGTGCGCGAATTTTTCGTAGACTTCGGGCGGCAATGGGAGCTCCAATCCATGATTCTCCCGGGCGTCATCTTTATGTTTATATTCAGCTACATCCCGATTTATGGACTGACGATCGCGTTCAAGAACTATACGGTTATCGATACGCTGGACTCCGCTCCCTGGGTAGGGCTGGACAATTTCAAAATCATTATGTCGGATAGGTATTTCTGGGACTCCGTCATCAATACGCTGGGGATCAGCTTTCTGAAGCTGGCGATCGGTTTTGTCATTCCGATTATCCTCGCCATCATGATTTACGAGGTTAGCCTGAGCCGGTTTAAGAAGGTCGTACAGACGATCTCTTACCTCCCGCACTTCCTGTCCTGGATCGTGCTTGGCGGTATGCTTATCACCTGGTTCTCAACATCCGGACTATTTAACGAGCTGCTTAGAGCATTCGGCCTTATCTCGCAGCCGCAAAATATTTTGCTGGATCCAAGCAAGTACTGGTGGATTGCCACGCTGTCGGATATATGGAAAGAAGCCGGATGGGGCACGATTCTATATCTGGCGATCATGGCGAAGATCGATCCGACCTACTATGAGGCCGCGAAGATCGATGGCGCAAGCCGTATCAGACAGATCTGGAACATTACGATTCCGAACATGAAGATGATCATCAGCTTGAACCTCATCCTGACGGTCAGCGGTTTGCTTGGCTCGAACCTGGATCAGACGCTCGTGCTGATGAATTCCCAAAACCGGGAAAAGGCCGAGGTCATTAACTCGTACGTATACCGCATGGGTATGGCGCAAGGAGATTTCTCGTACGCCACCGCTGTGGGTCTCGGCGTTTCGATCGTTTCGGTCATCCTGCTGGTAACAGCGAACAAAATCACTAGTAAACTAAACGACAACGAGTCTGTTTTGTAAAACCCGGGGGAGGTCAATGCGATGAATCTAAAAGCGCTTAAAGGTGACAGGGACAGCCGTATTTTTGACATCATCAATATTACGCTGCTGCTTCTGTTCACGATCATCATCATCGTTCCCCTGTGGAACGTTGTTGTATCATCCTTCAGCTCGGGCCGGTCCCTGGCGGAGGGCGGGTTTATTTTCTGGCCTAACGAATTTTCAACGGAAAACTACCAGGCGGTATTCCGCGATGATCATATATGGCAGGCCTTCTTCATTTCCTTTGCCAAAACGGTGGTCGGAGTCATCACCCACGTATTCTTTTGCGCGATGGTTGCATACGGCCTCAGCAAAAAAAATCTTCGTGGACGCAAGTTTTACATGTCGATGGGCGTCGTTACGATGTTTTTCTCAGGCGGGATGATTCCTACCTACTTGCTCATCAAGGATCTCGGCATGCTGAACAGCTTCTGGGTCTACATTATCCCGGCACTGCTGAGCTTCTACGATGTCATTATTCTCATGAACTTTTTCCGCAGCGTGCCAGATGCGCTTGAGGAGTCGGCTAAGATTGACGGGGGCGGCCACTGGCGGATATTCCTGAGTATCTTCATCCCGCTGTCTATGCCGGCCATGGCGACGATTGCGCTGTTTAACGGCGTCGGGCAGTGGAATGATTTTATGACGACAAAGCTTTACATCACAGACCAGTCGCTCTATCCGCTGCAGATGATGCTGTACGAAATTATCGTGCAGTCCCAGACGCAGTCCATGCAGAATATCGGGTCTGTGGCCATCGAAACCACCACCAAAGGGGTTCAGCTAGCAACAATTGTAGTAACCACACTGCCGATTGTTGTGATGTATCCAATATTGCAAAGGTACTTTATCTCTGGAGTGATGCTGGGGGCAGTCAAAGAGTAACAAAGGGTATCGTTATACAAACGGCAAGGTCTCATGCGGCAAGAAGAAAAAGGAGGACACAAGTATGTTGGGGATAAAGGCGATAGGAAAGAAAAGCTTCACGGTTATGGCGTTTATGATGGCGTTTGCGCTCGTAGTCAGCGGCTGCGGCGGCGGTAATTCCGACTCGAAGAAGGGCAAGGAGGTTTCCATGGAAGGCCGCTATACCCCGGATCCGGAAACGCCGGCATGGAAGCTGGACAAGAAGGAGGAGCCAACACAGCTGACCTGGTACGTAAACGCGGACTGGTGGAACACCGATTTCGGCAAGGATGTCGTTACCAAGAAGATCAAGGAAGATCTGAATATCGACATCAAGTTCATTACCGGTGATGATACAAAGCTGAATACATTTTTTGCAGGCGGCGAAATGCCAGACCTGATCACGACATTCGACGCCAGATCCTCGGTAGTGCAGAAGGCTTCAACATGGGCGCTGCCGCTGAACGAGCTGGCTGAAAAATATGATCCTTATTTCAACAAAGTGGCAGCTCAGGACACGCTGAACTGGTTCAAGCTGAAGGACGGAAATACGTACGGCTATCCTAACTATTCCAATACTCAGGCTGACTATGACAAGGGCACCATCCCGGCCAAGACAGCATTTATCATCCGCAAGGACGTGTACGATGCAGTGGGCCAGCCTAAGATGGGAACGCCAGAGGAATTTGAAAAGGCATTGACTGATATCAAGCAAAAGTTCCCTTCACTCATTCCGATGGGCTTCAACTCCATTGGTGAAGGAACAGGTTCGCTCGGTGATGTATTCCAGGACTTTATCGGAGTACCGCTGGAGGACGAAAACGGCGGATTTTACAACCGCAATCTGGATGAAGATTACCTGACTTGGATGAGAACGCTGAATAAAGTTTACCGCGGCGGTCTGATCAGCGATGACAGCTTTGCAGACGACGGTACTTCATTTGAGGAAAAGGTTAAGTCCGGTAAATATGCAACGATGATGCTGGACGGCACACCGCAGCAGGGCGGTAACCTGCAGAGCTTCAAGAGTGCGAACCCGGGCAAAGAATATATTGCTATCGACGGTCCACAGAGCACGGTTGGTAACCAGCCTACGCTGAACCAGTCAGGCATTACCGGCTGGATGATCACTTTTATTACGAAGCAGAACTCGGATCCTGCAAAATCCCTTCAAATCTTCACATACCTGCTCAGTGAAGAGGGACAAATGCTGATGAACTATGGTATTGAGGGCGAAACGTATAAAAAGAATGCCGACGGCACTGTGGAATTTTTACCGGAAATCCGTGATCTGCAGCTGAACAACCCGGACAAGTTCAAAAAAGATTACCGTATGGGTGAATTCATGTTCTTCGGTCATGACCGCCACAAGGCGCTCAGCAGCGATGCATTCCCTGAAGCGATCAAGCAGATGCAGGATTGGGGCAAGGGCAAGCTGAAGCCGCACTTTGTGCTTGAAAATATCGAGCCTGACCAAGGTACACCGGAAGCACGTTCCCTGACAGCTATCAATTCGAAATGGAACACGGCACTGGTCAGCATGATCCGCTCCAAGAGCGAGGCTGACTTCGACAAGGTATTGAATGACTACAAGAAGTTCCTGGATGACAATAATTGGGGCAAAATCGTCGAAGTCCGCAGCGAGAAAATGAAAGCAAACAAAGAGAAACTGGGTCTGTAATAAGAAGTATAAGGATCGGTTATCATGGAGCCGGAGGGAAGCAGCATGCGGGACATAACCATTTATCAGTCAAACGGGGAAGACGAGCTGTTTGTTGAAAAAAAGAAGGAGCAGCTTGATGCCGTATCACCGGCAGGAAAGCTGCATCAGATCGAAGTTGATGAGCGTGTAGCCTACCAGGAGATGGACGGATTCGGCGCATCATTCACGGATTCGTCAGCCTATCTGATTCACCGGATACTGGAGCCGGAGCAGCGGACTGCTCTAATGCGGAAGCTGTTTGATGCGGAGGAAGGAATCGGCCTGTCCGTCCTCCGGAATCCGATGGGAGCCTCCGATTACGCGCGGGATTTCTACAGCTATAATGATATGCCGGAAGGCGAGACGGATGTGGAGCTGAAGCATTTCTCGATTGCGCATGATGAGGAGGATATTGTTCCGCTGCTGCAGGAGGCGCTGCGCCTGAACCCGGATATCAAGCTGATGGGCTCCCCATGGAGCCCGCCGGGCTGGATGAAGACGAGCGGCTCGATGATCGGTGGTGAACTGAAGAAGGAGTACTATCCGGTATATGCAAATTATTTTGTTCGCTATCTCCAGGCATACGGCAGGTATGGGCTTCCAATATACGCGGTCACGCCGCAGAATGAGGCGCTCTATTCACCGGGGCATTATCCCGGAATGATTATGAAGCCGGAAGTGCAGAGCGATTTTATTAAAAACCATCTGAAGCCGCAGTTTAGAGAGAACGGCATTACAACGAAAATTCTATGCTACGATCATAACTGGGATGAGCCGGGCTACCCGCTTGAGGTTCTGGAGAAAGCCCGGGATGAGGTTGATGGCGTCGCATGGCACTGGTACGGCGGAGCTCCATCCGCTCAGACTGATGTGTACGAAGCTTATCCGGACAAAGAGGTTCATTTTACGGAAGGCTCAGGCGGGGAATGGATCCCGGCGTTCGAGCCGGCATTTTCCAACGTGATGCGGACCGGGATTGAAATTTTGCGGAATTACAGCAAATCCTTCGTCTTGTGGAACATGGCGCTGGATGAGAAGAACGGGCCAACCGTGCCTGGATTTGGACAGAGCACCTGCCGCGGTATTGTAACGGTGAACCAGCAGTCGCGTGAACTGACGTATACGCTTGACTATTATGCGCTCGCGCATTTCAGCAAGTGTATCCGCCCGAAAGCGGTGCGGATAGCATCGCCAAGCAACGAGAAGATTCGCTCGGTAGCGTTCCGCAATGTGGATGGCTCCGTCGCCGTAGTGCTGTTTAATGACAGCGAAAGCCCGGAGAATACATCGGTTATTGTACGCGGTAACGAGGTGGTCTCGCTTGAGATGCCTGCGAAGAGTGCACTGACCGTTATGGTGAAAGGCCAAGAGTAGCGTCCAGTCAATATTTAAAAAAATTTGCTAAGCCTTCAATTAGAGTGCACCTTTCCTCACCGGAGGACTCACATGTAACGTTGACACCCAGAGCTGTCCAATGTTACTATTCAATAAATTCATTAAGAGGAGGCTCGTTATCTATGCTGAACTCCATGCGTATCAGATAAGATGGCAATAAAAAAGTGTTCCGCAATTGTGGGCTTTTTTTGAGCTGCTTATTTGTACGGATGAAGGCATAGATGGCGATGAGTACAGCTTATTTGGCTGTACTGTCATATCGCCGTGTCCTCTCCCGTGATAAATACAGATCTGAAGCCCGCATATGGCCTTGGATCTGTATTTTTTATGCCCACAAAAGCAATTCATGAAGGGAGCTTTGACGATGAAAAGGATGCACTGGTACTTCTTTATATAATCCTCACTTCTCAAATCGCAGGTCCACCTGCGAATCGAAACTGCGATTTTAGAAGGAGGAAATGAAAATGGAATTATTAATAAAAGCAGAAGATATTTATGTGGAGTACAAGGGACAGGATGTATTAGATATAGATGGGTTGGAGCTTTACAGTTATGACCGGATCGGTCTGGTAGGGGCGAATGGAGCGGGCAAGAGCACGCTGTTAAAGGTGCTGCTGGGTGAAATTCAGTTACCTCATACCCAAATTGTTCGGGAAGGCAGCTTCACCTATATCCCGCAGCTGGATGATGTCACCTTACAAGAGGTCAAGGATTATGCTCTAATGGGGAAACTCGGAGTAGATCGTTCTTCTTATTCGGAGAAGATGAGCGGCGGCGAAGAGACACGGCTGAAAATTGCCCAGGCGCTGTCGGAAGATGTACATGGTATTTTTGCGGATGAGCCCACGTCTCACCTGGACAGGGAGGGTGTAGACTTTTTGATTCATCAGCTTAAATATTATTCTGGTGCTCTGCTCGTGATCAGTCATGACCGATATTTTCTGGATCAAGTTGTTGATAAAATATGGGA
Source organism: Paenibacillus dakarensis (assembly GCF_001373415.1). Lineage (GTDB taxonomy): Bacteria > Bacillota > Bacilli > Paenibacillales > Paenibacillaceae > Paenibacillus_AQ > Paenibacillus_AQ dakarensis. The sequence goes on along the minus strand of NZ_CDSE01000014.1, from coordinate 5,794 downwards.
ACTGAAGGATGGCAAGATTACCGAGTATTGGGGCGGATATTCAGAGTACTTGGCTCAGAAGGAAGATGAGCGGCAAAGCCAGGCTGCGAGATATAAGCAATTTACAGAGGAGCGAGAGCGGCTTGAGAAGGCGATTGAAGAAAAGCATAAACAAGCCCGAAAGATGGAACAGAAGGCAAAGGGAGCTTCGAAAAAAAACAGCACTGAAAGCGGTGGGCGATTAGCTCATCAAAAGCCGACCGGCAGTAAACAGAAGCAGCTTCATAATGCCGCCAAAAATATGGAGCACCGCATCGAAGCGCTTGGTAATGTATTGCCACCTGAAACGAAACGTTCTATTCAATTCAGACAGAGTAGAGCCTTGGGGCTGCATAATCCATTTCCGATTACGGGAAGTGAGATCGACAAACGGTTTGGTGACAAGGTTATTTTTGAGAGGGCATCTTTCCAGTTTCCACTCGGCTCGAAGATCGGGATAACGGGTGCCAATGGAACGGGGAAGACAACTCTTTTCCAAATGATTTTAGATAAAGAAGAGGGAATCTCGATATCGCCTAAAGCGAAGATTGGTTATTTTGCACAAACCGGTTACAAGATGAATCGTACCCAAGGAATTATGGAATATATGCTTGAAGACTGTGACTATCAAGTGCCGGAAATTCGAGCGGTATTAGCCTCCATGGGTTTTACACCTCAGGATGTGAGGAAAGAGATATCGGTTTTAAGCGGCGGAGAAATCATTAAATTGCAGCTTGCCAAAATGCTATTGGGGCGGTATAACATCCTACTTATGGATGAACCAAGTAATTTTCTTGATATTCCTGCAGTAGAGGCCTTGGAAAATTTGATGAAGAGTTATGAGGGAACGATCCTCTTTATAACACACGATGTTCGTTTATTGGAGAATGTAGCGGATCATGTGTATGAAATACAAAGTGGTAATATAATTCAAAAGGCATAATGAAGCCGGGCACACTCAGAACATTATCTGGGTTGTGCTCGGAATCGGCTTCAGATCTAGATCCTGTGCGATAAAACTCCTTGTAACTTTATCACTTGAGTGGTAAAGTGATCTTAACAACGACACTGGAGAGGGGGAAATGAAATGCAAAATAATACGATTGGATCATTAATTTGGCTGCGTTTGGTGCGTTTCACGAACCAGAGCAACCAGATGTCGAATGAATTTCTGAAGCGTTTTGATCTGACCACCGCACAATTTGATGTGCTTGCACAGATTCATGTATATCAGCCGCTGACTCAAATAGAGCTTGCAGAGAAAGTAACGGTAACCCAAGGCGGAATCTCACGCATGCTCGCCCGTCTTGAGAAGGAAGGGTATATTGAACGGAAGCAGGACTGGAAGACAAAGACGATATCGTTAACAGCGCAAGGAACAGCCATTTTGGAAAGGGCTATGCCAGAACAGCTTGCGTTCCAGTCTTCTTTCTTTGATGACGTGTTGACAGATGAAGAGAAGAAAACATTGTACACCCTCATGACACGTGTTCATAAACATAGCGAGAAAAAAGAAATACCGCCTGAGTCCATGTCATAGTTTCAGTACAGGGTAAAAAGTTTACCATGACTCAGAACATATTTTTTTAAGGTATCACTTGATTAATCAAGTTATTAAATCTGATAGAGGAGGATTTCAAATGTATACCATTCCGGGACATCATCATGTCTCTATGATTACGAAAAACGCTCAAATCAACAGCCAATTCTATCGAGAGGTACTTGGCCTGCGGCGGGTGAAAAAGACCGTTAATCAAGACGATCCATCCATGTATCATTTATTTTATGGAGATTTGACGGGAAGCCCGGGTACGGAGTTATCATTTTTTGAAATGCCGATGGTAGGTCGTACTGTTCGGGGTACGAATGCAATCACGGGGATTGGCCTGCTTGTTCCTTCACTGGAGAGTCTGAATTATTGGAAGAATCGGCTTGAAGCCTTTGACGTCAAGCACTGGGACATTACGACATATGCCGGCAGAGAGGCACTTCCTTTTGAAGATCCTGAAGGACTGCGTCTTGTTTTGATTAATAGCGAGGGTCAAAAGGTACCGGATTTCTGGGCAGCTTGGGAAGGCTCTGCAGTTTCACAGAAACACCGCATTCTGGGCATGGGAACTGTTGAGATGACCGTGCGAAATATAGATACGATGGCGAGAACACTCAAGGATATATTCGGATATATCGAGGTTTCGCGTTCTGAAGCTGAAGCCGTTTACCAATCCGTTAGCGGAGAGGTTATCGGTGAAATTGTGGTGAAGCAGAAAGAGGGTCCAAGAGAAAAACCAGGCCGGGGAAGTATCCATCATCTGGCGATCCGTGTGAAGAATGATGAAGAGCTCGCACACTGGGATAATGAGATCAAGGCTAGAGGTCTCAACTCATCAGGAGTAATTGACCGCTATTATTTCAAGAGTTTATATTTCCGTGAACCGAATGGTATTTTATTTGAGATTGCAACGGATGGACCCGGGTTTGCAGTAGATTCGAATATGGAGGAGCTTGGGAGTAAGCTCGACTTACCGCCTTTTTTGGAAGATAGACGAGCAGAAATTGAAAAAATGCTTACACCATTAGATTAAGAAGGAGATGGCCCCATGGAACAATATCGCATGGATACACATAAAGGAATAGAGATTGGCTTATATTCGATCGGGGATCATTTACTTGATCCGTTAACCGGTCACCGGATAAGTGCAGAACAGCGTATCCACGAAATTATCGAGGCCGGCAAATTAGCTGACGAAGCGGGACTCGATGTGTTCGCTGTAGGTGAGAGCCATCAGGAGTTTTTTACAACACAGGCACATACGGTCATTCTCGGTGCTATTGCTCAAGCAACCCAAAATATTAAGATTGCAAGCTCCGCAACTGTACTCAGCACTTCTGATCCGGTACGTGTATATGAGGACTTCGCAACACTGGACCTGATCTCCAGAGGCCGTGCTGAAATCGTGGCAGGTCGCGGCTCTCGGGTTGGCGCGTACAGTCTGCTCGGTTATGATGTGCGTGATTATGAAGAATTGTTCGAAGAGAAGCTGGAGCTCTTAATGAAGCTGAATGAGGAAGAGAGAGTAACGTGGGAGGGCCAGTTTCGTGCACCGCTTAAAAATGCAGCCATTCTTCCTCAGCCTCCAAGTGGAAAAATGCCGATTTGGCGGGCCGTTGGAGGTCCGCCGGCAAGTGCGGTTAAGGCGGGTTATGCAGGGGTTCCGATGATGTTAACGACGCTCGGGGGCCCGGCGATTAACTTTAAACGGTCGGTTGATGCATACCGGGAGGCGGCTGCGCGGAGTGGTTTTAATCCCAAAGCCTTGCCGATTGCGACAACAAGCTTATTCTATACAGCGAAAAACTCGCAGGATGCACTGCGTGAATACTTTCCATATCTTAACTCCGGTATGGCGGCGCTAAAAGGCAGCGGCTATCCAAAACAGCAATTTGAGCAGTCCACCGACTATCGTGAGGCATTGATGGTGGGGAGTCCGCAGCAGATTATCGAGAAGATGTTATACCAATACGAGCTGTACGGGCAGCAGCGGTTTATGGCACAGATTGATTTTGGAGGCCTGCCATTTGAGAAAATCATGCAGAACATTGAACTAATCGCAACTGAAATTATGCCGGCGGTGAAGAAGCATACAGTAAAATGAGCATTTAGTAAGAAAGACGAGGGGATAAGGTGTCATTTTTTAATAAAACTCTTGCCGACTCAGAGCATCGGATAAGCTGGTCGGAAACAGGAAGAACAAATGGAGATTCCATTTGCGTTTCCTCTCCCGTTGGAAACCCCGCTTACGCTTTCCAGACAACCGGTTTGGCTGCGCACAGGCCTTGATATTGAGAATGCGATGGATCCGAAAGACCGGGATTTTATTGAAGTGACACCTCATCCGTATGCTGCTGTTGTTTTTGATGCCGTATCCGAACTGGGCTTCCGTTTCAAAAGCGCGACCTGTGAGTACAATTCACGGATGGGCCTGGGGATTCCCTTTGTTCAAGAAATTGAATTTTACCCTGGCCATGAGTTTGCCGATCGGGTGAAAGAGCTGGAATTGATTATGCATCTGTAGCGGGATGGATTGTCTGTTCTGGTGGAAGTGGATCGGAGAGGCAAAGGCCTGTCTGGATGGCTCGAGCAATCATTCGATATGAACGAACGCCATGCCTGGTTAAGGTTAGAGGACGCAGAACTGCAAAAGGGTACCTCATATATTGCAGGCCTGCTGGAGAACTTGATTTATTCGAAGACACGATAAGAAAATCTTTTAATAGCCATATAATTGAAATTTATGGTATTCATCCACCTTCATTCTAGTATAATAGATTATAATGAACTACTAGAAAGGATGATATATATGAAGTTTTCTGAATATCCGTATACACGTCCGGATATCAAGGAAATTGAACAGCGGTTTAAAACTTTGCTCAAGCAGTTTGATGAAGCATCCTCCTTTGAGGAACAGGATAAGGTTATGTCTGCTATTAACAGCCTTAGACAAAATGTAGATACGCAAGCGACTTTGGCCAGCATCCGTTACTCGATCGACACGAACGATTCCTTTTACAAGGCAGAGCGGGACTTCATGGATGAGGCGGAACCCGTATTGCAGGAATACATAACCGATTATTATAGAGCGCTTGTACACTCCAAGTTCCGTACCGAGCTCGAGGCAAAGTGGGGACGGCAGTTGTTCGCGTTAGCTGAATTGTCGCTTAAAACATTTAGCCCGGAAGTGATCGAGGATTTACAGCTGGAGAATAAATTGGCGACGGAGTACACGCAGCTGATCGCATCGGCAAAGATTCCTTTTGATGGCGAGGAGCTCACGCTTGCCCAGCTTACTCCACATGAGTCATCTAAAGACCGGGAAGTGCGGCAGCGGGCTTTTACAGCCCGGTATCAGTTTATGGCTGAGCATGAAGCGGATTTTGACCGGATCTATGATGACCTGGTTAAAGTGCGGACGAGAATTGCGAAGAAGCTTGGCTATAACAGCTTCGTGGAACTGGGTTATGCCCGCATGGCGCGTACCGATTATAACGCGGATATGGTGGCGAATTTTAGACAGCAAGTGCAGGAATACATCGTACCTATTGCAACGAAGCTGAAGGAGCGCCAGCGCAGCCGTATTGGCGTTGATGATTTGTTGTTCTATGACGAGGGCTTCACATTTAAGTCCGGAAATCCGAAGCCGAAGGGTGATCCGGATTGGATTGTTGAGAACGGTAAAAAAATGTACAGCGAATTATCGCCGGAGACCCATGAATTTTTCAACTTTATGTTAGACAATGGTCTCATGGATCTGGTGAGCAAGAAAGGCAAGCAGGCTGGAGGATACTGTACGTATATCCCGGATTACCAGGCACCGTATATTTTCTCTAACTTTAACGGAACGTCTGGAGATATCGATGTACTCACGCACGAGGCAGGCCATGCCTTCCAGGTGTATGAGAGCCGTGGTTTCAATGTGCCGGAATACAGCTTTCCGACCTATGAAGCCTGCGAAATTCATTCTATGAGTATGGAGTTCTTCACTTGGCCTTGGATGGAGCTGTTCTTCAAAGAGGACGCAGACAAGTATAAGTTCAGCCATCTGGCTTCAGGCCTCGAATTCATACCTTACGGCGTATCTGTGGATGAATTTCAGCATTTCGTGTATGCTAACCCGGATGCAACCCCGGCTGAACGTAAAGCCGCATGGCGTGAGATTGAGCGCAAATACCTGCCGCATCGTGATTTTGCAGGGAATGAATATCTGGAGAGTGGCGGTTT
>NZ_CDSE01000013.1 GCF_001373415.1 Paenibacillus dakarensis | reverse complement strand
GGTCAATATGTTGTGTACCAGGGAGAAGTGATCTACAAGAACCCGATGCAGTTAGAAGTAATCGAGTCTTTAACTGATTATGCTGTCCGTTCGGATCAGCCCATCCTTTATGTCAGTGAAGAACATATGAGAGTGAATGTCGTTCAGCATGTTCGTATAGAATCAAGCTATGGCCCGCTGAAGATGGAACTGCCGGAATATGATCCTGATTACTATAAGAATAGAGATATCTACCAGGCCATCGTATTTTGTACAAACGAGGAACAAGCATTATATGAGAAGGAATACGAACGCTTGCTTCGGTTTGTGAGATGGGATACGGTAGCGACAGATGTACTGCCGCTCGGATGCTCCAAAGCTGCGGGTATTGAGTACATGATTAAGCATCTAGGGAAGGATGCGAAAGAGGTCATCGCCTTTGGAGATCACTTGAATGATATTGAGATGCTGTCTTATGTCGGACACGGTGTAGCTATGGGTAACGCACAGCCGGAGGTCAAGAAAGTGGCTAAATATATTACAAGTGATGTAGATCAAGACGGGATTATGATGGGGCTGCATCAGCTAGGATTAATCTCACTCAAAAACACAGCGGTTTAGCAACTGTTCCTTCATCCTCAGGACATGCTATATTAAAAGATATTAGAGGATGAAGGAGCATAAACTCATGTACAGCGATCTTAAATCCTATTGTTTATCGAAAGAAGGAGCGTTAGAAGACTACCCTTTCGGTCCAGAACCGCTTGTCATAAAGGTTGGAGGGAAAATGTTTGCATTGATCTCCAAGCCTGACGAACGGCAAATCGCCCATATTTCTTTAAAATGTGATCCTGTTATCGCTGCGAATCTTCGTGAACAGCATGCTGCAGTCCAACCCGGATATCATCTGAATAAAAAGCATTGGAATACCGTCATTGCTGATGGTTCATTAACGGTTTCAGATTTGCGGGATATGATCGATCATTCTTATGATCTGGTATTTAGCAGCCTGACAAAAGCACAGCGAAGTTCAATCCGAGAAACGAAAACAAGCTTAAATAAAAACTCCGAGGTTAGAAATGAAGACAACAATAGCTGATATTGCGAAAATTGCAGAAGTAGCAAAGAGCACGGTATCCCGTTATTTGAATGGCGGCTCCGTAAGCAATGCTACTCGAAAAAAGTTGGATCAGGTTATTCAGGAAACGGGGTATAGCCCCAACACTTTTGCCCAGAGTTTAAAGGCTAAAAAAACAAATATGATCGGGGCTATAGTGCCTCGCCTTGACTCTTTCTCCGCCTCGCAATCGGTTACCAGTCTGGATGAAGAGCTAAGGGCACATGGTTATCAGCTCCTCATCGTAAATACAAGCCAGGATTTAAGCCGTGAAATTGAAGCCATATACGATTTGGCGAGACAAAAGATATCCGGTATCATCCTGTTTGCTACCCAAATAACGGAAGCGCACATGACAGCCTTTGAACAGATTAAAATTCCGGTGATCTTGCTTGGACAGCAGCATAAGGAGGTCCATAGCATGATATATGACGACTATTCTGCAGGGTACGAAATCGGAAAGTATGTACTGCAGCAGGGTCATAGGGAAATAGCTTATTTAGGTGTTACTGAACAGGATATTGCTGTAGGAGTCAAGCGCAAACAGGGCTTTCAGGAAGCAGTCCGTCAGAAGCAGGACGTCCATGTAGACTTCTACGAGAGTGGATTCAAAATGTCCGACGCTGTCGTTTCAGCATCATCGATTTTGGATAAAGATAAGCCTTCGATCATTGTATGTGCAACCGACAATATTGCTTTAGGTGTCATGAAGGCCGCTTACATGAGAGGAATCCATATTCCAGAACAGCTATCCGTAACCGGTTTTGGCGGATATGATATCACAGAAGTGATTCATCCCAGCCTGACAACGGTTAAATATGGTTATTCAACAGCGGGAAAGCTAGCGGCAAAAAATATCATGAGACTGGTAAGTGACAAGGAGGTTGAGCCATTAACGGTTATGGGATGTGATTTATTGATCCGTGAAAGTGTTGACAAAATCTAAAACTGCAGGTTATATTCATAGTGGAACCGGTTCCAATGGATCCGACAGAGTCTTTTGGAGCTGGCTATATATTTTTACCCTGAAATGGAACCGGTTCCGTAAGAGACAGTGCTTATTTTGAAACCGCTTTATTATTTTATTACCAAGTGTAAGGAGAAGAGGGATGAGCAAACAGCATAAATACAGACGACTTGAACAGGCTTCTCCCGAAGAAATAACTGCTTTAACTGACATGGTTAATCAGTGCTCGTGGAGGCAGACCTTTCATATTCAGCCGGTGACGGGACTATTAAATGATCCTAATGGATTTTCATATTATGGGGGAGAATATCATCTCTTCTATCAGTGGTTTCCCTTAGGAACTTACCATGGACTTAAATATTGGTATCATACCAAGTCCAAGGATTTGGCATTTTGGCATAACGAAGGCATAGCAATTCGCCCATATGACCGATTCGACTCTCATGGTGCTTATTCAGGAAGTGCAATCGAGAAGGATGAAAAGCTCTATATCATGTACACGGGCAATACACGGGATAAAGAGTGGAAAAGGCATCCTTATCAGTGTTTGGCTGTCATGGATGAATCCGGAGAAATTACGAAGCGGGGAACGCCGCTTATTGACCACGTTCCAGCAGGTTATACCGAGCATTTACGTGATCCGAAAGTATGGGAAGACAAGGATATGTACCGCTGTGTGATCGGAGCCCAGAGACAGAATCTAACAGGGGCAGCAGTTATTTATGAATCCCCTGATCTGATCGAATGGCATTTCCGAGGAGAGATAAAGACCAAGCTGGACGACTTCGGCTATATGTGGGAGTGCCCTGACTATTTTGAACTAGATGGGAAGGGAGTGCTCATCTTTTCTCCCCAAGGCTTAAGTCCGGAGGGTGATAAATATCAGAATATCTTTCAATCCGGTTATGTGATCGGAAAGCCGCTCAATCGTAATACGATGGAGTTTGAACATGGGGATTTTGAAGAACTGGATTGCGGATTTGATTTTTATGCACCCCAATCGATGCTTGACGGTAAAGGCCGCAGGCTGCTCGTAGCCTGGATGGGCCAGGCTGAGGTGGATTACCCGACAGATTCCCATGGTTGGGCCCACTGCTTAACCATTCCAAGAGAGCTTAAACTTCATAATGGTCAATTGATTCAACAGCCTGTGGAAGAGCTGCAGAAGCTTCGCGGGGAATCGGTCACGGCGGAATGCATGATTACGGATGAGCATCGAACTCTCGAGGGGATAACAGGAACCGCCTATGAGATGATATGTGAGTTTAGCGCTCTGGAAGCAGCTGCCGTAGGGGTTGTCATCCGGGCTGGTCAATCAGAGCAGACGGTCATCCGGTACGATCATGGAATCCAAAAAGTTACGTTTGACCGTTCTGCCTCCGGAGAGCCGAGCGGTGTTAAATACGGTACCACCAGATCATGCAAGCTGGATGCCGATTATATTAAATTACATCTGTTTGTGGATACGTCGTCCGTAGAACTATTTATCAATGACGGAGAAAAAGTGTTCACAAGCCGGATTTTCCCGCAGCCTGACAGTGAGGGGATTCGTTTTTTTACCGAAGAAGGAAGCGCTCATCTGAAAGTGACAAAATGGGATCTGGCGAAAGCAGTAGACTAAGAGGAAGGGGAGAATGAGAATGGCGAGCAATCAAGAAATTGCAAAACAGGTAGTAGAAGCAATCGGGGGAAGGGAGAATATCGCCTCCTTCGCTCACTGTGCCACCAGACTTCGCATTATGGTGCACGATCAGAAAAAGATTGACCAGAAGAAGATTGAGAATATTGACAAGGTAAAGGGAGCCTTCTTCAACTCGGGGCAGTATCAGATTATCTTTGGTACAGGTACAGTCAATCAAATATTTGATGCTGTTGAAAGTCTTGGACTTGAGAGTACAAGTAAAGAGGAGCTGAAGAGCGAGGCTAAAAAATCAGGTAATGCGTTTCAACGTGCGATTCGTACTTTTGGCGACGTATTCGTTCCGATTATTCCCGTATTGGTGGCAACGGGGCTATTCATGGGACTTCGGGGCTTATTGACACAGGAACAGGTACTTGCGTGGTTTGGTGCAGTTCCTGCTGATATTTCACCTAATTTCCTGCTGTTTACGCAGGTGCTTACAGATACGGCATTTGCATTCCTTCCTGCACTGATTGCTTGGTCAGCGTTCAGGGTGTTTGGCGGAAGCCCGGTTCTCGGTATCGTGCTTGGCTTGATGCTCGTAAATCCTGCATTGCCGAATGCATATGCAGTAGCAAACGGATCTTCGGAAGCGCTTTTATTCCTTGGGTTCATTCCGGTTGTAGGTTATCAAGGGTCTGTGCTGCCAGCGTTCTTTATGGGACTGCTCGGTGCGAAGTTTGAACGCTTTTTGCGAAAAAGAATTCCGGAAGCGCTTGATTTAATTATCACACCATTCTTAACACTGGTCGTTATGATTATCCTTGGACTATTCGCGATTGGTCCGATCTTCCACTCTGTTGAAGAAATTGTTCTGAATGCAACAACCTTTGTGCTGGAACTTCCGTTTGGATTGGCAGGTCTTATTATAGGCGCGTTGAATCAGATCATCGTTGTTACAGGTGTGCATCATATCTTTAACTTCCTCGAAATCCAGCTGCTTGAGCGTACGGGAGCGAACCCTTTTAACGCGCTTGTCACAAGTGCTATGGCAGCTCAAGGGGCAGCTTGTCTTGCAGTTGGTATGAAGACAAAGAACAAGAAGCTGAAGGCATTATCACTGCCGTCTTCATTCTCGGCCTTCCTGGGGATTTCAGAGCCAGCCATCTTTGGTGTGAACCTTCGCTATTTCAAGCCGTTTGTTATGGGATTAATCGGCGGCGGTGTCGGTGGTTTCCTGGCTTCCCTGTTCCACCTGAAAGCTTCAGGTATGGCGATTACTGTCATTCCGGGAACACTTCTGTATTTGAACAGCCAGCTCCCGCTTTACATTCTGTGTAACGTGATTGCGATGGCAGTTGCATTTGCATTAACCTGGTTCTTTGGTTTCAACGATAAGATGCTGGATGATCTTAATTCCAAAAAATAAACAATTATGATATGATTTTAAAAAAAGCTGTGTGTAACTGGCGTAACATGGAATACCATGAGGGAGCACATAGATAACAGCCGTACGCCTGGGCAGAGGTAAGGAGATTCCCCATAGAATCTCTTTACCTCTTTGTGTTTTATAAACATAAATGTCGAAAGGGCTGGTAAACATGAAGAAGAATCCATTAATTCTGGATGGCAATTTGGTTGCAAACCGTATAAAGGAGGCCCTTAAGGATCGTGTAGACCGATTAGTACAGCAAGGCGTAAGACCTTGCCTGGCAACCGTTCTTGTGGGCGATGATCCTGCTTCAGCAACTTACGTTCGAATGAAGGGTAACGCTTGTAAAAGACTCGGGATTGAATCCAAACGCGTTGTTCTGGAACGGTCAACGACCACTGAAGAGCTGATTGATGTTATTCAAGAATTGAATAATGATTCGTCTGTTCACGGGATTTTACTGCAGCATCCGGTTCCTCATCATATTGACGAGCGTGCTGCTTTTGAGGCCATATCGATTGAAAAGGATGTTGATGGTGTGACGATGCTTGGCTTTGCTCAAAATGCTTTTGGTCAAGCCGCGCTTCCTTCATGTACTCCAGCAGCAATTATGGCTATTATGGATGAATACAAGATTCCGATGGAAGGAAAGCATGCAGTTGTGGTGGGAAGAAGCCCGATCTTGGGCAAGCCAGTGTCCATGATGCTGCTTAATCGGAATGCGACCGTAACGATCTGTCATTCGAGAACACAACATCTTGAGCAACTGGTATCTCAGGGTGATATCGTTGTGGCTGCTGTTGGCAAGCCGAACTTTATTCAAGGAGACTGGATCAAGCCTGGCGCTGTCATTATGGATGCAGGCTACAACGAGGGCAATATCGGGGATTGTGATTATGAAGCATGTTATGAGCGAGCTAGTGCAATTACTCCGGTGCCGGGCGGAGTTGGCCCAGTTACCATTGCAACACTACTGAAGCATACCGTTGATGCGGCTGAGAAGACGAGTGGAAAGCAACAATAATGTAAATAATATCAAGAAGCGGCTTATTATTCATAACATATAGTGGATGATAGGCCGTTTCTCTTGGATTTCGCAGGATTCTTAGGAATCGTTATGAACTATGATACAATGTTATTCAATCCATGATGGAAGATCAAATCCCATAAGACTGGATATAGAAATGTACTAACGAGGTGGGCGAGGATGGAGTTGCTGGCTGTTCAGCCTTATTACAAAATTCAAAGGGAAGTTGCAAGTACGGAGCAAATTGCATATGAAGACCATCGGTCATTATATTTATACCGTGATAAAATCATAACACAGTATAGGGAATTTCCGATTGGTGATGTATTTGACGTGTCTTTCCGGCAGGTAGGAGATCAAGGCGGATTTCTTTATCTGCACACGAAGCTGGGTGTATACTCATATACAGTGAAAGAGAGCCCTGAAAAGTTTATTAAGACCTTTAAGAGCTTGTAAGCTATTATATTCATCCGGGTTTATTCATTCGGGCCATACCTGATTCGGATATATTCTCTTGGATCAAATTTTAGTGCACGCTGGGTTGTTTCCGATCGATCATCTTGGTTTATATTAACATTGTGGCTATATGGCGAAATTCTTGGTTCATGATAATGTGTCTGTCTGATGCGGTAATCCATAACTGCCGTAACTGCGAGCAATACGATGAACAGCAAGACGCAAACGGTGATTTTTCGGATGGTCATTTTAATCACTCCTTCAATTAAGAGTGATGCCCATTCTACAGTTTTTCATTCATTTTTCTTTTGACAAAAGCAATGAAGTTAGCTATACTGATTCACAGTTTGAGATTGTACGCTAATTACATATGTATTAACCGGAGGAGCCTGCCAACAGCGGGCTTTTTTTACGTTTTTTCGGTCTTACGATCTTTGTATTGGCAATACTAAGAAAAGATTACATTTTGGCTAAGGAGGAATCAACTTGTCGCTGCTTCACATTGCCATTATGGTACCTCTTCTATATGCAGTATTGGTACCCTTGTTTTACAAGTATATGAAACGAGTGCATACAGGATGGTTTATTCTGCCTGTTCCTGTCGTTTTATTCGCTTATTTTCTCGGACGAATTCCTTCTGTACAGGAAGGAGGAGACATTATCTCTACCTTACGGTGGATCCCTTCACTGGGAATTAATTTCACCGTATATCTGGATGGTCTTAGTTTATTATTTTCACTGCTTATTACGGGAATCGGAATGCTTGTTGTTCTCTATTCTGTGTTCTATATGGAGAAGGACAAAGAGGCAATCCATCGGTTTTATATATACCTTCTCCTGTTTATGGGGGCTATGCTTGGTGTTGTATTATCCGATAACATAATGGTCCTCTATGGGTTCTGGGAATTGACAAGTATATCCTCGTTCCTTCTGATCGCTTTCTGGTATACCCGGGAGCGTTCCCGCTATGGAGCACTGAAGTCCATGCTCATTACTGTATTTGGCGGCCTTGCCATGTTCACCGGATTTCTTATGCTGTCCATCATGACGAATAGTATGAGCGTACGTGAAATCATAGCCAGCGCCAGCGAAATAACAGGGCATGCATTATTTATTCCTGCAATGATCCTGATCTTGCTCGGAGCTTTTACGAAATCGGCGCAATTTCCGTTTCATATCTGGCTTCCTGATGCGATGGAAGCACCGACCCCAGTCAGTGCTTATCTTCACTCGGCTACGATGGTTAAAGCAGGCCTTTATCTGGTTGCCCGCTTTAGTCCTGTGTTCGCAGGTCAAGCAGAATGGTTCTGGATTGTAACAGTGGTTGGTTTAACGACGCTGCTCTACGGTTCGGTTCGTGCCATAAAACAGAAGGATCTCAAAGCGCTGCTTGCCTTTTCGACTGTCAGTCAGCTGGGCCTGATTATGAGTTTGCTCGGTCTTGGCTCTGCAGCAGCCTTTTATTCCGGGAATCCGGACTCAATGATCTATACGAAAGCGACCACAGCTGCAATATTCCATCTCATTAACCATGCGACATTTAAAGGTGCGCTGTTTATGGTGGTAGGCATCATTGATCACGAAACAGGCACTCGTGACATACGTAAGCTGGGTGGACTCATGTCGCTTATGCCAATTACCTTTACAGTTGCAGCGATTGGAGCGTTCTCCATGGCTGGATTACCTCCGTTTAACGGCTTCCTCAGTAAAGAGATGTTCTTTACTGCAGCGCTTCATGCAACAGAAATGGATTTCTGGAATGCAGAAACGTGGAGTGTGCTTATTCCGGTCGTAGCCTGGGTGGCGAGTGTATTTACATTCCTGTACAGTATGATCTTGGTCTTCAAAACCTTTACAGGCAAGTTTCAACCGGAAAAGCTTGATAAGAAACCGCATGAAGCTCCACTTGGCATGCTGATTCCACCGGTTATTCTGGCATCGCTTGTTATCTTGTTCGGATTGTTCCCGAACATTCTGTCGTACTCGTTAATCGAGCCTGCGATGGCGGCAATCCAGCCAGCTATGCTGGCGCCGGGGGATAAATTCCTCGTCAAGATTGAGTTCTGGCATGGATGGACAACCGAAATCTTTATGACGATCGGTATCATCATTCTAGGAACGCTTCTGTATAAGCTGTATGGAAGAGCAAGGGTCCTAAACCGTCCGTTAATTAACAAAATATCACTTAATCGCGCTTACGATGGCGGACTTGCTGCACTGGAGCGGGGCGGCAGTAGAATTACCAGATTTTATATGACAGGCTCCATCCGTCACTATGTTATTTATATTTTCGGATTTATGATCGCGCTGTTGGGTTACGGTATCGTATATTCCGGCGGCATACAAATAAATGTTGCAAATTATGCCCCGGTTTCCTTCTACGAGGCGATTGTTATTCTTGTGCTTGTTGTTTCGGTACTGGCATTGCTGTTTGTACGTACAAGACTTGTTGCCATCATATTGACAGGTATGTCCGGATATATGGTTACGCTGTTCTTTGTTATCTTTAGAGCACCGGACCTGGCGCTTACACAGATGATTGTGGAGACGGTCTCCGTCATGCTGTTCCTGCTCTGCTTCTATCATCTTCCTAAATTGAAGAAGGAGAAGGTTTCATTAAGCTTTAAATGGACCAATGCGCTCATCTCTGCCGGTGTCGGTATAGTGATGACATTGATTGCGTTAGGGGCAACCAGCGGCAGAATGTTTGAGCCAATATCAGACTTCTTCGTAAAAGGAAGTAAAGAGCTTGCTGGAGGGAAGAACGTTGTTAACGTGATCCTTGTAGACTTCCGTGGATTTGATACGATGCTTGAAATCACTGTGCTGTGTATTGCTGCGCTGGCGATATACGGGATGATCAAAATTGATTCTGGAGATGCCATTCTCGGTGAACGAGTAAAGCGACTTGATATTATTCTTCCGAACAGTAATGACGTCATCCTAAAAACGATTTCGAAGGTTGTTATATTCATCATCCTGACCTTCTCATTTTATTTATTCCTTGCAGGACATAACAGCACGGGCGGCGGCTTTATAGGCGGACTCATGACAGCAGCTGCCTTGGTGCTCTTATCAATGGCGTTCGGAATGGACATAAGCCGGAAGATCATTCCGGTAAACTACAGGGCGATGACGGCTGTAGGCCTGCTCACTGCATATCTTACCGCTATGGGATCATTTATGTTTGGCAAACCTTTTCTCAGCCATGCCTTTGGACATTTCAACTTACCGCTGCTTGGTGATACGGAACTCGCAACCGCCGTGTTGTTCGACTTAGGCGTGTATCTGACGGTTGTGGGAGTCACAATGACAATTATTTATTCAATCGGGAAGGACGACTAGCCATGGAACTGTATATGTCACTTGCCATCGGTGTTCTGTTCGCCGTAGGAGTATATTTAATTCTTTCCAAAAGCTTGCTTCGCATCATTTTGGGAACGTCCCTGATTACCCACGGGATCCATCTTTTATTGCTCACGACAGCAAGGCTCAAGACGGGTGCGGCTCCACTGCTGGGTGAGAATGCAGAATCCTATGTGGATCCGATCCCGCAGGCGCTCATATTAACATCTATTGTTATCAGCTTTGGGGTAACCTCATTCTTTTTCGTGCTTGCCTATAAAGCCTATCAGCGGCTGGGGACAGATGATATGGAGGAACTGAGGGGGCAAGAAGATGAATAATCTGGTTGTTCTTCCGCTTCTGATTCCTTTGCTGACTGCTGTAATTCTCATCTTTCTGTCCAAACGTGTGAAAGCTCAGCGCTGGATCAGCATCATAAGTGTGGTAATAAATATAATTGCAACTGTACTTCTTGTTGCACAGGTACAGAATGATGGAATACAGACTTTATTTATGGGTGGCTGGATGCCGCCATATGGCATCGTATTCGTAGCGGATATGTTTGCAGTGCTGCTTGTCTTAACAACACTTGTAGTTACAGCAGCATGTCTCTTGTACGCATTTCGTACCATCGGTGCACAGAGAGAGAAGTATTACTTCTATCCGTTTGTGCAATTCATCCTGGCAGGTGTAGTCGGTTCGTTTCTGACAGGTGACCTGTTTAACCTGTTCGTCTGCTTTGAAGTAATGCTTATAGCCTCTTATGCGCTCATTGTTCTAGGAGGTACAAAACGGCAGCTGCGCGAGACGATCAAGTATGTATTAATCAATATCATCTCGTCAAGCTTGTTCGTAGCGGCAATGGCTTATCTGTATGGCGTAGTCGGCACCTTGAATATGGCTCATTTATCCGTCAGGGTAGCTGAAGCAGGTCAGGGGGGAATTCTTAACGTCATCGCGCTTATGTTCCTGATTGTATTCGCGTTAAAGGCGGGTCTGTTCCTCTTCTACTGGCTGCCGGGTTCCTACAGTGTTCCACCAACAGCCGTAACAGCCTTGTTCGGAGCACTTTTGACTAAAGTAGGCCTTTATGCGATCATTCGTACCTTTACGCTCATCTTCTATCATGATCAGGCATTTACGCACAACATTATCGCATGGCTAGCAGCTGCGACGATGGTTCTTGGAGGATTAGGCGCTGTGGCGTATAAGGATATCCACCGAATCTTGAATTACAATGTGGTTATCAGTGTCGGCTTTATCACATTCGGTTTGGCCGTTGCTACGAAAGAGTCGCTTGATGGTACAGTTCTATATTTGATGCATGATATGATTGCTAAAGCGCTCATGTTCATTCTCGGAGGCATGATCATTGCGGCAGCGGGCACAAATAAGCTTAGTGAAATGGGCGGGCTGATTAAACGTTATCCTCTCATTGGATGGATGTTTTTCATTTTGACACTTGCATTGGTTGGCATTCCGCCGCTTAGCGGATTCCCTGGCAAAGTGCTTATGGTACGCGGAGGCATAAGCCAGGGAGATATCCTGCTAACGATTGTCGCCGTCGCTTCAAGTTTGATTGTACTGTACTCCTTAATCCGCGTATTTATTGGAGCGTTCTGGCGGGAAGATTATTTACTTCCGATCCGTGACCAGAAAAAATGGCATGGTACGGCTTATGTATCTGTGGTAGGGTTGTTTATCTTGGTCATCGTTCTCGGCTTGGGTTCGGAATGGGTGTATTCCTATGCCGGACAGGCGGGTGAGGTACTTGCGAATCCGTCCATTTACATTGATGCTGTATTAAAGGAGTAGGATAGATGGGCCATCAAATTTTATTAAATCTAATCATTTCCTTTGTCTGGATGTTTCTCAATTCAGATTGGTCAATACAGAGTTTTATCCTTGGATATTTGATTGGTGCGGTTCTCATCGGTTTGTTGAGACGTTTCTGGCCGCATGACTTTTATCTGAGGAGACTTTGGGCGGTTATCGCGCTCCTCTTGCTATTTTTGAAAGAACTGATAAAGTCTAGTTTCACGGTTATTGGCCAAGTCTTAAGACCAAAATTGAATATACGGCCAGGCATATTTGAATACGAGACAGAACTAAAGACCGATTGGGAGGTTACTGTGCTGTCCTGCCTTATATGCTTGACTCCAGGGACGCTCACGATGGAAGTCTCCCATGATCAGAAAAAGCTGTATATTCACGCGATGGACATTGAAGACAAGGATGAGGTTGTTCGTCAGATTAAGGACAGCTTTGAAAAAGCAATTCTGGAGGTGACACGGTAATGCTGAATACGATGCTGATTATTTCACTTGCCATATTGTCCCTCGCCATTCTCGGGTGCCTGTATCGACTGATTAAGGGGCCATCCATGAATGATCGGATTATGTCCCTGGATACAATTGGAATCATTTTGTTGTCTATGATCGCAGTCTTGTCGATGCTGTTTCGGACAGAAGTGTATTTAGACATCATCTTATTGATTGGTATTCTGACTTTTATAGGTACAACAGCCTTGGCAAGATACATTGAAAGAGGTGATGTCATTGAACGGAGTAACGGTGAGTGAAATCGGAGAATTGCTGATCGGAATTGTGGTGCTGTGTGGTGCACTGATTAGCGCTGTAAGTGCATTTGGCTTAATACGCTTACCGGATATTTATCTGCGGTCACATGCAGCGACCAAGAGCTCAACCCTTGGTGTTCTGCTTATTCTGACAGGCGTCTTCCTCTATTTTATGATCTATGTAGATCACATCAGCGCGAAGCTGATCTTGGGGATTATTTTCGTGTTTATAACCGCTCCTGTAGCTGGACATCTCAATGGTAGGGCAGCATATCGCACCGGTGTTCCGTTATGGAGCAACAGCAAGAATGATGATCTTCGACCAGCACTGGAGAAGAATTATAAAGACAGCCAACAGAGCGAAGGAAACAGAACGGATAGTTGATCAAAATAGCTGTAATAAATTCGTTTAAAAGAATATATAATAAAAAGCAGGCTGCTCAAGGTTGAATCCTTGAGCAGCCTGCTTCATTGTTAATCCAATTATGTATGGTGGTAACGATTCTCTACTTTCTTACCAATCAGCCACAACAGTGATAATACCGCTAACGCAATAAGTATTCTCCATGGTTGATGGACGAACCCTTGCCAATCATGACCAATAAAAGCGATCATAAATATCATGACAGATTTCCCGGCCATTACAGCGATGGTAAATGTAGACATAGATACGGTGCTAATGCCTGATGCAACATTAATCAGAGACGACGGAGTGAAAGGAAAGCAATAGAGGATAAATATAGGCGTAAAGCCTTTTTCCTCAATCCAGTGAAAGAATCGCTGTGTGCCCGGCATACGCTTCTGGATATAAAGCCCGAGACTGCCTCCCAGTTTGCGAGCCAGCCAGAAGACCAGAACAGATCCAGCACAAACTCCGATCCACGAGAACAGAAAGCCCCACCATAATCCATATGCAGCTGCGTTTCCCATAACAATGACGATGAGCGGCAATATGGGAAGGAATGCTTCGGCAAATGGCAGTAGTATGCCTGGTAAAGGTCCCAGATTTGAATACTCTTGCAGCCAGGATTCGACTTGCTTCATATCTATATCTTTCAGAAATTTTAAGGCTTGCTCCATCCAGTCCAGCATGATAAATACGATCTCTCCTCATGAATTCTTGCGTTAATTAGCATGTAATTAATAGATCCATTTTTAATAAAAATCAACGATATTTATTATAGCATAATAACTTATGACACTGCACCTGAGCATTAATTATCATGACTAAATACTTTGTTGTTAGATGAAATGGCGAGTGTTCTCAAATGTCAACAGCCCGTTGAGAATAGGACTCTTTGCCTAATGCGATTTGAACAATGCTAAGAATTCCTATATATTATTTTAAGGAAATATCGACAATTATCGCAAGCAGCGGTGATATTCTACACTGAAGGGGTTCTCAGCATGTCAAAAAAACATCGAAAAATGTCTGTAGGGGAAATCATTAAACGCTTTATTTTCATCACAATCGGAGCGATTATGATGGCAGTTGCTCTTGAAGTATTCCTCGTCCCAAACACTATTATTGATGGAGGCATAACCGGTATATCGATCGTGTTATCCAAAATCACACCAATTGCGCTCGGCGCATTCCTGTTCATTTTTAACCTGCCTTTTCTGTTTATCGGTTATAAGCAGATCGGTAAAACGTTTGCCTTTTCAACGTTATACGGAATTATCGTTTTATCTGTTTCAACGGTTATGCTTCATGATGTTCAGCCTTTTACGAATGAGAAGATTCTGGCTGTTCTATTTGGCGGTTTGATTCTCGGTTTCGGGGTTGGTCTGGTAATCCGGTACGGTGGTGCGCTTGATGGTACAGAAATTGTAGCGATCCTTCTTTCCAAAAAGCTTCGCATCCCGGTTGGACAGATTGTCATGTTCATCAATGTGTTTATCTTTATCGTAGCCGGTTTCGTATTCGGTGCCGACTCAGCAATGTTCTCGATCTTTACGTATTATATAGCCGCAAAGGTGATGGATATTGTCGTTGAAGGCTTGGAGGAATCCAAATCCGTTACGATTATTTCAAGTGATTATGAAGAAATATCGGATGCTATCAATGACCGTCTAGGCCGCAGCACGACCTTGTTGTACGGTAAAGGCGGATATTCCAAGGAAGAGACACAGATGATTTATTGTGTAATCAACAGGCTTGAGATATCCAAGCTGAAGACCGTCGTTCAGGAAATTGACAAGAGTGCATTCATATCCATCCAGAATGTAGCAGATGTTATGGGCGGCGACTTTACGAAACGGGACATCCACTAAAAAAAATGATTGGACTATAGATTGACGTGCACCTCTTAGAGTGGTCATTCGAATAAACCCCTGGTTTATCTGATGAAATTCTATGGGGTGTATTTTTATGTGTAAATTAAATGAAGATAGCGCTTAGTGAAAATCAAACAAGCTGTTTTCTGCAATCTACAGGAAACAGCTTGTTTGATAAGGAATCTTAGAAAACTATTCTACAACGGAGAAGGCGGAATTATTCTGGAGAAGCGAAGCGTTCACCTAAAAGCTTTCCATAGGATAGCTACATCGAAAGCATAACCTTGTCTTCAAGCTTTTCTTATTTCCTCACTTCGAAAAACTCACACTCTTCACGTTTATAATAACCGAGTGAACTAACCCCTGATTGAGTAACAATTGTATCATCAGTAAAACGAATGATTGCAGTGCCGGCATCAATGAGATGGTTGTCCTTGAAGATACGTATTTTATATTTTCGTTCCATGGCTTCCTGGAAATCCTGATCCGTAGTCAGGGGTCTGACGATCGGCATAGATTTGAAATCCTCCTTAATTAAGTGTTGGTATTAAAGAGGGGGATTAGTATGACATTTACGACATACCGGAAAGTAAGTATCATTGCCACCGATGACAATTTGTTCCCCTGTGTATACCGGTTTACCATCCTTCACACGAAGATTCATAATCGCTTTACGTTCACAAAACCAGCAAATTGTTTTCATTTCTTCAATTTTATCAGCATAAGTCAACATGTAGCGGCTGCCTTCAAACAGCTGGTTCTGAAAATCGTTCTTTAAACCGAAGCCCATCACCGGAACATCCAGCTCATCCACGATTCGTACAAGCTGCTGGATATTCTTCCTGCTTAGAAATTGACACTCATCAACGAGAATGCAATATGGTTTAGGCTGATGATTGTTTACTATTCCATATATATCAGTATCTTCGGTGATTGGAATAGCTTGTCTTCTCAAACCAATACGAGATGAAACATAGCCGACCTCATCCCGATGGTCAAGAGCTGAAGTAAATATGAGGACCGGTTTGTTCTGCTCTTCATAATTGTGTGCGACTTTTAAAATCTCAATCGATTTTCCGCTGTTCATTGCTCCATATTTATAATATAACTGTGCCATGCTCATTTCCTTTCCCGATAACGTGTTAGCCAAATCTTATTTTCTCATCATTCTGCTGCCTGTGTAAATAACAATTCTTATGAAAAAAATAAAGACAGCCTTATAACCACATGACTATAAGGCTGTTTTTAGTGCTACCTTACATTTAACTCAGTACTGACTACACTTAATGATAATCACCAATAGAACGAAGAGTACTAATTCAGCTGCGAACACAGGCTTGGCGACAGGCACAACTACTTTTTCCTTGGCTTCTTTTTTACACCCATGCCCATGAAGGTGCATATTCTCGTGTCCCTGAAGATTCATGTTTCCAGAATGCTGCAGGTTCTCCATTGCGCCTGGAGTCTGCATATGTGAGCCCCAGCTTGTATTCATGAGAACTTCCGCCATTGGTTTATTTCCATGCCCCATTCCTGTTCCCATATGTGAACCTCCATATTCAGTCATATTTAACAGCTCCTCTACGGTAATGTGTTTGCCTTGGGTTATTCTATGACTGGGTGGATAGATGTACCTGTGCCAATACCCAAGGAAATACTAAGGCAGAAGAATAATTTGCTGAATCGTCAAATACGAGGAGTAAATTACACTCGTTCAAGGTTTACAATTTTTTATTTTACTGCTCGGAACACCATTTTATGGTATAACATATGAGAAGATGAAAAGTGTATATATTGAATGTGAATATGGGAGTGATTTCGAGTGTCCATGAAAATGATTAAACTCCTGTTCGTTCCTCTTATTGTCACTCTCATTATTATTTCATCGATCAGGTTCGGCAGACATGAGAGTATAGAGCTAATGCTCATAGCGGCCGGATTGTTCATGGGTAGCATGGTTCTGGATCATAAATATCCTTGGCTCACGAAAATTGAATTTATCTTCCTGGCAGTATTTCATTATGCGAGTACGATGAATATGAGCATTCTGCTGTATTATATTTTGGTTATGAATATCATGCAGTATAAGAAAAAGTTTAGGGAAATCATGTCGATTGGTCTGCTTCTGGTCATCCAGTACTCAGCCATTCGTCTAATTTATACGCCGCTTATATCCTTTAATCTGGTTGTTTCTTTGTTTGAGATTTTTTCTTCCTTTGTATTCATTATTATGTTTCATATTATTATTAAGAATGATTTCGAGAAGAGGACATTGTCCCTGCAGAATGACTATCTTATCAATTATGATCCTCTCACCGGGTGTTTGAATTATGAAGGTTATATGAAAACTGTTCAACAACTCACAGAGCAGAACGTTCATTTTCAACTGATACTTCTGGATATTAATAATTTCAAGTCTTTAAATGCGAAAGACATTTCCACTGCTAATGAGATTCTGATTAATTTCTCGCGATCTATCGAAAACCATTTTAAGAACATGCTTGGAACGGCACGATATGCAGGAGACCGGTTTGCGATTCTCCTTCCTTCCACTGAAGAGGTTAAGGATTTCATGTCTTTTGAGGAGCTCGGTATACAGGTTACTTATAGCGTGACAAAATTCCCCGAAGAAGCAGCTACATTCCAAGAAGTAATAAGCATGGCTGAGGAGCGTATTTTCCAAATGCGCAGAATGAGCTGGCTTAAAGAACAGGAAGAATTCATGCGTTCAGCAAAAATGAAAACGGTTGGAGAACTGGCTGCCGGTATGGCTCACGAAATCCGTAATCCGTTAACGGCCATTAAGGGATTTATACAGATTTCCAAAATCCAAAATTACAATATTGAACCTTGGTATGATGTCATTATGGGTGAAATTACGAGAGTGGGTGAATTAACTGCGGAGTTTTTGCAGTTTTCCAAGCCTCATGTCAGTAATATGAAAGTGGATTCACTTCATTTCTGTATGAACAGGATTTACTCTTTATGTGAATCTGAAGCAGTCTCAAGGGGGCATACTTTTATAATGGAAATCCCCGAGGATGATGCTTCGGTATATATGGATCGGGACAAAATTATTCAAGTGCTGATTAATCTGATACGCAACGCATTTCAAGCCATGGAAACGCCAGGAAATGTACAATTCTCATTACATATTGATGGGACGACTGCAATCATTAGCGTTCAGGATACGGGAAAAGGAATTGCAGAAAGTGATATCGGTCAAATTTTTGATCCGTTTTACACAACGAAAGAGGAGGGGACAGGTCTAGGCTTATCTTTATGTCAAAAAATTGTTGAAGACCATGGCGGTGCCATTGAAGTTCAAAGTGAAGTGAATGTAGGAACGATATTTACGATTCGGCTGCCGATCACGGAGGACTCCAATACAGCAATTTAAATAAAAAAAGGTTCCCAGGCAGTAAATTGCCGGGAACCTTTTTATTTATAGAGAATTAAATTTCTACTTCAACCATCCATCCGAATGGATCAGGTTGGGTACCACGCTGAATACCTGTTAAAGTATCATAAAGTTTACCGGAAATTTCACCTATTTTACCATCCGCAATCGTCAATTTCTCATCCCGCCAGTTAAGTTCACCGATTGGAGAGATGACCGCAGCTGTTCCTGTTCCGAAAGCTTCTTCCAATGCTCCGCTCTTCGCATCATTGTACAGATCTTCAACGGACATGGTGCTCTCTTCTACAGGGATGTCCCAGTGACGGAGCAGCTCAATAATGGAACTCCGGGTAATACCGTTCAGAATGCTGCCGTTCAATTTCGGCGTATGCACTGTTCCATTGATTTTGAAGAAGACATTCATGCTTCCAACTTCCTCAATGTATTTGCGGTGAACTCCGTCTAGCCACAGCACCTGAGAGTAGCCTTTTTCTTTGGCGATTTCTTGGGCCTTCAAGCTGGCAGCATAGTTGCCGGCCGTTTTAGCCTCACCGATCCCGCCTCTAACTGCACGGACATATTCACTTTCTACGTAAATTTTAACCGGGTTGATACCCTCGGCGTAGTAATTACCTACAGGAGATAAAATGATAATAAACTGATATTGCGTAGAAGCATCCACACCCAGCGCCGGTTGGGTGGCAATGACAAACGGACGGATATATAAAGAGGTTCCTGGCTCTGTTGGAATCCAGTCCTGATCGACTGCAATAATTTTCTTCAGTGCTTCAAGCGCCAATTCTTCATCGATTGCAGGGACACCAAGTCGTTCATTGGAACGGTTCAAACGCTGAAGGTTTCTCTCGGGTCTGAAGAGGAGGACTTTACCTTCCGCGGTTTTAAAAGCTTTTAAGCCTTCGAATATGGTCTGGCCATAATGAAAGACTTTGGCTGCAGGATCAAGAACAATCGGTTGATAAGGCACAATTCGGGGATCGTACCATCCTTTATCTTCACTATAATCCATAATGAACATATGGTCTGTAAAATGAATGCCGAACCCCAGCTGGTCCTGAAGTGGTTTTTGCTTTTTCTTCGTCGTAGTTTGAATTTCTATCGTTCTAGCCATGGATGCCATCGCTCCCTAAAAAATATTCTTACATTGAATGCTATCATTTTGAAAGGTATATTTAAAGTATCTATTTTGTTCCATTATAATATCATTTAGGTATGGACGGGCGGGTGGGAATGTGGATATACGGCAAATGAAGTATTTTCTAGCCATTGCAAAAGAAGGACAGGTCACCCGTGCGGCAAAGGTGCTGAATATGGAACAGCCACCTCTGAGCCGCCAATTGAAATTGATGGAGGAGGAGCTTGGGGTAAAGCTGTTCGACAGAACCTCCAAACGCCTGAACCTGACAGATGCAGGAGAGCTTCTCAGGCAGAGAGCTGAGCATCTGCTTGCCCAGTTTGATGAAACACTAAGAGAGATAAAAGAGATGGAAGAAGGGGTGAAGGGAGTTCTTTCACTTGGATCGGTCGTATCCTGTATTTCATTGCTCCCACCCCGTATTCAGCTGTTTCGGGATGCCTATCCCGAGGTCACTTTCAAAATTGCCGAAGGAGACCATGTGTACTTGGGTGAGCTGCTTCAGAAAAGAGCGATTGAACTGATCTTGGCAAGACTTCCGTTTGAAGGATTATCCAAGGAGCATTATGAAGTCCTTCCATTACCGTCTGATCCCTATGTTGCGGTTATTCCAAGTTCGTGGGTTTCCAAGATCGGCAAAACCTCTGTTAAGATGAAGGAGCTTGCTCCGTTTCCGTTTCTTACCTTGAAGACAGATAAAACCATACGGATGCATGAACAGGTTATGAATGAATGTAAACGCCACGGGTTTGAGCCCAAAATCATATGTGAATGTTCAAGTGTAGCGATCATCATGTCTTTAATTGCAAGCGGTATTGGGGCGACGATTTTTCCAAAATCGGTCATGTCTTCATTTCCGGTCAGTGTTGTTAAAATGCTTCATATTGAAGATGCGGATTTTCAATCGGATGTTGGGATTTTATGGCTAAAGGATCACTATTTGTCTAAGAGTGCACGGCGATTCATAGACAGTTATAAGACGGAGGGATACATATGATTATGCATATTATGAAGTATACGGCCATGAAGCAAATATTACTGGATGGGGTGTATACTCCATCCAGTTTGGAAAAGGAAGGATTTATCCATTGTTCGACTCCTGAGCAGCTTTTAGGTGTAGCGAATTCCTTATATAAAGGCGAAACGGGATTAATGCTGATGCTTATAGATGAAAACAAGGTTGAAGCTGATATTGTGTATGAGGATCTATATGATACCGGTAAGTTATTTCCTCATATATACGGACCTATAAATTTCGATGCGGTAATCCGAATGGTCGAGTTTACACCAACAGGTGTGGACGGCAGCTTTAAGATGCCGGAAGGTGTAATGGAATGAAACGGTAGGTTTACTTTTTCGAATGAATATCATAAAATAAGTTTCGTAAAATTTCATCAATCAAAATATCACCCCACTTTTTTTTGTTTTTTGGTATCCAAAACAAAAGAAGCGGGGTTTTTTTATGGAGGAGAAAGCTTTGTATCAATTACTTAAAAATTCACTGTATGTATTCCTGGGAGCTTGCTGCTTCGGTATTCTTTCTACCGTGGTGAAGCTCGCCTACAGTAAAGGGTTTGAGTTTCAAGAGGTGATGATCAGCCAGTTCGGGAGCGGATGGCTTATCCTTCTGGTATTAATGCTTATTTTTGCAAGAAGAACGATATCCCTTAAACAATTCGGCAAGCTGGCTCTCGTTGGGATTTGCACTTGTCTAACGGGCGTGACATATTATCTGTCCCTTCAGAGCATTCCGGCATCGATCGCAGTCGTGTTATTGTTCCAGTTTACTTGGATGGGGGTGGTTATCGAAGCGATTGTGAATAAGAAGATGCCCTCAAGACCGACCCTTATATCCGTTGTGATCCTTCTTATCGGAACTGTGCTTGCAGGTGGAATCTTTGGTGCCGGTTCCCTCCAGCTTAACCTGAAAGGTACATTACTTGCCCTGGCTGCGGCGTTTATGATGGCTCTGTTTGTTTTCTTCAGCGGCAGGGTAGAGACCCAGATGTCACCGATCACACGCAGCTTTTATATGTCGTGCGGCGGGTTAATCTTGTTAACAATCATTTTTACTCCGAAAGTGTTCTTAGAGGTATCACCTGCTCAAGGATTATGGATCTACGGACTCATTCTGGGGTTATTTGGTGTGGTGCTGCCGGTTTTGTTATTCGCGCTGGGGGCGCCTAAGATCAGTACTGGCCTTGCAACGATCCTTGGTGCAGGAGAGCTTCCCGTTGCTGTTATCGTTTCGATGCTCGTATTAAGGGAGCATGTTTCCATGCTGCAATGGCTGGGTGTCATTATTATTTTGTTCGGCATTGCATATCCGCAGATCGCTTCTGTACGAGTTAAAAATCATCGATAGAAAATCAATTGCGAACAAATAATTTTCGAAAAGTTGCAGTTTTATACTCATAAAGTTTAATATTTATATAGAAGGAATAATGAATGTAAGGCATATGCATTAACTTTCTTTTTGATAGATTTGCAATTGAAAGGACGACTTGAAATGAAGACACAGCAAATAGCTGAGCTGAAAATCATGAAAGATGAAATTACACGCTTTATGATGAAGTATAAATTTGCTCTGGATGAGATGGAGACGAAGATTGATATATTGAAGGAAGAGTTCCAAACCTTGCATGACTACTGTCCTATCGAGCATACGAAATCCCGTTTGAAAACGCCGGAAAGCATTCTGAAGAAGGTGTATCGAAAAGGGATTGATCTTTCACTGGAGTCTATTGAAGAACATATTAAGGATATTGCAGGGCTCCGGATCACCTGCTCCTTTTTATCCGATATTTATAACGTCAGCAATATGCTGCAGAATCAAAATGATCTGAAAGTTTTGGAAGTGAAGGATTACGTTAAGAATCCAAAACCAAACGGATATCAAAGCTTGCATTTAATCCTTGAAGTTCCCGTGTTTCTCTCGGATCGTGTGGAGCATGTGTGTGTGGAGGTCCAGATCCGGACCATTGCGATGGATTTTTGGGCGAGCCTGGAGCATAAGATCTTTTATAAATATAACCAGTCTGTACCTGAAAAGCTTTTGCGTGAATTAAAAATAGCGGCAGATACAGCAAATGCGCTGGATCACCAAATGGAGAGACTGCAGCGTGAGGTTCAGATGATCAAGAAATCACATCCTGAAGAGCCGATTCTGGATGAGCTAAAAAGCATTCAGATTAGCAACCATCAGTTCAAACTGCCTTCGGGAATACTGGATGTATTAACGAAAGATTGAGAGGCATTGTTATCTCTGAAGAGAAATAATTATGCTGTGACTGTGGAGGTGTTTCAATCCAGGAATAGAGGGTAATATTATAACAAGTGGGAAGTGGAATATTATCATAACTCAGAACGGATAACTGACAGTAAGTCATTGCCGGAAAGGTTGTTGATACCATGAACACGAAAGTGAGGAATCGAGACAGGCCTGGTCCTAATCATTCCGATATTCCACCATAGCTTATTTAAGCTTAAGTAGAGACATGAAAACCGCTTCCCATGATATATACAAAAGCTCTGTGAGTCATTCGCAGGGCTTTTGTTCTGTCTGTTCACATAATTGAGGGGACGAGTACCCGCTATTTATTAAAGTTTGTGTTATATTTGAACTTGGATATTTTGTTTATCATAAAGGATAATCGAGAAAATAACCTACATATATGAGGTGTATATATAGTGCGAACAACTGTTGTGATTGGCGGTGGAATAACCGGCTTATCCACTTTATATTACTTGCAGAATGAAATGAGACGTAACAACTTAGATATGCGCCTGGTACTCGTAGAAAGTAATGATACATTAGGCGGCAAAATCCGCACCGTTTCTCATGAGGATTTCATCATGGAGACCGGAGCCGATTCCATTGTTGCCCGCAAGTCCAATGTTGCTCCTTTAATAGAAGAGTTAGGTTTAACAGATGAGGTCGTTTATAATGCAACGGGCATTTCATACATCTATACAGAAGACGGTTTGAAGAGAATTCCTGCTGATGCTGTCTTCGGCATTCCGGTGGACTTGAAATCACTGGCTGAAAGTGAGCTTGTGTCTGCCGAAGGCAAGGTTGAAGCCTTGAAGGATTTCTACACACCTAACGAAACATTTGAGAAGCATGATTCTCTTGGAATGTTTTTGGAGACATTTCTTGGCCGGGAGCTTGTGCAGAAACAAATAGCACCCGTAATCTCCGGTGTATATTCAGGTGAACTGCATGATTTGACCATTGCTTCAACCTTTCCTTACCTACTTGATTATAAGAATCAGTACGGAAGCATTATGAAAGGACTGTTTGAGAACAGGCATATTTATTTAGGTGCCGGCAACAAAAAGTTTATCTCTTTTAAAGGCGGAGTATTCACTCTTATTAATCGAATGGAACAATTGCTTGAGTGTGCTGAAATCCATAAAGGGGTAAAGGCAGAGTCTCTGGTAAACAGTGACGAGGGATATGTTATTACATTGGCTGACGGAACCGTGATTCAAGCAGACTATGTTGTTCTCAGCGGCGGAAGCCGTCCCTCACAGGAACTGCTGCAGGATGAATCGCTATCAGAGAAGTTCACACGGCTACACACCAAATCCATGATCAGCATATATCTTGGCTTTGATGCTCCAGACAGTGAGCTTCCAAGTGACGGGACAGGCTTTATATCTGCCAAAAACAGTGATCTTAAGTGTGATGCTTGTACCTGGACCAGTCGAAAATGGGAGCATACGTCTCAGAAGCGGCGTCTTCTGCTCAGGTTATTCTATAAGAGCTCCAATCCTCATTATAATGATCTTGTACATATGACAGTAGAAGAACTGACGAGGGTGGCTCTGCAAGATATTTCTGTCAGTCTGGGACTGGTCGCTGAGCCTGTTATTGCGGAAGTCACGAAGTGGCAGGATAATATGCCCAACTATCATATGAAGCATAAAGAGATTGTCGATTCACTTGAACAGGAATTGGACCGCAAGTATCCGAATGTCATGTTAGCTGGCTGCTCTTATTATGGTGTAGGGATTCCTGATTGTATTTCTAATGGCGAGAAAACAGCAAATGAGATTGTCCGGAGACTGAAGCAGGACATGTAAATATCTATCCTTTGAACAGCAATAGACACCGCCTTATTCCTAAGAATAGAGCGGTGTCTATTATTGTTTATTAGTCACGTACCAGCTTAAAGGCGACATATTTGAACAGGACAACCGGAGGAATTTGGACATTTGCTAATCTCGCGCAAGTTTTGAATCTGACGAATAATCATTTTGCCGTCTTCTATATCGATAATTCCTTCGTTTCTCCAATCGCCGAGCATACGGTTGACACTTTCACGAGTGCATCCGATGATTTCTCCTAATTCCGCATTCGTTAGTTTAATCTGAATGTGGATAGATCCATCAATGGCAGGAACCCCGTACGTATTGCTCATGCGAATTAATGTTGAAGCAAGTGCGCCTGGTTTTCCGTGAAGCAGAAGATCCCGAAGCTTAGATTCGATAATCTGGTTGTTTAATCCGGACCAGTACATAAATTGTAATGCGATATCACCACGGTGCATCAGCAATTCCTCGAGGTCTTTAAGCAAGATTACACCTACCTGGAGATCGTTCATCGTTTCAGCGCTAAATCCATATAACGTATTATTCAATCCGTTAAACTGCGCAATCAAGTCTCCGTTCTGCATAACCGAAAGAATAAGGTCTTTACCATCCTCTGTGGATTTCAGGAGCTTAACTTGACCGGAAACAATATAATACAATTTATCCGCCTTTTCACCTTCCCAGAACAAATATGATCCTTTTCCGACCTTCCGGATCTGCATGATACTCTCCAAGCATCTGAATTGTTCTTCGGTTAAATACTGACCGATACCTTTATTTGAAGATTGATTCGAGCTACTAGCATTGCAGCAGGTTTTAAAGGTTTGTTGATGTTCGATCGTCATGGCCATCCTTAATCAGCCTCCCGTGTTCTCTTGTTGTATTTATCATAAAAGATTTGATCGCTTGTGAACATCAGGGAACGCTCTGAATTTTTTCGAGGGTATAACCCTGTTTTTGTGAAATATATCATAGAGACAGGAGCGAAATTACGATAAAATACCGCATAACTGGATATGAAGTGAACGTGTACCCTTAGTGATTTTTCAGGGAATACCCCGATCTACAAATTCGCTTGTTCAAGATACAATGAATATGGAAACAATAGGTTATATCCATGGAGGGACCTGAAATGCATTTGGGTGAAGCGGGTTGGGAAGATTATTTAACAGAGCTTCGTCAGCTTACGGAAAGTGATTTTTGTGCGGTTGCAGAGTATGATTCGTCTGCCAGGCAGATTCAATGGAAGGCAGCTTCGGGAAATACCAACGAAAAGTATCGCTATATAGTGAACCGTACGGGCAAAGGGATTTCCGGTGAAGTCATCCGAATCGGCCGAATCGTTCAGAGAACATGTATATCCGATGAAGAGCGTCGGAGTACTGATTCCATTATGCTCGCTGAACGTTTGGTTATCGCCGCTGCCGCGCCCATTCACAAAGGGGATATCGGTATTGAAGGAGTCCTGCTGATCGGGCGCCGAAATGAAGCTAAGTACACTGCAGCAGATCTTAACATGCTTGAGAAAGCATGCTCGCATATAGCTGGTCCGGAAAAGCTTAATATTTAAACTGCTGTATTCCGCAGGTTTTCCTTATATTTTGTTTATAATAACAACAATCCATATTTGCTGGGATTGTTGTTTTCTTATATCATGTTATATGTCTGACTTTACTGGAACGCGGGTATAGGAGGGAAATCATGATACGTCTGTTGATTGTGGACGACCACGCCGTCGTTCGATCCGGACTCAAGTTTTTACTTGGCGGAAAACAAAATATACAAGTTGTTGGAGAAGCGGCGGATGGAGATGAAGCCATTCGTCTAGCTGAAGAATTGAAGCCGGATGTTGTCCTTATGGATTTAAGCATGCCGCACGGAAAAGACGGGATGACTGCTACGGAGGAAATAAAGCAGCTTCATCCGGACATATATATTTTGGTTTTGACGATGCATGATGATGAGCAGTATTTATTCCGTGCAATTCAAGCGGGGGCTTCAGGTTATATATTGAAAAATGCTCCACATGAAGAACTGCTTACTGCAATTCTTAATGTGGCTGAAGGGAATGCATATTTGACGCCCCTTGCCACGAAACGTTTAATGGGACAATATATCGACAGGGTTAAAAATGGAGAGAGCTCAGACGAGTTTGAATCACTTTCAGAACGAGAAAAGGAAGTGCTCTCCTGGACAGCAAAAGGTTATGCAAACAAAGAGGTTGCCGAGAAACTAAACATTAGTGTGAAGACAGTTGAAAGCCATAAAAGTAACCTTATGGAGAAATTAAGCCTGAAATCGCGACCTGACTTAATTAAATATGCAATGCAAAAGGGGCTGTTGACCTTTGAATAATCATGATAATGCTAATCCATCCGAGGTTATAGGCCAGCATGTACAGGAACTGCTGAATCATCTGGATCATCTGGAGGCTGACCCCATTGTATTGGATAATGTGAAAAATTCACTTCGGCAGTTAAATGATTTAAAGGTTGCTTTGGACGAATCCTCTATTGTTGCAGTCACGGACCTTAAAGGTCGTATCGTTTATGTGAATGATAAATTTTGTGAGATATCCAAATACACACGGGAAGAATTAATCGGTAAGGATCATCGAATAATTAATTCTGGGTATCATGATAAAAATTTTATGCGTAATCTTTGGGAAACAATCAAGTCTGGCTCTGTGTGGCACGGTGAGATTAGAAACAAGGCGAAGGACGGAAATTATTACTGGGTGGACACAACGATTGTGCCCTTATTTGATGAAGCAGGCCAACCGATCCACTTCTTGGCGATCCGGCATGAGATCACCCGTCTAAAAGCGGTTGAAGAAGAATTAAAACGAATGATGGTTAAGGTTATGGATATTCAGGAGGAAGAACGTAAACGTTTCTCGCGTGAACTTCACGATGGTATCGGTCAAAGCTTATTCTCACTGCTTATTAGTATGGATCGTCTTCTTATATCTGAGGAGGGGGAGCCAAATAGAAGCACAACTCTTGAGGAATTATCGGCAATCCGCCAAGAGGTGTCTCATATTATTGAAGATGTTCGCGGATTAGCGTGGCAGCTTCGGCCTTCTATACTTGATGATCTGGGAGTTGTGCCTGCAATTCGTACCTATTTCGAAAAATTTACAGACCACTATGGAATAAAAGTGGATTTTAAATCGGATTTGACCAAGCGGTTAAATCATCAGCAGGAGACGGTGATTTATCGAATCATTCAAGAGGCATTATTAAATATTGGCAAGTATGCTGATGTTGATGAAGCTGAAGTCCGAATAAAACAATCGGAGAAATCGATAGAGGTCTGTATTGCTGATAAAGGAGTAGGCATTGATTTTGATAAAGAGAGACATGGGGTCGGCCTGTTCAGTATGGAAGAACGTGCACATGGCATTGGCGCTAAATTGAATATTGAAACAAAGCCGGGTGAAGGAACTATCATACGGCTGATTATGCCCGTATAGTCATTCTATCAGTCAAAACCCAAGTTTTATCTTAAAATACAATTCGAGCATATGCTGAAATATTAAACCCTCTGTTGATGAACCATCAACAGAGGGTTTTGTGTATGCAGATTTAAGGAACGTGTTTGATTTATGGAGCGGGAAATAGCCGAAAATTTTTGTATGAAGTTTAAGTAAGATGTAAAAGCTATGTTGCAAAGAGAGAAGCCTATATTGACATCTGGAGGAATCATGATGAGAAGCAAACAGAAGAAACCTATATATATGTTATTTATATCCCTTGTTTGTATCAGTACTATACTTAGTGGTTGTTCAACAGGAAAGACCAATTCACCAGAACCGAATACTGCAAACGAAGCTTCACCGCCAAACGAGACACAACCATCCAAGAATCCTAACAACGGTAATACCGAAACAAATTCAGAAAAACTTCCTGAAGGAGTTAAAGTTAAAAAGGTTATTAAAGATACGAAAATAAATAACGGATATCATAAGAAGACTGAGCTGCTGACCGATGGAGGCAAACTAAAAACAATCAGAGATTCGAATAACAATATCATTGAGCAGTACATTGAGTATGAGGGCATTATCATGAAGGTGAATGGTAATAAGGTAGAAGTTCAAGTTAAACACGGGGAGAACCGGACCTTAAATATACCTGATGAAATAGTCATTGAGGATGAGGACGGGGTTGGTCTTAAACAGGGTATTGAGATTGAATGGGAAGTAAACATGGATGGGAGTATCCAGAGCGTTGAATTAGAAGATTGAATCAATTAAGAAGCTGGGTCCATTTTGGCTGGACTTCAGCTTCTTTTGCGGTTTAGATAAGCTTAAGATAAAGTTGATGTTGTTTCTTTCAATGTGACATGGAATATTTTACATCTAGATAGTTAGCGACCAAAATGTTATATTATAAATCCGGCCGACGAAACATGATCGGCTCGATGAAGAAATTAAAAAAAACTTGCATATATCGATTGATTATGATATATTATAAATCCGGTCGCTAAATGACTGGGCAAGAAGTTGACCTTTGAAAACTGAACAACGAGTGAGTTAAACCGATCTTACTTCGGTAAGATCAACAATGAGAAATTTATTTCTCGTCAGTTTTGAAATGAGCAAGTCAAACACTTACTCGTCCCGTTAAGCTTCCATCCAGCCGGATAGGAACTCTTAACGGGACTGCCGATCGAACAAGATTCGATCTTTAATGGAGAGTTTGATC
>NZ_CDSE01000012.1 GCF_001373415.1 Paenibacillus dakarensis | reverse complement strand
ATGCCTGTTATGGCGGTTTTATCTACAGGGTATCTGAGGATAAATCCAAGATCCCAGGCATTCTCTTTCAACCATTTTCCTTCAGGAGCTTGATCAATCGGTTTCAATGTTGAACCGATATCAAGCGATAATCCAACGTTATGCTCACTGTACCCACCGGAAGTGCATAATCAGAGCCAATCTCTTTATAGAGCCTCTGCTGCTCGTCCAGATTACGATAACCGCTGCTGATCATGAAATGCGTAACTCCTTGACGTGCCGCTGCATCAACCATTTCTCCAAATTTCTCAACTACGCCAGTCGATAATTGAATCGTGTTGTCTAACAAGGCAAATCCCTCTGTAAGTTCATTATTGTCGTATAGATTTACAATATCAGCAGGAATACCCGCCTCATTTACCGGATTATCCTTGTTAACCAATAGCAGATTACCTTTATGAATCTGATCTCTTGGAATCGAAACCGTCTCATGGGTCTTTTCAGGCTCCTTCTCCGCAACCTGACTTTCTGTGCTGTCTTCAGCACTTATATCTCTGTTCTGCATGGATTCAGCGGACTGACATCCGATCAGCAGCAAAAAAGCAAGCGAGACAAACCACTTTTTCAAATTCAACAACTCCCTTATGTCTGAACACACTAGCTTAACAACAATAATAAAATATGATTACAACTCTATGTATCACAATTAGAAGTTAAATGAAGTCTACGTCATTTCACATGCCTGAAAATGTTATCATACCTCACAAGCTATTGACAAGCTTCTAAATAGTCCTCCTTTCGTTCAACTGTGATCTTAACGGGTATTAATAAAGTACTGCGTTACATACGAAAAATAAAAGGAGTATAGGAGGCTTCGATGATGGAACAGAAAAATTTCATTCCTAAGGAAGACGGACTCGATAACAGCTTGAGTGTACTAAGAGAGGGATACTTGTACATTACGAACAGAGCCATCGGCTTTCAATCCGATATTTTTGAAACACGCCTGTTAGGTGAACGGGCGATATGTATACGGGGTGAAGAAGCAGCCAAATTAATATATGATTCTGAGAAATTCAAGCGGAACGGCGCAGCCCCGAAGAGAGTATTGAAGACCCTGTTTGGTGAAGATGGTGTTCAGACGCTTGATGGAGAGGCACATCGCCACCGGAAAGCCATGTTTATGTCTGTCATGTCAGGTGAAGCACTTCAATCCATGAGAGATATTACGCGTAAACAATGGGAACTTGCTGTTCGCCGTTGGGAACACAAAGAAGAAATAACGATCTATGAAGAAGCTAAAGAATTATTGTGCCGTACAGCTTGTGAATGGGCTGGCGTGCCTTTGGCCGAAGAAGAAGTTAAAGAGAAGACTGAATGGCTCGGTTCCATGATTGAAGCGACAGCTGCCTTGGGATTCAAGCATATAAAGGGAAGGAATGCGCGTTCCAAAATAGAGAAATGGGTTCAGGAACTCGTTGAAAGTGTACGTACAGGTGCAATGGAACCACCAGAGAATACAGCCTTGTACTCTTTTTCGTGGCATCGGGACCTAAACGGGGAACTTCTCGACAAAAAAATTGTGGCGGTTGAGATCATAAATATTTTGCGGCCTATAGTTGCTGTTTCGATTTATATTTGCTTCACGGCTCTCGCCGTTATTCAACAACCGGAAGAACGGCTAAAATTACAATCGGCAGATGAGCAGCAATTGAAGAACTTTGTTCAAGAAGTACGCCGATTCTATCCTTTCTTTCCTTTTGTTCCGGCACGTGCGGTCAAAGATTTCACCTGGAATGGTTATCAATTCAATGAAGGCGTGCTGACCATTCTTGATTTATACGGGACCAATCACCATCCTGATCTGTGGGAACAACCCGAGTTATTCCGACCTGACCGGTTCAATGACTGGAACGGCAGCCCGTTCAATTTTATTCCTCAAGGCGGCGGGGATCATGATACAGGACACCGCTGCGCCGGTGAATGGATTACACTTGAAATTATGAAGGAAAGTATTGATTTTCTGGCAAATAAGATGAGCTACCAGGTACCCGTGCAGGATGTAAGCTTTAGCTTTCATGATATGCCCTCCCTGCCGCACAGTCATATCGTCATCCGAAACGTCAGAGCTTTAGTTTAAAAATATGTTGATACTCCCTCACCTGCGTGTCACAATATACATAAGGCATGCCGGTAATTGTTTGTCTGCATCACATTAAAACTTAACTTGATATGGAGGCCCTACTTATATGAGAAAGATTAAACTTGGCAGTAGTACACTTGAAGTGCCGGTTGTAGCCGTTGGCTGCATGCGAATCAACTCACTCGATAAGACTGAAGCTGAGCGTTTTGTCCAAACCGCACTGGAAGAAGGCGCAAACTTCTTTGATCATGCCGATATTTATGGCGGCGGAACGTGTGAGGAGATCTTTGCAGATGCAGTACATATGAATGCTACGGTCCGTGAACAAATGATACTTCAATCCAAATGCGGAATTCGTCCAGGCATGTTCGACTTTTCCAAAGAGCATATTCTGAATTCAGTTGATAACATTTTGAAAAGATTGAAAACCGATTACCTGGATGTTCTGCTTCTTCATCGTCCGGATGCGCTCGTTGAGCCTGAAGAGGTTGCTGAAGCGTTTGATCAACTAGAATCCTCCGGTAAGGTGCGGCATTTTGGTGTTTCCAATCAGAATCCGATGCAAATTCAGCTCTTGAAAAAAGTGGTCAAACAACCTATCGTAGTTAATCAGCTACAGCTTAGTATCACGAATGCAAACATGATTTCTAATGGAATCAATGTCAATATGGAGAATAACTCCGCAGTAAACCGTGACGGAAGTGTACTGGATTTCTGCCGGTTACATGACATTACGATTCAACCATGGTCACCTTTCCAATACGGATTCTTCGAAGGAGTGTTCCTCGGTAACGATAAGTTCCCTGAATTGAACAGCAAAATCGATGAAATCGCTGAGAAATATAATGTAAGCAACACCACGATCGCAGTTGC
Source organism: Paenibacillus dakarensis (assembly GCF_001373415.1). Taxonomy (GTDB): domain Bacteria; phylum Bacillota; class Bacilli; order Paenibacillales; family Paenibacillaceae; genus Paenibacillus_AQ; species Paenibacillus_AQ dakarensis. The sequence goes on along the minus strand of NZ_CDSE01000012.1, from coordinate 51,381 downwards.
ATGGCTGCTTCGTCATCCAGCGAACATGCAGCCTGTCATTGGTACCATGAATATTGAACGGTTGAAAGACTGCATTAAAGCAGCCGACATTCGCCTGTCACGCGAGGAATGGTACGAGATTTATCGTGCAGCCGGAAACATTCTTCCTTAAGGATAATTAAAAACCGCTCTACGGATAATGGAAGCATTATTGCGTCCATTATCCATGAGCGGTTCTTTTTTTACTCAATAATTCCTGTTCGAATCACTTGAATGGTCACCTTACCTTTGATTGTAGACTCCGGAAACTCATCGTGCCATCTTTCCTCCACTTGTGCGGAATTGCCCACCTTACTGCGATAAACCTCCCCAAAGCCAACACAATCGGATTTTAATCTACGAAGCTTATCCAGAAATTCCTGCAGCTGATTCGTTAATTCGATATTTAATTGATTCTCCAGCGCCTCAATCGCGCCTTTCTCATTAAATCTATATTGTTCGGATACTTCCTGAATGTCCACATCAATATCAATATGGGCAGTAAATTTGATATTCTTTCGGTCTACAAGCTTTATCTTCCCTTTGTTCCTGGTCACATTAAACACCACTTTTATCTCATTAGCACCGTCTTCAAGAAATTGATCCATGCCGCTGGCTTTTGTATCTTCTTTCTTTATCTTTAACTCGTACAGATAAGGTGTATTGGAGCCTTTCAGTGTCTTCAGAAAGAAGCCTTCGTTCGGGGTTGCTTCCCCGACGATCTGATTCCTGTGTATTAAAGCAATGCTGCTTAATGTAATTTCTTCTTCTTCACGCTTGATTACAGGGATGGCCATATCCAGTCTGTTTGTTCCTGTGGAATGTGTGAAGTCATGCAAAGTCATATTCGGAACCCAGTTCACACTCGTATTATGATCTAACAAGTCATTTAGTGAAGTTCCTATGTTCGAATAGTTTTTATATGGATGTGTAAGCAAATCTCCTGGAGAACCATCCACAATAGCTATTTTGATCATATCTCCGAAAAACGGGTCACGGCTCAAAACATCAATTTCATGTAACATTTTATACTGAAAGATACCCCGATTCAGCAAAATGACCCGTGTTTGACCTGAGGCCACTTCATATGGAAGCATTTGATTCATCTTGAGACGAGCGCCTTTACTCGTATCTGCCTCAACCGACACGGACCGGCTCATTTCCTTTTGTCCCGATTGTGCTTCGATGAACGTTCCTGTCACTTGAAAAGTTTTATTCTCCTTCGCCTCATACGCCAATGCCACCATTATGGATTGCCGTTCAAGCACACTGGTATGGTGGCATGCAGTAAGAACTAGCAGCAGAACTATTATTAAGCTTAACTGAACTTTTCTCATTGACTGCCTCCTTTTTTATTCGATCGCCTCCGTCCACGAAACTTAAATACAATAAGCACGAGCAAACTTAGGAGAAATGGATATACAAAAGAAAATGCGAGACTTCCCATCCCGATGATTTTGTTTACCTGATCAACGGTTTCATGTCCTTTAATGGTTACAGCAACTCCCATTGCCAATGCAATAATGAACACTAGGGTTGCTTTCTGATTGAGATTCCACATCCGTTTAAACCCTCGAGTTACGACCCATGTGTTTATCAAAATTCCTGTTATAACCACGAGCATCCATACGGAAACCACAATAAACTCGAGTCGTTCCAGAAAAGGATACTTCACAATTTTAAGCATGTTAATGGAAGGCCAGATTGAACGTTCCAATTGATTAGAAGAGAAATATACGATGGAAAGCACCATGATGATTAAATACACAAGATTCGCGAACCCAACCGCAAGCTGTGAATGCAGCATGGCACGCTCTTTATTAACAACGAAAGGATAAATGAACAGAATAATCTCGAAGCCTGCCAAGCTAAAGCTCATTCTGATCGCCCCGTCTATAATATTAGCCGTTTTCGTTTCCAAGACAGGAAGCAGCTGTGACCAAATGGCATATTCCAGCGATGAATGGAACAATAACATGGTGAAAATAATGACAATAAAGCCAAGCAGGCACATGCCTACGATTACTCGCAATCCACCAAATCCTGCAAAGATGATTAATAATGAAATTAACGCGAGAATCACCCACGAAGAAATATCTGGGAAGATCCAGCCTTGAATGACTTCAATATAATTCCTCATGATAATGATGGTAATGCATAAGTAGTACAACATATAGATACAGTTAAATACCGTTCCAATGACTTTGCCATACATGTCAAAGTGAATGCCGTACAAATCTGTCGATTCGTACTTATGAAGTGCCCGAACAATGAACCAAACGAACAGATGTGCAACCAGACCTGCAAGAATAACAGAAATCCATGCATCATGCTTTGCTGTCTCAAAGATGTAACGTTCAAAATTGAATATTCCAACTCCAATTTGAACGTTACATATGAAATAGAACAGGAGATAAGCATGGATCTGACTATTTTTAGGGGGATTTGAAAGTACCTTCATCGCTCAACCTCGCGTTCATTCGTTGTCGTTAGATTTAAACCATCTAGAAATCCATGATTTACTTTGTTGTTTAACGTTGCTTTTGGTGAGATCTGTCTGATATCGAAACTGTGAAGCTTCGGTCACTAGCATGCTGCTGATCAGCCCCGATTTATTTGGAGGATATAGGGGATACATATACGGCTTGCCGTAACTAGTCATCCGCAGCAGATGAATCACTAGAAACGCCGTAAAAAATGTAATTCCAATAAGCCCCAATGCTCCGGCAGCAATTAACATCGGAAACCGGATAACCCGGATGGACGAGCTCATCATATAATTGGGCGTGGTGAACGAAGCAAGCGCAGCGAGTGCAACGAGTAGTATCAGAATATTACTCGTAAATCCTGCCTCTACAGCTGCTTGTCCGATAACAATACCGCCTACAATACCCATCGTTTGACCTACTTTCGTCGGCAGGCGGGCACCGGCTTCCCTTAACAGCTCAATGGAAATCTCCATAATTAGTGCTTCTAATAATGGAGGAAACGGAACACGCGAGCGAGAAGTAATAAGAGGTTCAAGCAGCGGCATCGGAATCATTTCATAATGATAAGTTAATGCAGCCACATACAGTGGAGTTATGAATACAGAGATCACCAAAGCGAGAGCCCGAAGCGAACGGTTAAACATACCAATTCCCCACGTTGAATATCGGTCTTCAACGGATTGAAAGAAATCGGTAAATGTATTCGGACCGATAATGACCTGAGAGTTTCCCTCCACCATAACGACGACCTTGCCTTCCAGAATGGCTTGAGCCGTACGGTCAGGACGCTCCGATAAACCCATTTGGGGAAATACTGAATATTTAGTATCTGTCAACAGTTTGAGAAATAAAGGACTTCCAATTATCCCTTTGATTTTTTTGTTTTTTATTCGAGTGCGGATCAGGTCAACAAACGGATTCTTCTCCTCTTGATTCATGTACAGCAATGTTGCCGTTGTGTTGGTTTCTGAATCCAGCTGCACTTTTTCCTGAATAAGTTTATCGCTGGTTATATAAGCCCGAAGCAAGGCAATGTTCTTCTCCGTCGATTCGCTAAAAGCAATCATGGGACCATAAATGGTCGATTCGGTATCCGCACTGGAAGAAGCTCGCGATGGAATGTTAGTTACATTGACGATTAAGCCTCCGTCTACTCCCTTAAGAAGCACAATAGCAAATCCGCTTAACAGCATTTCTATTGCGTCAGAGAGCTTATCAAATGGCTTACAATCACCAATAGCTATATGATCGGATAACTCCTCCAATGTATTCACATGATCCAGGGGCACTAACCTGCCAATAAGATTCAAGTTCAATTGTGCACTATCAACCATGCCTGCCATATAACCTATAACAATCTGTTTCCCAAGTGGTTTAATGACCAAACCTTCGCTTCCATGCAGCAGATCTTTAAGTTGACTCTCGATTTGATCACTAAAATCCGACATGTTGATCCCACTTTCATCTTTTTATAGATTGAATCCGTATTATTTCTAACTTTCTTTGTTGATGAACTACAGTTAATATGTCCCAGACCTGCTGTTTTAATGCATAATCAGGCTCTGTAATTATTCCAACGAGAAACGGAGTTTATGTATAAATGAATCAGGATCATGACTCAAAAACGAAGCCATTTCTGGATCGTAGCCATCTTCAAGCAAATTGCGAGAACTGCTTCGGCCTTTGCTGTGTTGCACTCCCCTTCTCTGCTTCCGTTGATTTCGCCGTGAGTAAGGATGCAGGACATCCATGCAAACATCTTCAGGATAATTTCCGGTGCAGGGTTCATACAAAACTAAGACAGATAGGCTTCCGCGGCTGTACGGTATATGATTGCTTTGGTGCCGGGCAACAAGTTTCTCAGGTTACTTATGGTGGTCAGGATTGGCGTAACAATCCAAAGTCAGCAGCTGAAATGTATCAAGTCTTCCCGGTCATGTGGCAGCTCCATGAACTTCTCTGGTATCTATCTGAAGCGCTTAGCCTTAATGGGGCTCATCCTATCCATTCAGAACTTCGACTCGCTGAGCAGGATACCCAAAGACTTACAAGTCTGAGCCCACAATTCATTCTGGAACTTGATGTCGCTTCTCATCGTGCCAGCGTCAACACACTTCTTCTAAGAACAAGCGAACTCGTTCGGAATGAAGCCAAGCAGCAGAATCCGAGTCCGGCTTTCAAGCCAAAAATCGAAGGTCGGGGAATCGACCTCATGGGTGCCAACTTGAAAGGCGCCGATCTCCGCTGCGCTAATTTAAGAGGAGCTTATTTAATTGCTGCAAACTTAAAAGGAACGGATTTGAGAGTGGCGGACCTCATTGGAGCTGATCTTCGGGATGCTGATCTTCGGGGCGCCGACCTGACAGGCAGCCTTTTTCTCACACAAACACAGCTTAATGCAGCAAAAGGTGATCATACTACACGAATACCCGCTTCACTTATTTATCCAATGCATTGGAGCCATCACTAGGAAACACAAAGAGCGCTTGATTTATTCAAGCGCTTTAGACCTTAATGTCTTCGACAGCCTCAGGGATTCCTATATTTTAAACATTCCGATCAACGGCATAATTGTCTTAACCATTTTTATACCAACCTGGATATGGGGCATGATTTTCCCGAACATTTCAAAAAGATTCATCCTGCCGCCCCCGCCTTCATTAGCTCCAACTCCAGCTTCCGCTCCTGCTGCGCCTCCACCTCCAAAGCCTCCAAAGCTGCCAAATAGATTACTTAAGAAGCCCGAAATCTGTGCCCGATCTTGAGCTTGATTACTCATAAAGTAATCAGGGAGCCTCATTTCAGGCTGAATTCCGGAAAGAGTAAGTGCATCCTTATTAACATCATTGAGAATTCCAATATAATAACTTCCATCCTTTAAAACAACCATGACCGGCTTCCCCACGTATTGGTCTGTTTCTCTATGACGGCGAGATCTCTTCTTTTTTCCAGCAGACACCTTAATCACCTCGCTTTTTGTGTTCTCATCTATTATGTTATTCATTTGAAGGTCATGTTCTTGTGCCTTTTCAACACCGGTTTAAATAGGGCTAAAGAACAGGTGTCCTCAATAAAACAGCCAAATTTCCGAACAAAAAAGGCTTGCACAGAAATCCATAGACAAAATAAAGACATGGCGGTGCCGGGATATCCTCCCTAGCATCACCATGTCTTTATATTTTGTGTGATTTTCTCGAATGAGCTGCCTCGTTAATCAAGAAATCTACTTTTGAGAAAGCTCAATTATACGGTTTGTTTTTGTAGCTCAGCTGCTGCTGCTTTAACTCTTTCCAAACCTTCAGCAATAATTTCATCTTTGCGGGCAGGGAATGCATTATGACCTTCGATCACAACTTCATTAATGATCTCCATTCCGAATACGCCGCCAATAACATTACGCATGTAGCTCACTGCCATTTCCATTGGAGCTGTTTCAGGCGTTGAGTAAATACCGCCACGAGCAGAAAGCAGAATAGCCTTCTTGTCTTTCATCATCCCAACTAATTGGCCTTCTTCATTATATCTGAATGTAAACCCGGCTTGGTATACATAATCAATAAATGTTTGCAGCTTAGCAGGAATCGTCAGGTTCCAAAGCGGGAATGCAAATACTACGACATCCGCTGCAGACAATGCATCCATTGCTTTTTGTTTCGCAGCAAGCAGACGTGCTTCTACATCGGATAATTCTACCCCGTTTTGAACATTTCCGAATGCGTTAAACAGATCCTGTCCGAAGTATGGCATGTCCTCTTCGTATACATCATAAGTAGTTACATTGGTTCCTTTCATCTCTTCCATGAAAGTCTCGTACATTTTACTAGACACAGCTTCTGCAGCTGGGCGGTTGTTTGCTTTAACAACTAATATATTCATTGTATCTGTTCCCCTGTCTGATTGTTTTATATAGGTGTTAGCAACCTAATTGAAATTTTGATGTTATTAGTATAGCACCTTTATCTTTTATAGTCACTATTTATTATATAATTTGATTCCAAAAAGTAATTTCATTCAGTGGAAGTCTTACAGAAGGGAATCCGGGATTCGCAGCTTTACCGATCGCGATGAGCATAATAGTTTCGTACTGATCCGGAACGTTAAATTCCTGTTTGAATTTTTCGGCATTAAATCCACCCATCGGAACCGTGTCATAGCCTCTTGCCTTAGCGGATAACATCAGCTGCATAGAGACAAGACCGCCATCAATATCCACAATGCTCTTCTTCTTGGCATCATCTAAACGGTGATACATAGCAGAAGACGCAATAAAGCGATCTTTAATATCCTCTGTCATAAGCCCTGCTTCATAGGCTTGTGAATAGATTTCCTTTCCTTTTTCATACCACTTCATGTCACCCAGCACTGCAATGACAGCGGATGCCTGCAGCACTTGATTCTGATTATTGGCAATCGGATGAAGCTTTTCTTTTAACTCCTTTTCATCAATAACCAAAAATCTCCAGGGTTGAAGATTGCTTGATGAGGGCGCTAATGCTGCCTCTGTTAAGATCTCCTCCATCTCTTCTCTTGGAATCGTTATGGATGGGTCATAATAGCGTACCGAGCGCCGTTCTTTCACCAAATTGAAGTAGTTATTTTCTCTCTTTAGGGACATATGGAACACTCCTGTTTTTTTATGTGTAAAATTATGCACAGTTTTGATTATGATTATACTATGCTAATAATTGCACAGTATAAGCCATTCATAATTCTATTGTCAATACATTACATAATCTTCTCGACGATATTTGCAATGGTGTATGACTTCAGAACTTGCAGCGTACTTTCTTCAATCTCATCCAAAATATCTGAAAATGCATTTTTCATCTGTCCGCCGACACAGTTTTCTCTTGCGGCGTCCAACATGCTGTCTGCAATCGTTGTGTGAATTTGAAGTGCACTGTATACGTCGGCTAGAGATATTGAATCAGCGCTCTTACGTAAACGGTATCCTCCGTCTCTTCCCTCACGCGCCTCAATAATTTGTTCATGAGCCAAGGCTTTTAGAATTCTCCGCAGCAGCGTTGCATCTGTATGGAGATGAGCCGCGATGTCCCCGCTTGAGCATTTTCCGGACTGCTTCTCCAGCACAACAAGTGCTTGAAGTGCCAAACTAAACGTTTTATAAGTCGATGGGCAGGCCATTGCCGGTTTCTTGCACGATGAATTGTTCAATTTCTGTACCTCCCCTTTATCCCGGATCATTCCAATATTGTACCCTACATCATAACACTCCATCAATACTCATTGGATTGCCTGAGCAAATCGGTTTATTCATCTTGCCATCATCTTACCAATCACGCGGCTTCCCCTCTTTTAAATACGATAATACCACAAATGATTACCAGCACACCCAGCAGCTGATTGAATGTAAACGGAACCTTTTCCAGACCGAACCATCCTAAAGAGTCCCACAACAGAGCAAAGCCTAGTTGGGAGGTCATCACAACTGAAATCGCATATGTGGGGCCAAGAAGCCTTATACCATGCACCAAACAGATAACAACGCCCACGCCAATCATTCCGCTGAACCAGTACCATGGCTGCATCTGCCCAAAAATAGTAAATGTATTCTTCCCTTCAACGACTAAGCTGATAATCAATGATGCCGCAAAACCGAGGCCAAGTACTAACGCAGTAGTTGACCAAGGGCTCGCCTTTTCATTAACCTTGCTGTTGAAAATAGTTTGTAAACTTACCAGTGAACCCGCAATTATGGCTAACATCATTCCTAAAATCATGAAATGCACTCCTAGTTGATCATTTTATTTCCTTACAGTGACTGTTCATAAATATTATGTTCTGCCTTTATACTTAATCCTTCTCTGTCCTTTATCTGAATAAATCCTCTTTTACGCTCTAAAAGGCCCTCCTGACAGAACTTGCGAATGACCCTGTTTAAATGTCTATAACTGGTCCCGATGAGGTTCGCTGCATCTACCAGGCTGAGAGTACTGAACTCACCTTTGATGATTGCATCAGACTCATCATAAGAAACAGACATCAAATAACTTGCCAGACGCACTTCTACCGGATGCATAAGATTAAAGCTTAAGAAATTGGATTTCATATAGATTTTTTTTGATACAATATCCAGTAAAAATTGCAGCAAAGGCGCATGATCTTTTCCATACTTATTCAGCCAGCGGTGATGAACACCGATCATCTTGACTGGAGAAACAGCCTCAACCGTATTAATCATGTCCAAACCTTGCAAGTATTCGATATCCCCGATTACTTCAAGTGGCTTCATAAAGGATAGAATAAGTGCTTTCCCTTCCGCTGAGGTAGTAAAAATCTTCACCTTCCCTTTAACAAGAATATACATCATGCTGGAAGGTTCTCCTTGCGTACAAATAAACTCCCCTTGATTAAACGAGTATAAAGACAGATGCGGCAGAAGTTCCTCGTTAAAAATAGTTTCCAATTTGTAGTCCTTCATATAAAGCTCTAGCCGCTTACGATCTAAATCCTCATTCACGATGTTATCCGCCTCCATAACTTCTTCTATTACAGTTTAAGAATGATTACTCCTGCAATCATCATCCCGATGCCAATGAACTGTGGAAGTCTCATTTTCTTCTTTACGACACCAAACCAACCGTTGATATCAATAATAAAGGTTAGAAACAACTGGGCAATAAGCAGGGCAGCAATCGTAAATGTAACACCAATTTTCTGAATAGCGGTAACCTCGCTGAATATGATAATGGCGGCTAAGGCACCTCCGGACAAATATAGCGGTTTGACCTGTTTAAATCCCTTCCAATTTCCTTGTTTGAGAAACAACATGATTATAAATGCCATTACAAATCCAGTTAACTGGGTAATCGCAGCAGCCTGCCAAGTACCGATGTCCTGACTTATTCGGGCGTTAGCAACACCTTGAAGTGTTATGCAAGCCCCTCCTAAAAATGCGAAAATAATTCCTCTCACTGTCTTAACTCCTCATACACTATTTTGATTATTATTAAAAAACATGACCACTCGGTTAGGATAGGACATATGTCCTCATAGTCTAACGAATTTTCTTAAATATTACACTCTCCATTCATCTCCAAATATGTAAGTCATGAATCGGCAGTAACTTAATATAGTACAATAACATTAGAAGAGCAGTTGAAATTCTGTATGGGGGACCTCTCCACAGAGAACAGGGTAAGTAAATAAAAAAATACCGCACAAGAACAGAGATCACTCTCCGTTCTTGTGCGGCTTATGCCTGTCCTTACCTCTCCCCCGTCTCTATTTCGGCAATGGAGTAAATAAGAGGTTGACAGGAAGGTTACTGCCAGGGGCTGCGGTTAATAATATTTCAACTTTTTGCTCATATTCACCAGTACGGTATAAGACTGCTTGTTCATCCGGTTTGACCTGACCAGCAGAATAGATTGCTGTAATCGAGCCATTTACCATCGCGTAACCGGAGTACTTCCCGCCTCTAGGATTGAATGAAACTAATGTATTCGGTGCAACTCGATCCAGTGTGATTTTATATAATACACCGAAATTACCTGTATTGAATGCCACTTCACCGTACATAGGATCCATTCCCTGAAGGTTCGGATCATCCAGGTTATCACCCAGAGTCAGGCGCTGCGCTTCACTCCCCACTAATTCCATATAGCGGATAACACGTGTAGAATTCGGATAAGTGCCCCGGTTGTGTACACCGTCTCGATCCAGAATTGGCAGTTGATCCAGAACGGTTAGCGGATCTGATTTTTCATCAATCATAATCACATCGAACTGAAGCGGAGCATCACTGTAAACATCCGAAAAGAGTGAGATGACATCTCCTGTTTTCATTCGGGTCTTGCTAAGCTCCAGCATAACCAGCTTTCGCTCATTCGGCTTAATCGTTATTGTTGACTGCTTGGAGCCATCCTGCATGGACTGGAAGTAGTTCAAAACGGACTTTTTACCGGCAGCTGTAGCGATATAAGTTGGTCCTGCAAACCCAAGATAATCCGTTCTTAACTCCGCATCGGTATCATTCAAATTCGTTGCTACTACATACATCTTCACATTCTTCGCCAGATTGTTAACATGATGAATCATAAAGCGTATATCGCCTGCCGCGGTTTCACGATATACTATTCCCTCACTATTAACTGTTTCAGGACTATTGCTTCGAATGAGTGTACTCGCTTCATCCTGGAACATATAGCTTATTTTCGGTCTCGAAGGAACTGATCCACTATCGAAAATAAACTTCTCTCCCTCAGGAATAAAGAGCATGTTAAAATCATTTTCATTATAGAGGGTTTCATTCGTAATATTGATCATCGTCTCGAAAGTTGAAGTGAGTCCTTTATTATCGGTAACCGTAAGCTTGATCGTCTTGGGCCCTGGGGTAAAGAAGGCGTATGCTTTATTCTCCCATTGATGGTTCATGATTGTGTCATCGTCATAGCTTTCATCGGTAATCGTTATAAGCTCACCCATTTTATATTCGGCCTTGTCTGTTGTAAAGGAAGCAACCGGCGGCTCGTTAGGCTTGGTCACCGTTATTGTCTGCGTATATGGATCACTCCAGTTACCGGCTGCATCCTGTACGGAATAACTGACTATGTAATCACCCGGTGTGTCAAAAATATCTTGTTTACCTTCCCAGCGTTCATCTACAATTGGAAGGTTCAGAGGGGATTCCGTTTCCGTCTTATATGTAACGAACGTTTCACCTGCCAATACCTCTTTCTGTTCGATCGTAAACTTAGCCACCGGCTTGGTTTCCAAGCTCATGATAACCCGCTTGCCCACGTTATCTGCTTTATAGGGAATATTCAGAGCTTGTGTAATGGCTGTTAAAGGAACCATGAAGGTGTTCTTTGTCTGATATGAAGTGCCTTTCATTGCCTTCTTCACACCATTTACCGTGTAGCTGTTGCTGTCTGTTTTGAACCGAAGCTCATTTTTTCCTTTTATAATAACCGTCTCTTTGGTTTTCTTATCATAGGTAACTTTAAAACCGACACGATCTACCAGCGCTCGAATAGGTACATAGGAAACGCCCTTCTTTACCTGCATGGGCTGGGGAGAATTGTAGACCTTGCCTCCGTGTTCCATCTTAGTACTATTAAAATAAAGAATGAGTTCATTCAGATTTACCGGCTTCTCAGGTTCTGCTTCACCCTCGTTTGACGGAATCTCTGTCACTGGTGGAACGGTTGGCACATCTTGCGTACCCTCAGTTTCCATAGAATCCGTTTCTTCTGGCTCCTGGATTACGTCGGTTGATGGAGGGATTTTCTGATTTAAATTAACTTCTCCTGCTGAAGGAGCCGTATTCCGCGCCTCTTGAGCAACTTTACCTTGCTGTAACCCCTTGTTAGCCGCTTCTGCTGAGGCAGGTATCCCTGCTGCCACTTGAGATAATGCCAGCACTGTTACAATCGATAACTTCTTCAGTTTCATTCGTAGACTCCTTCTAACTCTAGTTTAAATTTTCCAATTCGTCATAGTATTAAACGCTAAACATTGGAAATAGTTTCTCTATTTGATATATAAATATCAGATCATGTCTAACTTTCGATTTTTTCATAACAATAACTAGCCCCTAGTACTTAGTCTTAGATTAGATAAATTCATACTTTAAAACCTGTTTTCAGCAGTAGGAATGCCATATAATGTCAGTATTATGTAACGAGAGGGGAATATAGCATGAATACAAATGATGTTGTAAACAACCTTTTCACCAAGGAGTTCACAGCTAACCCTTACCCTGTTTATGAAAACTTGCGAAAGAATAATCCCGTGCTTAAGCTAAGGTTCCCTGATGGCAGCATCGGCTGGCTAGTCAGCAGTTATGAGGATGCTGTCGCAGTTTTAAAGGAGCCTCGGTTTATCAAGGATATAACCAAGATATATGGTGAAGAGCACACGAGTGTGTTTACAAGAAATATGTTATTCTCTGACCCACCGGATCATAAACGGCTCCGTGGCCTTATGCAAAAGAGCTTTACCCCTCAATTCATAGCTGGAATGAGGGATCATGTCCAGAGCATCGCCGATGATCTTCTTGATGCGGTGTCGCCACAGGATAGCATGAATCTTATTGATGACTACGCTTTCCTCCTTCCGATTATAGTCATTAGTGAGATGCTCGGCGTTCCTCTGGAAGACCGTGATAAATTCAGAACCTGGTCCAATTCCATCATCGGGGCATCCAATCAAAATCCAAATAATGATGAAACGGTTGTACAGCATATGAATGAATTCGTTCAATATCTTGGTGATTGGTTCGCAAAAGTCCGTGAAAAACCAGGCAATGACTTGATCAGTCAGCTGCTTATTTCAGAAGACCAGGGTGACCGTCTGTCAGAACAGGAATTATACGGCGTTGTCACTCTGATGATCATCGCCGGTCATGAAACGACTGTAAATTTAATCGGTAATGGCGTATTGTCCCTGCTTGAACAGCCAGAACAGCGCAAATTACTACAAGAACAGCCTGAACTCATCCATGGAGCTATTGAGGAAATGCTGCGTTATAACGGACCTGTTGAGTTCAGTACCTCACGCTGGGCAAGTGAAAATTTCGAATTTAAAGGCCGTCAGATTAATCGGGGTGAAATGGTTATTGTTTCCCTCAACTCAGCCAACCGTGACCCGAATCAGTTTGACGATCCTGAGATATTTAATATTGAACGTGAAAAAAGCCAGCATCTTGCCTTTGGCAAAGGAATTCATTTATGCTTGGGAGCCCCTCTCGCCCGACTTGAAGGTGAAATTGCCATAAACACTTTATTAAGGCGTTTTCCAGATTTCCAGTTACGAGATGATGTTCAAGAACTTGAATGGAGACCCGGGATGTTAGTACGCGGTGTTAGGGAGCTCCCTCTTTCGCTCCGTAAACAGAACGGCTAACTCTAAGTATGAACAGGCTAAAACGAATAAAAGCCGCACTCTGCAAAGGAGTGCGGCTTTTATTATGTTCTATTTTTTCTATGCCTAGCGGCATTCATTTGTCACTTACTCGTCAGAATCTACATTATGAAATACCTGCTGTACATCTTCCAGATCTTCGAGAGCATCGATCAGTTTATCAAACTGTGCCGCAGCATCCTCAGGAAGCTCAACATAATTTTGTGGAAGCATCGTTAATTCAGCAACGGTAAAGTCTGTAATACCCGCATTTCTGAAAGCTTCCTGAACCTCGTGGAATTGATCAGGCTCTGCATATACAATAACGGAATCATCTTCTTCCATAATGTCCCGCACTTCAACGTCAGCTTCCATTAGCAATTCAAATACTTCATCCAGCGTTTTGCCTTGAACACCAATAACGGCAGTTGAATCAAACATATATGCAACCGATCCGCTTACACCCATATTACCGCCATTTTTGTTAAAGGCAGATCGTACATCAGAAGCCGTACGGTTTACGTTATTCGTCAGCGTATCTACAATCACCATAGCACCGTTCGGTCCAAAGCCCTCATATCGGAGTTCAGTATATGTTTCTTCCGCGCTGCCCTTGGCTTTATCTAACGCACGGTCAATAATCGCTTTTGGTACATTATACGTTTTAGCCCGTTCAAGAACCACCTTCAAGGCCCGGTTGGACTCGGGATCAGGTTCGCCTTTTTTGGCGGCTACATAAATTTCGACTCCAAACTTAGCATAAATACGACTTGTATTTGCATCCTTTGAAGCTTTCTTTTCTTTAATATTATTCCATTTACGACCCATGATGTTCCCGCTTTCTTTATAAATTTTACTTTCCTATTATAGCATCTTCTTCTGCATTGAAAAAACTGCATTCACAGAAGCTTATACCCTTTTCTGAATTTATATTATAAACAACATTTGAGGTTCCAACAACGAGATAAGATCACAAAGAACAAATGAGCAAGTACGATATTATTGATATAGATAGTCCCTAAAGGTATGATAAATATACAATTTAGGATTGAGAGGCATGAATGACCATGATAAAAAACGAAAAGATTAAGGCACGCGAGGTCGAGCTCACAGGGATCAACGGAGAAGACCTTGGAATTATGCCTACAGCACAAGCGCTCGAGATGGCCAGAAAATTAAAGGTCGACCTTGTATGTACTTCTCTATACAGCAGCCCTCCTCCCTGTCGTCTGATTGCATCCAGTGCGATTAAAGAAGAACGTCAGCAAGCGCAAAAGAAAGAGCGTCCTGCAAAACTGAAGGAGATTCGGCTCACTCCAAATATTGAAGATCATGATTATGAGACGAAGAAGAATCAGGCAGAAAAGCTGCTCCGTTCCGGCCATTCGGTATCGCTGGTAGTACGAATTCAAGGCAAAGAAGGAACAAAAGCAAAAGCGGTTCTGGAAGATTTATTAAAAGATCTACAAGAGGTTGGAGTTAAGAAAACGGGTATTCAAGTAAGCGGCAAACAGGCAATGGTTGAACTTGAAGCTCGGTGATCAACTAAAGCCACTTTCTATGAAGGAGAAGACCAATTGTATTTAAAGCTCGAAGACCACAATAGTAATCAAGACATCATTGTAATGGATGCCCATGAATTGTATGGGGAGAAGGGAAATTTCCGGATTATGCATTTTTCCAATGAGGCGATTCAAGGGGCTCAAGATTTAAATGATCCTTCCCGCATCGTTTTTGAATATCCGCGGGCGATCATTCACCTGATGGAGTGGAATGACCCTTCTCTTGAGGATATATTTATCATCGGACACGGGATTGGAACCATACCCTCCTATTTCTCGGATAAGCGCTGTACGGTAGCGGAAATAAGCAGTACGATTGCCGAGATTAGTCGTCAGTATTTTGGATATGACCAGAATAATGTCTTGATTGGAGATGGACGGAAAATACTTGAGGCTGAACAGGATGACAACCTTGATTACATTATTGTTGATGCATTTAATGAGAATGGAACACCCCATCATCTTGTTACACGGGAGTTTTTTCAAATGGCTTATGAAAGGCTTGATTCGGAGGGATTTATTATTCTGAATCTTTTCGGAAGAAGCAACCACGACTCATTGCTGAATGCCATTCATACGACGATTAATGATGTGTTTCCCTATGTGAGTTCTTTTGCACTCGCTGCAGATGCTTCCATAGATACACGAAATATATTAATGATAGGCGGAAAGAAGCAGGTCAAGTACCAAGCAAATCACTTATTTGGCTTCACAGAAATGGAATGCGGGGAAGGCTTTATCATGTGGGACGATCCATCGGTCTAATAACGCTCTCACCCTTCATGCACAACAAGAAAAACATCGCCCAAGAGCGATGTTTTTTCTATTCAAGCTTTTATTAGCTTCCTTCCACATGGCTCGGGTCCATATACATTACTTCCCAAAGATGGCCATCAATATCTTCAAAACTCCAACTATACATAAAGCCATGATCTACAGGATCATTGGTTGCGCGGCCCCCTGCAGATAAGGCCAGATTTACGATCTCATCCACCTGCTCTCTGCTGTCAGCGGATAAAGCGATAATCACTTCAGAGTTATCCGAAGTATTCGGGATATCTTTATTCGTGAAGCTCTTGAAGAAGTCCTCAACTAACAGCATGACAAAAATATGATCGCTGATTACCATGCAGGTTGCGTTCTCGTCCGTAAACTGAGGATTGAACTCAAATCCTATTTTCGTAAAAAATCCGACCGTTTTGTCTAAATCCTTAACGGGTAAATTCACAAATATTTTGTCCGCTTTCAAAGCCATAATCCAATCACCTCATCATTAGTTTGTGGACCCATTGAATAAAGCATCTTTCTGACTTGAATATATCATTTATCTTTAAGGCTCATTTCTTCTCGATTGCTATTTAAGAATATTTAGATGAGATTCGATTCAGGAAATTTTCCATAAGTAAAGGAAGTGAAATCAATATGGGTGGATCTGCTAATCGCGGGGGGTACAGCATAACCTGTTGAAATGGAACGGCATACTCCGTTTTGACGATAATTGGATCCCTAGATCGGGTCCGTAAGGTTCTTTCAGGAAATAATAATTCCTTGGATTGCATACTCCATGAGATCGAAGTGGCCATCAAATAATACGTGCCCGGTTTAACATTAGCGAACGAAAAATATCCTAATGAGGATAAAAGCGTTCCGTATAACGGTTGTCCTTCAGGGATTGGCTTAGGAAATAATCCGATAAGAATTACTCCTTCAAAATGCTCTGCGGCTTGGACCTCACCCTCAATCCTTCCAGAAGGGTCTGCATTCAGATTTTCCGGTATCCATTCCGATAAATGATACAGCTCGGAGAAATAACGTGAAGCATGGGGCGGTGAGTTTCTGAATTGAGCGGGTGACATACCAACACGTTCTGTAAATCTTGTTGTGAATGTTCCCAGACTCTGTTGTCCTACTTCAAGCGCGATATCTCGAACAGTTAGATTGCTATGCAGCAGTAACTCCTTCGCTTTCTGAAGACGCAGAGAAGATATATAATACTGCGGAGGAAGTCCGATCCTTTCCTTAAATAAACGTAAAAAGTGATAAGGACTATACCCGGCATACCGTGCCAGATCAGATAACGGAAGCGGATCAAAAATATGCTTATGAATGTATGTAATGACTTCATCCATTTCAGAAAACACATCAGGCACCATAATCACACCTTATCAAATTAGATATGTACATCCACCTCTAGAATAATGCGTTTTGCCATTAATATTACCATAAACACCCATCACATTATATCCATTTTCAAGAATCTGCCAATCAACGAACAAAAAGCTCTGTTCGCATGTTTGCGACAGAGCTTTTACCTTACTTACTGGAAGCCTCAAGATTTGAAGCGATAGGTCCAAAACGTTTCTCTTGCAAAACGTTTATTTATTTCTTCAGGACTCAGCTGTTTACCTCCTAGTAATTCAGAGGCTTGAAACTGGGAGCGATGTGCTTTAATGGAATTCAGCTTAGCCTCGATATAATCAGTCACATCATTTGCCACATCCGGTTTCCCGATCGCTTGTTCACAATTTCTGGCGAAGGCAATGCAGTGAACGATAGGACGCTTTTGTTCCGGCATTTTCTGAATCGTCCGAATTACAGCAGCTCCGGTAGCATCATGGTCAGGATGCACACTGTATCCTGGATAAAAAGTATACACAATTGAAGGCTTAATTTCTGTTAACAGCTTGTCTATAACTCCATCCAGCACTTCCGGATCTTCAAATTCAACCGTTTTATCATGAAATCCGAGCATTCTTAAATCTTGGATTCCGATTGCCCGGCAGGACTCCTCCAGCTCCCGCTTTCGTATAGATGGCAGTGTTATCCGTGTAGCAAATGGGGGTATGCCCATATTGCGCCCCATTTCTCCCAGCGTTAAGCATGCATACGTTATACGATTTCCTTCGTGAACATGCTTTGCCAAAGTTCCTGAAAGACCGAAAGCCTCATCATCCGGATGGGGCAGTACAACAAGTATATTTTGATTCATTCGTTTCTCATCTCCTGTTCTTTAGAAGGGTTCCCTGCTTAACTGCAAAGCAACAACCAGCTTGCCTTGACGATCATGACCTGCCATGATCAGTCGTTCGGTCTCGCTTTGCTCAAAATGAGTCAGTCCTTCGGCGTAAACCCAGCCATGCTCCATCTTTAATCCAACCCGGAATGTTTCATGACCGGAAATGGATCCGTGAGAGTAACGGATTTTTGCATTGGTAATAAAATTAGCAGCCGGATGCTTAGTAATATCGTGATGGGAGGCATATGCTCCCGTTGTAAGCTCAAGATGTATATAAAGATCTTGATTTTTCAGCTTATCGATCATGCTCTGAACTTCTGTAGGTTGAATGAGCTCCATAATTCCCTCCATGTTTATCACTAAATTTACATATTGATTAATAATGACCAATATGAATATTCTAGCATACTTGCAAATAAAGAAAAAATAATACTTCTTTTTCTTTGCTCTGTTGAATCACCTGTATATCTACGCAAAAAAGGCGGGAAATATGATGATTGCTCCACATTTCTCGCCTTTAATATTGACTTGTTTTTGTTTAAATCAATCTTGACCAATGACGATGCTCTGAAATAGCGTCTATGAAGTTTAGATTAAACATCCGAAGATCATCATTCGCCAAGGAAACGACAATCCCTGGTCCTTCAACTGCCGGCAGAAGCTCAGTACCTTCGCCAATCGCTGCAATTGGTTTAAAATGTTGATACGCTTCTTTTATAAAGTCCGGCACCTTAGGCTCCATAAGCAGTTCATCTACACTCTGCCGTCCCCCCGAAACAAGCACTGCATCAAATAGTACAGAGTCTGCTCCCAAGACCGAGTGCTGCACCTCAAGCCGGCTTACGCCATCACTTGTTACAACTCCGAGTTTTGGGCTCACAATTTCAGGAACGATTCCCGCACCCGTTAAGGCTTGCAGGACATTTGAAAGTGCCTTATCCGGATAACCATTGCCCACAAGAACCGCAACTTTTCGAGTCAGCGGAGACTTAATCGTATTTAACATACTAAGAGCTGGTGAGGACTGTGTAGATGCAGCGCTTTTCACTTCAGGCGTTATCGTACCAATTCCTTCTGAAATTCGAGCGGCAAGTTCTCCGTCAACGTTCGCGAACATATCCACAACATTTTGACGGATCACCTTGCTCTGAACCTTGCCCAGTTCAAACTGGAATGCAGATACGATATGCTCTTTCTCTACTTCAGACATACTGTTCCAGAATAAAGAAGCCTGACTATAGTGATCCTTGAAGCTGTCGCTGCGTTTCTGGATTTTACGTCCCTCTACCTTTTCAGCATAATGCTCATATCCGCCCTGATCAGCTGAAAGCGGGCTTGGAGAATTGCTCGCTATACCATTTTTATGATAGCTTGTTTGGCCTGGATTTATCGTCATACGGTGCATGCCATCCCGCTGGTTGTTATGAACAGGGACGATCGGACGGTTAATCGGGATCTCATGGAAATTCGGACCGCCTAAACGTGACAGCTGTGTATCTGTATAGGAGAACAAGCGCCCTTGAAGCAGCGGATCGTTAGTAAAATCAATACCCGGAACGACATGTCCCGGATGAAAAGCAATCTGCTCTGTTTCTGCAAAGAAGTTATCCGTATTTCGGTTTAAAGTCATCTTTCCAACAATCTTTATAGGGATAATCTCTTCAGGCCAAAGCTTTGTCGGATCAAGAATGTCAAAATCAAAATTGAATTCCTCTTCTTCCTTTATTATTTGGAGGCCAAGCTCGTATTCTGGATAGTTTCCCGTCTCTATAGCATTCCATAGATCCCGGCGATTGAAGTCAGGGTCTTTACCTGCCAGCTTTTGTGTTTCATCCCATACCAGTGAATGCGTACCGAGAACAGGCTTCCAATGGAATTTCACAAAGTGTGCCACGCCCTGATCATTAACGAACCGGAACGTATGTACACCAAATCCCTCCATCATACGGAAACTGCGCGGCAGCGACCGGTCAGACATAGCCCACATGACCATATGCGCGCTTTCGGTGTTATTCGATACAAAATCCCAGAACGTATCGTGTGCAGACTGTGCCTGTGGAATTTCATTATGAGGCTCAGGTTTCACGGCATGTATAAAGTCAGGAAATTTCATAGCATCTTGGATAAAGAAGACCGGCATATTGTTACCCACGAGGTCATAGTTGCCTTCTTCTGTATAAAATTTTGTAGCAAAGCCCCTTACATCCCGCACTGTATCAGCTGAACCTCTGGAACCAGCTACAGTTGAAAAACGGACAAACACGGGTGTTTTAACGGCAGGATCTTGTAAAAACTTCGCTTTTGTATAATCTTTCAGGGATTCGTAGACTTGAAAATAACCATGAGCGCCAAACCCTCTTGCATGTACAATGCGTTCGGGAATACGTTCATGGTCGAAATGAGTCATCTTCTCCCTGAAATGAAAATCTTCCATTAATGTTGGTCCCCGGTCTCCTGCTTTCAGGGAATGTTCATCCTCGGAAATAGGCAATCCTTGATTCGTAGTCATATGTTTCCCGTCATTACGAACCCTAAATTCCTCCAGCTGCTGATCTTTGGTCGATCTGTTCTCGTTGTTCGAATTATCGTGCTTGTTCATGTACCTTCAGCCTCCAGTTCGATAGTAGGATGAGCATCTGACGATATCATATTGAACCATGTAGGAGCTCATCAGCTCGCTGAATTATTACCCTTTCATCCCCTTTAAGAATCGGACTTTACATATTCTTCATGGAGGACGCAAAGATTGGGTGGTTCCAAAGGATCTAAGAACTTGAGGCTTAGGAGACGCTGCGGATACGAATCCTCCCTTCCATTGCTGTTGTGCTTCAATTTCCTGAATTCTCGCATGATCGCCAAGGCGTTTTGAGTGTATTTCATGTTCTTGTAGAAATCACATATTGGAGAAGGCGGCGATAAACAAAAACAAAGACATGATAGTGCCGGGATAACCTCCCTCGCACTGCCATGTCTTTATTTTTAACTAGGCTTCTTCCCAGCGGTCCTTGAAAAATCTAAAATACACTCTCGTTACTACAATTTTGATTACCATGTACACCGGGATGACAACAAGGATCCCGACAATCCCAAATAAATCACCGCCTGCAAACACCAGGATAATCGTCGTTAACGGGTGTATATCCAGCTGCTTCCCGAAAATATAAGGAGCCACCAGATTATCTTGAATTTGCTGAGCAACAAGTATGACGACAAGCGACCATATTGCTACGGAAGGAGATTCCACCAATCCAATGATTACAATGGGAATCGAAGATAAAATGGCCCCCACAAAAGGAATGAAGTTCATAATGACCGCAATTACGGTCAGAAGTAATGCGTATGGCAGTCCAATGATCGTAAATCCGATATACATCAAGACACCGAGCGCAAGATTCACCAACACTTTGCCTACAATAAAGTTACTCAAGGCCTTGTCGATATCCTTCATCGTCTCCGTTCCCTCTTCACGGAACCGCTTCGGCATAAAGCTGACAATCTTCTGGCCGAATTTCCCGCCCTCTTTTAACATATAGTAGAGGAAAATCGGGAAGGTGAAGAGAATGATTGCAAAGTTAGAGAAGAAGGAGAATAGGCTCGTAATATAGTTGGAAAGGAAAACAAACCCTTTATTTAAATACTCCGTAATTTGAGTGAGCGTGTTCTTATCCTCTGGAAATAAATTAGCGAGAAACGGATATTCTTCCAGCTTCGCAAGCTGATTTGCAAGTGCGTTGAACAAATGCGGAGCATTTCGCTCTAATGCCTCCACCTGCGTGCTTAATGACGGCCAGACGCCAAGAATAAATCCCGTCAAAATCATAGTAATAACGACATACAAAAGTAAAATCGCCAAGGATCTGTTCAGTTTTCGTTTCTCCAAATAATTTACAATGGGTCTTAGTAAATAATAAAGGAAGCCCGACAACAAGACGGGTACAATAATAAGCAAGCTAAACAAGGCAAGAATCGGTTTGAATATAAAATCAACTAATGAGCTCAAGTAAATAATGACTAATACTAAGATGACACCAATACACACTTTGTAAAACTTATTCATGCTAATCTTCATGGCCCCCACAACAATTTTTTTATCTGGATTTCTATGTATTTACGTATTATATCAGAACAAGACGCTCATCCAAAATGGAGACATTTGCCCCTACTTCTATCATTACATTAAAACAGAAAAAGATACGATTACCTCGTATCTTTTTCTGTATTTTTATATTGACGGCATAACATTTCCGCCGCATACAGGGATATATGCCCCTGTAGTGAAAGATGCCAAATCCGATGCCAAAAATGCAACCATATTGGCTATCTCCTGATCGGTTCCCCTGCGCTTAAGGGGTACAGAAGATTCATAAGCCTCGCTTTGCTCTGTTCCATTCTCACGATCGCGATCACTGACCGTCCAGCCCGGTGCAACTTGATTCACTGTTATGCCATGTTCTCCGATCTCTTTGGCCAGCACCCGGTAGACACCATCCATCCCTCGTTTACCGGCAACATATGCAGATTGTGAAGGAAAGTTCTGCATAGAGCATTCTGTATTAATACCAATGATCCGACCTTCCTTACGTTCAATCATTGCAGGGGCAAATGCCTTCGCAAGATATACACTCTGCATGACGCATGAGTTAAACTGGCTTTCATAATCTGACGGGGACTGCTCGAGAACTGAAGTCCATATGTACTGTTCTACTGCGTTGGCAACAATGATGTGTGGAAGCTCTCCGTAATACGCGAGTACTTCATCCTTCATCTGCAGTACAGAGGAAAAATTCGTTACATCTGCTTGAACTATAAGCGCATCTCTTCCAATTTCCTGTATCTCCTTCTTCAACTCTTCAGCTTTTTCACGGCTGCTGCGGTAATGAATAACTACCTTTGCTCCGCATTCTGCAAGTGTACGAACCATCACCCTGCCGAGTTGACCTCCTGCACCGGTTACTAATGCGATTTTACCTGATAAATCGATATTCATTCACTAGATCTCCTTTCATCTCTATATTCATTTAACCTTAATACAATCCCATCTCATGTATTTAGTCAATCATTTTCTTCAGCAAAAAACCGCCTTCCTTATGAAAGGCGGTCCTGCTATAACTATTTAACCGATACGGTTATCGTAACCGTCTTGGAATCTACTTTTGCTTTAATTCTGGCTGTTCCTTTAGCTATGGCCTCAATTTTGCCGTCGGTTACTTTGGCAACGGCCCCGTTGCTGCTTGTCCAGACGGCACCACTTGTTATCTTATTTGTTTTGCCTGTATCATAAGCTGCAGTTAAGATTATAGTCTTCGTCCCGCCAGGTGATAAACTCAGCTTTTTCTCACTTGCTGTCAGCTTGGTCAATTTAGGCACAACGTTCACTTTGACACTGACCTCAATATCCTGGTAAGATCCGCTAATTGTTGCTTGCCCTTCCCCAACAGCCTTGACCGAAGATTTTGTTACGGCTGCAACGGAATCGTCGGAGGATGTCCAATTCATTTTCGTGGATAGGGATACGGTTTTCCCGTTAGCATAATAACCTGTCGCTTTCATCGATTTTGTCCTTTTGAGATTTAACTCAACGGCTTCAGAATCGACAACAATTTTGACGATCTCCGGCTCCACATACACCGGTATTTTAATGGATTGGTTTAAATAGGTGCCTTTCAATACAGTAGAGCCTTTTATAAGTCCTTTGATCCGCCCGTCTTTAACTACTGCAGCCGTACCGCTCAATGACCATTCAACTGCATCTGACACATCCTCTTCTTCACCGTTCTCCAAAACAGCCGTCACCTCAGGCAGCTCTGCAGTTTTGCCTGTAATTATCTGATAATTTTCGATGGTTGGCAGAAGAATCAGTACCTTTTCATTAACAGTAACCGTTACTTCGGCAACCTCTTTACTGCCGATTCTTCCGATCAGAGTCGCCGTGCCTTCTGCCTTCCCTCTGATCCTGCCATCGTCTACTGTAACGATTGCATCTTCATTTGTTGTCCATTTTACGGCCTTAGTAAAATCTTGTTTCTCCTGGTCTAGAAGTGTACCTGTTACTTTGGGTACAGGTATAGACTCGCCTTTAAGGATACTGAGTTCAGTTCCGTCAACTGTGAACTCTGTAACCGTTGGAAGAACAGTTACCTTGAATTCTTTTGAGATCCCGCGATAAGTCACTTTAATTGTTGAGATTCCTGTTGCTTTTGCTGAGATTTTCCCGTTATCAGCAGTTACAGCAAGCGGATTGGAGGAAGTCCAGGTTCCTGCAACCGGAATCGTCTCCGTAGCCGCATTTCGGACACTCGTCATAATCGTCGTTTGCTCATTCAGGAACATCAATGGGTTATTAATAAATTCCTTCTGATCCAAAAGCAAAGCCTCATACGGATTACGTACATAAACGTCTATCGAAGCGGTGGTACCCAGGTAAGCAGCCGTTATCTTCGCTTTACCCAGTGCAACGGGCTCCAGCTTGCCATCAACGATCCTCGCTACCGAATTGTCGGAAGATTTGAACTCAGCTTTATCTGTCACCTCTATCCTTGTATCAGACTTAGAAGTTCCCGCGTAAACCTTAAGCTCCACTGACTTATCTTCAACAAGCAGCTCCTGATCCTCATCTGGTTCAATAACAAGCTTCTCGTAAGGCGATATGACTTTCACCTTATAGGATGCGCTAAGGCCTTTATATACAGCAGTAATTGTTGCGCTCCCTCTGCCTATCAATTTCAATTTCCCTTTATCTACAGTAATGACCCCTTCATCCGAAGAGGACCACTTGGCTTCCGAACTAACATCGTTCTTCTGGTCCGCTAAAGCTTTGACTGACAGGCCTTCCGTTCCGAGCTTGTACTCCACCAGAGCCGGCTGATCAATCTTGAATTCTTCAGCAGCATATTTTGATATCACTTTAACTACAGCGATCGATCCTTTGTACTTTGCTGTAATGGTTGCTGTTCCTTTATCGAGCGGAGTCAGAAGGCCGCCATCCACCTTCACTATTTTGCTGCTGGAAGAGGTCCAGCTCGCTTCGTTCGTTACATCCTTCTTCTCACTTGATCCTTCAATTGCTGCCAGAACGCGAAGCTGTCTGGTCGTTTCGGTAACCGTAAGATGGATCTCTTTCTCATCCGTGTCAAAAGCAATGGATGTTAAATCACCATTAGCAGCAAACACACTGCTTGGAAACACCATTACCAGCATCAACACCATAATTAGAGATAACTTGGTTGTTCTCCTGTTAACGATCATTCATTTCTCTCCTTTGTTCCTCTGATCCTCAAATATTTTCCAGCACTCTAATGTTTATCGACATTTAACTCAGAAATTGTTACCTTTTATCGACAATTACTACATTTCCACTTAAGGGATACCGATAAAGCCTCTATACACGTTGTTACGTGACATATTTGAACAAAGGGGACTCTTTCACAAATGAAAAGATACATTGCATTAGTTTTACTGGCATTACTCGCTTTTGCCACACCACTTTACGCTGCAAGTCAGCCAAAAATGCTGGCTTATATGGATCAGAGCAACCAGTCTTTCATTCCTGTCGGCGTTCTGAAAGGCTATGAGGGAATCAAAGTCCAGTATTCTTCAGCACAAAAGAAAATTGATATCATCAAAAATGAGAACAAGTTAACTTTCTATCTTGGCACAAAAACAGCCTATGTCAATGATAAAAAGATGACTATTAAAGCAGCACCCTTTCAAGAATCAGGCATTACATATATCCCTCTTCAATTTGTCAGCCAGCATTTGAAACTGAAGATCGAGTGGGATAAAAATACCTCTTCTCTACTCTTATCCGAAGGAGACGTTTCTGTTCAACTGCCTGTTCTTTCTGGAAGGTCAATATCATCAGCAAGCGCAAAGCCTATTGTATCCTCCCGTAAAACTTTTAAAGTAGGCTCCCGCTCATTCAATACTCAAATCGTCACCATCTCTCTGCTTCATCCTAAGATTGAACTGGATGTTGCAATTGCCGGAAACCAGATCGGCAAGGTTGAAGATTTACGCAGCATAGCCAAGCGTAACAATGCAGTAGCAGCAATCAATGGTACCTTCTTCGCTGCTTATACAACAGGCTCCTATAAAGGTCCTTTCGGCTATATCGTTGGTAAAGGAAAGCTTCTGAAGGACAGCCCTGGAGACAGACGTACCGTATTCACATTCGATTCTAATAACCTCGCCCAATTGGTACGCGGTTTAGACTTCAAACCACATTTCCAGCAAGGAAAATCAACAGGCGCTGTACAGGCTGGTCCGCGATTGGTCGTTAACGGCAAGGTGTCACTCGACTTGAAGAATGAAGGCTTTAAGGATCCAAAAATTCTCACCGGTGGCGGAGCACGCAGCGCACTTGGAATTACGAAGGATCATAAACTCATTCTGTTAACTACAGGCGGGGCAACCATTCCTCAGCTTGCTGAAATCATGAAGCAGGCAGGTTCTTACCAGGCCATGAATCTGGACGGTGGTGCTTCCAGCGGATTGTATTACAACGGTTCATACTTAACGACTCCGGGCCGTCAGATCAGCAATGCGATCATTGTGAAGTACAGCAAATAGCTGGCTCCTCCGTTCGTGTCCTTAATGAAATCATCAAGAAAAACACACTACGCTGTGCTTACAAAGAAGGACTGCCGGTAAAAGTACCGGCAGTCCTTCTTATTCATGCAGATTTCGTTAGCTCTAAATATCGCCTACCTGGTTTACCTTTTTAACCGAGAAATAAACACTGATTACGCCCAAAATGCTCAGTATTGCGTATATAGTATCTGTACTGATGTTTATATGAAGCATGCCCGTGTAATTAGGGAACTGCATGAGGAAAACAGCACAGATCACGGCTGGGATGACTGCACGCTTCCAAATCCCGAACACGAACAGAGGAATCAGGCTGATAAGCGCAACCACAGCGGAATATATGACTGTCTTAACTGTATATATCATCAAGTCCTCTATTGTTGGCTGCCCGTGAATCATATCAAATACTTGATCGAACACATATGTCGTGATCCCGGACAGAATAAAGGAGATGACCGTGCACACATAAACGGAAAGAAAGATAAACAACGCTTTCGCCATGACAAGCCTTTGCCGGCTGATCGGGTATCCGAAGGAAAGCGACATCGTTTTATTCTTATATTCCTCGATAAATACATGATTAATCAGGGAAGCTCCGAACATAATAAATCCCATTTGGATCGACAGCATCAACGGCATGGTTTCCGAATAGCTTTGCCCAAAACCATTAATTGCGAAATCGGCAAATACAACTTTCAAGAAAAATACCGGCAGAAACATAAGAATCACCAAATAAACGATCACTTCGCCGAGCACTTTCATTTGCTCCAGCTTTTTCCACTCGAGCTCCATCAGCTTCTTCATTGTGGAACGCCTCCTTGAATCTGATGATAAAAATAATCCTCCAGTGTGCTCTTATGCTTCTGTATTTCCTCAATCTCAATATTATGGGAGATCAGCATCTTTGAAATTTCACCAATCGATGCGTTCGCATCATATATTCGGATTTTCTTGTCCTGCAGCATTTTAAAATTGCTAAGATGGAGTTCATGTTCTAGCAAATAGGCTGTTCTTGACACATTCGAGGTTGCAAGCTCGATATAATCGGCTTGCTGCTTCCGAATATCCGAGAGTGCTACTTCGTTCACCAGCTCTCCATGTTGAATCACACCGATTCTATCCGCTACTTGCTCAATCTCCCCTAATATATGACTCGACAAGAGAAAGGTAATACCGTACTCGTTGTTTAGCATCCGGATTAATTCTCTCATATCTTTAATTCCGATAGGATCCAGACCATTCGTAGGCTCATCCAGTACGATCAGCTCCGGCTTCGTAATCATGGCCCGGACAATCCCAAGTCGCTGCTTCATGCCGAGCGAGAAATCCTTCACCTTTTTATCTTCGATTCCTTTTAAATTCACCATATCAAGCGCTTGAGAAATTGCCTGGCTATCATAATAGCCCAGATATTCACAGTGAATCCGCAAATTCTCCATTGCCGTTAAGTGCTCGAAGAAGATCGGGTATTCAATAATGCTGCCAACGCGCTTCAAGCCGTCCTTTGAGGTTTCTGAAAGCTTCTTGCCAAACAGCATGATCTCTCCAGAAGTAGGAATAATGAGTCCGGTGAGCATTTTCATGATCGTAGTTTTCCCTGCACCATTTGGCCCCAGCAATCCGTAAATTTCTCCTTTTTTCACCGTCAGATTAACATTTGCTGTGATGGTTTTTCCTTGTATGGTTTTCGTGAGTTCATGAGTACGAATAACATCGTTCATATGAGAGACCCTCCCGTCTACAAATCGTTCATTTGGATTACGTCAATCATATATTATAAAATCGTTGTTTTTTCTTTCTCATTCCTTACATGTTTATTAAGTTCGTAAAAAAGAGGAGTTCAGACAGACCCCCCCCTCCGAAAGTGCTAGTATGTCATTTGTTTAAATGTACATGTGAACGTTGTTCTTTCAAACGGTATGCTCTTCAGCCGTATCGATCCCTTCATCGACTCCGTTAAACGTTTTGAAATACTGAGACCTAGCCCGCTGCCCTGAAATTGCGGATTTCGGGCATCATCTAAAGTGTATAGTCGCTCAAACACACGATCCTGATGTACTTCAGCAATTCCTTTTCCGCGATCCCAGATTTCAACAGCGACATTGTCCCCTTCTTGCCTGAGCGTTAATCCAAATACACCCCCATCGCTTCCGTACCGGATTGAATTCGATATTAAATTACTGAATATTCGGTGCAAAGCATACTCATTGCCGAGAATATAGAGCGGCTGCTCCGGAATATCTAGCTCAACCCGAATGCCTTGCGATGACAGCAGATCATAAAATTCCAGCACGCTTTGGCGGCAGATTTCATTAAGGGAAACTTTGCTGAGCGGCATGTCATAGTCTTCCGATTCAATTTTCACCAGGTCAAAGAACTGATTCAGCAAAGCGACCAAGCTGTTCACCTTATCGTTCAGGCGCATAATGACCTGTTTTCTCTCTTCCTCGGTCATCGGTTGTTCCTGGTTCAGCTTTTCCGCATAACCAAGAATGACAGTCAGTGGAGTCTTCAAATCATGAGACATATTGGATATCATCTTCCTCAAGCTGTCCTTGGCTCTGATGTAATCTGCGATCACTTTTTGGTTGTGACCCAGAAGACGATTAATTTGGACGAGCAGCAGCTGAACAGCTTGATGATCTGTCTGCAGAAGCACCTTCTCAGCGGTTTGCTGTTCGATGATATCGCTAATCTTATTCGTTATTTCATAAACATTCTGCTTCCATCTTCTAATTGAAAAGTACTGCCAAAGATTGATCAACAGCAGTACAGCAATAATTGCGCATAGTAAAAAAATCATCGGCTAATCACCCAATTTATATCCGATTCCCCAGATGGTGCGAATGTACTGGGGGTTTGACGGATCTTCTTCGATTTTTTCCCTGAGTCTCCGGATATGTACATTAATGACATTTTCATTACCGAAATAATCATCTTCCCAGATCAATTGATAAATTTGCTCCTTCGTGAACACCCGGGTCTGATGAGTTAAAAACAGCTTCAAAATATGAAATTCCTTGGAAGTTAGCTGTACGCTCTGTCCCTTCACTTCAGCTGTAAAGGTATGTAAGTCAAGGATAACATCCTTAAAAGATAACCGGTGATGGGATGGCTGGTTTTCAACGCGGATATACTGAGTGGCCCTGCGGATAGCAGCCTGTACACGGGCTGTTAATTCCATCATGGAGAAGGGCTTGCTTATATAATCATCCGCTCCAAAGCCTAGGCCGAGCGCCTTGTCGAGGTCGCTGCCCTTAGCCGAAATAATTAAGACGGGAACAATGCTTTTTCCCCTGATCTGCTTGAGGAGATCCATGCCGTTGACTTTGGGAAGCATTAAATCGAGCAGGATCAAATCAAATTCTTCCGTGTTAATGAAAGCTGCCGCTTCCTCACCGTCCAGTGCGACCATAACTTGATAATTCTCCATCTTCAAATGACTTTCAATTAACTGACTTATCTCCCTGTCGTCCTCTACGAGCAGTATACGGTTTGACATTGTGCGATCCCTCCAAAAAAAACCGCGATTTCCGCGGTTTTTTTATATGAAATGATATGCTAATTCTTAAAAGCATTCCGGAAATCGTTCATAACCCTTCGCTGTCTCTCGATATAGTTCCAGACCCAGAAGATTAGCAGCAGCGATGCGGCCAGATAAACGATTGGAATCACAATATCAAGCTCCGTCAACAGAAAAGCAAACACGAGCAGCAGACCGTTGAAAAGATGGTTGATGGCTGTATGTGCATTACTTGGAATGATATCTGCCGCATTTTTGTCATAATTCTGCCAGGCGTAACGGACAGCCTGCAGAGCAAACGGTATCGATAAAAAGCCAAAATATAAAGTATATGGAGCGAATCCAAGGATCGGTAGTATTCCGATAATTATATAACCGGCCATAAAGCAAGAGATCAGAATATTTCTTGCCGCTCTTTTACCGACACGTACCACAAGTGTATTTTTACCTGTCTTCGCGTCAGATTCGGCGTCTGGAAATTGATTGATGAGCAGCACATTGGAAATAAACAGAGCAACCGGTAATGAGATAAGGAATGCCTGAAGTGAATATGAACCCGTCTGTACAAAATATGCCCCCATGGTCATAAACACACCGTACGTTGTTGCAATTAATACCTCTGCAATGCCTGGGGCCATATTAATAAAGGAGAACTTCCCCTTCTCGCTCGTATAGAACACCCCTGCCAGAATCCCGTACAGTATTAAAGGAATCAAACTCCAGCCGCTGACAAATACAAGGTAAATACCGATGAGGGTCGCGATCACAGTTAGAAGCAATCCGAAAAATCCCATATCTGCCCGGGAGATTAAACCTAGCTGAATCATCCTCGAGCCCCCTGTAAACGGCCGCATACCGGTACTATTTTCACCATCCCGCTCCGCGTCCTTCCAGTCATTGATCATATTCGTTCCCGCCTGGATCATAATAGCGCCGATCAAGGTAAGAAGAAACAATCCAATGTTCAACTGGTGAATACTAGCCAAGGCAAGAGCTCCGCCAAGAAGAATCGGAACGAATGTTGCGGTTAGCGATAATGGGCGAACAGCCTCTTTCCATGCCCGTGCTTTTGCACGTACATCATCCCACACACTGAATGATTGACGATTCTCACTAAATTCGTACACCGTCGGTGGTTCTCCTTGCAGAATTTCAGGAACATAACGATACTTTACGATGAATGGGCGGATTCGGATAAATTCCAGTTTATCCAGTGCGCCGATCTCTGTAAATTGTGCAACAATCGGAGATCTTGTCTTCAACAATTGAGCCGCCATATCCCGGTCGGTATGATCTTTCAGGACTTCTGCCCTGCCGATCATCTCACACTCTTCCATTTGCAGGAATTCTTCTCCTTGATGGATAAGAAGAGCTGTCTCCGGGATGTTACTCCACTGGATGACCTTCGGATCACCTTTCATACTGGATACATAAATATTAAACTGCTTGTCTACCGCAAAATGCATCATGCGCTGCCGGGGTGAACCCATATTGGAGGTACCAATGGCTGCAACTTCTGCGCGTAACAAGAAAGCTATAACTTCTTCTTTGCTGCGGATACCCATTATTACTGACCCCTTTTCCTAAATACAATTAAACTATTTAAATTGTAGTAGTAAAAATTGAAAAAATCCATGGGTTTTTAAGACAAAAGGGTTGTTCAGTGATATTTTCTCTTTCTTTCAACTGGGATTATAGATTCAAGCTCCGCATTCCACCCTGCAGGTTCACAAGATTCTGCCGCTCCAATTCAAGCAGCCTCGTTTTCATCTCTAATCCTCCGCGATATCCTGTAAGCGAACCATTCTTTCCAATAACCCGGTGACACGGAACTGTAATCAATAATGGATTAGCTCCGATTGCTGCCCCTACCGCTCGAACGGAAGCAGGTTTTTGAATGTGATGGGCAATGTCAGAATAAGACCACGTCGTTCCATATGGAATCTCGGATAACGCTTGCCAGACCGTCTGTTGAAAGGGGGTTCCCTTGATATCTACAGGCTGACTTAATGTCTGGCGCATTCCTGCTAGATACTCCTGCAGTTCTTCCACATAGGGCAGCAGCTTTTCGTCATCCTGAATCATCGTTAGCCCCGGCCTGAACCGATTTATCCACTGCTTCATTTCATCGATAGCTGCATTGTTGGACCCGATATAACACAGTCCCTGCCCTGTCGCAGCTATATACATGTTCCAGTTATCCCTCTTAAAAAGAGTCCAGTAGATTACAGATGGCTCTTTATTCAAAAATGTATGCATGGTTCTTCTCCTCTCCAGATTGTTGATATGCCTGACGGTACTCTTTTGGAGTATATCCAGTCTTCTTCCTGAACAAAGTTATAAAGTAAGGCACATTAACTATACCGACTTGTGAAGCACATTATCAAATTTATCGACAATCACGTTACCCTTTAACGTATAGGTGTATTGATAACTGGAGGGAATCTGCGTTTTCGTGTTCGGGTAGGTGATAATTGCTTCAAAATTAGTAGCTCCACCTGCTTTGCGTATAGCGTCTTCCATATATGCTTGATCACCATGTCGGTTGAGCGTACTATCTTGTGGGGTGATATTACATATTGAAGTGGCTTTTCCTTTGAAAAAAGTTAGATCTTCTAGTAAAGAGGTTACTCCGCTCGGTTATATATTTGTTATATTTTCGGCCTGAAAGGTAGAGATTACTGGTTAAGATAAACATGTCCAATAATGAATTTGGAGCTGTCATTAACGATCAACAAGAAAAAGGGAATGGATGTTAGAGTGAAACCATGCATTTCAGATCATAGAAGGATATATTTTTAAAAAAACGAACAATGACGAACCATGATGATTGTTCTTTTTAAAGGGGCATAGTTCTATGCGCTGTGCATTTTGCCAGGAATCATAGTGAGATAAATCTAACCCTTGTCACAACTTAATATATAAATAAGACGTTTTTATTATGAAAAGGAATTCTCATTGGTGCAACGTTCAGAATGGACAATGCAATTTCATAAAGGTAAAAGGAGAAGGGTTCCTTATTCAGCCACAGCTTCTGCTAGCAGTTCCTTCTGGCCCATTATTCATAGTCTAAAATGAATATGATTTTTATATTCGAGATCGTGGCTTTTTAACTAGTCGAATAGCTAGACAAGCAAAATGTAAAAATATACTATAAGAGAAGGCTTGAGGTTATCTATCTAATTATTTCAAGAGGAGGCAACATGATGAAGCGATCAGTTTTATTTTATATCTGGGTTGCTATAGTAAGTTACTTAACTGGCCCGCTTGTTTATTCAGTAACTCTTTGGGTTTTAGAAGGTGAGAAGGTTAAAGATATAGATAAATTACTTACCTGGACAGCACCTACGTTTTTTTCCGTCGGTATACTACTTTTTCTTCTTTGTATAATACTTCTTCGTTCAATTAATAAATATAATTTTTGGTCACAGACATTAGCTTTTGCCCTTGTCGGAATCATTCCTATTACAATTGTACCTTTTTTGACTGGTTTCTCTAGTGTATCTAATTTTAATTTTGTGGTTTCCCCAGAAGGAGCACTATTTATTTTATTTTTCACTAGTATTGCTATTATTTGTTCTTACGGTACCTGGGTAGCTCAAAAAAAACTCAACAAAATCCCTTTTATAATCATTTCATTAGTAATATTTATATTGTTTATTATCATAGTATGAAAGAGAATTGAAATACTAATTCACTAAAAAGAGCCCCTGTTTTTCACGAGGGCACTGAAGAACTTACGTTTTTCTTCGGAACTTGCTCAAAGAGATTAAAAAGAAGACATTCTCTCCGTGTTTTGGAGATGAATGTCTTCTTTTTGTCTTCATCATGTTTGTTCACTGTAGGTTTTAGTCTATTAATTTCAATATTCGCTTGAGATTTACAGCGAATATGGCCATCGCACCTTGTAGTTGCATGCCAAGCAGACCCGAGGATGTAGCTACATCATACCCGTGCCCATGTTTGAGTTCACTGTTCTTTGCTTCAATTTTGTAGCGCTCCTTAGATTTTGCTCTGAAATATTCTGTGTCCTGGAACGCCTTCTGCTCCAAATGTTCCTCAGATTTTACTGTCACGGAATACGTCTTGCTCTTAGCTCCTTCTGTGTAACAACCTTCTTTAAACAAACAGCGTTTGCAGATCTCCACATCGAAAAAATAAGTGTCCTGCTGGTTTTTACTTACACCTTTTTTTCCCTGTCGCGCTTTTCGAATCGCCATATGTCCGGCTGGACAAACGTACATACCGGCATCTTTATTGAACAGAAACTCGTCTTCTTTTCTACGAGCACCTTGTGTAATGAGCGGATTGAGTTTCGCTACAAGTTCAATCTCGTTTTGTTTCGTGTAGATCAAATTATCCTTCTCAGAATACGCCGTATCCCCAATCACCGTTTCGACCTGCATCCCGGCGGCTTGGCTTTTTTCGATCAGCATCTGCAATTGCTTGCCGTCATTTTTTTCCCCTGTCGTAATAATTGCTGCCGTTATTATTCGTTCCTCAGTCATCGCTAGATGAGTTTTGTAACCGAAAAAGGCGCTATCTGCGCTCTTGTGTCCCACGCGTGCGTCTGGATCTGCTGCAAGGCTAAGTTGCTCTACATCATCCTCAATCGTCTCTTTCAGAAGATTAAATGGCTCCGCAATTTTCGGCATCTGGGCGATTCCGGATTCTTCTTCGACGAAAGCGACAAGCTTTTGGCAGTAGATAATTTCGTCTTCAAGCACGTTATTCACATTCTTTGCTGGCATTTTAGCTTTGAGCGACTCATCCAAGCTGTAAACAACCTTTCGGAGTTTCCGTGCACGTTCTTGCAGGATTTCTTGCGGTGACTTCTGGTTATATCGCGATTTCGTATGCGTGGCGTCTACGATGATAGAGGTACTTTTTAGGATACCTTGCTTCATCGCTAGCGCTACAGTTTGCCCAATGAGCATGTCGAGCAGATTCATGTCTTTTAATCGTAGTTTGCGGAATTTTGTTAGAGAACTTGGATCAATTACCGGGTCCTCCGGTGCCATACCCAGAAAAAATTTGAAGGACAGATCATACTTAGAGCGTTCGACAATGTCTTTGTCAGAGAGTTCATAAATAGCTTTCAGTAATAGATATTTAAACATGCGAATCGGATCAATGGCGTTACGCCCATTGTCCAAACAATATTTTTCCTCCAGTTCCTTATATATGAAGGCGAAGTCCACCAGTTCATTGATTTGACGAAGCATATTATCTTTTGGTACCACAATGTCATACAGTGCCGCATAAGGACTCAGAACCAAGGTTTGTTGTTGTCTAATCATCCGCTCACCTACTCTCCATGATGATTAATTATAAGCGAAAAAAGGTACGGCTCCTCATTTTTTTTGAGGAGCCGTACCTTTTTTTTGAGAGGACTTTTTCAGTGCCCTCGTTTTTCACAAGGGGCTCTTTACTGCCTGAACTGTAGTCATAACTATGGGTGTTTAGACTGTCCTATTCACCGAATGTTCCATCGGAGGAGCTAGAGACGCAGGCGTCTCACCAGTTACACGCGGATCATGCGTATAAATACGAGTTGGTGTGCCGTAGTCTACGCGCTTATAAATTTCATGTGCTGGATAGCCATCGTGTGTGCCATTTACGGTTACTTTACCTGTATTAGTTACAGTAATTGTATATTCCCAATCAATTGCTGGAGCAGAGCTAACTAGCGGGTTAGCTGCACTGGCGCGCAACTTGAAAGTAGCCGATGTACTAGAGATGCTCTGATTTGAAATAGTAAGACCATCGGAAGAGGCATGGCCGGTAAATTGTCGGAGTACCTCTCCAGTTTCAAGATCAACTGTTCTTTCAATCGTCGAGCCTACGGATTTAAAATGCTTAATTTCTTTTTTATTGAAATCAACTACAACGTGCTGAGTCATTTTCGAGAGTTCGGGCTGGTTCTCCGTATAGTATGTGAACTCCCTGTTATTACCATTGAATTGAACAACAACCTCAGACGTTCGCATGTAATCGATCCATGCTTGTGGAATAAATGCTGCCAAACGTACCTCAACAATACTAGCCATATATATTACCTCCTTTAAATTGTTGAAGGCGGTTCTTCAATTTTCCCGGGAGTTGAAGTTTTTCGCGTCTTCACAATGAAGGAAAGATAACCGGTAATTATACAACCATGAAGTTCATACTTTTGTTATGTTAAGAATACGGAAAGGAAACAGAACTCGTTCGAACGCTGTTTGAAGAAATCCGTCACCCGCTCATCCACTTGATTCGTAATGTAGCAGACCAAGGAATTGAAGATCCTGGTACGCGTGTTTCTCAAGGAAAATCTTCCTCACGAACGCTGACCATTAAAGCTGCACATGAGAACAATCAGGTTGTGATTTATGTGAAGGACGATGGGGCGGGTATCGATCACGAGCGTATGAGGCTGTCTGCGGTAAAAAAAGGGATGTTGTCCGAAGGAGAAGCAGCACCCTTACGGACAGAGAGGCAGTGGAACTGATATTCCGTCCAGGTTTATCTACGGCAAAAACGGTAAGTGATGTTTCCGGACGAGGCGTTAGAATGGATATTGTCAAAAGTCATATCGAAAAATTAAATGGCTTAATTGATATTCAAACCGCGCCGGGTGTTGGAACGGAGTTTCGTATGAGGCTTCCTCTCACGCTAGCGATTATTGATGGTATGATTATCAAGCTATCCGGACAAACCTTTATTATTCCGATGAGCAGCATTGCAGAAATAGTCCGCATTAAAGCGGTCGATCTGGGGCGTATTCAGGGGAAACGTATACTTTTACTTCGCTTAAAGTGCTGCTGGTCGGTGATTCGTTGTTTATGAGACGCTGGCTCGATCGTTTGCTAGAGGAAGATAACTCCACGAAATTGTCGGATCGGCTGTCGATGGCTCGCAAAGAATCCGTATGGTTAAGAAGCTGCGACCTGATGTTGGTGACCATGGAAGTAGAACTGGCAGCGATAGATGGGGTAGAAGTGTGGGAACGATTTCTGGATGAATTCCCAACACGGATAATCATCTTCAGCTCTCTCAATCGTGCTGCAGCAGATGTGACGGTCGGAGCAATTCAGAGAGGTACGATTGATATTGTGGTCAAGCCAAATGGGGAATCTAGTCAGATTCTGAATATGATATCAGAGATCATCGGCCACCACTATCTTCATTGATTTCCACCCGAAAATATACAGGTCGGCCTTATTCCGAGCCTTAGGTCCATCAGAGTCCAAAAACAGAATGTACAAGCGATGGAGTTCGCATACTCTTTTTCATTGATTAATACAGGAAAAATATGTAATGTAGAATCAGATGAATCTCGGAGGTGCAATTCTTGAAAAGAAAAGTTCTAATTGCCACGATATCGCTTAGTGTTTTATTTGTAGGGGTCGTAAGCGCAGCAAGCCTGTGGGGAACCTATAAAGGCAATAATATCATCAGGGTAACATCAGAAGGTAAGCAGCTGCGAGTAGGGGATGTTCCGGCAATTAGCTATAACGGGAGAACGATGATCCCAATAAATATGCTTAATCAAATTGGGGTTAGCTATACTTGGGATTCAAAGAATCAGACAGTCGATGTTAATACCCAAAATGTTACAACAATTCTGAATACAAAAAATTACATAATTGCAGCGGACATTTTTAAATCCTTAGAAGATGTAGGAGAAGAACTTAGGATTGTCAGTCAAGTTTTCGATCATACAGTAACAGCTCAAGCTGCGGACATACCGTTAAGAGATGATTTCACTAAACGCCTTAATAATGCGATTAACAGCTATAATTCAATGGTAGATAATGCTACTGTGAAGATGTATGGATTGACTGTTCCTGAGATAAATACCATACTAAATCAATACAATGAGAGCATTAATGACTTAAAAGCCAACTTAGCTGTAGTAAATAAAATGATTGAAACATCGTATAAGCCAGATATTAAGTTTTATGAGGATTACGTAACATTAGGTATGAAAACTGATGCCCTTATAACTTCAGGAACCGAATTATCGCAAAAAAAATATGCCCACTACATTAATCTTTCGACCAAGTGATGCATGTATATATACAGCTAGAACATCAGAAACAATAACCCAATTAATTAAAAGTAGGAAAAAAAGGTGTCGGGTGACAAAAACATAGTAAACATTAGAAACCGCTGATTATGCGGTTTTTTTATTTATGTTATCAAGTTCTTGTCATTGTGTTTTGACAAGAACTTGATAACATTCCCGACAGATGATGACAAAAACATGGTTACATTCACGATATGAGGTCTTCAACGTGGTAGTGACACAAATTTCCCCTCATGATCGGCGGAATGAGACAAAACAAACCTGGTGAATGAAAAGATGCATTAACATTAATCTGATTATTAGAAAATTAAGCAAAATAAATGATGTTATTATCTATGCCGCAGCTAATAGGGGGAGATTTGTGTCAATTAACAATAGATAGAACAAAAAAAAACAAAAAATTCGCAAATGCACTTTAGTATAGTTCTTTAGACATATGTACAAAATACTGATTTTATGTAATAGACTAAAGCGGTAAAGCATTAAAGTGATTAAATAATTTTATTGTTATAAATAAATAATGTATGTAGAACTTGATAACATTGCCACGATCCCATACTCAGCCGGTTATATTAATAAAAACAGCAGCTGATCTAAACCGATCGCTGCTGTTTTTATTAAGCTATCGTTTCCCGTTTAGTTCAACCACCATAAGTTATCAAGAGTTATTATTCAATACTCTGAAACCATTCAGGATGTTCATCTCTAGTTATAACCATCCATAGGGAATTGTGGCAAACAGGAGTATGTTCTGTTCTTCCGTTCATTTAATTTTAGTCTTACTCACCTACCATACCGTCACCATCACGATCATCCATGTATTTGTATAACCAATGATCACTCGTTATTGGCATACTATAACCGGCTGCTTTCGCTTCTTTTATCGTTATCTTCCCGTTACCATTGGTATCAACACTAGAAAGATCATCTTTTGTATTTGGATTAGTCGCTTTTGTGTTAGGACTTTTTGAATCAGAAGGCTTACTGTCTGTTAAACCAAGGGTTTTGTTTACTTCGTCAGGATTCAAATATCCGAGATTGAAAGATTAGTCCTGATCAGCTTATCCTTCGCATACTCGATCCGCTTCTGCTGAACGAATTCTACCGGTGTCTGGCCTGTCACTCTTTTAAACGTTCGCTGTAAATGATAGGGACTTCCATGACAATAATCAGCCAGATGTCCGAGTGTAATTGTTTCAGTGAAGTTGTTCTCGATATATGATATGATCTGCTCCACCCATTCCTGGTCCGGCAATCGGTCTCCTGTAGGTTTGCATCGTTTGCAAGGCCGGAATTGTGCAGCGAGTGCTTCTTTGGCGTTAGAAAATATTCGAACATTAGATTTCACCGGAGCCTTGGATTTACAGGAGGGCCTGCAAAAAATACCCGTTGTCTGTACCGCATATATAAACTGATCATCATAACGGGTATCATTGTGAATAATAGCTGTCCACTGCTCATCCGATGGATATTCAGTCAACCGGTCTTTCGATAAATCTTGAGAATCAGGCAGTGATTGATTACGTCGATCCATTTTCGACACACCTCCATCCACAGTATACCCTTGTGCACGTGCATATGTATGCTTTTTGGAACGTAAAAGCAAGATAATGAAATTTTTCGCAGGGCTTTTGTGATACAACTATAATATGGAATATTTAAATCTATTGGAGGATTTCGCATGTCTCACAAATACAAGCAATTGGAGCCTGAGCGCCAAATCAAGCTGCCGGTACCACCGGAATTCAGTTTTAAGGAAAACTTGAAATATTTATCAAGATCATCAAACGAATGCTTATTACGTATTCATGATAATAAAGTCTATAAAGCAATAGCCACAGGGACAAATATTTACGTTTTAGAGGTAAGCGAAGATCTGGAATCGCCTCAGACTCTATCTGTTCATATTCTTGGACCCGACGTGCCTAATTCGATGGACCGTAAAGAAATTGCCCTTCATGTAAGGGAGTGGTTCGATCTTGATACGGACTTAGCTCCATTTTATAAAATGGCAAAACAGGATAAAATCCTGGAAGGAGCCGCTCAACAATTTTATGGTCTTCGCAATATGGGAATACCCGACTTGTTCGAAGCCATATGCTGGGGGATCATCGGGCAGCAGATTAATTTAGCCTTCGCCTATACACTCAAGCGGCGCCTGGTGGAGAGGTACGGCCGAAGTATTCTATATGAAGGGGATCTTTACTGGGTATTTCCTGTACCGGAGACGATCGCCAGCTTGAGTGTGGAAGAAATGGAGGACCTGCGTATGACCGTCAAAAAACGAGAGTATCTGATTGATGTCGCGAAGCTGTTCGTGAACGGACAACTTAGTAAGGAATCTCTGCTCCTTGCCGCAGACTGTAAGACTGCAGAGAAGATGCTCGTCAAGATCCGCGGGATTGGACCCTGGACGGCCAATTATGTATTAATGCGCTGTCTTCGGTATGCGTCAGCGTTTCCAATTGATGATGTCGGACTCCATAATGCCATTAAACATGTTCTTCAGGCAGAGGAAAAACCAACAAAGGAAGAGCTTCGGCAGCTATCATCCGGTTGGACCAACTGGGAATCGTATGCCACATTTTATTTATGGAGACTCCTGTATTAGATCTGGAGCAATAACCTGATTTGCATATTTTTAGGCTCAGAAGAGACACTATACATGCCTGTACTATATCCAAGGAGGTGTCCATATGAGCAAACGCAATTCCAATGAGCCGACAAAGTCAGAGGTGTATACCACGAAACTGAACAAAATGCCTGTCCCGGGCGAAGGCCTGGATAACACAGAATTTTCTGCTGAGGCAGCGGCAGAGGTATTTATGAATAATCCTCCGTCCTCTGAAAAGACTTCAAAAAATCAACAGTAAAATAACAAAGACCTCAAGGACAGCCCAGGTTAGGGCGCCTTGAGGTCTTTCTTACCATCCCGTTCTTAATCCGTATTCGCGCGACTATTTAATATCCCTTCCCTTTCTAAATTCAATCTCACTTTATCCTGAAAATCTGATCTTGATGGAGATGGTTAAACCAGTTTCATCTGGCTTGATATGACTCCCAGGTGAATCGCTTCATGCATTAAAGCAAAATTAAACAATTCTCCAGATGTATAGAATGTGAACGGCCCCATCTCAAATGGAGTTTGAAGGTTGCGATCAAGCATCTCTGGCGTCAATTCGGACATTCGGGAC
Organism: Paenibacillus dakarensis; assembly: GCF_001373415.1. Taxonomy (GTDB): domain Bacteria; phylum Bacillota; class Bacilli; order Paenibacillales; family Paenibacillaceae; genus Paenibacillus_AQ; species Paenibacillus_AQ dakarensis. The sequence goes on along the minus strand of NZ_CDSE01000012.1, from coordinate 10,056 downwards.
AGTTGGGCCGACAAATGCTCAAGCAGCTCTTCCTTCGACGGTGGCAATGTTGTCCAATCTGATAGTTTTGTTCCCGAATTAAGCAATGTCTCGTATTGTTCTGGAATATCAGTAGGTGTATCGAAGCTAAGCGTTGCAAATTTATCCATCAAATATATGATATGACCGGCATTCCAGCGAACCGTGTTATTGAAGCCCTCTGGCTGTGTATCAAACTGTGTCTCTGATACATTTTCCAGTTGGCCGATGATAAGTTGATGAAGTACCTTTCCCGTATTTCTAATTGCTTGTGTCACACGATGAGAGTATTTCAGCCGTTACTCTACTCAATCCAACACCACGTCAGGATATCTGCATCATCTAGCGTACGGACAAATACATGGGGCAGGCTGCGAAGTTGTTTATAGAAGAATTACAATCCTATATTCAAAATATTGAAGATCAAATTGCTCGTTCATTAGGATAACCGATGAGACAGCCGTGGACTACCTCACATATTGATCCTAAGAAGGGGTCACTCTTTAATAAACGCGGCTTCCAAGGCACCTGTATCTTCGAATCCACGAAAGTACTTAATCTTCCCTTGTTCCACTTCGCAAACTACAGCCCAGTAGCTCTCAAAATACTTATTGGTCGGGCGGATTCGATGCTTAAATCGGCCCCAAGCAAAAGCTGAACCATCATCACCCATAATCTTGAGGATCTCAAACTCTTGCGTGTCAAGATCCTTCTCAAACTTGGATAATAACGATCTTACCCCCTCTGTGCCAAGGTATGTTCCATAGAAGTGATGTCTGTCTGATTTCTTATCGTATCCTGCAATAAATTTTGCATCTTGGTGTACATAAGTTAATTGAATTAACACCTCCTTTTCTAGAGTGATGAATCTTTCATTACTCTAACTTACAACTTCATTGTAATGTTCTCATGTATACGCAACAATATCGTGATTCCGATGATTCCCATCATTTTCACTAATGGTACTGGGTGTCACATGTACGGATATTCCTTTCAATTGATGGCAAACTACTACCGTTCTCTTTGAGCATCCTTTTGATGATCTACTCTTTGCGCGAAAACAGATCAAACATGTTACACTATTCGTGTGGGCATTTGGCCATACTGACGTATCAATCACATTACTCATGGAGGAATATACATATGAAATCTTTTGAAACCATGCTCGAAAAATACGCTGAACTTGTTGTTAAAGTAGGTGTTAACATTCAGCCCGGACAGGTACTGATCGTGAATGCACCTCTCGAAACCGTTGATTTAACCCGATTGATTGTATCCAAGGCGTATGAAGCCGGTGCAAAATATGTTCAAGTTGATTGGGATGATGAGCGAATTACCCGTATCCGTTATGAGAAAGCATCAGACGACTCATTTAGTTATTATCCCAAGTGGCAGGCAGATATGATGGAACAACTCGCTGAAGGTGGTGGTGCTGTGCTTAGCATTAAGGTGCCGGACCCTGAGTTATTCCGTGGTATTGATTCCACCAAAGTCTCTACGGCGGTAAAAGCCGCTTCTGTTGCAAGGGAAAAATACCAAACTTATGTACGCAACAACCAGGTGAGCTGGTCTCTGATTAAGGCACCTACACTGGCTTGGGCAAATAAAGTGTTTGCAGATCTGCCTGAAGAGAAACGCCTTGATGCTATGTGGGAAGCGGTCTTCCAGATGAATCGAGTGTATTCTGAAGATCCGGTTGCTGCTTGGCGAGAACATATTAGTGAGCTTAAAAAGAGACAGGATTATATGAATGAGAAGCGTTATAAAAGATTTCATTACCGTGCACCAGGAACCGATTTGCATGTGGAAATGCCTGAAGGCTATCTCTGGCTGGGTGGCGGGGATTATAATGAGTCTGGTGTATATTTTGTTGCTAATATGCCAACAGAAGAAATATACACGATGCCTTTGCGTACAGGTGTAAACGGAACGGTAACCAGCACATTACCTCTTAATCTGAACGGAAGACTTGTTGAAGGAATCACTTTAACCTTTAAGGATGGCAAAGTCGTAGAATATGATGCCAAATCAGGGCTCGAACATTTAACATCTTTACTCGAAACGGATGAGGGTGCTTCCTATCTTGGAGAGATGGCACTCGTCCCTTATGACTCCCCAATCTCTCATATGAACCGCGTCTTCTACAATACGGGTGTTGATGAGAATGCTTCCTGCCACTTCGCACTTGGCAGTGCTTATCCTGTTAATATCGAAGGCGGAACAAAACTGAGCAAAGAAGAGCTCTTAGCCAAAGGTGTAAATGTAAGTTTAACCCATGTCGATTTCATGATCGGTTCAGCAGACCTCGAAATTGACGGAGAACTGCTTGATGGAACCATAGAGCCAGTCTTCCGCAATGGAAGCTGGGCTTAAAGCTTGTCCAAACACCAAGACCCCGCGATTAACTCGCGGGGTCTTGGTGTCCACTTTTCAAGTGATATTTCTATACACAAAAGGGTGCTGAAATTCCAGCACCCTTTTGCTATATATCATAATCGGGATGACACGATTTGAACATGCGACCCCCTGGTCCCAAACCAGGTGCTCTACCAAGCTGAGCTACATCCCGTTATTTTATATATAAAAAGCGGACGACGGGAATCGAACCCGCGACCCTCGCCTTGGCAAGGCGATGCTCTACCGCTGAGCCACGTCCGCGAAAGCATGGTGCGCGTGAAGGGACTCGAACCCCCACGTCAAAGACGCTAGATCCTAAGTCTAGTGCGTCTGCCAATTCCGCCACACGCGCACAAGTTAAAACTAATGGTGAGCCATGAAGGACTCGAACCTTCGACACCCTGATTAAAAGTCAGGTGCTCTACCAACTGAGCTAATGGCTCTCAATAAAAGACTAGAGAATGGATTACGGAACTGACGGGATACTCTCTCTTCGTTCGAGACTGCGAAGTATTCCTCCCGAAGTTTATGCTCCGACGAACCCATTTCGGATTCTCACCCTGATGTTAATTCAATAGTGGCGGAACTGACGGGATTCGAACCCGCGATCTCCTGCGTGACAGGCAGGCATGTTAGGCCTCTACACCACAGTTCCCCAATATATTATCTGGTGCCGGCGAGAGGACTTGAACCCCCAACCTACTGATTACAAGTCAGTTGCTCTACCAATTGAGCTACACCGGCGTATTCAACAACTTCAAAAATTCAATGGTGGAGGCTGAGGGGTTCGAACCCCCGACCCTCTGCTTGTAAGGCAGATGCTCTCCCAGCTGAGCTAAGCCTCCATATAAATGCTCCGACGAACCGTTGGGGTTCTCATCCCCTGAAGCAAGTAAGTAAGTGGTGACCCGTAGGGGATTCGAACCCCTGTTACCTCCGTGAAAGGGAGGTGTCTTAACCCCTTGACCAACGGGCCATAATTTAAAATTCTTACGTATAAAATACCTCTACATACAATTCGTTAGGTACTTTATTTTGTACACCATCTCTCAGCGGCGACTCATTTAATATATCATATCACTAGATACAGGTCAATAACTTTTTTAAAAAAATTGTTCTTTTCATTCGCTATGCCCTATTTTCTAACTTTGTACCTTAAAAACCTGGCGTTTGTAAAGAAAAGCCGATCAAGAAATTACTGCAGATATACAAAAAAACCAATGTCCGGTACATTATTTTTCAACAACTCGACACATTTTCAAACCTGGAGAAGGAGGTGATGAGGTTTTTGATTAAAACTGAAGTGCAACAATCATTGCAAAAAGAGCCGTCTGCCGCTCGCTCCCTCTCCCGAACCAGAACCCTCTGGAAGAACTGGGAGCTGTATCTGCTCATCCTCCCTGTTGTGGTGTATTACATTATTTTTCATTATATACCCATGTATGGTGTGCAGATCGCATTTAAAGACTTCATCGCGTCAAAAGGGATTACAGACAGTCCTTGGGTAGGCTTTAAACATTTTGAACGTTTTTTTGACAGCTACTATTTTGAAAGATTGATTACGAACACGCTTGAAATCGGTCTTTATGAGTTAGCGGTGGGCTTTCCAGTCCCTATCCTACTCGCACTCATGATCAACGAGGTGCAAAGCAAGAAATTTAAGAAGACCATTCAAACGGTCACCTATGCCCCTCACTTTTTATCTACTGTAGTGCTTGTGGGTATGTTGTTCATTTTTCTCGATCCCAATTCCGGCATGATCAATACGATCATTCGCTTGTTCGGCGGTGACCCGGTTGCTTTTATGACTCAGCCTGGATGGTTCAAGACTATTTATGTATTTTCCGGTGTCTGGCAGTCCATGGGATGGAGCTCCATCATTTATTTAGCTGCCCTGACCGGCATCGATCCGCAGCTTCATGACGCTGCCAAGGTGGACGGCGCTTCCCGCATAAAACGAATCTGGCACATCAACCTGCCCGGCATTCTGCCAACCATTATCATTTTGCTTATTATGAACGTCGGATCCATAATGGCAGTAGGGTTTGAAAAGGTCTTCCTCATGCAAAATGATCTAAACCGTGATAGCTCGGACGTTATTGCAACCTATGTATATCGGAGCGGGATATTAGGTGCCCAGTACAGCTTCTCTGCTGCCGTCGGCCTGTTTAATTCGATTATTAACTTCATTTTGCTTGTCACGGTCAACTTCATTTCCAAAAAGGTGGGACAAACAAGCCTATGGTAAAAGAATCTGCGGGCGACCGCCTCTTTGACATCATTAACTATACTCTTCTGGCCATCGTTCTAATCATTGTCCTCTACCCACTTATCTTTGTGGCCGTAGCATCGATCAGCAGTCCGGCTGCCGTTGTTAAAGGCGAGGTATGGCTTTTTCCCAAAGAAATAAACTTCACCGGTTATGAAAAAGTATTTGCGAATAAAGAAATTCTGAAGGGCTATATGAACACCATTCTTTATACCGTTGTAGGCACGATCGTCAATGTGGTTATGACCATTTTGGCAGCTTATCCCCTGTCCCGAAAAGATTTTCGTGGACGCAGCATATTCACTGCACTCTTTGTTTTTACCATGTTCTTTAGCGGCGGGTTAATTCCGACTTATCTGATCGTTAAGGACCTCGGAATGACCAACACGATGTGGGCACTGATTATCCCTAACGCGGTAGCTGTCTGGAATATTATAATTATGCGGACCTTCTTCCAGCAGAGTATCCCGTTTGAAATCCAGGAATCGGCCCAAATCGACGGCTGCGGTAACTTCAAAATTTTGCTTAGAATCATCCTCCCTCTCTCAATGCCTATTGTGGCGGTCATGACTCTTTTTTACAGCGTTGCACACTGGAACTCCTTCTTCAGTGCATTGATCTATCTGACAGAGAGGGACAAATATCCGCTTCAGCTCCTTCTAAGAGAAATTCTGATTCAAAGCAACATGCAGGACATGATCCAGACCAGTGAGGAATCGCTGGCCAAAACCATTATGGAGGCGGAGTCGATCAAATACGCACTTGTCATTGTGGCCAATCTGCCAATATTGATGCTGTATCCTTTTCTTCAACGTTATTTTGTAAAAGGCATGGTCATTGGAGCGATCAAAGGTTAAACTTCAATTCATATATTAAGGGGGCTTATTATGAGTAAATCCATGAAGCTGTTTCTATCCGGTCTAAAAATATCGCTGGTTGCAGTACTGTCATTTTCAATCCTCGCTGGCTGCAGCGGCGGAGGCTCTAAAGGATCTACGGAGGGCGAAGCGCCCGAGGTTTCCAGCAACTTGAACCCTACGGGTCTTCCGATTGTCAAGGAACCGATCACTTTGAAGATGATCGCTGGCAAGGCGCCTACCACTGCTCCTGATTGGAACAAAACCATGCTGTGGCAGGAATACGAAAAAATGACCAACATCAAGGTTGAGTGGGAAATGGTACCGAGTGATACGATGACGGAAAAACGTAACATATTGCTGGCTGGTGGCGATTACCCACATGCCTTTTTCACGGCAGGCATTCCGCTTGCTGATCTTCAGAAATACGGTCAAGAGGGAATTTTCATCAAACTGAATGATTTAATTGATCAATATGCACCAAATTTGAAAGCGCTTTTAGATAAATACCCTGAAATTAAAAAGGGTCTGACGATGCCAGACGGCAACATTTACTCCTTCCCTGGTATTTATGATCCGGAATTTAAATCAGTGCACTCGGGTTCAAAAATGTGGATCAAACAAACCTGGCTGGATGAGCTTGGCTTGAATGAGCCTCAAACGACGGATGATTTTTATAACATGCTGAAAGCTTTTAAAGAAAAGGATCCGAACAAAAACGGGCAACAGGACGAAATTCCTTACATGGCTGTCGGGATTGATCCCTTGATGAACTATTTAAAGGGCTCTTGGGGGCTGAGCAATCACGGAATCCGAAATCCTAATGTGGATCAGAAGCCGGAATCCGAAGAACTCCGCTTTATTCCGACCGACCCGAATTATAAAGAAATGCTGGAATTCATGAACAAGCTGTATAAAGAAAAGTTAATCGGTGAGGACATTTTTACTGTCCAGGCTAATCAATTTTATGCCAAGGGTGCTGAAGGCATCTATGGTTCAACCATAACGACAAGTCCTTATACGCTGATGAGCCAGGATGATTATATTGGAGCCACAGCATTGAAAGGGCCTCACGGAGATCAAATCTGGGCTGCAACGGGATCACCTTTAGCTAATCCAGGCGCTTTTGTCATTACTGATAAAAATCCGAATCCTATTGAAACCGTTCGATGGATTGATCACCTGTATGGTGAAGAAGGCAGTAAAATGTTCTTCATGGGCTTTGAAGGGAAGTCATATAATGTCACGGCTGACGGACAGTATGAATATACGGATGAAATCATCAAGGACCCAAGCGGACTTACTTTCGAGCAAGCATTGATTAAGTATGTTGTATGGCCAGGAGGCGGTTACCCCAATGTTGTCCAAGAAAAATTTTTCAAGGGTGCGGAGAGCACACCCGAAGCGGTAAAAGCCGCTGAAAAATTCGATCCATTTATTCCTGAAGAAATATGGCCAGCCTTCTCTTTTACAGCCGAGGAGAACGAGGATATGGGTACACTGGGAGCAGACATTAACAGCTACGTAACTGAGATGAGAGCCAAATTCGTTTCCGGTAATGCTTCCTTTAATGAATGGGATAACTACGTTAGCACTATAAACCAAATGGGTCTTGAGCGGTATATGGAAATTTACAAAAATGCGTATAATCGTTATAAACAGAATTAATGATATTGTGCAGCTGACGATCGGGATGCTTTCTTCTTTCCCGATCGTTGCTGTACAATCATCCTTTATGACGGGAGGCCAAGTTGCGCATGATCAAAAGCCAGCGATTCTACCGATATTTCATGTCTTACATATTCATAACGGTAATATCTCTGTCGATCATGAGCGGTGTTGTATACAATCTGGTATTAAGTTCTATGAGTGACGAAGTCCGACACAGCATGGTGAATTCACTCGATCAATTTCGAAATGCCCTTGATCAGCGGATTCAAGAAATGGATCGGATGGCACATCAAATTTCGAATCATAAGAATCTCACACCTTTTAAGACGACGTCAACGGGCTACGGCTCCTACCTGGCGATCGATGAATTGAAACAGTTCCTCTCCACCAACCGTTTTATTTCGGATATTGTCATTCATTATAACAGCCGCAAAGCAGACACTCTCTATGCCGCTAGCGGAACCTATGAGATTAACCATTTTTTTAACGATATCTTTCGTTTCAAGCATTGGGATCAAGATCAATTTATTTTTGATAGCGCTTCCATCTCGTCGCCTGTCATGCGTCCTATGGATTCAGTGCTGGTCAATCAGGTTGCAGAACAAAATTATGTCGTCTATTCTGTCCCATTGGTAGGCAGCGCTGATACCCCTTACGGCACAGTAATGTTTCTTATTCCTGAAGAATCCTTCAACCAGCTAGCCGCCAATGTACTCGGTGATTATAACGGTTCCGTGTATATTTTTGGTGAACAGAGCCAGAATATTTATACTTTTAACCGAGGTACCACGAATAAGGGTCTCATGAACGCTCTAACCAGCAAAATGCCAGGAGACCTCAAACCATGGAGTATTAATCAGTTCCTTTATCAGAACAAGGAATACACAGTTGCCAAAAAGAATTCCTCGACAAAGAGTTATCGCTATCTTGCAGCTCTTCCTTCAGATCAAATTATGTACAAAGTGGATCAAGTAAAAGACATCTATAACATTACCGTATTTGCTATCTTTCTTTTTGGTGTAGCCTTTGCGACCGCCCTGTCGGTTCAAAATTATAAGCCGCTTCAAAAGCTTATGCGAGTAATTGCTGAGCAATATCCGGCTGTACCTCTATCTCCACCTCCAGGCAAAAAAGACGAACTGGAAGTCATTTCATCAGCTGTAGCCAATATGATCCGTGAAAACGAGGGGCTTATCCACCAGCTTCATCACCAAGCAATTGAGTTAAGGGAGCAATTTGTACTCTCTCTGATCCGTGGAAAATATAAAACCAGAGAAGATATTAACAGTTATCTTTATTCCGCTAATCTGCCGCTGTTCGATCCCTTCTTTGCTGTATTTTTGTTATATATCGATGATTATGAAGCATTCCGGGCAGAATATTCAGATGCCATGCAGAGTCATCTTAAAAGCAGTCTCATGAAGGTTCTTGAGGAAGCAGCTGACGGAATCGGGCAAAGCTGTGGAGCTGAGCTTTTAGACGGACGCAGCATGGTATTTATACTAAATCTGAAAGACGTTCAAAATAAAGAGGCTATCCTTCGCCAATATGCTGAACAAGTGATGTCTCTCATCCGGCATTATTTCCGATTTACCGTCACGATAGGCGTCGGATGCACTTATCCTGAGGTTAATCGGATTTCGCAATCCTTTATCGAAGCGAGCCACGCTGCACGCTATCGGCTGATGCATGGCGGCAGCCGGATCATATATTACCCTGACATCGAACGCAATGATGTATCAAAGCGGTCATATCCTGTAGAAATTTTAGATCAATTGGTTAAATCCATTCGACAAGGCGATCAATCCACGGTGGCAGAAGCAGTACAAAAAGCCATGACATACATCAAGGATCAGAACATGAGTGTGGAGATTGCTTTGTTTATCTGTTTTGATATCGTCAACAATGTGGCTAAGACGCTCATTGAGTTGGAGATCGAGCTTGACGAAGCAGCCAATGAGTCCTTGGGTAAATTATTCGTTCCACATCTGGAAACGATAGAGGAGCTGGAACGGTTAATCACGGACATCTGCCTTCAGGTCTGCATTACCACCAGCAGCAAAAAAGAAAGCGGAAACACGGAACTGCTTGAACAGATCAAAGCTTTTATTGATGAAAACTATAAAAACCAGTCGCTCTCTTTAAAAAGCATTGCTGACCAGTTCGGCATTTCAGCTTCTTATGCTACTCGTTTCTTTAAGAATCAGACAGGTGAGTCCCTTATGCGTTATATAGATGGTTTACGGATGCAGGAGGCTAAGCAGCTGCTGAAAACAACCGAGCTTACGCTGAAAGATATTTTGTTCGAGGTTGGTTATATCGACTCCACTAACTTTATCCGTAAATTTAAGCGAAATGAAGGTCTGACTCCGATTCAGTACCGTAATCTTATGAATTAAGGATTCTAATCGGAGATTCATGTTGTTCTTAAGTTCTCTGCAACAAAAAACACTACCGATAAAATCGGTAGTGTTTTCAGGTTGTTCGCTTGGCGACGTCCTACTCTCCCGGGACCCTTCGGTCCAAGTACCATCGGCGCTGGAAGGCTTAACGGTCGTGTTCGGGATGGGTACGCGTGGAACCCTTCCGCTATCGCCACCAAACATGCATTTGTAAAACAAATGCTATAAATCAGGTTTCAGCATCGCCAAATACTGAAAGTCATATGTGCTGTTCAAAAGTCACTTGTACTTTAGAAAGATCATCTTGACTCCCTGAAAACTAGATACGAAACATCATTTGCGATTAGTCCCCAATGTTTTATCGGGGTCCCCGGAAAGTAATCGGTGTTGCTAAAAAGCTTCACGTCACTTTTTGGGGTATAAGCATATGCTTACGAAGTAG
>NZ_CDSE01000011.1 GCF_001373415.1 Paenibacillus dakarensis | reverse complement strand
CCCGCCAGTCCGGCGAATACGCCGCTCCATGCCAGCGCGGAATACTGAATCCGTTGAACCGGAATACCCAGCGATTTCGCAGCGGCAGGCGCTTCGCCAACAGAGCGGAGATGAACGCCATATGGAGTTTTATAAATCAGAACCATGCAGAAAATGACGGATAAGAAGGCGATCCAGACCATGAGGCTGTGCCCGCTCAGCAGCTTGCCGAGTACCGGCACATTTTCAAGAAATGGAATGTTCACCGTCGGGATCCGGGAAGCTGTCGTGCCTGGTGAGTAGTTACCCGTCACGCCGAAAATTTTGTTCATCAGAAAGATGGTAAAGCCTGTTCCGAAGATGTTGACCGCAAACCCGGTGATGATAATATCCACCTTCATCTTGAGTGAGAAAAATCCCATGATGTAGCTGATCAGCACGGAGACTGCGACACCTGCCAGCACGCCGAGTATCCAGCTTTCCGTACTGGAGCCGACGGCAATGGAAGTAAAAGCCGACAACAGCATGAGTCCTTCCAGGCCGATGTTGGTCGCGCCTCCGATATCCGAGATGAGCCCGCCCAGAGAGGCCAGCAAGATCGGTGTCATGACGCGAAACAGTACAGCGATCAGCGACAGATCCATAATCTGATTCCAAATCGTTTCCCATACCATCTTACTTCACCTCCTTTTGCCCGCTTTTGGCATACCTTTGTTTAATAAAGGTGAAGATCGCCTGAGCCGTCACAAGCAGCACCAGCATAACTTGAATGATGACGGCAACTTCACGGGGCATATCGCTTCCATACTGCATCGTTTGGGCGCCGACCTGGATATACGCATAGAACAGACCGGCAACAAGCACACCCACCGGATGGTTGCGGGCGAGCAGTGCAATGATGATTCCATCAAAACCAAGGCCCACCGAGAAGTTGTCTTTGAATGTCTGTTGAACACCGAGAATTTCCACAATTCCGGCCAAGCCTGCGAGCGCGCCGCTAATCATTACGCTGAAGACAATGATCTTGCGGGTGGCGATACCGCCATAGCGGGCGAAGTGCTGATTCTTTCCGACCATACGCAGCTCATAACCGATGGATGTTTTATATAGTAGAAGATAGACAACGATAACGGCCACAAGTGCGATCAGTATACCGGCATGGGCGCTCGTACCAGGAATAATCTTGGCAAGCAGAAGGTCCTTGTCGATATTCTCCATCTTGGCGAAGCCGCCGCCCTGTGACTTGAACTGATTATTCACAAAATAAGAGGTAAGCAGTATCGCCACAAAATTGAGCATCAGCGTGGTGACGATCTCATTGGCGTTCAGGTAGGCTTTCAGCAGACCCGGAATCGCTCCATACAGAGCACCCCCAATGAGTGCACCGATAATGATAATCGGCAGATGAATCCATGGGCTCACACCCGGTAAATAAATCGCGATAACCGCTCCAAGGAAACTTCCGATGTAGAGCTGACCTTCAGCACCCATGCTGAATACATTGGCCTGAAATACTACGGAAAGCGCGAGGCCTGTTAAAATCAAAGGAACGGCTTTGTTCAGAATCGTACCGACATTGAACCAGCTCGACAACGGATCAAGGAACATAGCACTAACGGCAACGAGCGGTTCGCTGCTGGTCATCAGGATGACGAGAAATCCGCACAGCAGCGCAGTGACAACCGCCACAAGAATTCCGCTCATCTCCAGTACCAGTGATCTGGATGATTTCATCGTACCGCCTCCTGTGCCTGTTTCTTAATCCCCAGCATGTAATAGCCGATTTCTTCTTCTGTCAGATCATCGGTGTTGTCCAGAAGCGCCACGATTTCGCCATTATAGAGAACGGCAATCCGGTCGCTCAGCGACATGATCTCTGATAATTCGGCCGAGACAACCAGAACCGCTGCTCCCCCGTCCCGGCGTTTAATAATCTCCCTGTGGATGAACTCAATCGCCCCGATATCAACCCCGCGGGTCGGCTGGGACACGATGAGCAGATTAGGGTTCTTCGACAGTTCCCGAGCCACGACGACCTTCTGAAGGTTGCCGCCGGACAGTGCGCCTGCCAGTGTTTCCTCACTTTGAGCACGCACGTCGTACTCCTTCATCATCTTCTGGGCGTACTGCTTGATTTTGTTCTTGTTTAGAAACATTCCCCGTTTAAACTCCGGATTCCGATAATGGTCAAGAAGGAGATTTTCCGCAATCGTCGAGGTTAGACTGGCTCCGGAGGTTTGGCGGTCTTCCGGAACATGGCCAATTTTCATATGTCGAATATCCGCAATACTCGCACTCAGCAGTTCTTTTCCCTGATAAAGGATACTTCCCCCGACCGCTTTGCGAAGGCCCGTAATAGCCTCGACCAGTTCGGTTTGACCGTTGCCTTCCACACCTGCAAAGCCGAGCACTTCGCCGCTGCGAATATCAAAAGATATTCCCTGAAGCGCCTGCGCACCCTTATCATCCAGCGCTTCAAGCCCACGGACGGACAGCACGACATCCTTCGGCTCAGCGGGTGCCTTGCTCACACGGAACAGCACTTCACGCCCCACCATCAGACGGGAAATCTCTTCCTGATTCGTATCCTTCGTCTGCAGCGTAGCAATCGACTTGCCGGCCCGCAGGATCGTAATCCGGTTGGAAATACGCATAACCTCACGCAGCTTGTGTGTAATGAAAATAATCGTATGGCCTTCGCTGACCAGCGCTTGAATGGAATCGAACAGCTCATCCGTTTCCTGCGGTGTTAGAACCGCTGTCGGTTCGTCCAGAATGATCAGCTTGGCACCCCGGTACAGCACCTTCAGAATCTCTACCCGCTGCTTCTGTCCGACCGGGATCGTCTCCACCTTGGCACGGAGATTCACCTTCAGACCATAAGTGGCGACCAAATGCTCCACTTCACGATATTCCTTGGCCCGATCGCGAAACATCGAGAAGAGTCCTTTTTTCGGTTCATCACCAAGCACGATATTCTCCGACACCGTCAGGGTTGGAGACAGCATGAAATGTTGATGCACCATGCCCATGCCCTTCTGAATGGCGTCTTTCGGCCCGTTGAAGACAACAGGCTGTCCCTTATATTCAATCGTTCCGCTGGTTGGAGCCTCCAACCCGAACAGAATCTTCATTAAGGTCGATTTTCCTGCCCCGTTTTCTCCTACAAGCGCGTGAATTTCTCCTTCGTGAACGGTCAGATCGACGCCTCTGTTAGCGGCGGTTCCGTTAGGATACACTTTATGAATATTTTTCATTTCTAGTAAAACCGGCATCTCTATCCCCCCAGCCAGAAAATAACCTTCTTATATACGGAAACCCGGTTAACGAGGGAGAGATGAGGTTGACCTCACCTCCCTCTCGTGTGGGCTTATAACGAAGATTGTACGGTGATCTCGCCGTTAGCAAGCTTGTCCTCGATTTCCTTCATCTTGTCTTTAATGGATTGCGGTACGTGCTTCTCATACAGTTCGTCCTTGGCAAGGCCAACGCCGCCTTCTTTAATTCCCAGGACTTCTCCCTTTCCTAGAGGCAGTTCGTCTTTAACCAGCAGTTCAAAAGCACGGAAAATGGATTGATCGACGTTCTTCATCATCGAGGTGAGAACACTTCCAGGGTACAGCGCGTTTTGGTTCGAGTCGACGCCGATCGAATAAACGCCCTCCTCGCTCGCTCCTTCAAGCGTGCCGAGACCAGCTGCCGATGCTACGCCGAATACGATGTCGGCTTTTTGTGAATTGATCTGCGCCAGTGCCAATTCCTTGCCCTTAGGAGAGTTCACGAAATCCCCGACATAAGAGGTAACGACCTTAACGTCTTTGTCTACATAGCTCACGCCTTGCTCAAATCCCGCTTTGAAGTCGTTAATGATCGGAATGTTCATGCCGCCTACGAAGCCAACCACTTTTTCCGGATTGGAGTTCTTAAGCTCTGTGTTCGTTGTTGCCATCGCCGCAAATGCGCCGGCAAGGAATGAACCTTCGCTCTGCGAGTACAGCATGGAGTAAACGTTCGGAACGCCTTCAATCAAATCATCGAAGAAGATAAACTTGATATCCGGATAACGCTCAGCCAAATCCTTCGTTATATCGATCATTTGGCTTGTGCCAACGACAACAACATTATATTTATTGCTTGCAACAACGGCCTCGAGACCCGACGCCCAGTCTGCTGTATTGGAACCGCCTTCAACGGTCTTGGCATTAATGCCTAACTCCTTCACCGCTCTATCCATACCGGCTTGCGCAGAATCGAAGAAGCTCTTGTCTCCAAGCGTGCTGTTTACATAGTAAAGGGCGTTAATCTCTGATTTAGGGCCCTCTGAAGATGAGCCGGCCGGGGCAGGCTCCGACTTGCCGCATCCTGCTACCAGCAAAGAAACAGACAATATAACTGCAGTAAGCATGCTGAATTTCTTGAATTTCATAGGTGGATCGCTCCCTTGTCTACTGATTTTGTGCTGCTTGTTTAATAAATTGCTCGGCTTCCTCAAGCATCGGAATCGAAGCTTGTGCTCCCTTGCGCGTCGCTGTGATTGCACCGACTGCAGATGCGAATTTCGCAGCCGCCCATATGTCTTTCCCGCTTACAATTGAAGCTGCAACGGCTCCGGCAAACGCATCTCCGGCCGCTGTGGAATCCACCGAGGTGACCTTATAAGGCTCCACGAAAAAGGTGCGGTTCGCACTTATGACAACAACGCCTTTCTCTCCCATTTTGGCGAAAACGGTTGTAACGCCTTTATTGATCAATTCAACGGCTGCCAGCTTCGCTGTTAAGGGATCGGAAACCTCCGTGCCCGTCAGCTGGGCAATTTCCTTCTCATTCGGCAGAATGTAATCGACCATATCCAGTATGGAGTCCGGCAATTCCTGTGCCGGCGCCGGATCTAGCAAAACTGGAACCTGATGCTGTTTAGCAATCCAAATTGCTTCCTTCACTGTTTCAAGCGGGATTTCAAGCTGTACCATTAGAAGCTTGGCATCCTTGATCATCGCCTCATGCTTTCGCACATCTTCCGGAGTCAGCCGGATATTGGCTCCCGGAGCGACGATAATGCTGTTGTCCCCATCGGGGTCAACGTTAATAAACGCTACTCCTGTCGATTCACCGGGCATTTTCTCTATCGCCCTGCAGTCGACACCGGCTTGGTTCAAATTATCAAGCAGCTGGTCTGCGAAGATGTCGCTGCCTAATTTTCCAATCATGGCAACCTCAGCCCCGAGCTTGCTGGCTGCGACCGCCTGATTGGCCCCCTTGCCACCTGTATTCATAAAAAAATCATTGCCTAACACTGTTTCTCCCCGATCCGGACGATGATTCGAGGTAACGACCATGTCCATATTCAGGCTACCAACTACCACAATCTCAGCATTCATCTCTGGTCCACCCCGCTACAAGATTCTCTATGTAAAAGCCTGTGATCCAAAATCACGTTCTTCGAGCCGGTGCTCACCCCCTTAATCTGATCATCCAGCAGCTGAACCGCCGTCACGCCAATCTGATAGGCAGGTATCGAGATCGTGCTGAGGGTTGGCCGGGACATGCTGCAGTAAGCAATGTCATCACAGCCGATAACAGAAATATCCTCTGGCACCCGGAGGCCCCGGCGGTTAATTTCCTGCATCGCACCCAGAGCCAGTAAATCGTTAGCTGCAAAAATAGCGGTAGGTCCGTACTCGTCAATTACAGCGCCCATCTGATGAACCCCTGATTCATAACTGAATGAGCCAACACTGATGAACGGGTCCAGCTGTGCTGCATGCATTGTGTCCAGATAGCCCGCTCTTCGGCTTTCCGCCGATTGAATATTTCGGGGACCCGCCAGATGGGCAATCCGTTTATGTCCCAATCCGATCAAGTAACCGACCGCTTCAGCAGCGGCTTTATAGTCATCGATCAGCACGGCGTCGAACGGTTTGTTCGCGATCAAGCGGTCACACAGAACAATCGGCGTGCGCAGACTGGTCAGTTCGTTAACCGTCTGCTCATCGAGAGCCGAAGAAATAAGCAAAATACCCCCAACCTGCTGCTCCGCCATCTTGTAGATAATCTCCTGCTCAATGCTTGGATCATTATCCGTATTACTGATATAAAGCGTATATCCGAGCCTGCGGGCAGCATCCTCAACCCCCCGTGCCAGTACAGGAAAGTAGGGGTTCGTAATATCCGGCAGGATCAATCCAATATTGTTCGTCCGGTTCGTCGCCAAGTTTCTTGCGATAACGCTGGGACGATAACCGAGCTCCTCAATGGCGCGAAGAACGCGCTCTCTTATCTCGCCTTTCACTTGAGGATTGTTGTTTAGCACGCGGGACACGGTCGCCTTGGACACCTGCGCCTTTTCCGCAACATGCTGAATATTGGGCTTCAAAACTCGTTCACCTCCATTTCTAACAGATATGAATATCGTTAATTCAATCTTCAGAAACCGGTTACTGATATTATGTATGGTCAAGAAAGCGGTTTATTTCCAATATATATCATGAAAAAGATATTTATGCAATCGCTTTCAATCACATTTTGTAGAAAGATGTATTGAATTGACGAAACACGAGGTTTCTATACTGCATAAAACAAAGCTTAATCGCCATTTAAAACAAAAATGACCCGCAAAAGGTCACTTTTTTCAAAGTGCCACTTTGCAGGTCACAGTTCACAGATAGGTTATACTACATACTCAACACAGCATCATAAGCCTCATGCACCGCATCATACACCTTGCGGGCTCTGACACTATCGCCAACGTTGACGATGTCCACCTTGCCCTCCAGCTCGTTGTATACCTGGTTGTTAGGTCTGAAGCCCATCGCCAGGATGACGGTGTCACAAGGAAGCTCTTGTACTCCATCGGCCGACTCTACAGTTACGGAGCCTTGGCTGATTTTCGACAGCTTGGTAGCCGGCATGGAAGTGATGTTCGGGTGCTTCAGCATACCCGACAGCATCATCATATTCTGGATAAACAGCGGCTCCGGCAGCAGCTTGTCTGACATTTCGACAATGGTCACTTTCTTGCCTTTTCTCGCATAGTTAATTGCGGTTTCACAGCCAACCAGGCCGCCGCCAATGACAACGATGTTGTCTCCGACGAGGCACAGCTCGCGCAGCGCATCGGTAGCGAGGCATACATTGCTTCCCATAATCCCTTCAATCGAAGCCGGACGTACCGGCGTTCCGCCAGCTGCCCAGATGACTTTATCCGCACCATAAGCAAGAATGGATTCAGCCGTCGCTTCCTTGCAATATTTCACAACAACACCCAGCTTGTTTAGCTGTGAGCGATAGTAATTCAAAATCTGTTCGCCGTCTCTCTTGAAGGTAGGCATACAAGCAGCACGGAAGTTACCGCCCAGCTGTGCGCTCTTCTCCCAGACCTCCACGGTGTGACCTGCTTCTGCAGCTGTGATCGCAGCGGAACATCCGCCAGGACCTGCTCCAATGACCAGAATACGTTTAGGGTTGTCCGTCCGCTTTAATTCTCTAATCCCTTCATGTCCTGTCAGCGGGTTTACGGCGCATTCAATATGCTTGCTGTCCGGCATGTTAGCCACACGGGCAATACAGCCTTCATTACAGGAGATGCAGTTGCGGATATCATCGGTGCGGAACTGGGCGATTTTATTCGGGATCTCCGGATCAGCGAGCAGCCCTCTGCCCATACAAACCAGATCCACCCACTCATTCTCCAGCGCAGCTTCGGCCTTGCTGATGTTCTCCAGTCTGCCTTGCGAAAGCACGGGAATAGATACGACCTGCTTAACAGCCTGTGCCGAAATCATCTGCGGTGCAACCTCCTGCTGATAGATCGGCGGCATCGCCATATACCAGTTATCATGACAGCCCGCATCGATATGCAGTGCATGCACGCCCTTCGACTCCAGCAGCTTCGCGATTTCCAGTCCTTCTTCCATACCTCTGTAGCCGTCTTCGACCGGCAAATAGTGTGACGGTGTGAATTTAACCATCAGTGGATAATCCTTGCCTAATTCAGACTGTACGCCCTCAATGATTTCGGTTAAAAAGCGCATCCGATTCTCAAAGCTGCCGCCGTATTCATCCGTTCTGTGGTTCCAGCGCTTGCTCATGAATTTATCCGTTAAATATCCGCCATATGCATGAATTTCGATGCAGTCCACGCCGGCTTTTTGTGCTAAGACAGCTGTGCGCAAGACGGCGCGGTGGATGATCCCGATCTCCTCTTTGGTCATCTCGGCAAACATAAAATCCATGCCTGGCATAACCTGCATAGGTGACGGTGCAACCGGCTGTGTGCGTCCGGGAGCCATTCCTCCCAGACCCGCACCGGGCATAATCTGCAGACATATCTTAGAGTCATAGTCATGGCACTGCTTAACCAGGGATTGAAGTCCTTCAAAGCTGTTCTCATCCAGTTTGGAAGCCGGAGAAGGTCCCTCAATTTCCTCCGTAGCCACTACCGTACACATCAGCATTGCAACGCCGCCCTTCGCTCTGGCAGCATAGTACGCATTGGTTCTTACGTCAAAATCCCCAAGCTCAGCACCCATCGGCGCCATAATGATTCTATTCTTCAGTTTCATAGCACCAATTGAAGATTCCTCTAATAGTCTCATGATGTATCATCCTTTGTCATTTATAGTCGCTTATAACACAGCATCTTCGTATCTATATCCACATTGTACTGGTAAAAAGATGAAAAGCTTGTGTTAAATATCACAAATTTTAAATAACATGATGAAAAGGTCTCACTTTTCACCAAAATGTGACTATTCAGACGATGTTAAGAAGCATTAAAAAACCCCCTTCAGGTATGACCTGAAGGGGGTTCATCATGAAACTGGATTCTATTCAGCTATTAACGTTTACCTGAATCGAACGGCTCCCCTGCGGCTTTCGGCGCGTTAGAGGATTTAGAGAAGATAACTAGTGCGATCAATGTGACCACATAAGGGAATACCTTCAGAATGACCGGCGGGACAACCGCGAGCGAAGGTATTACCTGCGACACGTTCGCCACCGTACTGGCAAATCCGAAGAAGAAGGTAGCACCCAGTATGCCAAGCGGTTTCCACTGTCCGAAGATCAGGGATGCCAGCGCCAGGAAGCCGAGACCGGCAACATTACCGGTAAATTCACCAGCATAAGTCAACAGGATGGCAGCTCCTCCGAGTCCGGAGAAGGCACCCGATATCAAAACACCGACATACCGCATGGATTGCACCCGGATACCGGCTGCTTCCGCAGCGTGCGGATGCTCTCCGCATGCCCGAAGGCGCAGGCCGAAGGATGTTTTGTATAGAACAAATATGCTGATCAACAGGATGGCCAGGACAATCCATGTGGAATCATATGTTTTGGTAAAGAATAAATCACCGATAATCGGAATGGATGACAGCACTGGTACATTATACGGGTCAAACCCGCTTGTGATCCCGATGTTACCGCTGCCTGTTATATTACGCGCCAGGAAAATGGTCAAGGCACCCGCGATCATATTGATCGCCGTACCGCTTATGATCTGATTGGCGCTTAGATTAATGCTTGCAAAGGCATGCAGTAATGAGAATAGTGCACTTGCAGCAGCAGCTGCAAGAAGTCCGACCCACAGCACCCATGGGGCGTCTCCGAACTGTACCTGCATCTTGGAAACTACAAAAGCCCCTATAAAGGAACCGACAATCATCAGCCCGTCCAGACCGATGTTCACGACTCCGCTTCGTTCACTGAACAGAGCGCCTAAGGCGGTAATCAAAAGCGGAATGGTGAAAACGATGGCATACGGAAAAATCTGTTCAAGCGTTGTCCACATGTTCTCAATCCTCCTGCTTTTTATTCGCAGCTCTGCGCAGCTTCATTTTACGTATGAGACGTTCAATCAAAATGCTTGTTGCCGCAAAATAAATAATGATGGCAATGATGGTATCTGCGATTTCCGGCGGTATTTCCGTCATCGCGTTCATGAATCCCCGGCCGGAGTACAGCAGGCCGAAGAACAGAGCCGATACCAATACACCAAGCGGCGCGTTCGCACCGAGCAGCGCCACGGCGATGCCGTCGAAGCCTTGGGTCGGCAGGATACCGATTTGGATACTGGAGGCGTTACCTGCATACTGCGCTACACCCGCCAGACCGGCGATACCGCCGGATATGAACATGGAAAGAACGATGCTGCTTTTTACTGCGATACCCGCATATTCTGCAGCATAACGGTTGAACCCTACTGCCTTCAGCTCGTAACCCAGTGTCGTTTTGTTAATCAGGAAGGCAACGACAATTACGGCAATGACTGCGATGAAGAAGCCCATGTTCAGGTAGGAGCCCTGGAACAAATCACTGAGCCATTGCTGATGAAGCATAGCTTCCGGTGGCAGCTGCTTGGACTCTGTCTCCAGGCTCGCCCCTTTGAAATAAGCCGGAACGACATAATAGACTGTCCAGTAAGCCGTCCAGTTCATCATGATCGTCGAGACAACCTCATGCACATTGTACCGGGCCTTCAAGAAGCCTGGGATGACAGCCCACAAGGCGCCGCCAATAAATCCGGCCAGTATCATAACCAAGAGGAGCAGTGCACGTGGCAGCTCCATGGTAAGACCGACAGCCGTCGCACAGAAGCCGCCAAACAGCATCTGTCCCGCTACCCCGATATTAAACAGCCCCGTACGGAATGCAAATGCGACTGACAATCCCGTCAGAATGAGCGGAGTTGCTGTCGCCAGCGTATTCCCGATCCGCTCCGGATTCTTCAGTCCGCCCTGAATAAGATATTTATACCCTTCTACCGGATCATGGCCTGTCAGCACCATAAGGATCGCTCCCGCGATGAGTCCGAGCAGAACAGCAACCAACGATTTTATGCTGTTATTCATACGGCGCCCTCCTCCTTCTGATACCCGGCCATCATCAATCCGAGTTCTTTTTCGTTCGTTTCGGAGGCTTTTACGATACCTACCAGCTCACCGTTATTAATAACGGCGATACGATCGGATAAATTGAGCACCTCATCCAGCTCCAAAGAAACCAGCAGCACCGCTTTCCCTTTGTCCCGCTGTTCAATCAGACGCTTGTGAATATATTCAATCGAGCCTACATCAAGTCCCCGGGTCGGCTGAACCGCGATGAGCAGATCCGGATCCCGTTCTACCTCACGGCCAATGATGGCCTTCTGCTGATTTCCGCCTGACATGGAACGAACGATTGAGCTTCCGCCTGTTCCCGAGCGGACATCAAAGCTTTTGATGATATGATCCGCATGCTTACGGATAGCAGACGGCTGTAGCAGGCCTTTTTTAGAATAAGGAGGCTTGTTGTATACTTCGAGAATCATATTCTCTTCCAGCGTGTAATCCAGCACAAGCCCTCTCTTCTGGCGATCTTCCGGAATATGCCCGATACCGCTCTCGTTCCGCTGACGGATGGAGAGGCCGGTGATTTCCTTTCCATTCAGGCTTACGGTTCCGCTTTCCGCCTCCCGAAGACCCGTAATGGCTTCAATCAATTCCGCCTGTCCGTTTCCGTCCACACCGGCAATCCCCACAATTTCGCCAGCATGCAGTTCAAGCGAAAAGGCTTTGAGCGCATCGACCTTTTTGCTGTTCTTCACGGTGAGCGACTTAACCTCAAGCACCGCTCTGCCGGGGCTGCTCTCCTTCTTGTCCACTTTAAAGGAAACGCTGCGTCCCACCATCATTTCCGCCATTTCCTCTCGGCTCGTTTCTGCCACATCCACGGTGCCGATCGTTTTGCCTCGGCGGATAACGGTGCAGCGGTTCGCCACCGCTTTAATCTCTTTCAATTTATGCGTAATCAGAATAATAGATTTGCCCTCTTTGATCAGGTTCTTCATGATTTTCTGAAGCTCCTCGATCTCCTGCGGTGTTAATACAGCGGTCGGCTCGTCAAAAATGAGGACCTCTGCATCACGATACAGCATCTTGAGGATTTCCACCCTCTGCTGCATACCGACCGAAATATCCTCAATTTTCGCATATGGATCCACATTCAGTCCGTACTGCTTGGACAGCTGTGCTACACGTTTAGCTGCCGTTTCAACATCCAGTAACAATCCCCACTTACGTGTTTCACTGCCCAGGATGATATTTTCAGTTACAGTAAATGGCTCGACCAGCTTAAAATGCTGGTGCACCATCCCGATTCCAAGTTTATTCGCCACATTCGGGTTGGTTATCCGAACTTCCCGGCCATTAACCTTAATCGTCCCCCGATCAGGCTGATACATGCCGAACAAGATACTCATCAGGGTTGATTTCCCCGCCCCGTTTTCGCCTAAAAGCGCGTGAATTTCACCCTTTTGGAGCCTAAGCGTGATATCATCGTTCGCCACGATACCCGGAAATTCCTTACGGATGCCCACCATCTCGACAACATAGTCCATGGTTTTGGGTTCTCTCCTTCTTATGTCCCGCGAGCAGGACTTCTTAATCATCATTCACAGTTGTATTCAATCCGACAGTTATCATCAGTAAAAACAATACCATCATACAAAAAGACGGATGATCTCCGTCTTTTTGTATGATACGGGGAAGCGGTCAAGCCTCCCTATATCGCAAGAAGTCTTCCGTCTCGAAACGGCACAGCTTCTCAAGAAAAATGTTTCATTCAGCTCTGACTGAATGCAATTACTTAATCAGGTCACCTTGCTCACCGGATACTTTAACTTCACCGGACTTGATCTTCTGGAATACTTCGTCAACCTTCTTGAGCGTTTCTTCGCTCAGGTTCGGGTTCTTCTCAGGGAGGCCGATACCATCATTGCTGGCATCAAATGTGAGCGTTTGTCCGCCCGGGAATTTACCTTCAGTTTCCGCTTTGATCATATCGTATGCTGCCTGGTCAATTTTCTTAACGGCAGAGGTCAGAATAACTGATTTTTCTCCATCGTATACACCTTCTTGGTACTGGTCAACGTCAACACCGACCATCCAAACATCGGCACCGTTCTTCACGCGTGTCTTGGTTTCATTAATCGCACCAGTACCTACACCGCCGGCAGCCGCGAAAATAACCTTAACTCCACGGTCATACATTTGAGCCGCAAGCTGGCCGCCTGCTGCAGCGTTATCAAAGGAGCCTTGGTATACAACGTTATCCTTCTTCATGGTCACTTTCGTACCCAGGTTGTCGTTAGCATATTTCAGGCCTTGCTGGAAGCCCCAGTTAAACTTCTGTACCGGAGGAATTTCCAAGCCGCCGATGAAGCCTGCTTCTCCCTCTTTAATGTGATCAGCCGCTGCAACGCCAGCCAGGAAGCCAGCCTCTTGCTCTGCGAAGAAGATCGCAACGGAGTTTTCCTTCACTACAGGTTCAGCGCCGTTACCGGCATTTGGTGTTCCGTCGATGATAACAAATTTAGCGTCTTTATACTTGTCTTGCGATTTAAAGATCGCCGTTTCAAACTTGAAGCCAGGGGTTACAATAAATTTATATCCTGCATCATACAGGTTACCGATTTCTTTTGTATAATCAGCTTCTGTTGTTCCAGCCGGCTTCAGGTATTTGTAATCCATGTTGAAATCCTTGTTGGCTTTCTTAATACCTTCATATGTTCCCTGGTTAAAAGATTTGTCATCGATGGTACCTGCATCGGTAACCATTCCGACCTTGAAATTGGCTTTGGCTGCATCCCCGCCGGCACCGCCGTTCTCTGCTTCAGGTTTACTTCCGCAACCTGCCAGCATCGTAACAGATAATGCCAGACTAATTAATGATATGACCCCTTTTTTCATTTGGGCTGACCCTCCCTAGGTTTTGTACTGATTTAATATAGTATTGCTACATACAATATATTAATAATAGAGCGCCTTTTCAACCAAAATGTGCGCCTTTTCACCAAAATGCATCTGTAGTGCGTTACAACACTCCAGAGTTACAGCCGTTGTTAGTCGACTTTTGACGCTCAAGTCAGGCGGGTAATACCAATTTTGTCGAAAATTACTCATATAAAGACCATCTGCATCGCCAACAATATTCCATTTTTATGTAAATACTATTAAACAACCATACTATAATCTAAACATGACTGTCTTCTCTTAATTCTCTTACCAACCTGTTTCCACGAATAAAAAGAGAGGATCTCTCCCCCTCCTCGCTATATCCAGCCTATCATTTCATTAACAAATATTATCAGACTTGCATATTCACTCTATTTTCTAAAAAATTCATATTCCCGCTTCCAGCTCTGGCTCTCGCCTGGCTGAATCGCAATCTGGATGAAGTTCTCCGGAGATACTACATGCCCTTCTCCCCATAATGCGATGTAAGCAACCGGGAAGTTATCCCATTCCCGCACACCGACGCCGCTTGGACGATGAACTAGCTCCCATGTTGGACCGGTCACGGTGCTGATCTCATTCAACCGCCCATAGAAAGGCTGGCTCGGCACCTCATTCCACGTCACCTTCACATTGTCGATATGCAGCACAGAAGGCGTATATTCCTGCTCCATATCCTTGGTCAGCATCTCTCCTGGAAGGGTTATCTCGTAATCCGGACCAACAGGATGCTGATCTATGCGCATGAAATTATGCACATATTCCGTAGTCTCGACCGGCTTCACGCCTGTATTGTGCAAATGATACTCGATAATCAGTCTGGAGCCTTTAACTGTAATCGTCTTGCTGTATTCTACCGCATATCCGTTACAGTCCTGAGCGTGGACCTTATATAGGGCCGCCTCTGATGTAACCTTCTCTTCCATATGGTAAGGTTCATTCGGATAAGGGCTAACGAAGCTGTAGTCGGCTTCATCGATTCGGGTCAACCGACCCACACCGAGCTTCGGAAACGGTTCTCCGGGAAGCGCCTCATCATAGCCGATCGGATCCGCAATACCGAATTCGTTGCAGAGCCCGATTCCGCCTGTCCCTTCACCCGGAATCAAGCTTTCAGGAACACAGAAGGTATGCACCTCGTTCTGCTCATCCTTCCAGCTCACCTGCGTAATAAAGCCGGTCCAATCAAATCGTGTTCCTCGATAAGCTTCTCCTATAGACGCGATCTCTATAGAGAGCCTGTCATTCTCTAGTATATATCCCATGGTTGGCTTTTCCTCCTCCTATTCCAAATAGAAATTATAAATGAAAATTCTGCATATTGCTGTGAAAAAATAAAGAGAAACCCTGGCGCTTCGATTCCCGCCAGGGTTTCATCTCTTATCGTTCCATTACCTATTCAGCGGAAAGTGTAACCTCTACCGTATGGAGCTGATCTTCCGTTAATGCTTCAATGCGTTCACGATCGAGCAGACAACCATGTCCTTCAGCGGCACAAGAAACGGTCTCTCCATCAATCTTCACTTCCAAGGCACGATACTGTCCATAACCCAGTCTGCCTGTATTGCGGTAGATGATCCGCAGTTTTTTGTCTGCGAATAAGGTCTCGACAGATGCCTCTCCATTCCCATCAAACTGCTCTTCTACAAGCTTAGGCTCCAGGAATAGCTTTCCGAGTTTCCCTTTGACACCAAAGACCTCTGTCAATTCCGTGAGCAGTAACCAGCTGGCCGAGCCGGTCAAGAAATGATACATGCCTCGGCCCTTCGCATTGATGTATTCCGGAATACCAGGATAGATCCGGCTGCGCTCGAAATCGCTGCTGAGATGATATACCGATTCAAGCACAGTCCGCCCTTCACGGACAAAGCCGCGCTTGTACAGCGCATTCGCATACATCACGGTCATATGGCTGAACATCGCCCCGTTCTCTTTATGGCCAAAAGCAAAACCAAAGGCGCGTCCCAAATTCGGCTGAATTCCGCCAAACTGTGAATTTAACCGGTAGCCGATTGCTTCATCCTTCAAGTACCGGTCTACCGCCCGCACGGTCTCACGAATCTGCTCTTCCGTAGCTACACCGCTCATGATCGGGAATACTTGTCCGGTCAAGGTCATCCGCACGCCTTCCGGGGTATCTCCTTCCACGCGTTCACCGTTGTTATTGTAGTAGCCGTTGAACCAGTGGTAACCCTGGCTGTTCTGGATCCATTCATTCTGACGAAGATGCGAGAACATCCAGTTTGCTTTTTCCATCAGGTCTGCAGCCAGCTGCTCGATATCAACTGACACCTTAACACCGCTTACCGTTGTCAGCACCGTGTTGTAATAACGCTCCAGGCGGTCACGCTTACCTGTCACCGATGCATAATCAACCTTCTCAGCTGTCAATGTATCGAACAAATCCAGCAGTTCCTCATTGATTTCTACCTCGTTAATCCCTGTCATCCGCTTCACTTGCAGCAGCATATCGCTTAAATCCTTCAGATTACCGGCATAGAACGCAGTAAATGCAACACTCTCACCCAGCTTGGCTGCCATATCGAGGCCATCGTTCCAGTCTGCGCCCTCCAGTAAAATATTATTATGCATACCAACATGGTAAAACGGAATGACATTCTGGATTAATATATGCTCGAGAATAGAGCCGGTATATACATCTCCATCTGCCGTCCTCAATTGCTGCCCCAGCTCAGGGGTCCAATGGTTATCACGCGCTTTCGCACGTTTCACGAAGGAATCCTTGAAATACGTCTGCTGCTCGAACAGGAATTCCGTATCCCCGCTCTGATCCAGATACAGCTTCGTGGTCAGGAACGGCCATGCGCCATGGTCCATCCATACCCGCGGAATATTGTTTCGGTCAGCGCGGAATTCTCCCGGAGCAGAACCGATAATCGTTGCATTACTGCCATCCATACGCACACCGGCGTAGTTATTCCACAGGAGATGGCGAACATCCTTAGGCTCCATAATAAGCAGCGCGAGGCAATCCTGCCAGAGATCACGCCAGCCGCGTCCGCCGCGTCCATAATCGTGATGAGGCAGGAAGGAGCAGCCATACAGGCGGCGCAGTACCGGCTGCAGTGTTACCCATTTCATCCACTCGTCATGGCTTGAGTCCCCGGAATGGAATTGTACCGTTCCTACCTTCGCCTGCCAGAATTGTTTATTATCCTCAAGCAGCGCATTAAAACGTTCCTCAGACAGATATTCCTTCACATACCGGTCTTCATCCACGTGTCCATCCGTAATCGCCATAGAAATGACGTAGCTTGCCGACTCGCCTGGTGCGAGAATACGGTCATGAAAACGGAGCGCCCCAACGGCTTCATACCCATCAATTACCGTACCGCTGGTCTCATGTGAAGCCGAATTCGTTACAATGGCTTCCGGCCAGTCATAGCTACCGCCTTCGCCAATAAACTCTTCTCCAACCGGGAAATATCCAATTGGAGCTGTTCCATCAGCCTCACTCCCAAGGACAGAATATGCCGTCTCGTTCACCCGGTGTCCGCGCTCATCAAAGGATAATGTCGGTTGTACCTCAACCCCATGATCGAGCGTATACGTTCGATGCAGCAGGGATGTTACATGGCGGTGGTCACGAATATCATCAGCTGAGCGTGCGTAGAAAGGAATCGCAGCTGTCGGCGTGACGCGAATGTTCTTATCGCTGATATTCGTAATGGTCACCTTCATGAGCTCCACCTTGTCATCTGTCATCGGTACGAAGCTGGTTGCTTCAGCGCGGATACCGAACCTTTTATTCTCACGCGTAACGCGATGCCAGAGCAGTCCGGCTTCCAGATGAACCTCATCCGCATCATTCCCGGTGCGGGACGCGATCTGACCTGCCGAGTTCCCTGCAGCAGACCAGGCTCCCTTTCCTTCTATATACACCCAGAAATTACGCGCTGCCCGTGAGTTATGCAAATCCTCGGAGGATACAGGCGCTAGCAGGAATGAATTCTGATCCGCCTTACTGTCCCCATGCCATGTCGGCGTAATGGATGACATCATCCCCGCCTCATTCACAAGCGGGAAATAAAGATAACTGCTTCGATCCGGATTCGCTAAACGGAATTCACCATGCTTCCCTGTAAATGTCCAACCTGCTGTTGGTTTTTTCTGTGTCATCGTTCCCATCCCTTCGACTCAGCCAAACCTGACTCTTGTTTATCCTTTATTTCTTTATCATTTCGATTTCCTGACACTTCGAATTCCAATCTATTTCAATGTCGCTTCGATTCGGCACACATCCCGGTTACGCACAAGTACGGCAAGCTCTTCATTCAACACGCCCGCTTCGGCGTGAACCTTGCGGCCATCCTTCAATGTAAGCTCCATGGTCGAAACCTTGGCACCTTGCTCACCAAACGTATCTTTGCGCGAAGGATTATGATAGATAACCTCAATCTCACCCAGGAATACCGCCTGAATCGTATGGTTATCATCGAACAACCAGCCCGGCAGCTTCGGCTGCAGTTGGAGACGAAGCTCTCCTTCTTCCATTACGAATGGCTGCTTGCCCCACATCATCAGATTCCACATGGAGATAAACTCGGCCGTGGATCCGCTTAGACGAGCAACGAAGCCCGTTCCATGCAGAGACGGATCCGGATTAACGCTGCTGGCGATGAAAGAGCTGTTCTCAAGGGTGCTTCGCCCATAGACAGCCGGATCCAGGAATGGTACAAGACCATGCTTCATCTCCGTGAAGAATTCATCATACAATTCACCCTTCAACAGCTCGAGCAGATACTTGTAAGACATATGCAGGAATACCGATTCATTCTCCAGCCAGCCTGGTGTGAATGCTCTGGAGCGTCCGATCTCCGGGCTCACCTCAGACAGTGAAGCATTTACTTTATACATCTGAAGCTTGCGGTCATACAATTCACTCTCTTGAATGCGTTTGTAGAGCTCGCGTTTACGATTCACATCCGTGACCGTCTTCATCGCACGCACAGGCCCTTCCAGGAAGTAAGGCAGATCAATCCTGCGGAATGAACTCACCCTTACGAAAGGGTTGCCTTTCGCATCCAGCTGCGGTCTGTTATTCGAATCCGTTACAGGCTTATAATCAACGGCCTCATAAGCAAAATAAGTTGGATATACACCGCCGCCAATTTCCAGACCTTTAGCGATGCCCCGCTCAACATGCAGCAGGAATTTGTGCATTGCCCGCTCTATATCGGAAACGGCCAGCCTGCTTGTCTCCCCATCGAAGCCAAAACGGATTTTCTCGCGGTACGCCTCACGCGCACTTGATACCTGATCCCAGTACTTGAATGCATCCGTTGTACTTTGAGCGGAAGCGAGATATTGATCCAGCAGATTTTCCACGTCTTCCAGTAACTTCGCCAGCTCCACAGGAACAGAGACTTCCGCCTTCTCGCCGCTCTCCACCTGTACGATAAAGGAAAGCACGCGCTGCAGTTCACATAATTCGCCGAAGCCTGAAGCGAATAAGCCCGGTAATCCGTTCAGGGAATCATTCCAGCCCGGTTTGTTCGCTTCCATCTCCACCCCAATCCCTTCCGGATCGAGTGTTGCGAATTTCAGTAATGCCAAGGATACCAACTTCTCATATAGGCAGGTTGTATAAATGTCACCCTGTCCTTGCTGTGTGCGAACCCATGTCTTCAAGCTTTGGCGTGAATTCAGCAGCTCTTCCTTCTCTTCACTCTCACGCACAGCTCCATATCTACGAACCTTGCCATCCGTAAGTACCGTCTTCTGGTCACGCGGCAGCACGTCAGCAGGACTGTCGTAATACATATAAGAGGTATCATCAAACAGCAGCTGCTCTTTCCGGTCCGGATAAACTGCCAGATAGCTTTCGATCAGATCCATATTGTAGGTCCAGTGATCAATCCAGTACCCTTCACCGAAAACAGCTTCCGCATACTGATCGGATTCTGCCAGCACTTCAAGCATGAAGGACTCTGCATCTACATTGAGTCCAATATGCTCATTCTCTATAAATCCGAGCAGACCGCCCGGCGTATACGAACGACTTAGGAAGCCCGATACTTTCTCCCGGTCTGGTTCGTTTACCCGTGCCATCCAGCTCTGTCCAGCGTTGCCATTCAGACGGAAGCTGCATCCCTGAATGACAAGCGGGTTATAGCCATCGGCCTGAATGAAATTCATGAACATCTTCACATTGAAGTCCTTCACATCCGGATTCATTAGCGTATCGCTGCGCCGATTCTGATTCGCATCACGGAAGTTGCCGTTCCCTTGGGAATAGTAGCTTGGTGCAAGGGAGAAGAAATTATAATCCCGCTCCAGATCCCCATGCTTTCTGGAATACACATGATAGACGAACGGTTCTTCCGGATTGCCGCTGTCCAGCATCACGGGATGTCCGCCGCGGAGCGCATTATCCATATAACATTGACGGCAATATGCATCAAAGCGGCCGTCTCCGGTCTTGGTCGCGATGCCATTCGTCAGTTGTTCTGTCAGCTCGCGTGCTTCAATCAGCTTCTTCGCCATATAATCGCGGCTGATCAGCTCATCTTGTTTAGCATGAATATGGTCTATATCATGGACATGCCCGATGAGGGTATACATGTCATATCGGCCTTCTGCCGGAAGCGTTACTTCAGCCGCTGCGAAGCCGCTTGGTACCTTATTGGTTGTGATTTGCTGCCGGTTCAGAAGCTCCTGCAGAGAAGCTTCCATGAAGCCATCCGCTGTGATCAGCGAGCTGTTGCTTCCGAAGACAAGGTCTGCATCCACAATCGGGGACAAGAGCTTCTCTTTCGCACCATCATCGCCAAAGGACAGCATAAAATGGCCGCCCTCAATGCCTGTAACTTCAGCGGAATCCGCTGTGCTGGCACGCAGTTTATAGTACGGAATGTTCCGCTCCAGATTATATACATCCATCCAGCTCTTTAGTGTATGACCGAGCTCTTTATATGCCGCATTCGATAATCCGTAAGGTAAAATTCCCGGCAGGCCATCAATGATCTCCATCTTCTTCTCTTCCTGGTGCAGGTTGTGCAGCGTGACTTGGCGAACCAATGCAGCGAAGGATTCATTCGGCAGGACAAAATATTTCACATTCACCGCAATCCCTCTTGCTTCATCAACTGAACAAATCTGCAGCACGTTGGCCTCGATTGTCATCTTCTCTTGAACCGGGCCTGTCCCATTCTGATAGGAAAAAGGTTCATGTACCTGCCCATCCAGCTTGATAAACGTACGAAAACCATGTAATGGCACGGCTTGATACGACTTGTTCGCAGGCTCAAACTCCAGGATAGCCCCATCCTTGTCCTGCACTCCGAAGCACGCAATCCCTTGACCGCGGTTGACATAAAAGCTCCATAACGGTTTTCCTTTCAAGCCCGCTAACCCCGGCAAAAAGGAGGAGAACGGCTTTAACCGGTTATATCCCCTCAATACAAACCGTCCTCGATCATCAAAAGAGTACCGCTGTTTCATCTAGAAATCCCCTTCACATTCATAATTTGCATGCCTCTGCATGCGAATGTTCAGTAACAATAGAGAGAACCGCAAGTCGTATTCCTACGACTTCACGGCTCCAGCTAATGCTCCATCTACGATGTACTTTTGAATAAATACATAAAGAACAATGAGCGGTGCAGCAACGATCGTGATTCCGCATGCAAGCAGCGGCCAGTTGTTTCCGTACTGTCCCTTGAATTCCTTCAAACCGGCGGTAATCGGCCAGTTCTCAGGGCTGGACAAGTACATGATCGGCCCGACAAAGTCATTCCATGTTGCGATCGCTGTCAAGATAATCCCTGTTGCAATGATCGGTTTCATGAGCGGCAATGCTACTTGAAGGAGATAACGACCATATCCGCAGCCATCCATACCTGCGGCTTCGTCAAGATCACGGCTGATGGACTTGATGTAACCGACGAACATCATGAACACGACGCCCGTACCTGATGTCTTAAGCAAAATATAACCCAGTTTCGAGTCATATCCCATAAATGGAAGATGATCTTTGAAGAACAGCATCAGCTTAAATTGCGAAACCATCGGATTCGGCAGAAACTGAGACATGATAAAGAAGAAATATATGAGTCCGCCCCACTTTACATAACCGCGCGCTACAGGGAACGCTGCGAAGAGTGAGATCAGGATCGTCATAACTGTCGAAGTAACCGTAAACAGCAAGCTGTTCATGAAGTAATTGGAGAAATTACCTTGTGTCCATGCTTCCGTGTAGTTGGACCAATTGATATTCTGGACGAGTCCAAGCGGGTCCAGCAAATACTCATTAAAGGTTTTAAACGATACATTAAATACGTAAAGGAGCGGGACTACATAAATGATGAGCAAAATCGCGATCAGGGAGTAAGACAAGATGTTTGCTGATTTTGACCTCTTCATTAATATTCCACCTCCCGCTGACGCATTTGTTTAACAGCCACGACAACAAAGACCAGAACCACCAGGAACTGCAGCACAGACAGGGCTGCTGGAAGTCCCATATCGAGACTGCCGCGGAACGTTTCTTTATAAACGTCATAAGCCATCGTACGCGTATTGAAGTTACCGTCTGTTGTTGCCAGGATAATATCGAAAGTCTGCATCGCACCGATAATCGACAGCAGCATATTTACAGTAAAGGATGGTGCGATCAGCGGGAACGTAATGCTTTTGAAAGCCTGCCAGCGATTCGTTCCGTCAATATGACCAGCTTCATACAGATCTTTAGGTACAGATTGCAGACCAGCCAGGAATATCAGCATGGAATACCCCATATACATCCAGATCTGGACGAAGATAATGTAATTAAAGGCATGTGAAAAGCTTCCAAAAAACGTATCCTTATACCCGAACAAGCCATACAGCTGCTGGATTGGACCGCTGATTGGATCAAACATCAAGGACCAGATCAGGGCTACTACTGCTACACCCAGTACTACAGGCAAGAAGAAGACCGCACGATAGATCTTATCCCCTCTAAGCTTCTGGTTAATAACGACAGCAACGAGCAGCGCAATACCATTTTGCAGAATCGTTACGATGAACATGAAGTAGATTGAACGGCCGATAGAAGCCCAGCGCTCTGAAGAGTTACCCGAGAACAGCAGATCTCTATAATTCTCCAAGCCAACAAAATTCACTTCGGAGCCCGGGATATTTTTCATATCCGTAAAGGAATAGATTACTGTCATTAAGGATGGTCCTGCATAAAACACCACATATAACAGAAACGGAATAAATAACAGCAGGTAAGGCATTAATCTCCTAACGCCTCTTCCGAATGGATACATAAACTACACCTCGCAATTCCTGTTTCACCATTGTAAAAACGAGACCTTATCTAATCTCTGGTTTTAAAAATACAGGGCCTGAACGAAAACCTGTTCAGACCCCACCATAGACTTTATCCAACAACTATTTCTTAGGTGCAGCAGCGTCCCACTCTTTTTGTTGAACCTCTGCCAGTTCCTTCGCAGTTTTGAATTGGCCGCCTGGAGCCAAGAACTCTGTATGCACGCCTTCTGCAGCCAAATGCTCACCGACGTTCTCACGGTTAATCATCAAGATTTCATATGCCAGCTGGAAGCCATCCATATACGGCATAACTTCTTCATCAAAGAACTTGCTGTCTGTCTTCACATCCGGCATTGTAGGCAAGAAGCCTGCAGCTTTGACGAATTGGGAGTAGATTTCAGGCTGGGAGAAGAACTCAAGCCATTTGATTGCGCCTTCTTTGTTCTTGCCTTTCTCAGCTACATACCAAGTCATATCGTATTTACCAACAAGGGATTTGTTCTTTTCAGCATCTTCTGTTGCCGGAATCGGGAAATAGCCAAAATTCAAATCAGCGTTTGCTTTTTGAATCGTTGGAGCTTCCCAGGAGCCGTTCGGCATCATCGCTACTTTACCTGTTGCAAAATAAGAAGGAATAGTTCCGTAGTCGACACCCATGAATCCTTCCATGGTGTATTTATCTTGAATTGTTTTCATTTTATCCAGTACTTCAACAGCATCCGGATCTGTAAATTTGGAAGTTCCCTTCCATACACCTTCGATAAATTTCTCTTGATCGCCGCCGCCAAGGATATGCGCCTGCAAACCGAACACCGGCAGTTTCAGAGGCCATACATCTTTACCAGCCATACCGATTGGAGTAACGCCTTTTTCTTTCAAAGTCTCACATACCTGAATGAATTCGCTCCAGGTTGTTGGGACTTCCAATCCATGCTCAGCAAAGATATCTTTGTTATAGAAGATACCGGACATCACTACTTTACCTGTTGGGATACCATATACCTTGTCATTATATGTACCTGCCATTTCAATATCCGATGCTTCATAGTTGTTAATGAACTCTTGTCCAGTCAGATCTGCGATCAGGCCTGAATCAATCCATTGCTGCCAATCCGGCACTTTTGCACCTGGAGTCCATTCTTTCGGCGAAAGTCTCATACCCGACAAATCAGCGAAAATATCTACATCGCCCGCTGTAATCCGTGTACGGCTAGCTTGTTTGTACTCATCATCAGGTCCCGTGGTTGTATACTCGATCTTATACTCAGGGTATTTCTCTTCAAATTGCTTGTTGATGTCTTCAATCACTGCATTAACGTTGCTCTGCTTCCAATGAAGCATTTTGATTACTTTTTTCTCGCCAGAGCCAGCTGATCCGGAATCTGCCGAATCTTTGCTTCCACCGCATGCTGTCAGACCAACAACAAGCGAGGACACAAGCAGAAGTTTAGACCATTTTTTCAGCATTCAATTGACCTCCCAGTAGAACTAAGATGTAAGTTGCATTTCGAAGCATTACGAAAACGTTTTCGATTTGCCATAATTCTGGCTTCTTTCATCCTATCGAAATATTTCGTTAAATCGAACCTTATGTTTCCGAAAATGTTTCGTGACCCTATTATTACATCCCTATATGTACTTTCGAAGTGAAATTTGTCACGTTTACATTTCCTTTATTTTACTCGGATTGTGAACTTTCACTGGATTGTTCCGCGAAAATCTGTTTGACTTCTATATAGGATATCCATACAATTATTTAACGTAATAATTTACGAAATATTTTCGTTAATTTGTAATTATCTTAACGTTCTATCATAAAATCTTCGAAATTCCGTTCGCAAAGGGGCTTTGATTGTGAATAATAAGACTATAGCTCAAATGGCGGGCGTATCATTGTCCACCGTTTCGAAAATTATCAATAACTATAGTGACGTATCGGAAGAAACAAGGAACCGGGTCCTTGAGATCATGCGCCAGACAGGTTACATACCCTCATCCTCAGCCAAGTCTATCGATAACCTAAAAAAATCCAATTTAATAGTTGTGATCTTTGCAGGGAAGCAAAATGTCGACTTTACGCATCCTTTCTTTAATGAGGTGCTCAATTCATTTAAGAAACAAATCGGGTTTCTTGGATATGACCTGCTGTTCTTAACAAATCAAAAGACGGGGGGCGACGGAGGTGATTATCTGTCACGCTGTCAATCCTACCAGGTCGCCGGTTGTATAATCGTTTCCGGTCAGGAAATTGAACCCTCTATCGATGCGCTGGATCAGAGTGATATCCCCTGCATCGGCGTAGATATCAAGCTGACAGGCACAAACTCCGGATATATTATGTCCGACAACTACAACCTGACTTCAAAGGTCGTGGAGCATTTCTACCTGATGGGATATCGGGATTTAGGTTATATCGGCAGTTCGGCTTCATCAAATATCTCCAATATTCGTGAAGCAGGTTACCGCAGTGCAATGGAGGCATTAGGATTATCGATTCGCCCTGAATGGTTCGTGAACGGATCCGATTTCTTCGAGCAGAGCGGTTACATTGCGATGAAGCAGATTCTGCAGGCAGAAACCTTGCCTCGCGCGATATTCGCCGCTTCTGATCTGATCGCTATTGGAGCGATGAGGGCTATTGAGGAGCATAACCTTAAGGTTCCGGAGGATATCGCTATTATAGGATGTGATGATATTGAGGCCTGCAAATATGTACAGCCTGCCCTGACAACAATGCGGCAAAATAAAGAGAAGCTGGGCATTCTCTCTGCTTTAATGCTGTATGATCTTATTAATAACCAGTCCAGTACGAGTTCATTTGTTGTTGAGCCTGAGCTTGTGATCCGGGACTCATGCGGCAACAAGAACGGCAGTTATGGTGTTTATACAACTATGTAAGGATAGGAAATGGGGACGTCCCAAAAGATCTTAGATCTTGCGGGATATCTCCTTTTTTCCGTTATTGGACGCTACGGGTACGAATCATTCCTCCCATCGCCTTGGTAAAATGGAAGTGTGACCGACCATTACGCTAAAAGAGGGATTTCTTTGTGCATTCAATAATTAACTCTGCATGCCAATGGATTTCGCTTGCCCACTAATGCTCATGAAAGTAGTAATGGAACACAAGACAGGAATAGCGGTGCAGGGATAAGTTCCTTGGCACCGCTATTCATTGTTTTTTTCTGTTCTCTTTTAAGCAAGCTATCCCATCGTGAATCAGATTTACTTATGAGATGTCGGGACGTTCAACCGATTCTAATAAATTTTCTGTAGCGAGCGTAAATCCTTCGATTACCGCATCTTCATCGACTTCAATCATAATGCATCGTTTGCCCTGATAATTCACCTGTTTTATATACCTCAAGTCCTGCGGGCTGATTGAAATCGTAGCTACCTTGGTGTTGATCTTGATCGATTTGGATGTGAATTTCGGGATCACGCTGTCCGCCTTCAGTTCATAGTACTTATCATCCACGATCGTCTCAAACGCCCGCTCCACAATTTCCGTTGTCACATTATCTACACCGCTAGCTGTCAGCACTCGCTCTACATCTGTATAATCCAGTCTCGGAGGCTCTTCCGCATCCTGGTTCGACTCAATAACCTCATGAATCTCCTCGTACACATGTGCAATCGTAGCAGCGTCTAACTGCTCACCCGCCACTTCCTTCACGATCTCTTCAAAAATCGCTCTTTCTTCCATTGCCGTCACAGATCTCTCTGCATTCAGTACCTCTGAGATGAAATGCGGATTCGGATCATTCGATTTTCCCGTACAATACAGCACACGATTCACATCAGAATAGCCGTCTGTCACACTTGGATAAAAGAACCCTTGCTCAGGCGTACTCAGCTTGATAATCGGATCAACATTGACATTGTATCTAAATTCCCGCTCCACATAATCGAACAGAAGTGTCTTCCGCTGCTGTTCCGTAGAGTTCACGCTGCACAGAATGAACGGATGCGCAAACAGTTCATCCTTTCCGGTCTCCTCGGCTTCCTCATTCCGGCTCTTGGTCGGCTGGAAGTATTGTCCGCGGACGAATGTAACCACCGTATCCTTTTCATACTTGGTGTCTGCAAGCATCTTCTGCACGAGCAGCAGCATCAGGTCCTGCCACTCTTCGGGATCACCGGTCACCAAAGCCTGGTGAAGCAGCACACTTGTCGGCTCCTCCGCTTCATCCTGGAACTTCAGCTCAAACAGCTTATGATCCAGTTCACCGGTCAGCAGCTTCTTGAAATTGCCCATGTAGAGCTCCTGCTTCTCTCTGTCTACTAATTCAAAGGGATGCCGCTCCCAGTGATAAATTTCGTCCGTTTCCTTCATAATGTACACGTTCAGAATATCGTAAATACTTAATAAATCGTGATCCAGCTTAAACTGCTTCCGTATATGCGCGACTTCCTTCTTCTTCATAGTTCGTCAGACAACTCCTAGAAAGTAAATTGGCTTTACCAGTATAAACGATATAAAGACCCTTCGCTAGAAGGGCCTTTTCTCCTTACTTCTCTTAAGCTTTCGTTTTAAACAAGCATCTAAACCCTTAACGAACCGCGGAACCCTCTTGCACCATAGTAGGAATCTGCTCCATTGTGGTACACAAAGACCGTATCATACCGGTTATCGCAAAAGATGGCCCCGCCAAGCGCTCTAATGCTCTCAGGTGTCTTCACCCAGCTCGAGGTTTTCAAATCGAAATTCCCAAGCTCCTGCAGCTCCCGGTATTGTTCTTCTGTTAAAATCTCAATATCCATTTCAGCTGCCATATCCATCGCATTGTTCTCAGGTTTATGCTGTTTTCTCGACTCCAACGCTTCACGATCGTAACAAATGCTTCTGCGGCCTTTCGGGCTTTCTGCTGAACAATCGTAAAATATGTATTCACCTGTCGTATTGTCCAGACCGACAACATCCGGTTCACCGCCGGTTCTCTCCATTTCATGGAGCGACCACAGCTTTTCTGCATGTGCTTCAAGCCTTGCTTGTACGTCAGCCCATTCAAGACCCTGATGGCGGTTCATGTATTTCTCAAACCGGGCTTTCAAGGTTTTGAGCAGCTCTTCACGCTGCTCCGGCGATAGTTCTCTTTCATTACTGGTCTCACTCATTGTCATATTATTAATTTCCTCCCGTGATAAAAGATAGATAATTCTATCTTTAGCGAAAATATAGACTTATACAAGTATTAAATGAAAATTAATGAGCTGCCGGTATGGCATGTACTCAATAATATAGCCAAAGTATATATACTTCACTAAAAGATGATGAGACAATGGAGGTACACCAACGGGAAATGCCGGTAATCGATTCATTGGACAGGCTCAGCCCGTGCGGATTAAGAATGACATCCGCTTTATTATTTGATGCATGAGGAGAGAGAAGTCATGTCAAAAGGTGAACTGCAATGGATTATACCTGACGGCTATATTCCGCCGACAAGCAGCGGACAGCTGGAAAGCCATGAATCTATCTGTGTGCTGAATTTAAATCAGGACGAAGTAACGGTGACGGTCAATGTTTTTTTTGAAGACCGGGATCCCCTCCTAGGGATGCAGTCTGTTATTCCGGGACAGCGGACCAAGCATATACGAACGGCAACACTTCAAAAAGGCGGGGAGAATATTCCAACAGGCGTGCCTTATGCGATGGAGGTTCTCAGCAGCGCGCCGGTCATTGTACAGTACAGCAGACTCGACGCAACCCAAGCGGAAAATGCATTGATGAGTGTTATGGCATTTCCGGTGAAATGAAGAAATTTAGATTAGACACCAAGCTAAAGTGTGCTTGGTGTCTTTTTTGACAGATAGGGGCTAATCGCCAAAAAAGACACGGAAGATTAATTCCGTGTCTTTCAGAAGAACAGCAGATCAGCTCAGGCCTTCAATATGCCCAGCTTCATCCAGCCTTATACGCCACGCCGCCGGTTCTGCAGGCAGGCCTGGCATCGTAACCATCTGCCCTGTTGATACAACGACGAATCCTGCGCCGGCTGACCAGCGGACATCCTTTACCTCAATGATGAAATGCTCCGGTGCCCCGAGCACGGCAGGGCGGTCTGTAAATGAATACGGCGTCTTCGCCATGCACACAGGAAGGTCGCTCACACCTTGCTGCTCCAGTTCCTGCAGTGCCCGCTTCGCTGCCGGACGGTATTTAACTCCTGCTCCCCGATAGATGCGCTTCACGATGGTCTCAATTTTCTCTGCAAGCGGCATGTCATCCGGATAGAGAAGCTGGAACGAATCCGCAGAAGCTCCGTCAGCCATCTCGGCCACTTCCTGTGCCAGCTCACGGCAGCCTTCACCGCCACGCTCCCAGGCGTCCGAGACGATCGCCTTCACACCAAGCTCTGCGCAGAGTGCTGTAACCTGCGCCAGTTCTGCCTCAGTATCCGCCGCAAAACGGTTAATCGCAACCATTACCGGCACGCCGAAGGCAAGCATGTTCTCCACATGGCGCCGCAAATTGTTGAATCCTAACCGGATCGCCTCGGCATTCTCTGCCAGAAGCTCCTGTCTATGTACTCCACCGTTGTATTTCAGCGCACGTACAGTCGCAACAATGACGACCGCTGCCGGATGCAGGCCTCCCTGACGGCACTTGATGTTCATGAATTTTTCCGCGCCCAGATCGGCGCCGAATCCCGCTTCCGTCACCACATAATCTGCCAGCTTGAGCGCATGGCGGGTGGCCCGTATACTGCTGCACCCGTGGGCAATGTTGGCGAACGGACCGCCGTGAATGAACACCGGGTCGCCCTCGAGCGTCTGCACCAGATTCGGATGGATCGCATCCTTCAGCAGGGCACACATCGCGTCCACCGCCCGCAGTTCATCCGCTGTCACTGGCCGTCCTTCCATGTCATACGCCACAACAATCCGGGCGAGCCGGGCCCGCAAATCGGCCATGTCTTCCGCTAAACACAGCACCGCCATCACTTCCGAAGCGGTGGAAATCAGAAATCCGTCTTCGCGCACGGTGCCGTTGTTGTCGCCGATGCCAATAACGATCTGGCGCAGAGGCCGATCATTCATGTCGAGCGCCCGTTTCCATACAATGCGAGCCGGGTTAAGACGCAGCTCGTTGCCCTGATGTATATGGTTATCTATCAGGGCCGCGAGCAGATTATGTGCGGATGTAATCGCATGGATATCGCCTGTAAAATGCAGATTGATATCCTCTGCCGGTACAATCTGGGCTTTGCCGCTGCCTGTTGCGCCACCCTTCATTCCCATGCAAGGTCCGAGCGATGGCTCGCGCAGTGCGGCCGCCGCCTTACGCCCAATCCGGTTCAATCCTTGCGTAAGCCCGATTGTCGTTAACGTCTTGCCTTCTCCTGCCGGTGTCGGATTCATGGCAGTAACAAGAATAAGCTTTCCGTCCGGCCGATCCGAGACGGATGCCCATACATCTCCGGATAGCTTCGCTTTCCACTTTCCGTAAAGCTCAAGCTGGTCCGGCTCAAGTCCTAACTGTGCTGCTGCTTCAGTGATTGGTTTCATACATGCCTCCATACCTGTTCGCTTCATTCTCTATTTTTTATAAACAACTCCCTATAGAGTATTATAAAAAAAATCACCCCAAAAAATTAACGATGTTGAGGCGAATTTGGTACAGGCATATTATGTAAATTGGACCGTGATGATAGTTTTGGGCATGAATATTTATAAACTAAACAACAGCAGCAAGCATATGATCCAAATGTTTAAGGTGAAACTAAAGCTGATCAGTATTTTTTGTGATGTCTTCAGCTGTCGATTCTTAACATTAATAAAATCTAGTAATTGATAAATGCTCATAAACGTTAAGAATGGGACAACAAAAATAACAACATACGCTATAACATCAATCAACAAACTCTCCCCCAAACTATTACCTTTTACTCCTGATGATAAAATACACTCACCATGATCAATCGAACCATAATTTGGAATCTGCATAAAAAACAAAGGGAAGGTCTGATGGATCCGGGTTATCCCCTTACTCCAGTCAACCTTCCCTCACAGGACTCGAATTATTTCTCCGCCCTTACAGCAGCGGGTTCTCGTGCTTCGCTTTCAGAATCGACCAGCGGCGCTCGACTTCGTTTTCAAATGCGCTTAGCATTTCTTTGTTTTCTTCCTTGAGCAGATGTCTTGATTTGCCCATATATTTCAACCAGTCGCTGAGCGGGATCCGCTTGTTCTTCGCGTCCGGATCAAATGTAATGTTCGTCTGTCCCTGCTCCACTTCATACAGCGGGAAGAAGCACGAATTCACGGCCGCACGGATGATGTTCTCTCCATCCTTGTCATTGGCTTTCCAGTTCAGCGGGCATGAGATCAGCAGCTTGCCGTAGACAGTGCCTACATTCTGGGCATACCACTGCGCTTTTGCCGCCTTTTTAACAAGATCCTGCGGGAATGCTTCGGACCCTGTAAATACGTACGGAATATTCGCTGCCGCCATCATCTGTACCGTATCTTTGTGATGGAACGCTTTGCCCTGCTGCTCTCTGCCAACGCCGGACGTACTGGTCATGTGGCCTAAAGGCGTGGAATACGAAAGCTGTGCGCCGGTGTTCATGTAGCCCTCATTGTCGTATTCCAGAATGATCAGCTTATGGCCCCGCAGCGCTGTCCCGATGGCTGAACCCATTCCGATGTCCATACCGCCGTCCCCGGTCACCATAACAAAAGTGAAGTCATCGGGAACCTCGATTTCCCCGCGGCGTTTCTTCTCAAGGAATGCCTCTACTGTACCGGATAACGTAGCCGGCCCGTTCTGGAACAGATTATGAATAAAGCTCTGCTTATGCGAGTTATACGGATAACCCGTTGTCGTGATATAAGCGCAGCCAGTCTGGAATAAAGTGACCACATTGCCTTCAATCCCTTTGAAAAAGAGCTCGAGCGCCGGGAAAATACCACAGCCCGGGCAGGCTCCGTGACCGGAAGCAAACCGTTTCGGTTTGGCGGCAAGCGCCCGCATCGGCGGTACTCTTACAGACAGCTTGTTCGTCGTCTCATCCACCTTCACTGTGATCAAGCCGGATTTATAGCTGTCCCCAGTCATCGGTGAGATAACCGGCTGCAGCTTCTGCTCCGGATTTCCCGGCGTTTGGCCGTAATAATCAAACGGCATCTTGGCATAACCCAGCTCCATGGCCTCCAGCGTCAAGGCAAAGAACGCTTCTGCATCATCCGCATAAAAATCCTTCCCGCCAAGGCCAAATATGCGGGACAGCACAATTGGCTGCGGGCCGCGAATTTCCTGCAGGGCAGCCTTAACCTCATGCGTCAAATTGCCTCCTTGTGCGCCGTAAGAATCAGCGCGTTCGCCGACCAGCACCGCCTTGACGCCTGTCAGCGCCTCACGGATTTCTTTAGCCGGGAACGGACGGATCATATTCGGGCTGATCACGCCCGCTTTAATCCCTTTCGCCCGCAGCCGGTCCACGACGTCTTTGGATGATTCCGCTGCCGAATTTAGCAGGAACACAGCCACCTCTGCGTCTTCCATGCGGTACAAGTCAAGCGGCGAATAGGATCTTCCGGACAGAGCCGCGTATTCCTCCGCCACTTCCTTGAATACCTCGCCCGCACGGTACATGGCGTTAGACTGCTGGAAGTGGTTGTTCATCAAATCGTCGCCATTCATATAAGCTCCCACGACGATCGGTTTGTTCTCATCAAGCACATGCGGGTAGTCCGGTGCCGTTTCCCCTACAAACCCCTGTACCGTTTCCCGGTCTGTAAACACTTGCACCCGGCGTTTCTGGTGCGATGTGAAAAACCCGTCATAAGCCACGATGACCGGCAGACGTACGTCTTCATGCTCGGCGATACGCAGCGCCATAATATTCAGGTCATAAACCGCCTGCGGCGAGCGTGCAGTCAGAATCACCCAGCCGGTGTTCAGACCATAGTAAAGGTCTGAATGGTCACCGCGGATATCCAGCGGGCCGCTGACCGCCCGCGTCACCAGGTTCATGACCATCGGGAAGCGTGTGCCCGCCTGCACAGGAAGCTGTTCGATCATATACAGGAACCCGTTCGCGCTGGTCGCGTTGAATACACGCGCTCCGGCTGCGGCTGCACCATAGCAAATTCCTGCTGAGCCGTGTTCGCCGTCGGCCGGAATCAGCTTGATGTCGTGTTCGCCGCGCGTATGCATCATATCAAGATATTGGGCAATTTCTGTCGATGGTGTAATCGGAAAATAACCCATAATGTGATAGTTAATCTGGGCGGCAGCCATCGCAGCCATTTCGTTACCCGATTCGAAGACAGCCGTTTGAGCGGCTGAAGCCTTTGGCTCCTTCTGCTCCGTTATTTCCTTCGTTTGCATAATCATGATCTGACTCCCTCCGCAGGTATATAGGGGAATGATTGCGGTGCACGATGCTGCTCCGCATAATGCGGCTCTTCCAGCATGGCCGTCAATGCGGTGGTCGGACAAGCCTCCACGCACTTCAGGCAGCCCTTGCAATACTGGTAATCGATTCCTTTCATAAACATTTGCAGGTTGCCGCGCTTATCCGGTCTCTTCTCCCATACGATACAGAAGTCCGGGCATACCGTATCACATGCGGCGCAGCTAATGCAGTCCTCTATCTTGTATTCCGGCAAATACCCCTGACGGGAGCCG
This sequence comes from Paenibacillus dakarensis, assembly GCF_001373415.1. Classification (GTDB taxonomy): domain Bacteria; phylum Bacillota; class Bacilli; order Paenibacillales; family Paenibacillaceae; genus Paenibacillus_AQ; species Paenibacillus_AQ dakarensis. The sequence goes on along the minus strand of NZ_CDSE01000011.1, from coordinate 636 downwards.
CTTAGATCCTTGAGTACGCTGTTTGCCGTCACGTTCAGTATCCCGCCCGGCTCCTGCGTTTCATATCCGAGAATCGGCTGTATCCTTTCGAAATCCACCGGGGCTGTAAGCCCTGAGCCACTTCCCAGGGAAAGGAACTGGACTTCGTTATATCCTCTGTCAAAGGTCCGCAAATTCGCTTCCACAAGATGGGGCAGCTTCTTCTCAAAGGTTCTGCGGATGACCTGTCTCATATCGTCCGGATTCAGGAAGCTGCAGATCCGGAACAAGGCGCCAAGCATCGCCGTATTGACTTTAGTTTTCTCCTCAACGGCAATTTTCAGCGCATCAATCGCAGCCAGCGTTCCCTGCGTCATGTTCAGATCCGCTGCCACATTGGAAAGGTCTCGCGCAGTATTCACAAGCACCGTTCCATCAGGCTGTAATCCGCTTATAACATCTATCGTCTTATATAATGCTTCATGAAATACACCAACTACATGCGGTTGTTCAATGGGACTGTGATCACGGATTTCCACTTGAGAATCACAGAACCTTACAAAACTCTTTACCGGCGACCCTTTTTTCTCCGAGCCATAGCTGGAAAAATTCGAGCCGTTAAGTCCTGATCCGGTTACCCCGGCTTCGGCCAGCATT
>NZ_CDSE01000010.1 GCF_001373415.1 Paenibacillus dakarensis | reverse complement strand
ACTGACTAAAGTCATAAAATGAAAAGAACAAGCCAGAAATCGGCTTGTTCTTTAATTTTTGTAATAGAAGCATTACTGGGTGAGTATAAGCTTCTCAAGTGGGCTACCTCACGATGAATACTATCCTAATGGATTGTTATGTTAGCTGCATCGTTGTGATACAAGTATTGTCATCTTTAAAAGTACTGATTTCAGATTCTGCTGTTTTGCCATCATGCTCAATTTTCACTTGATATGTCCGATCTCTCGGTAACCATATATCGATAAAACCATTCTCCAGAGAAGTAATCGTTTCATCCATCACTACAGTACCTTCTTCATCCTGAATAAACACATCGAAGCTTTTTTCTACTAATTCCCCTTGGCACCCTGTTAAACTGTGGATTGCACATTCATGTGTGGATTCAACAAACGGGGCAATCGAAACAAAAAACTCGTCCTCTGGAAGGTCAAAAGTAGTCTCTTTACCTTGATCAGTCACAATGAGCTCATGAGATGTAATAGATGCATTTACAGTTTCGAAGCTACCCACACTATATGAATGAACTTTTTCTTTGATATCCTCTGGCACCGCTGCATTCTGTGAACCAGTATCATTGCTGCAAGCTGCTGTCACCAGACTTAGTAATAACCCCGAAACTACTAGCAAACCCTTTTTCATATTTATGCACCACTCCCGTTTTCTATCATTAAAGGTCAAATTATTTTGATTATATCACATATTTAGTAGGATGATGAGTCGCTGAATTTAATCAGTCGTTATCTGGACGATGGCCATATATGCACAAAGGAATAAAATCGTAGCAGCGAGCCAAGAGGTGCTCACTTCATGATCTAATAACGAAGTCTCATGGAACCGCTCGTTTCATAAAGCTGTGAACTTATGAGTTTCAAATCGTTCCTTGCGGATATGCTATACAGATATAGCTACATACGAAAAACATCAGCAAAAAAACCTCTCTCACCTCAGGAGGTTTCTTTAAAATCCAAAATTCGGACTCCCATCAAAAAATCCAGAAAACAAATTAAAAAGCCAAGGACTGTATAAAAAGAACTTTTATATCTTCTATGCAACGCGCCGCAAAGCTCGTCGTAATTTAAGAATTTTCGTTAACTCGGACGTGCTGGTTCAAGTGGTTGATCATTCAAGCTAGGGGAGCATTTCATGTGTTCGTCCTCCAGACAGAAATAAACTATCTTGGCACGCAAAAAGAGACCCGATTGAACTTGGTCGGGTCTCTTCTTCAATTCCTTTAGGGCATACGCCTATACTCTTCTGCGTCCCCAGCCAAACACTTTTACGTGCACAATAGCTTTGGTTACCCAATGCGCAAGTATATACAGCACAATAAACAAGATTAACAACGGCCTAAACAAGTAGGCTGCCACAACCCAGGTGAGCAGTATCTGCCAAGGCTTCATCTTCCGCAAAAATTTGAGCGGCCATAAAAAAATTCTTAAAAGAACTTCGTTATGTTGAAGCGCTTCTAAATACTCATCCTGGCACTGTTTATCATCCGGATCCAAGCGAACGGCATTCCGCATATACGTCTCTTTCAGCTTGTAATCTCCACGCTCGCCAGCTGCCCAGCCGAGAAAGAAAAATACTTCAGACGATTCCGTATTATTTCTGAGAGCGAGTTTTTCCAATCTGACCGAGTCCTCAAAATTCTTGAGCAGTGCTTCTGTATAGCTCAACAGAGCAAGATAAAGCGGTTTTTCGGGACGCAGCTCAAGCGCTTGCAAAAGTGCCTCCTTCGCTTGACTCGGCTTGCCGGATTTATTGTACAGATTTGCTTGTAAATAATAATATTGAGACTCGTAGGGATCTATCCGCAATGCTTCTTGCAGAGCTTCATGACAAGCCCGGTCCTGATCAGTCATGTAGTAAACACGAACCCGAACATACCAAGCCAGCACCTGCTCCGGATCCCGGCTAAGCGCCTGGTTGGACCACTGCAATGCTTTATCAGGCTCGTTCATTAACAGGTAAATTTCTGAGATTAGTGCAAAAACATCCGGATCCTCCGGTTCCTGACTTAATAGCTGCTCAGCTTCCTTTAATGCTTCTTTATACCGCCTCCATTCGATAAGCTGCCGTGCCTTTGCATACGCGGCGTTATCATGTGTACTCACCACTTGCTCCTTCACCTCCATCATTCCATTATGACTTTATGCCTTTATTCTTAATGTAATCCAGCACGATCTGATAATCGCGGTTTACATCGCTAAAAGTGGCGTAATTTTTGGCTGTAGTAAACCAATCCAGCGTCGTTGCCTTCCGGCCCTTTGCCGATTTCTTTAAATCATCCTGAGTAATGGGCTGAATCTCCCCTTTTTCAAAGGTACGCTCCATTGCTGACTCTACAGCATCTTTGACTAACTGCTCTAAATCAGCTCCCGAATAATGATTTGTCTCTGCAGCAATTTTGGCCAGGTTCAGTGAACCCAGCGGCTTGCCGGACAGCTTCAGTTCCAGGATGGTCTGCCGCTCAGCTTCTTCAGGCGGCGGTACAAAAACAAGATGATTAAATCGCCCGGGACGTCTCAAAGCGGAATCCAGGTACCATGGTGTATTGGTTGCTCCGATGACGAACACGTTATCGTTCTCTGCCTGCAGGCCGTCGAGCTCAAGCAATAATTGATTAACAAGCATACGGTCATGATGCTGGCGCATCTGATGACGGCTTCCTCCTAGCGCGTCGATTTCATCAATAAAAATAACGCATGGCTTGTTTTCCCGCGCTTTTTCGAATATATCATGCAGGTTATGTTCACTCTGGCCCGTATACATGGATAGAATGGACTGCAGCTCGACATGAAAAAAATTAGCATCAATCTCGCCTGCCACTGCACGCGCCAGGAACGTTTTGCCGCATCCGGGAGGCCCGAACAAGAGCAAGCTCCCTCCGGCATGTTTGCCGTATGCAGCAAATACCTCCGGCTGCTGCAGCGGCAATATGAAGTTCATTCTGATTTTTTTCTTAACCTCTTCCAGGCCCCCGACGTCGGCAAACGTCTCCTTGGGCTTCTCCGACTCAACAAGAGCTTGATCCTCTTTACTGAAATGAATAAGCTTTAAATTTTTGCGCCTTTGCTCTGCTAATTCATCACGATCTGACATTCTGCTCTCTCCTTATGTAATATTTTCTTTTAAGTTTAGCACAATCCCATAATTTAGGGTAAAATTCGGCAGTTTAGTAATGCGCTAACACTTTATTATATGAAGCTGCACTATCGTAGATTAACCATCAAAAAGTCCTTTATCTAACTTAGCTTTCATGCAATATACTAACTCCATTATCATCAAATTGAATAGTATAAGTCTTATTTTGACCCCATCCATCGTAATGTGCCTCGATTTCAATTCTATACTTTCCGTATTCAGTCAATGGAATGTCTTCGATTATTTCCTTCTTAACATATAAATCAATGTCTTCGTCCAGAATATTTTTAGCCAATTGTTCGACTTTGTTTCCTTCTATAAATGGATACATTCGGTATTGAAGTATCACGTTACTATGTAATTCTGCATTTCTGTTCACAGTCATTATTAATTTATTCGCTGCTTCCTGCTTGCTAACATCTACTTTAAAGACACTGAATTGTGTAGATAGCTCTATTGGAAAGGGACTAGGAGGTAAGGGTTCTTTTTGAGAGTTATTCTGTGATTCCCCACTCGAACAGGAGCTAATAATTAACCCTAATAAAAGAGATATAATTAGGCGTGTCTTTTTCAATCTCTCACCACCCTTATCAATTAAACCGATAGAAGCAACATGAAATAGAATTATTTGAAATTTTCCGGATTTTCAACGTACCATTCGGTTAAGCCGCATTGTGAGCATACAAAAGGAATTAGTGTACTACTCTCCTTATTGGTAAAATACTTCACTGGTTCTCTTACTGCTGATAATTTCCCTCTTCCACCCACTGCTCTTGAACGAGTCATTTTAATATTACACTTTGCGCATTGATGCTCCACTCAGAATTCACCTCTCTTAATACTTATCTTCCCAAATATCTACAAACTCATATTAGAAATTAAATAGGTATGTGCATATTTCTCCTTTATTTCATTCATTATTTTTAGCCAGTTTTCATCTGCATTGGACGGGTCTTTCAAATCATCTTTACTAAGATTTAATTTTAGATATGATGTAATATCATTTAGCTCTAAACAAATCTGCTTCCACTTTTCAAAATCATCTTCAGTACGTATCATATCTAATAGAAAACCTTTAAGCTGTTCAAAAAATAATCTTGGGTGTATTTGAGTCGCTGCTAAAGAGTTTTCAGCAACACTGTAATCCGATGCTATTTCTAGCAACCAGGTTTCTACTCCCTCTCTTGCATCAGGCGGATCCTGATTAATCAGCTCCATTATTTTTTCAATTTTGAATTGTGGTATTTCCATTCCATAAAAATAAAAATTATCAATTTGATTCATATGCCTCTTATTATTTTGTAATTTATAATCATGAATTTTGAAAAATGAATAGCAATTAACCATAACAGAAACAATCAAACAAACAGAGAGTAACATTACGAGATGTTTCTTTCTCATTTTCATCTCCTTTTTCAATAAAAATTCCCAAAGCGTGAAAGAAAGCCCGACAAATAAATTAACTTTTTTGCCACTAAGCCCTGATCTTTCACAAATAAATACGGTTAAAGCGATTGTCCTAATAATAATATTGATTCAATAGGAAGAGGGATAGAAAATGATGCTAAAGGTCAAGTTAGGAATACTTATGTTTATAGCTGCCTTAATCTTTACTGGTTGCAGCCTAAGCAAGACTGATGTGCTGGAAGAGTTCACTTCGAAAGAAGAAGGCAAATATTCAATGCGAATTTTTTCGAATTCCCGAGATTGGGAGTTTGAGGTGAACAAGGTGCATAATTCCGAACCAGGTCTTCTTAATTACATTGAACAAGTAATAATATATTCGGAGAGCGATAAACTGAAATCGTTAAAAGCATTAGGTCTCGAGGAAAAGGTTCCAGTTATACTTATCTTTGATACCGAAAAGTTGGTGTTCCATACAAATGACCCCGAGGAACTTAGGAAATTTGCCAAAAAACTTGAAAAGTAGTGCCGCTCATCACCGTAGACAAATTGAAATATATTCGTTGTTAGATGAATCCATATGGAACTTTCTACAGAAATCCATCTCTATATACGGAACATCATTTTTAATATTACCCAGATAAAATTTTAAAGCTTCTCTGTCCCATTCACTCCAGTTAATATAATTATTTGAAACCAAAGCTTCTATAAAATGCTGAAACCACTCCAAACTGTCTAAGATTAATAAAATCAGGTAGTTCTAGAATCCGCCTAAATCTTTAAGGCTTGATTGTCTAATATTAAAATCTTGCGCGGCTTCTTTAAGCATTTCTCTGTCAGCATGGTGCAGCAAGATTTCATCCTGTCCAAAATCGGCAATACATTGGAAGCATATGGGTAACCCCTTCACTTGGCCTCCGGGCAGGCTGATGATCGGTAAACCTGCGTACTTCCAGATTGCTGTCATACCCGAAAACCACGTCCTTCATAAGCGGAGCAACATCCCCTTGAGTTGGTGAGATCCAGAGGTCAATTCCTTATGCCATCGCTGACTTCTGCCTACTACTCCTCTTGATATGTTCTGCTCTACTGACCAATATCCTGCTGCAAGCAGGTACATTCTCACAGGATAATCCGGTCTCGACTGCCGAATCAATAAAGCGTTTATGGATAATATTAGTGGATTAGTTCATTAAAAAAACGGTATATTATTTTGGAATTAATAGCAAGTCATGAAAGGTCTACCTTATAGATTAGGGGAGGTATCGATATGGACAAGAATCCTTTATATAAAACTAACATTATAGGTGCTGGTGAGGTTGGTTCTGCCATCTCGGTCGATATGGACAAAGATTCTGTATACAAGACAAACAGTTCCTATTGGGATATAAAAGGCAATGACTTCTTAGGAGCTATCGTGCTTCCCTTATACGGATCATTTGTCTCCGAAGAAAAATGCCAGCTTTTTGGCGATGTTTCAGGAAAAAAGCTGCTGGAGATCGGCTGTGGAAACGGTCAATCCTTACAATATCACGGGGAACGCAATGCCTCTGAACTATGGGCGGTGGATATATCGGAGAAACAGATCGAAAAGGCAGCGCAGCATTTGAAGTCATGCGGTCTTTCAGCAGAATTCATCTGTGCTCCCATGGAAGAAGAATGCGGTTTACCCGCGGATTATTTTGATTATGTGTATTCGATTTATGCTATTGGCTGGACCACCGACCTTGAGGGGACTTTTCGCAGGATTGCTTCCTACCTTAAGAAAAACGGTGTATTTATTTTCAGCTGGTCTCACCCTATCCACAAATGTGTTGCTGTAGAAAATGATATGCTTGTCTTTAAAAAATGCTATTTCGATGAATCCTGGTATTCGGTGGCACTTGATGAAAATGTACTGATGCTATCGGATCGTAAACTATCCACCTATGTAAATGCTCTCTCCAAAGCAGGATTTGTTATTGAACAAATGATTGAGGAATCTGATGAAGAAATGATAGGGTCTCGAAACAAGCACAGTGATTTTGCCCAAAAAGCAAAGATGCTGCCTGTAACTTTTGTAATCAAAGCAAGAAAGCTATAATCTATCGATCGTTATAAACCTATTAGGAGTCTTGTATATGGACAGATTAAAAAAGGAATTTGTGTTAAATCTCTGTGTTGTCTCGTTTCTATTGAGTTTTTTGTACAGTGTCCTTATTGTCAAAATGAATAATCCGTTAGACTCTGGAACTCCATATGTTAGCGACCCTGGTGAAGCCGTTGTACTTACTTTGTTCTTTCTAATACTGTATGTGCCTCATCTCGTCATTAGTTTACTCAGTTATGCCATTATCAAACAAGCAAAATGGTCGATAACAAAAAGGCTTTTCCTGTTTAATGGGATAGGACTAGCTTTGTTAGGCATCTTATATTTTATATTCAGAGAAACAATCGTATTCTTCTTGATTTTTTCCTTTGTCGTCTTCTCAGCTATATCCATTCTTAATGCTCGTAAAATGTCTTAACAAAAAACCACTAATTCATCAATCATAGTATTTCGTTCAAAACCCGAAAGACAGATCCACTTTATAAAGTGTCTATCTTCCGGGTTACCGTTCATTTCATCAATTTGTAACCACAACTTTTCTAAACTGTACTGCTAAATCTGCAGCCCATTGCTTGTTGGCATCCTTCGTACGTCCCGCATTATGCGGGGTATGCACAACAAAGCACGAATATGTTCAGCTGTAACTAAGCCTCTCGTCTGCTCGGTTAACGGAACCATTGGTGCGAAGATATCCGCATCCTTCACAAGCTCATTCAGGTCATATTCCTTCCTGGCACCTGAGCGGTGAAAACATGGTTCACTTGCATAGGGATCCCATGCTGCAACTTCAGCGCACATGAAATGTACAAAACTTGCGTAGCGGCTCGCAATATACCTCCCCTCTCATGAACTTTATCTAATAGATTTATGTATATGCTCGCTAATCATATTGGTAGCCTTAAAGATCGTTAATCAGACTACCTAGTACGAATAATTTACTCTATTCATAAATGCAATCCCAATAGGTCAATGTAGCTAAATATGCAAAAAGACTCACTCCAATTTCCAACAATTGGAATAAACCTCTTAGTGATTTGGTCATGTTTCTGCTTCACTATTAAAATTTCCAGGATACTCGATTTATCAACTACTAATCAGTTTCAGTAGCGTTGTTGTTTTCAATATCAATAACCTCTCTTACTGTTTCTATGAAAGATAATATGATGGGTGACAGCCACTTGTCCTTATGCCACAACATCTGTGTATACACGTGTAAGTCCGGAATTTGCCATGGAAGGGCAATGAGTTCGCCCCGTTCAACTTCGGCTTCCGCTACGATTTCAGGAAGAAAGGCAATACCGATTCCCGAAATGGCACATTGTTTAATGGCTTCAGCACTTTGAAACTCTAAATACGTGATGCTATCGATCCCCTCTTTCTCAAATCCCCGGTCAAACATGGTTCGATAAGGACATCCCTTTTCATTCGTCAGGAACACTTCCCCGTGAAAATCCTCCAGCTGGAGTTCAGTTCGTTTCGCGAATGGATGGTCTGGGGAGGCAAACAAGCGGAACGTTTCTTCGAGCAGCGGTTCCACTGCAAGTCCGCTCGAACGAATGGGTTCATCCAACATAAAGACGACATCCGCGGTCCCCTCAAAGAGTGTTTGCTTAAGTTCCTGATTGGGAACGGAGTGGAAGATAAGACGCACTCCCGGATGCCGCGAACGAAATAGCTGAAAGACAACGGGTAACCGGTAGACGGCAAGAACCTCGTTAGCACTTATCGTTAGTGTACCGCTTAGATTTTCATTATCATGAACGACACTGCGAGCTTCATCCAATTTATTTAGAACGTCCTGTGTATGTGTTAAAAAGCGTTCACCCGCTGTTGTGAGAACGAGCTGCTTGCCCAAGCGGTCAAAGAGACGAACACCAAGCTCTTCCTCTAAAGCTAAATGGTTGATTTCAACATGAAGGGAGCAACTAACAATGGATTATGAGATTTTTGATTTAGGTAATGTAACCTTGCAATCTGGAACGACGCTGCCTAGCGCTTTTCTGGCTTATAAGACTTATGGGAGATTGAATGAGAATAAAGATAATGTCATCGTCTATCCAACTGCTTTTGGCGACACGCATGTTCAGAATGAATGGCTGATTGGAAACGGCGTGGCACTGGATCCGCAAAAATATTTCATTATCGTTCCTAATCTGCTGGGTAACGGGATATCTTCTTCTCCCACAAATACGCCAGCCCCATTCGACCGGGCTAACTTCCCGCAGGTAACGATCTATGACAACGTGAAATTTCAGCATCGGCTGGTGACCGAAAAATTCGGCATTCAAAAGATTGCTCTCGTTGTTGGGTGGTCCATGGGAGGCCTTCAAGCGTTCCAATGGGGTGCAAGCTACCCAGACATGGTGGAACGAATCGCGCCTTTCATGGGAATTGCCAAGCCATGGCCCCATACATTTGTGGTTCTGGACAGTATGAAGGCTGCGCTGCTGGCTGCGGTAGGCTTCGATTCAAGCAAACTAGACCAGCTGACATCTACCGACATGCGTGCGGTTGGCCGTGTATATGCGGGATGGAGTGTATCTGCGGCGTTTTATCGAGAGGAAATTTATCGCAAGATGGGGATTGATTCATTAGCAGCTTTTATGGCTGGTGTCTGGGAAGACAGCTTTATGCAGATGGACCCGCACAATGTCCTTGCCATGTTATGGACAGGCCAACATGCCGATATTAGTGCAAACTCTACGTATAACGGAGATTTCGATAAGGCGCTAAAAAGCATTAAGGCACTTGCCTGCGTCATGCCAGGGAGCACGGATCTCTTCTGTTCAGCGAAAGATAGTGAATACGAGGCAAAGCTTATGCCAAATGCTGTTCTTAAGCCTGTCGAATCGATCTGGGGCCATTTTGCCGGTCGAGGAATCAACCGCGCTGATAATCAATTTATTGATGATAACCTAAAACACTTGCTAGCGCTCAGTAAATAATACGAACTGATTATTCATAGGCTCTATCATTAAGAGCGCCTCCTTGATGTATTTTCGGATTAAGCATCATACGGAGCGCTCTTTTGTTTTCTTATATACACAAAAAGCATTCTTGAGATACTATTATGTAAACTACTTCTAATTCGACCAAGGAGAATAGTCTATGAATATATCGGATCTTAATCAATTAAGAACCCTATTCGCTGAACATAGCAATGAATATCTAGCCCAGAAAATGAAAGCTTATATGAGAAATCAATTTGAGTTTTTCGGCATCCAGTCTCCATTAAGAAAAGAGTTAACGAAGAAATTTCTTGATGAACATGATTTTCCCACTGAGGATCAGGTTGTTGAGGTCATTACGAAGCTTTGGAGCATGAACGAAAGGGAATTGCAAAACGCGGCGCTGCAGATCATGGACATGAGAAAGCGAAAATTTCACTTGGATGACATCAAGCTTATTGAACAGATGATCATCAATAAATCTTGGTGGGATACCGTTGACCATATTGCTTCCAATCATGCAGGTCATTATTTCAGTAAATACCCGGAACAACGGAATATTGCGGATGAATGGATTCAATCTGATAACTTCTGGCTTCAGAGAACCGCTATATTATTTCAATTAAAATATAAGCTGGATACAGATGTCGACAGACTATTCCACTATATTCAATTGACGGCAGACTCCAACGAATTTTTCATACAGAAAGCGATTGGTTGGAGCCTTCGCCAATATAGCAAATACAATCCTGAGTCTGTGATCCGCTTCGTACAGTCTAACACGTTGTCCAATCTAAGCAGGCGGGAAGCCTTAAAAATAATAAATAAGACTACCCAAAACATTAGTTAATACTATTAAAAATTAATGCCATTAACGATGATCGTACTATTTACTTTTCCTAAGGACCTATTGAAATTTTCACTCTACCAGAGCTGTATTAAATCGAGGGTCTCCCGTTCAATGCACATAATGCACCTGTGTGACAAATGATTCTTCATACGACTGCTTCGAATAAACATGACTTAGCTGTATTTATCACTTTTGCCCTTCACTTGCCAAAGCATAATTGGGATTAGTAACAGGGCGAGAATACTTCCGGTAATCGAAAGTGCCGCATAGCTGGAATAAGCAACCACCATTCCGGATAGCACCCCACCCGATGCTCCGCCTAGGGCGATTAATACATCAACAGAGCCCTGCACTTTTGCCCGGTTAGTTGGAGTGGTTGCATCGACAATTAATGCTGTCCCGCTAATCAAGCCAAAATTCCAACCGATTCCTAACAGAGAAAGTGCAATGATTATGACGAACATCGAATCCGCCGGAGCAAGAGCAGCAACTATGCCGGCAATCAACAGTGTTACTCCGGAGGCGATTGCCATCGCCCTCCGCCCGATCTTATCTACCAAAACACCGGTGATCAGGGACGGTAGATACATGGAACCAATATGAAAACCAATGACAAGACCCACTTCCCCTAATCCGTGCCCGTGATGCCGCATATGTACCGGTGTCATGGTCATAATGGCTACCATGACAATTTGCGTGATGATCATAACGGTTGCTCCAGTTACGATTCCACGTTTTCCAGTCCCCGTATCTAATGTTCCTTTAACAGTGGAATGACTTGGAGTGTTTTTCTCCTGAATGACAATAGCTTTCGCTACAAGTAGAGGATCTGGACGAAGTAAAGCAAGTAAAACCATTCCTGCAAGAATATATGCTGCGGCAGCCAACAGAAAAGGTCCAGCTAAACGGGGAATACCTATCGATAATGCAAAATCACCCGTCACATTCACCAGGTTCGGACCTGCTACGGCGCCAAAAGTAGTGAACACCATGGCGATACTAACAGCAGTCGCCCGCTGCTTGGAGTTAGCCAAGTCTGTACCGGCATAGCGTGCTTGCAGATTCGTTGCCGTACCTGCTCCATAGATCAGTAACGAAACGAGCAGCAGTGTAATACTGTTGAAAATTGCAGCTGTTACAACCCCAATGGCTCCCAAGCCGCCGACTAAAAAGCCTAAACCCAATCCAAGCCTTCTTCCGGAGCGCTGGGAAAGTCTGCCGACCAGAAAAGCCGCTCCTGCTGAACCTAATGTAAACAATGCTGTTGGAACTCCTGTAAAATTATCTGTTCCGAGCATATCCTGAGCTAATAGAGCTCCTACCGTGATTCCAGCTGCAAGGCCAGCGCCCCCAAAGATTTGCGAAAGAATAATGACCATTAATGTCCGCCGGTACAATTTATTCTTCTTTTCCGGAGAATCAACATAGCTTTGAAAGGAGACTTGCTGCTTTCTAATTTCTAATTCTGAAGACATTTGGGATTCAACTCCTTCCACGATTTAATGCCTATTTTTATATTTCGAATTTCTCTTTGCTCTTGTTATTAATAAAAGTGTTCCAGTCATGAACTCCCTTGTCCAAGTGTGCGGCCTCAATTCCTTTTTGTTTTAAGAGCTCAATTGCCTTGATCGACATTAAGCAGTACTGACCTCTGCAATATGCCACCACCTTATTATTCGTCGGTAACGAAATGAATTGCTCAGCCAATTCCTCAATTGGAATTGAAATTGCACCAGGAATATGAGCAGCGTCATACTCGTCTCTCGGCCGAACATCAATCAGGGTAACTTCTCCCGATTCAATAAGCTGCTCGAGTTCTTCCATGGATACTCCTTCGGCATCTGGCTTCTGACCTAAGAATTCGTTCTTAATGTGCTGCACCTCAGTTAACTGTTTTTCTGAAAGTCCGTATAAGGAATCTAAAAAATTCAAAACAGCAGGATCAGCCAGCTCATAAATAACAAAGTTCCCCTGCTTCTTGTACTCAACCAATTTTGCATGATGGAGCGTTTGCAGGTGTTGAGAAACATTGGCTACAGTCATGGAAGTCAATTTCGATATACTTTCAACCGATTTCGGTCCTTGTACTAGTACATCCAGGATTTCTAATCGTTTAGGGCTGGAAAGGCATTTACCGATGCGGGCAATTTCTTTGAATAGTTCATCTTTAAAGTCTCTTTCTTTCATTATTTATCACCTCAACTATTCAATTAAGTTATTGAATAGCTTATTCCTTTTTGAATGGAGAGTCAATGGTATTAATCCTATTTAAAGTATATTTCAATCAAAGTATTTGATTCGTAACATTACCTTGACAGTCATGGTAGTGTGACGTATTATGCAGTTACGAGGTGATTTTATGAGCCAGAACAAAATAACATCTGACCTACTGCGCGGACATACCGATACCATGATATTACGGCTCTTATCCGAGGCTGACCGATATGGGTACGAGATTGTCAAGATCATTGCCGAGCGCTCGGGCGGCGAGTATGAATTAAAGGAAGCTACCATGTACTCCAGTGTTCGGAGGCTTGAAGCTGACGGTGATATCGAATGGTATTGGGGTGATGAATCTCAGGGCGGACGGCGTAAATATTTCAGGATTACCGAAAAGGGCAAAGCGACATACGCTCACAACAAAAGCAATTGGGAATACGCAAAAAACGTGCTTGAAAACTTACTATAGAGGGCCATATGTTATGAATGATAAATTAAACAGATATTTAAACGGTGTATTCGCGCCATATGATGGAGTAAAAAGTGCTGCCGAATTAAAGAATGACCTGCTCTTGGATTTACAGGAGCGTTTTCGTGAACTTAAAGCTGAGGGCAAGGACGATGAAACAGCTTTTGAGATGACCATTGACAGCATTGGCGACATTGAACAAACGGTACTAGAGGTGGCGAACCTCTCCCGCTCTCTCGAGCGGAAGGTACAGATAAACCTCCATGCCATTGATCTTCAAGAGAGTGACTTTGCAGGTGTTACTTTACACAAAGGAGAATTCAAAGTGTCCGAGCTGCGCGGAGCCGACTTTGCCGGTGCTGACTTGACCGGTACCTCGTTTGCAACCTGTAATGCGCATGAAGCTAATTTTGACGGCGCGAATCTGACAGATTGCAGCTTTTCCATCACAGACCTTGCGAATGCGAGCTTCAATAAATCGATCCTTGTACGCACCAGCTTCAACATATCGGGGCTGGACGGAGCCAAATTCTCACATGTAAAATTGACCGACGTTACACTAACCAAGACTGATTTAAGAAAAACAATCTTTGAACGTTGTATATTTTCAGGAGTGGATTTCAAACTTTCAGACCTGCGAGGAATGAATTTTGAGGGACAGACCTTTATCGGTGTCAAGTTTGACAAGTCTGCAATGAACGACGTTTCCTTTAGAGGAGCGACACTCAAGAATGTATCATTCCGTCTGCCGTTTTCTTTGACAAACAAATCTCACCGCGATTTCAAAACCGTCTGCTTTGATGGTGCCACGATGGATAAATTGACTTATGCCGCGCTTAAAGGTCTATGGGTTGCCGATTTGTCAAAAGTTACGGTTATTTAAGGAAGACTAATATGCTGCACAAGCCTCCTAAAGATCATCAAGTGCATAAATTGTTATAAACTCATGAATACAAGTAAGATAGAGCCATAATCGAATCCAAGGCTTCCGGGAATATTTCGGGAGCCTTGGATCCTTAAAAGCCCCATAAATTTTTAATTCAGATGACCGATACATAGTTATACGGATTGATATTGATTTAAAAAGGAGAATGAAGATGACAGATAATGTGCTTGGAAGATTTTCCGAAATGCATGACCAATTCATTGCAGATTGGCATGCAGCCATGAATTCGGGGGATACTTCCGCTTTGGAACTGATGACGGATGATTATTATGCTGCATTCTTTAATGATGCCAAGGAAAAGCCCTTGTTCTTTAATACAGAGGAATCTGTCAGCGGCATGAAAGATTCAGTCAGACAGCTGCTTGGCGGTAAGAAAATCTTTAATAACCGACTGATCCGTTTAAAGGACAATGAGAATGCAGCTGTATTTTACGACCTGTCGATTGAATTTAACGGCAATGTAGTAGCAAGACTGTTTACAATTGAAAATTGGCAGCTCATTAACACAAAATGGCTCATCGCTAGTGAAATTCAACAACGGATTAATTAATAATGAATTGGTTTACATAATATTGTTTTCGTTATCCTCTTTAGTGAAATCTAGTTTTCCTACTCCTCATATATCATTTTTCGCGTCATTCCGCCGTCCACAACAAGATGCGCGCCTGTGACAAATGAATTGTCCGGGTCGGTGAAATACATGCAGGCCCGTGCGATATCCTCAGGTGTGCCAACACGGCCGGCGGGATGCTGGCGGTGATCGAGGTCACGAAGTGCACTGTAATCTCCCGTTTCAATCCAGCCTGGACTGACACAGTTGACGCGGATATGGTTCTCGCCATACGAAACCGCTAGAGCATGGCTTAGCGAAACAATCGCTCCTTTAGAGGCAGCATAGGCTTCTGAATTGGGTTCAGACATTAGCGATCTCGTGGAGGAAATATTGACAATCGCTCCACCTTCCGGCTGGCGTTTCATTACTTTTGCCACTTCCCGAGAGGCTAGAAAAACGCTGCGCACGTTCGTGTTCAGCACATCATCCCATTCTTCGACTGTTAGCTCGTCAGGCGATTTAAATCGGGACACTCCGGCATTGTTGATGAGTATGTCTATACGCCCATATAGTCGCTCACTTTCGAGTATGAGGCGCTGAATATCCTCTTCTTCTCGGACATCACAACGGATATAGCTAGCCTGTCCCCCCATCCCCTGAATCGACTCTGCCACAGCATTACCCGTCTGCTCATTCCTCTCAGCTACAACGACACAGGCTCCTCGGTTCGCATAAGCCTCTGCCACACCTCGTCCAATTCCTTGGCCCGCTCCTGTTACAATAACTACTTTTCCTTTAAACGACATGTTTCTGCCCTCCGTTTTCTATATGCTACGGTTGTTCCTATATATAATTCTATTAAAGCTATACGTATATTGTTCATTAAGCTTCTCCGTTATGTTCTACTCAGGAAAGCAATGAATGCCGGTGCCAAGAGCTCCTACCTGCACTGGCTTCTGTTTCTTGGCCTTAGCCAATGTGAGAGCTGGAGGTCGGACAGCTCTGTCTTGCCCATAACTTCTTAGAGTAGACGGTAGTAAGCCGGAAAAGAGAACAACCAGCCAAGTATAATTGGGGTCATTTCAAATCCCCTTGACTGGTTGTATTCCATATAAATTTTATTAAGACGAAGCTAAACCGGTGTGTGCCGGACCACTACGCCAGTACTTTATA
Organism: Paenibacillus dakarensis; assembly: GCF_001373415.1. Classification (GTDB taxonomy): domain Bacteria; phylum Bacillota; class Bacilli; order Paenibacillales; family Paenibacillaceae; genus Paenibacillus_AQ; species Paenibacillus_AQ dakarensis. The sequence goes on along the minus strand of NZ_CDSE01000010.1, from coordinate 164,498 downwards.
CAAATCCGATTTGACGGAACCATTTACCGCAAAGAGCAGACCACTGCGAAACGGATGGATCCCCATCAGCCAGTCCAAGTCCGTGCCTTCCTTCCGGAAACACATGAAGCTCATAAGGCACCTTATTTCTGGAAAGAGCCTTAGCATATTCAAGACTATTCTCCACGGGCACTGCGCTATCATCCGCTGTATGCCACAAGAAGGTAGGTGGCGTGCCCGGGCTAACCCTTAAATGGTTGGATAATTCATCCAGGAGCTGTATATCATGACCATCCCCGAGCAGATTTAGGATCGATCCTTCATGACTAAATTCGCGGAAGGATATAACCGGATAACAGAGCACCGCTGCATCCGGTCGGGAGCTGCAGGTATCAATCGGATCTTCGCTTCCAAGGGTGCCGGCAGCTGCATGGTTGCAAACCGTCGCAGCCAGATGTCCACCGGCAGAGAAACCAAGGATGCCGATCCGTTCCGGATCGATACCCCACTCTTCCGCATGGAACCTCACGAGCCGGATTGCGCGCTGGGCATCCATCAATGGATAGGGATGGCGGTAGGGAGCGACGCGGTAATGAACGACAAATGCCGAGAGGCCGATGCTGTTCAGCCACCTGGCGACCGGTTCTCCTTCATGCTCCGCTCTCATACTATATCCCCCGCCAGGTAGAACAAGCACCGCAGCACGGGGCTTGTCTCCTTTAAGTAGATAAGGCGTCATCCCCGGAGCGTTATCCCAAGCTCCCTGAACTGAATGAATGCCCGGTGCTTCTTGTTCCCAAAGCTTCATCATACTCTCCACTCTCACCTTTCTTGAAGAAGGAATATTCCAATCAGTGGTCATTCTATTTACACCAACTGACTTCTTCGACAGAATTGCGGCTTATTCCTATGCCTCAGTTCAGAACAGGCGTTTATTATTTTTGGTCGTATGGTAATGGTGCATATGGTGATACCAGTTTTTGTTCACGCATTTCTTCCCAAAATGATGCTGGAATGACCGTGTGCAGTGCAGCCGTGTCTTCAGCAATTCGTTCAGGTCGACTAGCACCCGGAATTACAGCTGCAACCGCTGGATTAGCCAAAGAGAATTGCAGTGCAGCTGCCTTGATGCTGATATGGTGACGATCTGCAATGTTTTTGATTTTTTCCACTTTGTTCAAAACTTCCGGCGATGCTTTTTGATACTCAAAGTGAGTTCCACCAGCCAGAACGCCTGAGTTGTATGGACCTCCCACAACAATGTCCATCTTGTTCTTTACAGCCGCTGGCATTAGCCGCTGTAGCGCATGTTCATGGTCTAGTAAAGAATAACGTCCAGCCAGCAAGGATACATCGGGCTTAGCCTCTTCCAACTCCAGCATGACTTCAATCGGTTCTACCCGGTTTACTCCGAGTCCCCACCCCTTAATGACTCCTTCTTCACGCAGACGGGTAAGCGTACGAAACGCTCCTGTTCGAGCCGTTTCAAATTGGGAAATCCATTCATCCCCATAAGCGTCTTGTGCTACATCATGAATATATACAAAATCGATCCGATCTGTATTTAGACGTTTCAAGCTATCCTCAATCGAGCGAAGGGTAGCATCCGCGCTATAGTCATTAATAATTTTATTCTTATACCCATACTCGTAAAGTTTACCTTTGTTTCCTTGGTTACCTGCAGATGAATCCTCCATTACATCCAAAATAATGCGACCTATTTTTGTACTCAATACATAATCATCTCGTTTTTTTCCCGACAATGCTTCACCAAGACGCTTCTCTGCTAAGCCAGCTCCATAAAGCGGGGCTGTATCAAAGTAACGAATCCCACTCTCCCAAGCCGCATCTAGCGTGGCGATCGCTTCTTTTTCCGGGACATCACGGTACAAATTACCGAGCGGTGCAGTACCAAAACCTAGTTTCCCTTGCAGTAAGTCTCTTATCATATGAGGTGTCCTCCTAAGAAGTTGTTTTAATCTATTGAATGTAGACCCTATGAAATAATTTAACCAAAATAAGCCTGGCAGATATAAGAATGTCTTATCCATTAATAAATAGAATAATCTAGTTCATCCCCATCAGGAGTAACTAACTGAAATACAGTCGCCTCAAGATCTTTATCGGGCTTCATGTTCAGTCTATTTACAGTAATTGCTTGAACACCCGTTCGTTGCGGTCTAGCCACAATTAACACTTGATTTCCCTTTGATACAACTCTCTCGATCTTTGCTTGCATTATAACGACAACGATCTCATTCACCCGCTCCTCTTGACTGGGCCCTTTCTGTTCTACATTTAGGTCACTTAACCCTAAATTATTCAGAAAATCGTACATGTTCGATAACCCAACTGCAGATGTTGTAAAAATCCTGTGCTGTGCATAAAACAATCTTAAAGGCATATATGACCAACGTCCTCCTGCATATGTACTGTGCCATTGTTCTTTATATAAAGGCCGCTTCCAATGGGGTTCATCCAGGATTAGCCTAAACGGCAGTTGAAAGCCGGTAAGCATTACATCTTTAGATGTTTGCATCTTTGATGGAAATGGACGTTCTAAATAAGGTGTATCCATATGTGTAGGTATTTCAGGTTCCAATTTTCTTAATCGGTTTATAAGATCATCTTTCTGTGTATTTGATGGCTTTTCTTCGGCAGCTATTGTATTCATTTTCAGTGCAAATGCTTTAACTTCATTTCCGTAGCATACCGTGGACTGTGTAATTATCAATGTTGAAAGGATTACCCTGTTAATTAATAATTTCAAATTAAACTTCTCCTTCGTCAGCCTGGTTTTTCTCATCACTATCATTAATCTCCCCCTCTGAATTTCAGAGCATTCATTTTGAATGAAAAGTTAGACAAAATGAAGAACTAGAATTAGAACGCCCAATTTATCTAGGCCAAGTGTCACAAATCTTTTGGTCTCATATCATAAATTATCTCAAAACGAAAAGGAGAAATAAGATGAACCAACAAAACTTTAATGTTAACGAATATCAACAAAGGGAACCACAGCCTTATCAACATCACGGACATGAGCATCATCACCCCCATATGATGCACCCACATAGCTTCCAAATGGGCCACCATATGATCCATCATCACCATCACCATCACCACCACTACCATCATCATTACCAAATGAGAAGAGAAGAAGATTAGTATTAAACCTTCATAAGAAATACAAAAGACGAGAAAATATACGCGCTTCGGTCGTATGATGCTTTCATACACCCGTGCGTAGAATTCTCGTCTTTTCTTAAAACATTTTATTTCAATTTCATCACTAAAAGAAATTACAAATCCCGAATATACCATGCGTCACATGCGAAATGCTCGGAACCTGCAAGCGGTGATTCCAACAGGCGAAAACCGTGTTTTTTATAAAATTTATTAGCTGCCGCCATATTATGCAGTGTCTCCAGGTAACAAACCTTATAATGCAGTTTCGCAAACTGGAGTGCGGTCTCAAGCAACTCTTTTGCTACTCCTGTACCTCTAGCTTCTTCTATTAAATACATCTTCTGCAGTTCGCAAATCTTTTCCTCAGGAGAACCAAACTGCGCGATTCCGCAACCACCAAGCATCTTGCCGTTTGCATCGAACGCAACCCAATAAGCGCGGCCTTCCTGGTTATAATAATCGAACAGATGGCATAAACTTTCATCTTCCCATGCTAACCCTGCACGGTTTCCTCCAAAATCAATCAAACATTGGCGGATAATCGTTTCTATGTCACTGTTATCTTCAGCTTGAATTGTTCTTATGTACATTCTAGCAGCTCCATTTCAAATACATGATTGTCCAGTTCGCTACATGCCTAACTCCTTATGGCTGAGCAATGAATCCATTGATAGCAGCGACTAATCCATGAATATCATCGATCAGCGGGGAGTGACCTGCGTCTAATTCAACATACTGGACTGCCTTCCCATGACTAGCAAAGTCTTCGATCGTTTCCTCTATCATAGACTTTGTGGTAATCAAATCTTTAGTACCCCAAATAACGAGAACAGAACTTTGAATACGTCCCATTTCCCCTGTTCCTTCAGTGAGACCATTAGAAACAGAACTTATGTTGAATCGGTTAGCCGCATCGGCAGCATCAATCATGTTCCGTTGCATTAGACAAGCCTTGATGTACTTCGCACGGGTTTCAGTATCTGACTGACGATTATTCAACATGAGATACGCCATCGCCTGTTCAAAAAAGTCGCGATCCTGATTCTGATTTGCCTGAATGACCATAGCTAGCCCAGGGTCTTTAGCTATCTGTTCCTTCGTCCGCAGACGATCGCCTTCTGTATTCACCGCTGCATATCCTCTGGATGATATGGGGGCTAACAGAATCAGCTTGCTTACACGAGCCGGATAATCGGCCGCAAACTGCATAGCGACTCCTCCCCCATTCGACCACCCCATGACTATGAGTTGATCTAAACCAAGCTGTTCCACAAAATCATATAAATCTTTAGAAAAATCCTTCATATCATTCACTGGACTCTTGTAACTGGACTCGCCATATCCCCGTAAATCTACAGCGATTAAACGCTGCTTGATATCGGGATATTCTAACAAAGGGTCCCATAGTTCCGAAGAAGCCATATTGCCGTGTAATAACAACAGACAAGGTTCTGTTCCAGCTCTCTCCCTGTAGGTCAGCGTTTCTCCACTTGGCAGCACGGCTGATTTTATAACAATCGTCATCACATCATTCCTCCTTGGGAGCATCAAAGTGTGCAATATTTTATCGTACTTTTGATGAAATATAGCCCATGCTTCCTCACCTTCGTGGGCAGATTCATCGGTGTAATGACCTTTCTTCTCGATTCTAACACAATTTAGCACCTTCTTAGCCAGCTCATTCATAACTCCAACTTACATTAAAGCGGACCTCGGCGTACATACGATAATCTTTATTGTTTCGGTTGTCTCCGTCTTGTTACAACTTCCGGCGTTACTCAAGATAACTCATCTTGGATCATCGATGCAAAAACGCCCCATGCCTCAAGCTCATAAATGATCTCTTCCGGATTAAAATCATCGGTCACATATCCGCCGGAATGACTGACTGCGATGCCTGAGACATAATCGGTATCTGCAAACACAAAATCAAATCCGCTGAATAAGCAAAGCTCGTGCACCCCAGAAACAAGATCGTTCAATTCCATCACGAAAACTGGACTCTCGATATGATTAAACCACAGGTGTGCGGGTGAATTCACCGCTAGTGGCCTGATTAAAGACAAGCGGCTCAGCACCTTTTCCCGAAATCCGAATTCTTGATACAGCCTACGGTGCGAAAATTCCCGAATTTCTTCTTCCGTCGGTCGATAAGAATGAACGCTCAGGATTCTGCTGTTTCTTTTCAACTGCTTCAGCACTTCGTCACATTCCCTGCCCACTAGTATCTCTGATAAATCCAGCTTCCCTGACAATTCCTTTGCCGCGTTCTTCGCAAATATCTTTTGACGGTTTACCGCCAGCTTTTCTGCCAACCGGTCCCGCTTGCGGTGTATGTCATCCACGATGTATGCCTCATTCCTGTTTATTTCTCAGTTTCCTTAACCACCGTGCAAAGCTCTCTGCCTGGAGCAGCAGCATAATGCCGATGATTATTCGGATCAGCTGTTCCGCGAGTGTGGAAACATGGCCCATCTCATTGAATGTGACTCCTTGCCCCCGGATATTGACATAATTGATCAGGAGGCTGATCAGTCTGGTGGAGGACAATATCAGGAGTATAAGGCCAACAACCGATAGGATAAATCCCTCCATCTCACTGGAACGGTATCCACTCTCTCCTTCCGCTTCAACCTCTGACAAGCTCCCCGGCACGAGACGCTTTGAAATGGAGTCGGCAAATACCCACAGAATAATGCCGGCTATTATCATGATGGATGCAGGCAGGCCGATCATAAGCAGGACGTCCCCATATGAAATATTGGATTTGATCTGCAAATAGGTCGGCAAGGCAAACTCAAGCAGGTTAATCAAATGATTTAATCCCAATATGAACAAATAGACAGATACCAATCTGACAGCCAAAAAAGCAATTCCCCGCAGCTTCATGCGAATCCCCTCCGCTGTATTTTCTTGTTCTTTCCGGCAATGATTGATCGTCCACCGCACAAGATCAAGATGTTAGGCGAAACATAGACGGTCTTGACTTATATTTTCATACACTCACCTTATTATCAAACAGTCTTATGCAAAAGAGCCGCTTATTTATGTGCAGGCTGTTATTATTATCCGCCGACCTTTACAGGCATGCCGCTTTCGGCCGACCGCCAAGCGGCCCAGGTCACTTCCATCGTTCGGACAGCATCCTCATAGGAAGACAAAATCCCTGAACGATCCCCGGTGCGTACCGCATGAATAAAAGCTTCGTTCTCCCGCTCATAGGGGCTTCCTGCATTGCGGAACTCCGTCATCTTGCCCCTGTCGCCAATGATCAGTCTATCGGCCCGGATATCCACCGTTCCCTGCTCCGTGTAAATACACAGCCCTACCTGCCCGGCTTCCGGCAGGATACATGTGTTGGAGACGGTCGCCACGGCGCCGCTCTTGAGCTTCATCGTCACGGTTCCCACATCATGAACCGTAACTCCTTCGTGCATCTCTTTCATCGCCCGGTGCGCATATGCGGCATATACCTCATCGACCTCACCCAACAAACGGCGGAGCAGGTCCACCATATGCGTCGTTTGCTCGATGAACTGTCCGCCTGAGCCTTCCTGCTTCCGCCACCAGCTCACCTGAGGCATATCACCCATCCAGCAGCCGAGTGCCATGCCGATCTTTCGCCCCTGCAGCATTTCAGCGGCTCTGACAGCCGCATCACTATAACGGAAATGATAGCCCACCGACGTAATCAAACCGGACTGCTGTACCCCGTTCAATATTTTCCGTGGGATTTCCATTTCTGCTCCCAGAGGCTTCTCGACCAGAAAAGGAATACCGCGCTCAATCAGCAGATTCTCCATCTCCCCATGCGCATAGGGCGGAACGCATATATATACCGCATCCGGCTTCACCTCATCAAGCATCTGCTCAAAATTGGCATACGCCTTGGCTGATGAATATTCTTGAGCCGCCCTCTCCGCCTTCTCGAGGCTGGTTCCGACAAACGCCTTGATGGAAACCCCACCCATTTTATTCAATATATTTGCGTGTACCTTGCTGAACCAGCCAGTACCTGCAATCGCAATGTTTAATGTCATGGAACCTCAACCTCCTAGTTGAAAGATAACTTTAATAGGTCCTTGAATATAAAACTGGGTAACACTTATTTAAGATCATATCACTATTATATAATCTTGTTTAACGATTTATGGTAATTTGGCAAGACAAAATAGGAGAGGATGTGAATGTGTTACATAAGGAATAAACTTTATGTGACCGAAATACTGTTGAGGATAGTTATTCGCTCCGCTTTCCACTGTTCTTATTAATTTCAGGTTATCCTACTAAACTAAAAAAGCCCCGCGGGGGCTTTTTTAGTTTAGTAGAGGGCGAAGATTCCATATAATATTATAGTTACGTCTGCCAGGCACATGCGGATGTTAGTCTTCAATTGCGGCTTTACGGGAATTAATGCTACGAATCCTTTCGGGGTCGAATTTCGGTTTTCTATCATATGAATAAAGCCCGTTGACTTCCTGTTCAATATCATATAACTGGGTATAGCAAAACCCGAACATTAACGGATGTTCAAGCAGTACATTCGTTAAACCTTCATAACGCTCCAGGAAAGCTTCCTCCGACACTGGCCTGTCGCCGTAACCCCAAGATTTTTCATCCTTCTGATCCGGATTCCACCAGATGCCGCCATATTCGCTTATGAAATAAGGCTGCCCCTCGTATTTTTGTCGATCAGGAAATGTGTTGTAGACCTCGCCCCCTTCTTTTAGCGGCTCATATTTCGCTCTGAACGTTTCGGGGTTCTGATCATAATCATGAATGTCAAATATATCCGTCACGACATGAAAATTCCCGCTGGTGTCAATAACAGGTCGCGTTGGATCCATTCGTTTAGTTACATCGTATACGATTCGCAGCACATCGTCATCTTGCCTTGTACCATTATGATCCCATGTTTCATTAAAAGGGCACCAGCCGATAAGCGCAGGATGATTGAAATCCCGTTCAACGCCTTCCATCCATTCAGGCAAAAACCGGGACAGACCTTCCGCTTTCGTTATATCCAGCCCCCAGTTGCCATGTTCTCCCCAAACAAGATAGCCCATATGATCTGCCCAGTATAAAAAGCGCGGTTCAAATATCTTCTCATGCAGTCTCGCACCGTTGAAGCCAAGACCCATTGAGATTTCGATATCTTTACGGAGATCCTCGTCACTTGGTGCAGTATAGATGCCGTCCGGATAAAAGCCTTGATCCAATACCAATCGTTGGAAGACCGATTTTCCATTAATCCGGAAAGCCATTCCGTCCAGCTGAATGGTCCGTAAGCCAAAATAAGATTTAACATGATCCTGTGTCTCGCCATGGTTACACAGGGACAACTCAAGATCATACAGTTTGGCATTCCCCACCTCCCAACGGTGGATTTCGGTTAACGGGACGGTCAATTTCACCGAAGAGCTCGAGACAATAGCACTGGTATCGCCCACCTGTTTCCCCTCAAAAATCGCGGTAGCTTTAACGATTGCTCCTGTTGCATTTCCGTCTATTCTCACATCCAAATGCACGCAAGCATTATCAGGGTCGGCCACTAGTTTCATCTTCGACAAATATGCCTTAGGTACTTGTTCAAGCCATACCGTCTGCCAAATACCTGTCGTTCGTGTGTAGTCACAGCCACTTGAGTGGTATCTACCGCTTTGTTTTCCACGTGGCTGACGTCCCGAACGGACATCGTCTTCCACATACACGGTGACCACATTTACGCCCGAAGATACATGGGGAGTGATATCAAAGCTAAACGGGGTGTATCCTCCTCGATGTGAACCCACAAATGCCCCGTTAACCCATACCTCTGTTTCATAATCGACTGCACCAAAATGAAGTAAAGCCCGGCCGCTCAGCCAAGTCTCAGGCAAAAAAAATTCTCGTCTGTACCATACCGCAGGCATAAAGTCTTTATGCTCTACTCCTGATAGTCTGCTTTCCGGACAGAATGGAACGGTTATCATACCTGCAAGCTCATGACTAGAATTCGAATAACCTCTGTCTTTGCCGCTTTTCCCAAAATCGATTTCAAATTGCCAATTTCCGTTTAGGTTAATCCAATCGGGTCGGATCCATTGAGGTCGCGGATATTCAGGGCGTGGAATAGCAGTGGATTTTATCATATTAAATCTCCTTTTCCCTTATTTTTTAAGTTATATTACTCGTTTTTTCCTATGCCTATGGATACTACTTTTTAGTTATTGTAAATTAACTTCGGAGGGATAAAATAGCTCCCACTCTCAAGCGTATTATCCATGCTCGCTGCCTTTCTTTCTATGAATGTGTGTTTACAAGTTGTATTCGGCACTTTCTGTGGAAAACCTTCATGGTACCCGGCCTCTTGCGGGAACGATATTCGGAAGCGGCGTTGGCTATCATTTTAGCTGGCATTTCTGCAACTTGGTCTGGGTTAGTCAGTATTTGTGGCGGATTAGGTGTGCTGGCGGGATTATAGTATGCACACGGGTATCAACGCCTAAGTCAGTCCACATAAAATAAAAGCTGCCCCATCGCTGAAAAGTCAACGAATGAGGCAGCTTTACTAATGCATTACAGCATCAATCTTCCATCTTGCGTCTGTTTACTGTTCTCCCAAGTCTTTCCCAGGTTAAGTCCTTCTTTATAATCAATTCACTTCACTGTAATCATTACCGGTTCAGAATACATCCGCCAGGTATTGTCCAATATAGCCGGATCACCGTCCACAGGTATACTAAACGGTTTATAGTCTTGATACAACTGCAGCGTGACGATTCCAGGTTTAAGTGCTTTCAAGCCCTTGTTTCCAGGATCCAGCGGTGCAACAACCCCGTCCGGACCGATAACACGAATCTCCCCTGCAAACGGAGCCGGCTTACCCGCTCTAAAATGAACCGACGCTTTCAAATCCTTCAAGGTCAATGTTTGACCTACTTTAAGCGTATAAGAATTCTTCGCACCGGATATACTCACAGCCACTTGATCCATCCAATGCGCATAATCCGTAATGATCCCGGTAATTCCCATACTTATAGCATCTTGCATTCCCTGCTTACTGTTAACCGTCCACGCAATCACCGGGAGTCCACGATGTTTGGCATAGCTGATAAACTCAGGAGTAAGCATGGAATAATTCGCAAAATAAAATGTTCCGAGCTGAATATGATCCGTGACCACCTTCTCAGCATCCTGAAGGGCCTCCTCTGGAGAAGGCTTCCCGCCATCCAGTGTAAAACCTCTGCCGATTTCTGGATTCTCCTGCTTCACGCGCTCCAGGACATCCTGACTGAAACTCGTTACATACACATCAGACTCCATATGATATTTCTCTACCAGATCAATGACTTTATCCTCATAGCCGAACCCCTTCATCTCAAGTGCTAAGACCACATTTTTCCCCTTGGCAAAGGTAAGCACTTCTTTCAGTGTTGGGATCTTTGCATCCGGATACTTGTCATATTCTTTTTGCCAGTCCGGATTATTCGTTTTATTAGCCGTCAGACTCTTTAATTGCTCTAAAGTAAGCTCGCTCACCTTGCCTTTTCCGTTGGTCGTTCTATCGACGGTATAATCATGAATCAGAACAAGCTCTCCGTCCTTGGACTCCAGAATATCCAGCTCGATCACTTCAGCCCCCTTCTCAACCGCAAGCTCAAAGGCAGGCATAGTGTTTTCAGGTGCCAAAGCACTCATACCACGGTGAGCTACTATAATAGGATGCTGTGTAATACTGTCTGTCGCGTCGAACTTCGCAAAGGCAGAAGTTATCACCGATGTATCCGAACTTTCGATACCCGAAACCCCCATCGAGATCAACCGATGAGCTTCAGCCTCCGTTGTGACCCCATAACCCCAAACGGATACCGAACGGATAAACAGGCTTCTTACATGTTCTTTCGTCAAAGCTTCTTGATCTATGAGAGCAATCAATCCCGTGCTTCGGCGCACCGTACGAACAATTTCTTGAATATCCTTTTTATTAAGCTTGGAATCCTCAAACCGTACAGCACCCCGATATTCATCGTTCAATCCTCTGATCTGCTTAACAAGGTCCGGATTAGTTGAAACAATGAGCACATCTGTTATTCCACGGGCACTTAATAACTGATGAAGCGGCTGAACCATTCGGCTCTCGTTAATTTCAATGACAGGAAGCATGGTTCCTTGAATACGGTCAAGTGCCTCTGACAGCAGCACACCGCGATTGTCTGCATACAACTTACCTCCGGATAAACGAGCCTTCATTAGAAAAGACGGAATATTTCCAGGAAGCTCATCAGGCATACCGCTGGAAGCATCGATAACAGTTGGAGCGGCGGCCATAGCACTTTCCGGCTCGTTGACCAGAAGAACATCGTCCTTCAGATCAGATACAGGAATCAAGTCTTCCCTGCCGTTTGGACCGAACAGCAAAATCCCTGGTGTAGGACGGGGCTGATCCACAAAATCAGCAGCGCTATTCTTGGTATCCGTGGATTTGAGCCTCTCCAGTGAATGGCCACTGTTCACACCGCGATGTGCTTCCATCCCCATAAACATGCCCGATTTGTATATGATGGCATCTATCAGCTTTTTGTTCCGATCCAACAGCAAGACCTCGTCTCCGGTGTTGGCAAGCTGCATTGTCCCGCAGCCCCAGGTGCAATTCGGGACCATTTTGGCGACGCTTGGATCGGATTGCTCAAGTTCAAACCTCGGCTTTTTCCCGTACAGATCCTCTACTCCCTTGGCATTGCGCGCAATTACGAAGACCTCATACGGCTGTATAACCGTTCCTTCTGGAAAATTGAACATACCTTCCGGCGAGGCCTGACCTTCTGATTCTTCATCTCCCAAGTAATAACCGCTGATATCGACAGGCTTATCGGATATATTCGTGATCTCTACGAACTCGCCCAATACCTCGTCAAATAATGGATCATAGATGACTTCCGTGATCAACAGGCTGTTACTGATAGGAATCGGTATGGGCCTATCCCCAAGTGAAGGCGGTCCTGCAGCAAAATCGACCGGAAGATTACCGGTCCTGCCAATCCGATGAATTGCATTTCCGTCTCCCGGAGCCGTCGCCGAGACTGCCTTATAAGCAACCTCCCGGTATGTCCGGTCTATGATATAAGGTACAAAATCAACGATATTAGTTTGGGGGTCCATCAGAAGAATTTCATCCCCGCCATTCGCCAATTGGATAATCCCAGTCGACCAATCTGTCGGCAGTAAATCCGGAATATCAGGATCGTCCACAGTGCGGATCACACCAATCCACGGCATTTCGAAATCAGGCACTGTGCCGTAAATCTGCTTGAAGCGGATACCTGACTGGGCCAAAACCATTTCTTGTCCGGGGTTCATGACTGTCCCGGGTGGAAAAGCTGCCATCCCCTCACCCTTGGATTGATTAATCCCATCACCAATCATAAATCCGCTAATATCCACCTGCTTATCTGCATAGTTCTTGATCACAATGTACTCTGCCCCGTCATCGGTTCCAGGTACATCATACATATACTGGGATATAAGCACTTCGGGACTTTCCGGCTCAATCGGCGGCTCTTCCTCAAGACCATATTTAGCCCAGCGATTCAGGTTGATTTTAATCATACGGTCCATAATATAAGTCGTTGTATACCGATATTTCGTTGCGCCGGATTCCAATTGAACGTACAGTTCACCGCCAACATCAACGATTCCCTCAGACATCGGCACGATGTTGAGTCGGGAGTTATGTTGTTTCTCTGCCTGGGCATCCAGGAACCATACCGGCACTTCTCGGCCATTGATGTTTGCCGCGGAATGTGCGCTCTCTTGCAGTTGATTGTTGTACCAATAAAGCAAACTGTCATTGCCTCTGCCCCACGAAGTGCTCAAGATAACGCCATCTTCCCTAACCACAGCTCCCTGAACCTTACCCGGTATGGATAACACCATATCCGGTGTCGCCGGTGTCGCTGAGCCCGTACTCCAATCTTCGGAAGAAATACTGCCTGTCGTCTGATCAAGCGTATATCCCGCCATCCAAGCATAATAGGTTTCACCGGTTCTATTGGTCATATGATGGCTCGGATCCGTCGGATAGCTGGTCTTCTCGTAAAACTCACCAACCCACAGCACGCCATCTGCATAATAGTTGAACGATGCTTGAACAGGAACGGGTACAGTATCGATAAATTGAATTTCATCGTTATCCTCAGCATCTATCAGGTCCATCAGCTTAATCTGATACAAATATTCCTCGGAAGCAATCCACACATAACCAGGGCTTACGGCAACGCCGCCAGCATGCCCGGTATACGGGGTTCCATCCTCATTCATCAGAATGACCGACTTCAGAAGCTCACCGCTCGCTTCATTCAGTACAGACAAGGTCCCCGGTCTTCCATCATCCATATAATTAACAGCTAAAATCCAGTTCTTCTCCGGATAATAGCCTAGTCCTTGCGGTACCAGATCCTGCTTCAATCCTGGTATGACAGGCCCATCCTCGCTAATGTCCCACAATGTTTGATACTTGCTGTTATACGGATTCTGAGTACGCTCTGTTTGCGTAACTTTTTGGTGTGAAGGTTTAACCGTTACCTGCTCCGACTCCGACTTCGGTGATTCCTGACCGGAGCGGTCTACGCCCGTAACCTCAAAATTGTAGGCTACATTGCCGGTCAGACCGTACACTTCAAACATCGTTTGATCTGCAGGAACAGAAAACTCCAAGCTGTCGTCTTTGTAAATGTTGTACCTTTCCATATCCGGTTCGCTGTTCGGATTCCAGGTTAGCTTGACTGTTCCGTCACCTTTCTCGGCTTGTAATCCGGTTGGCTGAACAGGCACTTGTTCATCCTTTTCTCTGGGAGGTTCTTGACCCTCAATGATCCACCCGGGTGTCGGCCGCTGTTTGACCGCCATCGGCTTCATATTCTTGCTGCCTTCCTCAGGATAAGAGAAAATAATCGATTTACCTTCAGCAACTTCTGCGCCCGTGTACTGTGCACGGACTACCTCATTCCCGGAAGAATCCTGCAAGATAACGACTTGTGTTCCACTGTTAACCAGCCCGCCGACATTAGCGATTATTCCCGTACGCTCTTGCGGTATATATTTGCTCGCATACGATGTGAAATAATAGCTGTTGAAGGCTTCCCAAGTCAGCGGCTCAATCTCCGCTCGCCGTGTCCAGAATACAGCACTTTCCCTCGCTCTGATGATGAAGGGGCTGTCAATGACCTTTTCCCATTTATCCGACAATATCCGGTAACCTTTCAGATCAACCCCCGCATCACCTGTATTGAAAACCTCTATAAACTCAAAGGCATCATAACTGGCGTAGTTGGATGTATCCGGTACAAGCTCCGTAATGAGCAGATTCGGAGCTTCTGCAGGGGACGCACCGGCTGGTTCTGCGGGATCTGTTACATCGGGAGTATAATCTTCTTGTAGAGACTGTGTACCACCTTCCGAATAGGATTCATCGCCTTCCCTTTCATCGGCGTTCAAGTTCACTGCTGCTTGTGCGGATTCGTAAGGCGTTAGAAACGTCATGTTCCCAAATAACATAGCGAACGACAAGATATACATGACACCTTTCTTCTTCCACTGACTCTTCATAATCTACCTCCCATTTTTAATTGTAAACGCTTACAGAAATTTGTGGATTATGGCAGCATTTTGTGCCATATCCTATGTTAATGGAGCGTTTTAAACATGGTATTTACTCTTTATCCCTCCAGTTCATTCGAACCTGCCTAATGCCTTCAACCTGCCATAATCTCTCAAATAACGTGTCGATTCCTTTGCTGTTAAAGGAATATACCTTAAACTCCATCGTTATTTTCGATGAATCCTCCTCCGCTCCATCATCGTTTACAATCATTTGCTCTACCGACATATTGGATTTCTGCAGCAGTGAAGTAATCGTACTCACTTGAACAGGCTGGTCAGCCGCTTCAATTGTAATAAGCAGGCTACCGGATTTTTTTATGAACAAGAATTTAGACTCCAGTCTGTTCAGTATCAAGGTGCTGCATAAGACAATAACTGTCGTTATTACAGCAGGCCAATAAAAGCCCGAACCCACGCTGAGACCGATTGCTGCGGCAACCCATAGCGTTGCTGCTGTTGTAAGACCAGAGATAATATGGTTAGAACGCCTTAATATAGCGCCTGCTCCCAGGAATCCGATACCGCTTACCACCTGGGCAGCCAATCTTGCCGGATCAAATCGGGCATTGGGGTGATTGATCAGAGAATTATCAAAACCGTAAATCGAAGTTAGCATGATTAAAGTAGACCCCACCGCTACAAGCAAATGCGTTTTTAAACCCGCCTGCTTATTTCTACGCTCGCGTTCCCAACCGATCAGACCACCAAGGAGTGCCGCCAACAAGAGGCGCATCAACATAGTTTCCGTATCCAGCTGTATATTGTACAACATATCCCTCACCCATCTTTCAAATATTATGTGAAGGCAGGCTGTTATAACATATTCTCATCCTGCCAGCGCCAAAGCTCCTTGCTCGATGTTGATATTCCAATAACTCCGCTTTTCAGCGCTGTATCAAAATCCTCCAGATCAATCATTAATCCGCCTGCGATCACCGGAACATTAACCTCCGTACGGATTCTTTCCATTATCCGCTTACATACCATACCTGGCAGAACTTCAATCGCATCAGGGTCAGATGCCTTGATCATCCTGATTCCGTTATCCAGCGACACCGAGTCAAACACGAACAATCGCTGAACGGTAAGCAGTCCTAGCTTTTTCGCCTCGACAATAGCCGTATTTTTCGTTGTGACAATACCGTCGATTCCTACTTTCTCAGCTAAGTAAGCCACACCGGTTTTATCTTTTCCTATGCCCTCGATGAGATCGAAATGGACAAAGGACAACTTGCCTGCCTCCCGGATCTGTTCAACAATGGATTCAATAACAAAAATGTCCGTTTTTAAAATAAATACGATATTTGAATCCGTCTCAAGAACAGACGGCAATTCATCCACATTCATCAGTGAGGTAATGATCGGTTTTCGTTTCAAACAATAAGCAATTCGCTGTGCACCATCCACGTTATTTTTTACATTGCTTCTCAAATGTGCTCACCTCATTGTTGCAACAACTTCTCCATATCTCCCGTTGTAACAACATATTTTGTGTAAATATATTAATTTTTCATGTTCTGCAGCCTACTGTTTCGGTAAATGTCATATACTGAATTCAACACATAGGAAGGTTTTACCTGCATAGCTGATAAATCTTCCCGCTGCGTTACCCCCGTTAGTACTAGTGCCGTACTCATGCCCGCATTGTTTCCCATCAGAATATCAGTCTCCAGCCGATCTCCCGACATAAGGCAGTCCTTCGCATCCACCTGCAAAATATCCAGTGCAGCCAGTGCGGTTAATACGGATGGCTTGCCCATAACAAGATTTATCTGCATACCCGTTGTTCCTTCAATAGCTCCAATCATCCCGCCACAATCCGGCACATCACCGCCTGGCATTGGACAAGTCCGATCCGGATGGGTGGCTACAACAGTCGCGCCATTTTTAATGGCCTGGTAGGCAAAGTCTAAGTGATTGTAATGAAAATCCCGGTCCCATGAAACGACGACCACATCGGTTTCTTCAGGGCACGTTGCAAACTCGATTCCGTTTTCGCGGAACTCATTCTTTAATATTTCTTCTCCAATGACGTACACTTTCTCGCCCGCATGATTCTTCTGCAAGTAATGAATGGTAACGAGCGCTGGATTCAGTATATTGTCCAAGCCAATCTTAATTCCGAATCCATTCAGTTTTTTTAAATAATTTTCTCTCGACTCAATCGTCTTGTTAGTTAAAAATAATAGCTTCTTATCCTGTGATTGCAGGTATTGAATTGTTTCTACCGCACCTTCGATCGCTTGATTGCCAAGATAAATCGTTCCATCCAAATCGAATATATACCCAGAAAAATGGTCCATACTCTTTCTCCTCTGCATGTAAATTCCGCTATAATGTGACGGTTGTCAGCTCTTGCCCCACAGTAATCTTGCGGTGAATCTCCTCAGGAAGCTGCCCGAGAACCTCCATATAGGGTTCGTTATCGGTCATGTGTACGAGTGTCACACGCTCCACTGCTGACCAGTTATAAAAGCCGGCAAGCTCTTTGAGACTGGTATGGAATTCTAGCTTCTTGTGTGCCGTTGTTGCCTCATGAATCAGAAGGTCAATGTTCGAAATCTTTTTAATTTCAGGGTTTACCATGGTATCTGAGGAATAGACCATTACTTTACCTTCATGGACCATCTTTACGCCAACCGTAGGCACACTATGTCTGCTTGGAAACACGGACATCGTCCAGTCCTTCCCCTCCGCGATCACAGAGGGCTTCTCCCATGTATATGTCATAACACGGACTTCAAAACGGATAGCCCACTGTGTAACCTTCAAGTGATCCAGCCATTGCTCCAGCCATTCCCGCCCTTCTTCATCACAATAGATATCAAGCGGCTCGGTGCGTTGATCAAGCCACATTCCCCACAGTAAGGAAGGAAGCCCATAGATATGGTCGATATGAAGATGGGTAAATACAACTCTTTTGACCTGATGTGACGAGATTTGCAATTGCTTCAGTTTTCCTAACGGATTGCCTCCGACGTCCACCATGGTACAGTCAGTATCATTTTGTAAGAGCAGATACGTATTATCACGTCCTGCTCCGGAGGCTGCGCTGGCTGTTCCCATCAATGTAATATCCATTTCTGTTTCTCCCTATTTAAGACCTGAGTGCATAAAGCTTTCTACAAACTGGCGCTGGAATACAAAGAATGCTGTAAGCAGCGGCAGGATAACAAGCACCGTTGCAGCTGTAACCGTCCCCCACTGGGCACCTGTTTCAAATGACTGTGCAAAGATAGCTATCCCTACTGTGAGCGGACGCGATTCCACCGTATTGGTGACGATTAGCGGCCACATAAAATTGCTCCAGTGCGTACTGATAGAAATAAGACCAAATGCGATATATGTCGGCTTTGCTGAAGGCAGATAAACATACCACAGCGTTTGGTACCAGCGGCACCCATCCACTCTTGTCGCTTCATCAAGCTCAAGCGGGATTTGTTTAAACGTCTGACGAAGCAGGAATACTCCGAAAGAGGACGCCCAGTAAGGCAGCATGATCGCAAGCTTCGTGTCAATCAGATTCAGTTCCTTCATAATCGAATAGTTTGGAAAGATCAGAATGTCCGGCGGAATCATGATTTGAACGAGAAAAATGATAAAAATAAAACTTTGCCCGATAAAGTTTAACCGCGCAAACGCATAAGCAGCGAGCGTTACGGTCAGCATCTGTACGGCTAAGATCCCGAGAACGATGACTAATGTATTCCAGTAATACTGAAGAAAGGGAATCGTATCCCAGGCCGAAATGTAGTTTATGAATGTTGGATTCTTGATGAAGAACGGATTCGCACGCGTAATGACTTCCGACGACGGCGTGAATGAAGTAATAACGGCCCATACCAATGGAACGAGGAAAATAATCGCCAGGATGATAACTAACAGACGGTTAATGACGCGGTACATGGTTCAAATTCTCCTCTCCTAGTAATGGATGCGCTTATCCAGATAAGCATAATTGAATATTGAGATTGAAAGCAGAATGACGAGCAGGATAACCGTAAGTACAGAAGCCGCCCCCATATCCCAGAAACTGAACGCTGTTTCATAAATGTAAAACAGAAGCAGATTACTTGCGTTGTCCGGTCCACCCTTAGTCATAATGTACAGGTGATCAACCAGTTTGAATGAATTCGTTGTGGCAATGACAAGGCAAAATAGCGTTGTTGGCATGATTAAAGGAAATGTGATTTTGCGGAAAACCTGAAATGGACGGGCTCCTTCCAGCTTTGCAGCCTCGTAAACTTCACTAGGCAGATTTTGCAGCCCCGCAAGATAGAAGATCATGAAAAACCCGGCTTCCTTCCATATAATCATCCCAATCATGGCATACATTACCCAGCCGGGTTCCCCAAGCCAATTCGCCCCATTAATGCCGAAGAAAGAAAGGAATTTATCCAACAAACCGTAATCAGGTGTGTATATAAACAGCCAGATGTTAGCAATTGCGATCATCGGAATAATGGTCGGATAGAAAAAGGCTGCTCTCAATATCCCGTTGCCTTTCATCTTGTTGTTCACCCAGATCGCCAAGTATATCGCCAAAAAGATACTGATCGGAACGGTCCCAAGCACGAGGATCAGGTTGTTCTTGATTACCTTCAGAAACACCTCATCCTGCATCACTCTGGAATACTGGTCGAATCCGACAAAAGTCTGACTGCCGAATGTGGAGTTAAAAAAACTCAAGTAAATCGATTTGAAGGTCGGATAAAACGTAAACATTACGAGAAATATCAAGGAAGGAAACAGTAAAGCGTAGGCAAAAGCATTTTCCCTCCAGTTGATTGTTCGCCTAGTGCGTTTATGTACCGCTGGTTGTGCCAATTCATTCAATCCCCCGTTCCCACCTAAGAGAGTTTAAAATAATGCAGGCTGTGAATTCGATGATTACGCTTTCATTAATGGTTCGATTCACAGCGCTGCTTAACCCCGCATCCTTATTAACCGCTATAATTCATTATTTTTGGAATTGTTTTAGAATCCCGTCAGCTTGCTGCTGCGACTTTTCTAAAGCTTCCTTTGCTGTCATGTTACCAAGCAGAGCCGCTTGAATGTTATCATTGAAGATCTTGGTCACTTGACCGTTTTGATATGTAGATAATTCACTGTCCGCGTATTCCAGCTGGTCTCTGGCAATCGCCGCCGCAGGAAATTCGCTCACATATTTCTTAAGCAGATCTGTTTCATAAGAAGATTTCGTAGTCCCCACATAACCGGTATCAATTGACCACTGCGCTACCCGCTCCGGTTTAGTCAGGAACTCAATGAACTTCACAGCAGCTTCTTTGTTGGCGTCAGGAATATCTTTGAATACATACAGGTTACCGCCACCCGTTGGAGATCCAAACTGCTTGTTGGCAGGCAGGAATGCTACACCGAAGTCAAATGCCGCCTCGTTCTTAACCTTGGTAAGATTTCCTGTTGTATGGAACATCATTGCCGTCTTTCCACTGATAAAATCTGAAGGAACTGTCGCCCATTCGATCGTACCTTTAGGCATAACCATATCCTTTTGTCCAAGATCCATGTAGAACTGCAGCGCTTCTTCTACATGGGGTTGGTTGAACATCACTTTCGTTCCATCGTTAGACATGATGTTCCCGCCTGACTGCAGTGATAGAGCCTGCAGCATCCAGTACTGATAACCTGTACTTGGAATCTCAATTCCCCACTGGGAGCCATCTGCCTTTGTCAGCTTCTTAGCATACTCACGGAGCTCATTCCAGTTCGCTGGTGCTTTCTCCGGATCAAGACCTGCTTCCTTAAATTTATCCTTGTTATAGTACATCACGATGGTACTTCTCTGAAATGGAACGCTCCACACCGTATCACCGGATTTTGTATTCCCCAGAAATGCTTCATAGAAATCTTCAAAGTATTCCTTTGAGAAGCGCGGAGTTAAGTCTTCAATCGCATTCATGGAGAGCAGAGTGTACAAATCCGTTGATAAAAGAACCGCGATGTCCGGCGAGTTTTTCCCTTGTACGGCTGTGGCTACTTTTGTCATCGTATCTTGATAGCTTCCGCCATAGATTGGCGTAATGTCAATATTCTCATTTTCCTTCTCAAAATCACTGGCCAACTGATCTATCAACTTCGTGATCGGTCCGCCTACCGCTACCGGGAAATAGAATTGGAGTTCTACTTTACCGTCTTTCCCAGTTCCTCCATTCTTTCCACCTGACGCTCCTTTGGAATCCCCCCCACCGCTACAAGCTGAAAGCACTAATGCAAATACGATGAATAAAAACCCGAATTTTTTCACCTAAATCCCCCTTTTTCATCGTCCGGGCACAAAAAAATGAGAAGTACTCTGCACAAAAACAGCTTTCACAACAAAGAAAGCGTTTTAGTTATGCAAAGGGCTTCTCATCATCTCTACCCAGCTCTAAAACTATACTGTTATACTACAGTCTGTTCACAAGTTTGACAAGATTAATTTTAAATTATCCCTCCTATCTCATAATTATCATTGACATTTCCTAATTGTGTAAATTAAAGGTTAAATAAATTATATTTTTATAGAAAGTTATGCAAAAAACCCGGACTTCTTAGCTCAGTCTGATTATCCTTTACAGACTTTCCTGCTACATTTAAATCGACACGGATATCCTCATTGGTGTTCCATGCTATCTTCACTTGTTCCTGAAGCATTAACCACTGCCTATCCAGCTCATGACCATCCCATTCCAACAGCTCCGTCATAATAGACACGACTTCACCCACGATCCGTTCAGCCCTCTGCCGGTCAAACAGCAGCCATCCGGTTCTTCTTAGGAGAAAATCTACAGCATTTAATGTCATTTCGTGATCTATGGAATACTTAATTTCGGCATACAGCAGACCATCCTCCATCATTTCATCCCGCTTTGATTCATCTATATATCTAAAGATCTCCAGCGTATTCGCCCCGTAACGGGACATCAAATCAAAGGTCTCATCTATGTTGATGCCAAAGGATCTCCCTTGTTTCACCATGGCTTTTTTCAGGTCGTGATATGTTCCGCCGTTCATCAGTCCCCCACTGATCGGTTTTCGGTCTGTTGTACACGGCGGGAAAATGGTGCCCTCTTCATCCTGAAGCTGTTTGGATACAAGATTGACGACTTTTTCTCCCATTTTGCGGAATCCAGTCAGCTTTCCTCCAGCAATTGTTATCAGGCCGGAATGTGAGACAAACAACTCATCCTTACGTGAAATTTCTGAAGGGCCTTTTCCTTCTTCCCTTACGAGCGGACGAAGACCGGACCAAGCAGTCTCTATATCTGTCAGGCACAACTGAACATCCGGGAAGGCATGATTAACGGCATCGAGCAGATATTTGCGATCAGCCTCGGTTATACCGGGATTTTGGATATCTCCTTCATACACCGTGTCGGTCGTGCCGATATACGTTTTCTTTCCGCGCGGTATAACAAAAATCATCCTGCCGCCAGGCACGTCAAAATAGGCGGCTTGCTTAACAGGCACCTTATTATAATCCACCACCAAGTGAACACCCTTGGTCAGGAGTAGTCTTTTTCCTTTTAGAGAGTTGTCTTGTGTTCGAATTTCATCCACCCAAGGGCCTGCCGCATTCACGATTTTTTTAGCGTAAATGGAATATATATCTCCACTAAGCAGATCTTCCGCTTTAACGCCCACAACTCTTCCGCCCCGATAAATAAATGCCGTTGCCTTTGTATAATTCGTCATCATTGCTCCGCTCGCACGAGCGCTCTTCAAGACTTCAATTGTTAGCCTCGCGTCATCCGTCCGATATTCATAATAGTAGCCGGCACCTTTTAAGCCATCCTGCTTAAAGAGCGGTTCAAGAATTACTGCATCATCGCGGCCGTACATTTTTCTGCGCTCGCTACCTTTGACTCCTGCCAGCCAATCATATATAAGCAGCCCGATGGAGCTGGTCCAGTATCCGTATGTTCCATTTTTATAAATAGGCAGCAGCATCGGAATTGGATCCACGAGATGAGGTGCACTTTTATGCAGAAGAGCGCGTTCTGACCCTACTTCACGGACTAACTTTATTTCGCCCTGTTTTAAATATCTAAGCCCGCCGTGTATCAGTTTCGTGGACCTGCTGCTCGTTCCGGATGCGAAGTCATTCATCTCCACAAGGCCTGTAACCATACCCCTGGAGCTTGCATCCCATGCGATCCCTGCCCCCGTAATGCCTCCTCCGATGATCAGCAAATCCAGTTTAACTTCCGACATATCTTTCAAATACGCTGCTCGTTCCCTTGACGAGAGCTTGGTATCCATAGTCTAACCTCCCTAATCCACATCCGGTCTATAAGAGGGTATAGAAAGAACCCTTCCGCCATGAATACATACTGAAAGACAGTATATACTCAGCAAAAGGGTTCTCCGTTATCTCCGCCCGTTTATGCAATCGATATAATAAATTCCATTATATGCCTACCCGCGCCATAAGTCTATAGTAACTAAATGAGTCAGCTATCAATTTCACACAACTTTCAAAATACGGTTAGAACACCATTCTTAAGCCTGAAATAGAATAACTTGCTCTCTACCCTTTCGTCCCTCCCTGAAGGCCGAAGCCTTTGGACATAAACTGCTGAGAAAGAATGTACATGATAATAGCCGGGATCGCATAGAGTACGGAAAATGCCGCCAAGCTGCCATAGTCTACCATGCCGTATTGGCCGAAAAATTGATACAGCTTAACAGACGCCGGAAATTTTTCGGGTGACTGCAGCAAAATATACGGGACGAAAAAATTGCCCCAGCTTCCGGAGAAAGTAAAAATTGCAACCGTACAAATGCCAGGCACCATTAAAGGCGCAACCACTTTCCGGATTCCGGTGAAGACAGACGCTCCGTCAACCCATGCTGCTTCTTCCAGATCCTGCGGTACCGAATCCATAAAATTTTTCAGCATCCATATGCCATAGGGCATCGACGAGGCAACATAAAATAAAATAACGCCAAAAATATTATCATAGAGCTTTAATCCGAGAAACAGCTGATATACAGGCACCATGACAGCGGTGATCGGCAATGAGGTCATGAACAAAATCGTCAGCATGAACGGCTTCTTATATTTCATCTGGTATCGAGATAACGGGTATGCCGCCAGCAATGCAAGAAGCACTACAATTACGGCTTGGCCAAGCGACATAACCAGGCCGATCAGAAAAGCACGCTGATTTTCGCTGCTGGTGATCACCTCCACATAGTTAGCGCCGGTTATACGGCTGGGGAGCTTAAGGGACTGCATCGCATTGGCGTCAACCGAGGCAACGAGAACCCAAAGCAGCGGCAGCATGAAACAGATTCCGATCAAAGTAAGAATCGTATAAGGCATGACTCGATACATTACTTTACGTTGTTTGGCATTCATCCGAATTCTCCTCAATTTTTTGGTAGTCCAAGCTTAGGAAGTATTCCGCTCAAGACCCTACTCTTTCATTGACCGGATATAGAGCAGGCTGAGTACAATGCCAATGAGCAGCAGTAACAATGAAATGGCAGTTCCATATCCAAGCTGATAATTAACAAAAGCCTGATTGTACATAAAGATTGGCAATGTCGTTGTCGATGTTCCCGGCCCGCCGCCGGTCATCGCATAGATCAGCCCGAATACCCCCAGGGTCTGCAAGGTAACCAGCATCATATTTGTTGTAATGGTGCCCTTGATATAAGGAACAATAATACTCGTGAAAATCTTCCATTTTGACGCCCCATCTACAACAGCAGCTTCCTCAATTTCATTCGGTACATCGTCCAGTGCCGCCTGGAACACAAGCATGGAAAAGGCGGTTCCGTGCCAAATGTTTGCCAGGATGATGGTCAGCATGGGAACGGTAAACAGCCAGGTAACTTCCGAAAATCCGAAAAAGGAAATGATGGTATTAAGTGTCCCCTCATCCCCGAAAAAACTGTATAAGCATAAGGCACATACGATTTCCGGGGTTACCCAGCCGGCTAACACGATCGTGCCGATCACACGTCTGAATGTTTTATTTCTTTGCTTCATTAATAAGGCGATAAGAAATCCCAGCACCTGCTGCCCAATAACAGCCGAACCGATCAAAAAGATTAAGGTGTTCCATATACTCACTCGGACCGAGGGATCTTCAAACATACGCACATAGTTGTCTAAGCCGATGAATTTAAGGTCTTTGGCTGCTTCTCCCGTTAAAGCGAGATTTGTGAAAGAATAAAAGAAGGTTAACAATATCGGATAAATGAAAAATACCAGCATAATCGCAATCGAAGGAAGTAAGAAATAGAGCCATGTATACGTCGTTCTCTTCTTTTTGAAATCATTAACCGTCAGACTGCTCATGTTCTGTGCTCCTTCCGCCACTGAAGATCTGAAAAAAACCGCTTGCCCAAGCAGTCCTGTTAAGGAGCAGCTTGAGCAAGCTTTTTCCGTTATTTTTCCATGACATGATCCCCGCCGACAATTCTGCTTACATCCTGGGCATATTTGTTCATTGCATCCGCTGGAGAGGTGCCCGTGGCGACAGATTCAACCATCGTTTGTATTTGCGTTGATACCTCAGGGTATTTCTCCTGTGCGGGTCTGAACTCTGCATTTTTCAAGTATTCCGTTGCAATTTCGTTAAACGGCATCTTAGTATATTCCGGATCCTTGGCAACATCCGCACGAACCGTTATATTGCCTGAAGCCATCACCAGCTTCTGTGTATTTTCCTTATTGAGGGCATATTTGATAAAATCCCAGGCCTCTTCCTTATGCTTCGAATTGCTTGGGATGGATAAAGCCCAGCCTCCGGCCAGTGTAATTGATCCAGGTGCCTGACCTTTACTTGTCGGCATCGGTGCGAAACCGAGCACATCCTTATATTCCGGCCATGGTGCGGCGCCTCCCGTAAAATAATTACCTGTAATCCATGAGCCATCCAACGAAATAGCTAGTTTACCTTGTGGTAAATATTCGCGGGTTGCTGTATTTCCTGCCTGGCCGTTCAATACCTTGGACAAAGGTGGTCCAAGCTTCTCTTTGTTAACCGTTTCAATAAAAGTAAGTGCGTCAACGATTCCCTGACTTTTAATAATCCATTTCCCGCTTGCATCGTCATAAAGTCTTTCACCTGTTCCATATAGGAGCATTTCATAGGTCTGCATCGATGTTGCTTCTCCAGTCGCCTTGCCCATGTTCATCCATATCGGAACCACATCAGGTGCCTTTTCCTTAATGGTTCTTGCCGCACTCAGGACGTCCTCCCAAGTTTTCGGCTGCCAGTCTTCCGGAAGCCCTGCCTGTTTGAATATCTCCTTGTTATACCAAAGTCCTCTGGAATCCGTGTTATAGGGAACCCCATACACTTTCCCGTCACTTGCAGTCACGCCCTTCTTCATTGCTTCAATAAAAGAACCGTTGGACCAATCTTCCCAGCCCTTCAGCTTATCATCCAGCGGTTCCAGAAATCCTGCACTCGCATCTGAATTCAATATGAAGGTATCCTCCGTAACGATATCCGGTGCTGTATCTTTAGATTTCAGCGCTAACGCAACTTTGGCAAAATAATCGCCTTCAGACGCCTGGATCGGTGCTGGCTTAATTTCAACACTTTTATCAGGATAGCTTGCCGCTAATTCCATGATCCACTTATATAACGCTCCATTCTCTCCTATTCCGTCATCTCTAAAGGTAATGCTGATCGTTGTTTTGGGAGCCTCTGCAGCCTTCCCGTTCCCTGGATCACTCGATTTTGAATCAGCGGGTTTATTCGTATTGCTGGTACATCCAAACAGCAGCGAAGTACACAAGACAATCGTTGTAAAGAGCCACCATTTTCGGTTACGTAACATCATACTTTCCCCCTCCTTTTAAGTCGCTGTATACTACCCTCAAAGTGTAGATGTATGCGCTTACCGTCTGTACTTAAACATACTTCTTTTATTAGTCGTTTATTCGAACTTTGTAATTTTTATCCCGGCATTTTGCTGCTCACTACAGAAAACTTTGGCACAACAAAAAACGCAGCCTTAATGGCTGCGCTTGGTTATACGAATGGGTTCTGAGGGGTTCGAACCCTCGACCTGATGATTAAGAGTCAACTGCTCTACCAACTGAGCTAAGAACCCGCAGATCCTATACCTTCTTAAATCAAGGTAACTAATAACTTATTAGTAGGTACTTTATAAAGTATATCAGAATACTTTCCGTTATTCAAAGGTAATTGAAACCATTTTTGGAAACGATCAAGTGAAGTTCTATCCATGAATATTTCAGATGTGAGCCTGGACTCGATATTTTAAATATCTTTCGAGGTATAATGGTAAATAAATCATCCATTACGAAAGGAGAAAAATGCTCCATGGAAGCTTCAGAAATAACAGCGGTTGCCGCACTCATCATATCTCTCCTCCTCAGCTTTAAAGTGTTAGGCCTGCAAAACCAACTCAATGATATGAAAGATGAGCTTGAATGGTTGAACAAACGACCGGAAAGTGCTGACTTGTACAACAAGGGTCCAGCAATTACGGATGTTCCGGCAGGACAAAGCGCAGACTATCTCTCTGCAGAACTTGAAGGAAGACTGCGGATGATGCTTGCTTCCGGTAAAAAGATTAAAGCTATCAAATTGCTGAGAGAAGCGAAAGGCTTATCTTTGAAAGAAGCGAAGGACTTTGTAGATAGCATGGATCATAAACTGTAAAATCAAATTAATGATGTTAATCATTCATGGCGTAAACTAAAAATTACACACCCGAAAATATAGACTCTATATACAAAAAAAGCAGACCTCACAGGTCTGCTTTTTTCTTCTAAATCTAGCGTTCAAGCAAAGTAGTGAAACGCTGTCGGTTCTCGAAATATACGATCTCACGGTATCCGGTGTCATATGCCAGGTTCGCGGCTTCATTCAGCATCATACCGATATCGTCCGGAAAATGGGAATCGGAACTCAGCGTGATAGGAACGCCCTGTTTATAAAGGCTGCTGAGCAGAGATGGGCTTGGGCACATTTCCTTAATCGGATATCGGTAAGCAAGGCCGGTATTTATTTCAGATGCCACGTTCGCTTCTTTCAGCACGGCAGCAACCTCATCGTACATACCCAGCATCTCACTTTCGTCCGGCCTGTAATTGAACACCTTCAAATTATCCAGATGCGCAATAATATCGAACAAGCCCGAGCGTGCAGCCTGCTTCACATGCTCAAACAAGTCCCGGTACAGATCAAGCAGATCTCTGGTTTCAAACAGATCCTTAACCTCAGGATTGTCGAATCCCCATCCTTCCAGAAAGTGTACACTTCCGATTACATAATCCAGCTTGTACCGATCCAGCAAGGTTTTTAATTCCGCTTCCCCGCCAGGGAAATAATCAGCCTCCACACCAACTGAAAGCGGATAGCCTTCACCCTGCAGATCCCGGACAGCCTTCAGATAAGTGTCAATGGAGCCCACACGAACTCGGTCGAACCATTGGCGCTGCAGTTTTCCCAGCTTGCTGTCATCCATTAAAATGTACTTTTCGTAGTAATCACGAAATTCATCAAACCGGTAAAGATGGTCAACAATACCGAACCTTTCGATACCTTTCTGACGTCCGCGTACCAGATATCGCTCGATCCAATCTTTCGAGAAACAGCCTTCCTCCAACCGTCTGTTTAATCTTCTTGTCTGCTCCTCAATCCATGGAAGCGTATGAACAGGGTGGCTCGCTTCAGTTTCGTTTAAAGTCGCGTCAATCGCCTGGGCGGTTCTTTGCAGCCATCGAAATGAATAGGGGCCCTCCTCCAAATGAAAATGAAAGTCGACTTTCACTAGTTGTCCTCCTCATCAGCTATCCATAATGCTATATCTTTCTCAGCTAAGTATTGCCGCCACTCTTGGGAGACTTGACGGTCTGTAATAATTGCATATACTTCGTCCAGAGAACAAACATTGGCAAATGTCGCTTTCCCAAACTTGGATGAATCCGCCAAAATTACACATTCATCTGCACGTTCCATCATTTTACGAGAAATATTCACCTCAGAAAGCTCGTAATCGGTTATGCCTTCGGCAATCGATAATCCACCGACCGAGATAAATGCCTTGTTTACACGCAGCTGCTTCAACATAAGTTCTGCCAGCGGGCCTGACATGGATTTCTGGCGTTTATTAACCTCCCCGCCGATAAAGATGATTTTACCGGGGAATATTTCCATGGCGAGCAGCATCGTTGGCGTGGAGTGAGTCACAATCGTGACATCACGGCAATTCGTCAGATTGCGAATGATTTCAATTGTGGTTGTGCCACTGCCAAGCATAAGCGTATCGCCATCCTCCACCATCGAGGCAGCGAAACGACCGATGGCGGCTTTCTCCTTCGCATAAAGCTGGGTTTTTTCCTCAAACGGCAGCTCAAGGGAATCAGATCGGACTTTAACAGCTCCCCCATAAACCTTCTTGAGCTTACCCTCCCGATCCAGACGTTCCAGATCGCGTCGAATCGTTTCGGTCGAAACATGGAACTCCTCGGCCAGTACAGGTACCTCGACACGATCCTCTCTGCCCAGGTTCTCCAGTATCTTTTTCCTTCGTTTCTCGAATGACAACGACACGAAAACTCGCTCCTTAAGACGATTTTTGGACGCTCTTCCACTCTTTCCGAGGAATAAGCAGCCGAACGGCCGTCCCTGACGGCAAATGTTCAATGGATTGTCCACTTAGAACATCAACGGTTACGGGCAATCCGGATACAAGCACCTCGAATCGAAGCACGTTTCCAAGAATTGAAACCATTGAAATCGTGCCGTCTGCAGCAATTTCATCGCCGCTTGGCTCTACGTCCGGACGCTCAATACGGATGGCTTCAGGACGAACCGCAAACATATCACCCTGATCAGGAAGGCCGCGCAGCGGAAGACCCTCCAACTGCTCCCGGCTCCATACATTGTAGTTACCAATGAAACGTGCAACGTATTCGCTTGCAGGGGAGGTATATATTTCATTCGGGCTGCCGACCTGCTCGACTATACCGTGATTCATGACAAATATCCGGTCAGAAACGGTCAGTGCCTCTTCCTGATCATGTGTTACAAAAATCGTGGTCATATTCAGCTTCTGTTGAATTGCGCGGATTTCATTGCGCAAGCTACGCCGGATTTTTGCATCAAGTGCACTAAGCGGCTCGTCGAGCAGTAGAACCGTTGGTCTCTTAACCAGGGAACGAGCTAATGCAACCCGCTGCTGCTGACCACCGGAGAGCTGATTCGGGTAACGTTTCTCCTTGCCTTTCAGATCAATAATACCGAGCATTTCTTCTACCAGCGGACGGATCTCCGCCTTGCTGAGCCCATCCATCTTCAGACCGAATGCAATATTATCGTAAACAGTCATGTTAGGAAATAGCGCGTAAGACTGAAATACCATACCGACATTGCGTTTCTTGGGGGGCAGCTGTGTAATATCACGGCCGCCAACCAGAATGGAGCCCCCCTCGTCAATGTCATTAAGCCCGGCTACGGCCCGCAGCAGAGTACTCTTGCCGCAGCCGCTAGGTCCGAGGAGTGTAATGAACTCCCCCTCATTAATGGTTAGGGAGACCCGGTCTAATACCCGGTTCTTGCCATATGTTTTGGATATATTACGAAGCTCGACAAAGCTCAAGCCGATCCCTCCTCTTCGCCGTCAGACGGCAGCATGGTCCGTGAATTGCGGTCACCGATTTTCAATACGAGAGCAAACAAGACAGATACCAGGGCAAAGAAAGTGACGATGGTTGCACTTGAAGCGTGTCCATCAGTGCCTAGAATCCGGAACAAATACACCTGCACTACTTCGTAACTGCCGCCAACAAGCATATTGGCTAATACAAATTCACCGAATATGATTGAGAACGACAACAAGCTTGCTACAATTACGCCCGGCATAATGTTCGGCAGGATGACTCGCAGGAAAGCATTTGCCTTGCTTGATCCAAGAATCTCAGCGGCTTCCATAAGCTCCGGCGCATTGACCGACCGGAGTGAATTCCGGGTGCTCGTATAAACGAAGGGCAAAATGATAACAAAATATACACCGATTAAAATCCAAATGGTGCCGGAAAGAGCGACCGGTGGTGACGAGTAGAGTTTAATCAGACCTACTGCTGCAACAACTCCCGGCAGAGCAAACGGCAGCATGACTATGATCTTGAGTACCTTATCCAGGCGCGGAAAGTATAACGAAATCAAAAATATGGTCGGCACCGTGATAAGAAGCGTCAAGGTTACCGTAATTAACGCGACAAGAAAGGAGCGTCCCAGGGCCATTAAGAACCTCTCATCAGAGAGAAGCTCAATGTACCATTTAAACGTAATACCCTTTGGCAAAATGCTGTTCTCCCAAACGGTGCTGATCGAGAAAAGAATCGTAACCAGCAGCGGAAGGAGTAAGAAAATGAGCACCAGAGTGGTTACGGTCAGATGCCAGACCCGTCCGCCTTGCTTTTTGCCGTTGGCGTTGGTTTGCATACTACCTCTCCTTCCTTGTCAGCTGAAGCATTTTCTCGTTAACCAGCATGGCAATGACCAGAATGAGAAACAGGATAACGGCCAGTGCGCTGCCAAGTTCCTGACGTGGGAATATGTCACCTGAGACCAAGCCGCCTATTTGGATAGGCAGCAAATTGAAATTTCTAAGCGCCAGCGCATAAGCGGTTGCATAGGCTCCCATACTGTTGGCAAACAGTACACTGAACGTTCCGGCAATTCCCGGTAAAAGAACAGGTATGCCGATCCGGCGCCAGAACTGCCAAGTGCTGGCGCCGAGCAATGAAGAAGCTTCCTTCCATTCCGTCCGGATAGCGTATAAGGACGGGTAGATCAGCAAAATGCCCATAGGAACCTGGAAATAGATATACACCCAGGCGAGACCACTCCATGTATACAAATCAAAAACTAAAAATGACAGGCCCAGCTTCTGAAATAATAATGTCATCATTCCGTTGGTACCGAACAGAATCATGAAAGCAAAGGCCAAAGGAACGCCGGCAAAGTTCGTCATGATGTTGGAGACATTCAGCAGACGGTCTCGTATTCTTGAAGAAAAGGTTGTGAACGAGTAAGCGGCAATGACCGCAATGATAATTCCGACAAAACTGGAAACGAGTGATAAGAGCACACTATTTCCAATTGCCTTCGAGTAGAGCGGATTTGTCAGCGCCTTCACATATTGGTCGAGCGTAAACCCACCGCCGCCTTCATTCTGAAAACTGGAGTAAAACATGGAAAACGCCGGGAGAAACAGAAAGGCGAATATCCATAGGAAGAAAGGAACGAGCAGCACGTACATTATTTTATATGAATTTGCACTTCTTCCTGCCATTTGATACTAAGCTCCTTCACCGTGTTTTCCCATACCTTATAATCCTTGATTGGCTTGGTGTTTTTATACTCTCCCTGCGGTATCAGTTTCGCCTCCACTTCCGCGGGCAATTTTACGCTGGAACGGATTGGACGAGCATATCCCTTAGCCAGATTGATCTGTCCCTCATCGCTCAAAATATAGGTGCGGGCCAGCTTGGCAGCATTCGGATGAGGGGCGTACTTGTTAATGATGGTAGCGTATCCGCTGATAACACTTCCTTCCTCGGGAATCGCTACCTCGAACTTGTCAGGTCCGAGCTGATCGCGGTTGCCAAGTGCATTAAAGTCCCACATCAGTCCCACAGCTACTTCACCCTTCTGGATGTTGGCAAC
Organism: Paenibacillus dakarensis; assembly: GCF_001373415.1. Lineage (GTDB taxonomy): Bacteria > Bacillota > Bacilli > Paenibacillales > Paenibacillaceae > Paenibacillus_AQ > Paenibacillus_AQ dakarensis. The sequence continues at coordinate 132,015 of NZ_CDSE01000010.1, read as the reverse complement.
CGAGATATCCACCTTCGACAGCCGGCCCTTCTCCGCCAAACGCTTAAAGTAATCCAGCCCCGGCTGAATGTTACTCTCATCGCCGCCAAAGGCGAACGCTGCTGCTAAAATGACGTGTTGAGCTTGGGCTGCACCGATTACATCACCAAGCGCTATTTGATAATCAGTGGCACTTTCCATATCCGCCCAACTTGTCGGGCACTTGCTGACTAATTCTTTATTACAGAGAATGCCTATACTTCCGGTGTATGCAACCATCCAGTGACCATCCTTATCCTTGGCCCACTCCGGGATTTCATCCCAATACTGGGTTTTATAAGGCTGGGTAACTCCTTTCTCTACCGCAACCGGTCCGAACGCGATTCCAACATCGCCAATATCTGCGGTCGGCTTGTTCTTCTCAGCTGCAAACTTATTAATCTCATCGGCGCTTCCCATGTCCGTATCGGAATGCTCCAAGCCGTACTTGTTCGTCAAATCAGCCCAGGTATCCTTCCAGTTAGCCCAGGTATCCGGCATGCCCACACTAACGACCTTGCCTTCCTCCTTGGCTAGCGGAGCCAGCTCCTCCAGCGTCAGCACTGGACCGGCGTCCTGACTGCCCTTGCCTCCTTGTTTGCTGCCACTCTCCTCTGAATTTCCGCATGCGGCCAAACTAAAAGCAAGCATCCCCGCAGCTACAGTCATGAACGTTCTTTTTCCAAAGATTGTTTTCAACAAAATCGTCCTCCTCGTTTTGATTAACTGGCTTTTTTATACTTCCATCCCGTGTCGCTTGTTATGGAAACCCGGAATTAGGAATGGCATCATATCATGGGAGGGCTCGAGTCCTAACAGACTAGCGCCTAAAGGAGCAAGAGCAAGCTGCGGCACATATTCATCCGTGTAGACACCCGGCTCAAATAACGAGCTTATGACGAACATAGGAACATCCCGTTCCCCGTTGCCTGTTCCGCCATGATGACCGTCTTCATTCATGCCATGATCGGCTGTAATCAGGATATGGTAGTTCTCTTTCATCCAGACAGGTAACAGCTGAGCCAGAATACTGTCGGCAATAAGAGCCTTTCCCCGGTATTCCTTAGAATCTGAGGTATATTTATGACCACTGTCGTCAATGTTCATGGAATGAATATAGAGAAAGTCCGGGTCGTACGTTCGGCGCAAATACTCTGCATCTGCAAATAAATGTGTATCGGGGTATGTATCATCGAAGTAAAATTTCCCGTGTTGAATAGGGTGGTTCAATTCATGCTGTTCTCGATCCTGTAAATAATCAAACGGCGCACGGTTATAAAGCTCACTTACCCAGAAATAGGCGGCAGCTGCTGTTGTAAGCCCTTTGTTACGCGCCAGATGAAACAGACTTTGCTGGCGGGACAGCCGCACCACCTGATTACCGGTTATGCCGTTTTGCCAACTTGGCGTACCAGTCAACAATACCTCGTAAAGCGGACGTGAAAGACTTGGCAGCTCTGATTTGACCTTGTAGAGAGATGCCTTAGACTTTTCCACGAGATGAGACATATACCCCATTTGGGAAATAGCCGTATCAAATCGCAAACCATCCAGAACAACAAAAATGAATTTTGGCATGCATGGCCTCCTTGTTGTCGTTTACTAACCCTAGCTAAAGTTGTGAGAACGTTCTACTTCGATTCATGTTGTTTTTGTGTGGAATCATTCATGATTTTCTGTATTATAAACGCTTACATTTTGATTAGTCAACATAATTATGATTTTCATCATATACTTTTGTGGGAAGTTGTGGTTTTAAGGCAGGCTCTCAGTCTTTCGTCAAAAAAGCCGGAGAAGTCTCCCCCCCGGATCATAATGATCGGGGAGAGGGCTTCTCCGGCTCTTCACGCCAAACTGTTTTCGACTTTGATAAGGAAAGTTAATGGGCCGTGAGTTCACAGCTTTAACCGCGCACTCTTTAATACTCTCCTTTAATCACAAAAAACGATCCCCGAATCGTTCCGGCTAATTTCGACTTCTGTCTGGCAAACTTGAATTTTCCTTCTAACTCCGCTGGGACCTCCATCCCCTCGGAAAGCTTAAAACCAACAGCGCGCTTCTTAGGGTCATTCACCGTATACATGACATTAAGACCAAGGCCATCCTCATAAAAGACGTAGGCAAATTGGATATTTTCCACTTGAAAACGCGATGTTTCCAGAGGCTTGGCCGCAAACTCAATGTTACGTTCTTCTTTCAAAACCCGGTTCACATAATCAAGTGTATCCTGGCTTTTACTTGCCGGTGTCACCGTAAATTCATGTTTGTACTTGTTCATGAAGTAACGGGCTTCATTCGCTCGTAAACCGGCAAGAGCGTCTGCTACGGGCGATGATTCCAGACCAACTGTTGACACATTCTTAAAATCAACGATATACGACATCTTGTTTCCTCCTAAAGATTTCACTTCCTAACAACAGGAATCCACATCTCACCGAATACGGATCCATCACGCTGCCCCATCTCTACCGTTGCATTCGGTCCGCCAACGTAAGCATAATCCTTTGCTTCAGGCAGCACTTGACCAAAGGCTACACCCGTAAGCATAGTACTCAACTCTTCAGCCGTTCTCCCTTCCCCTTTTACAATCAGGTATTCCCCTTTAGGGAATTGAATTACCCGGGTTGCTTCCGGCAAAGACGCCTCAGACAAGACACCGGCATAATACATCATCTTGTGATTTACCGCTTCGTTTACGGCAAATATATAGTCATTGTCGGCTACTGCCTTTAATGTATCGAGCCGTCCATCTTGTTTCACGGCCTCCCAGAATTCTGCCTTCTCCTTGTTTATGCCGGCATAATCTGTGTAATCGCTCTTAAGCTCCGTACCAAATCCTAACACGGTAAAGCTGTCTTTTTCCTCAAGTGTATAATTTCCCATATTCTAAACCATCCTCTGCTTTGTATTTACCAAATGATTTATCTTTTCACTTGATAGGTTTATAATAGTATTTAATCATGTCAAAAAATGATACTGTTTAGGGGTTCCGATGAAAAAAGTTGAACGAATTAATATCATCATGCGGTATATCAATAACCGTGCCCACTTTACCATTTCAGAAATCATGCAGGAGTTCAATATCTCTCGCTCGACAGCAATTCGTGATATCAGGGAAATTGAAGCCATGGGGATGCCGCTTGTCGCTGAGGTTGGAAGGGATGGCGGTTATTTTGTCATGAATAACTCTGTTCTGCCAACTGTCCGATTTACCGATAATGAGATTAAAGCCTTATTTATTGCTTTTATGGCTACAAGAAACCAGCAGCTTCCTTACCTGAAGAGCCGACAATCTTTAACTGAAAAATTGCTTGGCCTCATCTCAAAAAATCAGCAGGATGATCTGGTTCTATTAAATGAAGTATTGCTGTTTGAAGGAACGAACCCCCACAATCCGGACCTGCTTGATCTGTCAGACCTGCCTCACCCGATGTTAGAAAAGCTTATTCAGCTGCTTCTAATGGACAACTACTTATTGATTTCTGTCCAAGAAGAGAAGAAAATACACTCTTACCCTATCTATCTCCTGCATCTTTATCGTGAAAAAAGTATGTGGCTGATTGATGGCTTTAATCTGGAGGAAGAGAAAAGACAGACCATCCCCGTCGATAATCTCATCGATGTACAATCATATGCTGTGAAAAATAGAGCAGCCAAGAAAAAGATGCTAGAAAGAATAAACAAGCATGAAGAAGCATTCAACCTGGTTCTTGAGCTTGGTCCCAAGGCGATTGCCCAATTCAAAAAGTATCACCCATTAAAGTTGACGATATCATATACGAGTCCTTTTCAAACTACAGCGATTTTAAAGACATTTATCCAGGTTCATCGTTCAGAAGAGTTATCCGAAATAACCAATTGGCTGCTATTCCTCGGCGGGGATATCAAGATCAGGCAGATACCGGAAGAACTCTTGGCAAGTTTAGAAGACCGATTAAATCTGTACCGTTCCTGAGCAATAATCGTAAAAATAAGCTGATCACTATATTTGAGTAATGAATATTGCAACCTTTCCCCTTGGGAAGCGTCTAAGACTACACAAGGACAGAGAATGTTGAGTTTAATTAATGAGGTGATCCGAACCAAATGAGTCATATCACGATGGCGGAAGCTTTGGCTGTACGTGCAGCCATGAATCGCCTGATCAATCAATTGATGCAGGAAAGAATGAACAACAGCAGCACCATCATTGAAAAAGGAGAAACCGCCGAGTTTCCTATACGCAGTGTAGACGTTATTACAGAGGAAATCGATACGGTTTCAGCTGATTACAGAAAGCTTGACCTGCTAATGGCCATATCAAATACAACCGAGACGATTTCATGGAACGGCGGCAGCATTACTGTCATGGAAGCAATTGAACTGGCTAAGCAGATACGCAATGAAATCGGACAGCTAGCCCATCTCGGCTCCCGTAAGAAACTGGAGCGGCAGAGCAGCCGGGGACATGACGGTTCTGTTACGCTGTTTACTGTGGCATTGTATGATCCGGAAGCGTATCAGGCTGCTGCCCGCAAAAAGGAACGCGAGGTCACGAAGCTATCGTCTCTAATTGAGCATGCCAACCACCATTCCAAAATTCCTTTTGACGCTGCAAAATATATGGAGTAAGGGGAAACGCTGGCTTCAAGCCTGCAATGAACTACCTCTTGCAGGTTTTGAGCCGGCGTTTGCCGGTCGGCGGGAAAGTGCGAGCAGCCGTTTGTTGTTTGTCGGATACAAACAAAGTTAAACCCACAATCGACTCCTATGGTAAAACGGATGACGATTAACGGATTACGCCTATCACTTGTTTACGAATGACGGACTACTCCAGTATAAATTTGAAAGCTCCGTTTCCCGCCGCTTCATTACAATATCTCTATATAGCCTTCTGTTCCATTCACGCGGATTTGCTGCCCGTCTTGTATCTGTTTGGTTGCGTTCTCTACTCCAACCACTGCTGGTAATCCATATTCACGTGCAATGACAGCTCCATGGGTCATAAGACCACCGACTTCGGTAACCAATCCTTTGATGGATACAAATAATGGCGTCCAGCTAGGATCCGTAAAAGAGGTGACCAGTATGTCTCCTTCTTCTAAATTAGCCTCTTCTATATTCAAAATAACACGCGCCCTGCCCTCTACGACTCCTGTGGATACAGGCAGACCAATGATCGCTCCCTCTGGGAGATTCCCACGTTTATACTTCCCGGCGATGATTTCACCATCCGATGTCATAACACGCGGCGGAGTCAGTCTTTCATACCACTTATACTCATCTTTCCGTTTGCTGATGATCTTTAGATTCAGTTTTTTGTTGCGAACGGCTTCATGCAGCTCTTCAAAAGTGAGATAGAATATATCTTCTTGTTCGTGAATAACACCTGCTTTGACAAGCTGTTCCGCTTCTTTCATTAAAGCCTGCTTATAAATAAAGTAGCGGTTGATCATGCCGTATTTCGGGTATTCCCTATACCCGCTGAACTTCCGAATGAGGTCAATTTTTCGTTTGGTCTCTATTGCTTTTTGTTCTCCGTCTGGTAATCGCCGTAATCGATCTAATAACTCCTGTTCTTTTTGATAAGCCTCCTCTCGCCCTTTTTCAAAAATTCGACGGCTGGCATTCGGCTCAAAATTTTTGATGTTATTCAGAATCAACGGGACAAGGGTGCTTGGTTTTTCTATCCATCGGGTCCTTGAAATATCAATCTCGCCTGCACATCTCATGCCGTATTTGCTGAGATAATCATTAATTGCATCGAGGGTTTCCTGCCCGCCATCCAGCTTAGCCAGCTCATCCCCAAAGTGATCATCTGTAACATGCTGTAAATAATCAGTGACTTCCGGATAAGGACGTATCACATCGGCGACATCCAGAAGCGCGAGGCCCATTTCCGAAGTGATATTGCCAGGCACAGATTGGGATAGCGTATCAGCTGCGTTTTTTTCACCTAACCAATTATTCATATTCTCATTGATCCAGGCTGAAGCATTCATGGCAGCCATAATCACGGCAGAACTCTGCGGGTCAAACAAAATCTTTCTCAATTGCTGAATATCTTCCCGAATAAAATCGAATAAATCTGCTCCAGATTTCGTCTGGATGTTTTGTTGTAACTCTACGATCGAGATTTGACTGCGCCTGATCAGGTCAGAAACGATGTTCGAATCGTTTTCGAGCTCCGCTGGAAGCCCTGCTGGGGGCACTCCTTTACTGCTATGTCCCGGTATTGATTCTTGATTATCAGCAGGAATTGTTTTTATAAAATCTCCCCGTTTAATAAGCGTTGTAAGTGCGTCTTTAATGAGTGGGTCGGACTGTCCCAAGGTATTTAATATCGTCTCTCTGCTGGCAGGTGATTTCAGCATAGGTGTTACATTAACAAACAATCTTCCGCCAGCTTTACGCATGGGTGCGGGAGTGGTTAACAAGTAAAATGAAAGTCCCAATGGCTTCATCGGATCAGTCATCATCTGTTGGTGACCCACAGACACATAGACGTGATTCTCTTCATCATTCTCTTCAGGAATCGGGTATAACGTCGTGATCGGCCGACTCTGAACCATATAAAAGGTATCCTGATCCAAGCACCATTCGATATCTTGCGGCTGGCTGAAATAAGCTTCGATCTGTCTGCCGATGCGTGCCAGCTGTAATATTTGTGGATCTGTTAGCGATTGAGTCCTTTGCAGCTCGGCATCAATCTGCCGGGTCTCTGTTCCTCCTTCTGGTCGCCCATAGACAGCCAGTTTTTTGGCTTCAATTCGCTTATCAACGATTTTCCCTTGCAGCACTTTAAAACCATCAGCAGATACCAAACCAGAGACCAGGGCTTCTCCCAATCCAAAACTCGCATCGATGGACAGCAGCTTTCGATTAAAGGTCACCGGATCAGCGGTAAACATAATCCCTGACGCTTGCGGCAAGACCATCCTTTGAACGATAACGGAAACATGAACTAAACTGTGATCAAATCCATTCTGAATACGGTAGATGACTGCACGTTCCGTAAAAAGGGATGCCCAGCATTTGCTGATATGCTGCAGGATGGCATCGATGCCGATGATATTTAAAAAGGAATCTTGCTGGCCCGCAAAAGATGCATGCGGTAAATCCTCAGCTGTTGCACTGGAACGTACTGCATAGGTCTGTTCCTCACCAAGCTGGGAGAGATAGTTAGTCACTGCGTTAACAACATCAGAAGGAATATCTGTTTCCATAATGAGCTCTCTGATCCTCCTGCTTATCTCACCAATCTGCTCTTGATCCTCTGCTTTCAACAGATTTAGACGGTCTAACAAACCTTGATACGTTTCGTTTTGCCCGACGGCCCTGTGATAGCCTACCGTTGTCACACAGAATCCTTCGGGTACTCGTATTCCATCGATTTTTGATAATACCCCTAAATTTAATGCTTTCCCTCCCACAAGCATCAGCTGCGTTTCATCCATTTCCTTAAAACCCAAAACTAAAGAGTTCATCAGTCTTCCCCCTCCAATTTGTCATTTGACAAGGACCTATTAGCGTGTTAGAATAAAGATATAAGATTTGTAAGATATGTATTTAATTGTAATCAGAGTCGCGTTCTGATTGTATCACTGTCCTTACATATAAGCAATATTAAAGAACCGTACCCGGTTCTTTTTTTGTTTCTCCGATAACATACTTATTGTAAAAATAACCACAGCCGGCCAAGTAGGCCGGCTGTGAGCTGTTTTATACTCAGCTATTCGATTTTATTAAGTAATGGATTTCATTTATTATTGTTCATTGCCTGTATTCCCGCTGTATCGATGAGCATGAGGAATTCTGCCATCTACTGTTGTATAACCCTCAAAATAATGATAGTGTCCTCCTCCTGGCAACGGAATCGCAGGACCCGTCGTTCCCTTAATTAAATGCTTGTGCTGGTCATTAACCGACGTTTGGGCATGATAATGATGTACATGTGGAACACCACTTGGAGCGGGTTCAGTCACACCAACGTAATGATGAAAATGGCCAACATCAAAGGATGTATCCCCTTTGAAGGGATGAACATGAACGTTAACTGGTTTACCGTCCCATGATGTAAGAAAGAGTTGATGTGAATGTTCAGAATCAGAACCACCATGGTGAACAATAAATCCGGTTATCGGAATTTCCATTTAGGGCACCTCCCTTATATAAGTGGGTATTTAGATATCAGAGTATATGGTGTTGGCTTGATCCAATATGCCAGCCCTACGATTCTCGCCACTCACTTATGTATAAGCCATTCCTACCAAACGAAATGTACTGTATAAATGCTTCATGGGGACGGTAAATACCGTCCCCAAACTTTACTGTCGTATTTTAATTAAATCCAAAAAGCACCCACGATGATAACCAAGAGAATAAACAACACCAAGACCATACCTACTGGGTTTCCGTAGCCATAACAAGCTTTTTCACAACTCACTGATATTACCTCCTTGTGTTTTGGATTGATACAGTCTATGTAGACATACGGCCTTAGTTTTGGGCATTTCGGTAATCATGCTCAAAATGTGCTAATGACTAGTTTCCCCCTTCCTAAACGTGTATTCATAAAACAAAGCGCATGCCATCGATGGCATGCGCTTCTCTGAACCCCAAAAATGCTTACTTATTATTGAAGTTCTCCACATATTTTTTAAAATTGTCTAATATCGCCTGCCATCCGGCTTGCTGGATTTCAATGGCTTGGGTTTCTTCCGCTTCGAACGATTCAATGACTCTTGTTTGGTCATCTTGGCTGATAAAGTCGATCTTCACTTTCCTGCCGTCTCCAAGTGTATAGGATATACGTTCGTTTACACTCACTTCGTCGTATACTCCGCCAAAATCGAATCCAAAACTGCCATCTTTCGCTTCCATTCTGGAGACAAACTTACCACCGACCTTTAAATCATTCTCGGCATGAGGTGTATGCCAATCGTCCGAAGCTGAATTCCACTGCATAATATGCTTCGGCTCCGTCCAATATTCCCACACCATTTCAATGGGGGAATGGATTACTGTTTCAACAGTTATGATTACCGGATTTCCTGATGCCATCATGCGGCCTCCTTTGTAGATAATTTAAATTGAAACCAGAAATCAGATTTATTTTCGATTGCTATTCTGAAGTTTGTAAGTCCTATTGATCAGATCGTCTCATTAAAAAAACAGCTTTTCATAGCCACCGATTGGGGTGATTATAAAAAGCTGAGCTGCTATGCAGCTTCTGCCCCGGTTCGATTAAAATTTATTAGGAAACTGTTTGACGATACCTTCTGTCAGGATGTCCGCCAAATGAATCATATGAATCTCATTTTTATCAGTAGCCGCAATATCCGCTTTCCAGTCTCCTTTTAAGCAGCTTATAACGATCTCCGTAATCAACTGGAGATGCGTATACAGCATATCCTGCAGTTCTTTAAACTGCCAGTTCGGGTTCGCCGTACTTAAGAATTTGGCAATATCATCTGCGTTTCTATGCCAATCCTTCTCTAGCTTTTTCACTTCCGCCTGGTTGCCCTCTTTGGCAGCCGCTACAATTTTACCCGCGATCAAAATATGCTCTCTTAGAATTCCAGCCAGCTTATTGCCGAATTCCTCCCCATAATAAGGTTTGAACACATTACCTATATCCTGCTGATTACGCAGAAGACGGTCCAATACATCCTTCTGATCTGGACGATTAGAGATCGCACTGACAATATAGCTTCTCGTCCATATCGTATGGTCGATCCATACCTTTTGCATATCGGTTTTCAGCTGTACCATCTTGGGGCTTAAGCAAATGGAATTCTTCTTCTCTGCTGCCTTTGCTTGCACGGATAAAACTGGCATTATGCTGAGAGCAAGCACCAAGAACATCGCCAGTAACCTTTTGTTATTCACTCTTCATCTGCTCCTCTGGATGTCGAAATGTACATGCTGTCTTATTATGGATATTCCAACCGAAAATATACAGAGAATTGGATCAATCGATGAGCAGTATGGGCCTGTTAGGTACGCGAATTCTTATGTTGATCATAACTGCATCTTGTTTTCGATTCGCTGCATAAATTCTTCTGCCGCGCTGTAGCCCAATTGCTTAAGTGACCAGCTGTTGGCGGCCGCTTCAATCAGACTGGCTACATCACGGCCAGGCTGAAGCTGAATTTCGATATGCGGGATTTGGATACCGAGGTATTCTGTGAATTTCGGCACTGTCTCAAGCTCATTGTTCAGTGAGTTCTCCTGCCACGGGGAAAGTTCAATATCCAGCACGATTCGTGTCTCATCTTGAAAAGCCATGCGTCCGTATTGGCGCACAACATTTATCAGCCCGAGGCTTCGCAGTGCGAGAAATTCCCGGGTTGTTTCGTTATGAGTACCGAGAAGCGTTGCAGGACCCAGCTTTTTAAGCACAACGATGTCATCTGCTACGAATCGGTGACCTTTTCGGATAAGCGAGTGGGCTGTTTCACTCTTGCCTATTCCTGATTTTCCTCTGAGCAGAATACCTATGCCCGCAACATTCACACAGACCGCATGAATGGACATTTCCTGTGCTAATGTTTTCACCAAATAGCTGTCCAGCTTGGCGATGAACTCCGTTGTCTTTTCAGCAGTACGCAGTAACGGTATACCCTCCTGATCACAAAACATCGTCAAATATGGAATCTCCTGCTGTCCTGACGTCACGATAAAGCATGGCGGATGATATTTCACAATATTTCCGATATGTAACTGACGATCTTCTACACTAAGGGTCAGTAAGTAGTTGATTTCTTTACGACCGAGAACCTGAACCCGCTCCATAGGAAAAAAATCAAAATATCCAACAAACTCAAGTCCTGGTCTATGTGTTTGTGGACGGGTAATTTCACGGTCCATCCGTTTCGCTCCTGCAAGCACTTCCAATTGAAACTTATCCGTAATACTCTGTACATTGATTGATTTCATGTTGTTACCCTCCTGTAACTAAGGTATAAACGGGATCATCAGTTATCTATTAGGTATTCGGATATATTCAACACCCTAAAGATACTTTCCTGCACAAGATAAAAAGACTGCCCGGCAATTCTCACCCGGCAGTCCTTCCATTACGAGTAGTATACTCTTCATTCTAATCGTTGGACAATTCCTTCAGCGATTTGACTTTACCATGGGGATGCTGTTCCTGCTTTCTTGACTTCCAGGCAGCTTCTCTTCTTCTCTTCTGGTCGGCCATAACAGATAACCTCCTTGGGAATTGAATATATACTACTTCATTATGTTGTCATACCTTGACTCCGTTCATTCAGAGATTCAATTGGGTCAGATGTATTACTGAAGGTATTTTCCGGTGATCGACTGCTGAGCATGAACAATCTCCGAAGGTGTTCCCTCGAATACTACCTGGCCGCCCTTACTGCCTCCGTCCGGTCCCATATCGATGATCCAGTCCGCATGACTGATTACCTCGAGATTATGCTCAATGACGATCACTGTATTCCCCGCATCCACAAGTCGGTCCATGATCTCCAAAAGATGTCCGATATCAGACATGTGCAGGCCGGTTGTCGGTTCGTCCATCACATAAATACTTCCCTTTTTATGGAGCTCACTTGCCAGCTTGATACGCTGACATTCCCCGCCCGAAAGCGTGCTGAGCGGCTGTCCGAGTGTAATGTAATTCAATCCGACATCACTTAATGCCTGAAGCTTCCGCACAACCTCTTTAAGCTCAAAGAATTCAAGTGCCTGCTCTACAGTCATCCCGAGCACTTCTGCAATGGACTTGCCATTAAGCTTATACTCAAGCACTTCTTCCTTAAAGCGCCTGCCCTCGCATACTTCGCATGGGAGCTTTACACTTTCCAGAAATGCAAGATCCGTATATACAACACCTAAGCCCTGGCAGTTCTCGCATGCTCCTTTGGAGTTAAAGCTGAACAGCCCCTGATTCACTTTGTTCGCCGAAGCAAATGCCTTACGCACATCATCCATAATGCCAGTGTAGGTCGCGGGATTCGAACGTGTTGAAACGCCAATTGCCGATTGGTCAATAACGATTGCATCCGGATGCCGGCTGAGGAATACATCATTAATGAGTGTACTCTTGCCTGATCCGGCAACGCCCGAAACAACGGTCAGCACTCCGGTTGGAATATCTACACTTACGTTCCGCAGATTGTGGAGTGCAGCATTTTCGATAGACAGCTTTCCGGATGGCTGCCTGCAATTGGTCTTTAATTTGAGAGGTCTCTTCATGTGAGTACCTGTTAATGTATCTGACGCAAGCAGCCCCTGGTAACTTCCTTCATATACGATGGTGCCGCCGTGACTTCCAGCATAAGGTCCCACATCGACAATATGATCCGCCACCTTGATGACATCAGGATCATGTTCAACGACAATAACGGTATTCCCCTTGTCACGCAGCTTCAGCAGCAATTCGTTTAACCTGTGCACATCACGGGGATGCAGCCCAACGCTGGGTTCATCAAAAATGTAAGTGACATCGACCAGACTGCCGCTCAGATGCTTCACCATTTTGACGCGCTGCGACTCGCCCCCAGACAATGTATCCGTCTCACGGTCCAGCGTTAAGTAATCAAGTCCGATTTCCACCAGATGTTGAAGTCGCTCTGACAGTGATTTGACAATCGGTGCAGCGACCGGATCGTTTATCTCCCGGACGACTCGTAGAAGTTCGCCAACCTCCATGGATGACATATCTGCAATGTTGAGTCCATTAATCTTACAGCTGAGTGCATCCTGACTGAGTCTCGCGCCATGGCAGCTGGAGCATTGGCCCTCGGTAATGAACGGAGCAACAGCACGCTGTGTACGTTCAGACTTTGTCTTTACATCCTGCTTTATGTATTTGTTCGTGAACTTCTCAATTGCGCCTTCTACAGTAATATTAGTTGGCTTGCCAGCGAAATCCATCTTCACTTTTCTAGCCTTACCATATAGCAGCTGTTCCAGCTGCTCATCTGAATAATCGCTCAGCTTCTTGTCGAGATCATAATCCCCCGACTGCACGATGATATTCCATTCCCAGCCATTCACCGAATAGTCTGGCAGCATAATTGCTCCTTCATTTAATGACTTGGACATGTCCACCGCCCTCGATATATCGACGCCTAATTTCCGACCGATTCCATTACATTCCGGACACATGCCTTGCGGATCATTAAACGAGAACATGTTCGCCAGTCCAATCTGGGGCTGTCCTAATCGCGAGAATAGAAGTCTTAGAACAGGTGAAATATCCGTGATTGTACCCATCGTGGAATGGGAACCGCCCCCCAGTCGTTTCTGATCCACTACGACAGCCATACTCAGATTCTCGATTACATCCGCATCCGGCTGAGGATACCGCGGCAGAAAATTACGCACGAACATACTGAAGTTCTCATTCAACAATCGGGTCGATTCTGCAGCAACAGTATCGAAGACGATCGAAGACTTGCCTGAACCGGATACCCCAGTGAAGATCGTGATTTTTCGTTTGGGAATGCGAAGGGAAACATTCTTGAGATTGTTTTCTCTTGCAGCCGAGATTACGATATACTCCTGATTCGATTCGCTCATGTATAACATCCTTCCGATTACGTTTTATTTGTTTATATGATGGTAACAACCATTATGTATAAGTGGGCTAACTAAGGCTTCCACACACTGATAACAGAAGGATTGACCGCTGCATGCTTAATATTCATTGGTGACTCATTTTGAAAGAGAATTGATTATATGTTACGAATTAATATCGTGTCAATAGAAAAAAGCGCCTCTCTAGAGACGCTATAATGCCTTTTCATAAAATGTTAAACAGATTCTTTCGATCGTTCAGGGATCGATTGGTATTACACTTACTTCAGAGAAGCAGGCAGCTTCACCCCGATTAGCTTTCCCTCTGCTTGTATGATTATCATTTCTCCTGTCTTTAGAGTCGTCCCATGTAAGTCTGAACCGGTTGTTACCCTAAACACAGGCTGGGTTGTCAGGAAGTTAATACCCAGATATGTCCCGTTCCGCTGTGCTCTGTAAACTCCTTTACCATACACATCAATCTGTGAAAAAGGCGCGTCACCGTACCAACCGATCTGCCGGTTGTTAACCATCTTAACACCTGTAAGCTCACCCGTTTTTATATTTTGGAAGATCAGTCGATCCTGCACAATCTTTAGTAACGACCAGTCATCCCCATAAGGCATCTTAAACGTTCGGATCGGTGCCTGGTTAGATTTATAGGTATCGAAATCATACTCAGCCACTTGATCTGCTTGTTCAATGTAAAGCTTGCCTCCGCTTATAAATATATTTCTATAATCATACGGATACGGCGGTTCTCCGGTTAATGTCCAGCTATATTCGCGAGTTCCTTTTTTAACACCTGTCTTAAGATTGTATATATTTACGATGTGTTTTCGTTCCGGAAGCGACTGGTAATCGGACATTCTGTGGGAGTGGTAATCAACCGAATAGACAAGTCCATCTTTTATACGAATAGCCTCACCCTGACCGAATACTCCCCACAGCTTCTTGCCCGTCTTTTTATCAAAAGCGTCCAGTTGAGTAGATGTTAGTGCCCCTTGCACCAGGAAAGTCCGGAGGATAACTCCGTTCGACTCTTCAAGGTAATCCGTACCGCTTCCATCTGCCATGGGTTCGTCTGTCTTCCAGCGCAGCTTGCCTGTTATTTTATCAAAAGCGTAAGTTACACTGCCTTTAATAACATATAACGCATCAGAAGTCGGCACCAATCTCTCTATACGCTGCTGCTTATCGATAAATGTCGATGAACTCGACTGCCATTTCACTTTTCCTGTCTTGGAATTCAAAGCGTATGGCTTCTGATCTCCTGTAAGTCCATAAATAATTCCATTATTATAAACAACATAAGGTGTCAGGTTCTTACCGTAACTCCACAGCTTTTTACCTGACTTTGCATTCAAGGCAATCAGCTTTTTATCAACGAATGTGAATACCTTGCCATCCTCCGCTATAGCACTGTAATTTGAATAGTAGCTTCCATAGCTATCTAACTTGTTGTCCACCTTTAATGTCCAGGTAGGCTTCAGTTCAGGCACCTTAATCGTTGGATATGAATTTATGCTATTTACTGAAACATCAGCTGTTTCTGCATTTACTTGAATCGGCAGCGTAGAAGTTACCAACAGACCTGCAACGACACCTGCGGCAATACGTTTTAATAGATATCGATTCGATCGCTTCTTTAAGATTTTCAACATCAGTGTTCCTCCCTCTGGTTAGGTTCTTTGTCCTTATGACAATTAGACACCTATGAAGAGGGAATAGTTGCATATTATTTCTAAAATTGTATGGAGAACCGAAACCAGGTGGGATGCATAGAGCTAGTGAAAGGAACGTGAAGTTGAATCCGTTTTATATTGAACCTCTTTTGCCTGGTTTAAAAAAGCACCATTGAAAGATCTTTTGAATAAACAGAAAAACCATCGAGTTCCAGAGGGATATAGAAATATAGCTAAAAAATAAAGTCGTTCCCGAGAAGATCAGGCTGACAAGAATCGCACTAACCATACCTAACAATAAATATGAAAAAACAACGATCAGCATACTGCGTAACCCCGTTAGATTAAATCTCTTGTAAATGATTCTGTCCATAACAGGTGATAGCATGGGTCCCATTATTATCGAGATGAAAAAGATTGGCACGAAATTGAAGGCGAATATCCCTATGAAAGGAGAATATTCAGTAGTGGAAAGCCTTTCAGATAAAGGTGTATATATTCTCCAAGAAAAATAAATGGTAGATATAACAGCTGACAACATAGCCGCGATTACTTTTATCATAAATAATGAATTACCCTTCCTTACCATTCCATCTCCCCGTTTCGCTCATATATATGTCGCTTTAGTTACTAAAACGGGAAAATATTAAGTGAAGTTGCAGATACAAACCCAGTATAACTGGAGTTAGCCCTTCATTTTATCATTAGCGACCAGTCCGGATCTTTATATCGTTTATCCACCACTTCCCTGACTAGGGTGAGTTCATAAGGGATTTGTTTCAAGCCGACAATACGGAATTCATAAGGTTGCTGCATGCTGCGATCTCCCATTTCGATCAATCCCTCTCTCCAGCTATCAGGCAGTGTATCTTTATAATATCTTGACGCCCCCCTATACTGTATATCATACGATTTACCTGAAGGTTCGTACGCCCTCCATTGATCGTATGTAACTTCATTCTCCATTTCCCCATAAAATGAGACCGCTGTTTCATATTTCCCGTCACCCCTTTGTGAGTCTTCTAAAGAGGCACCAACCAACTCCAATTTATCATCCAATATTTCAAAAGATTTAGGAACTTTGAGCGATGAAGGCTTAAATGAAATCTCGCTTCCATCTAATTCCGGGACCGTATATCCATCCAGAACAAATCGATATGGTTCATGTTCTGGTAGAAAATTGAACGTATAACTCCAACGCACTTTTCCGTTACCAACTACATGATGATCAGACGTCATCAGGCTGTATTTTTTTTCGCTTTTTCTCGCATTCACCGAATGAATCTCTTCTCCTTCTTCGGTTTCGAAATGAAAGCTGAGCGTTTGATTTTTCCATAAATCACCCGGTGATCTGGTCAGTGCTGCCTTATCCAGTTCGGTTTCCAGCTCGAAACGTACACCCTGTACCATTCTCGTCAATCTTTTTAAAGTAACCGTCATACCGTGCGGCGTCGTATAGCTGCCTGATAGTTCTTCATATCTAGTCTGTCGGTTGGCATCTTTCATATCGATATCGAAACTGAAGTTCCAGTTCCCTTCAACAGATTTTTCGTTCGTTCTGCCTAAAGATTCAATAATTCCTTCAATGGTAATCTTGTCCGTCTGCATCGGTTCATCGATGAATGCAACCAAATAATAAAAATCATTCGTAAATCCCATGTCATACATCGTATCTACCGTGTTTCCTTGATCATCTTTAATCGTAATATGGTTAACATCACCAAGAACTAACTTATCGCGTGCATGCTTTCCTTTCCGATCGAATAGTTGAAGAGCCATCGTCACTCTCGTTGGATCAGCCACAGCTTCATTGATCACTAACGTATAACCTTTGTCTTTCTCTTTGATATGAGGATTATTTACGAGCCCCAGTTCCTGCGCCTTCAAAAGGCCCCTATCCGGATGATTCTTAACAAACAATGACCGGATCATTTCCGCAAAAGTCGGGACCGTATAGAATGAAACTGTACTCAAAACGAACAAGAGAGCTATAGCCGCAGCTGCCCATCTCCATCGTTTCATCGGATAACCCCTTTTTACATGCTGCTCAGATAATGAGGAAAGTGAATTTTCTATAGCGAGCTGTACCGAATCAGGAACAACCACCACTTGTGCTTTGGAATTAAAAAATCGTTTAAGCTCACGGTCATCCGGATCATGATAATTCATACTTAGTCCCTCCTTCCTTAAAAACGAGCTTCGATAATTGCTGCCTTGCCCGGTGTAACCGTGATTTCACGGTTCCTTCGGAAACTTCGAGTACCTTCGATATTTCCTTGACTGAAAGATCCTCAACATAAAAAAGTGTAACAATCATTTGAAGCTGCTCATCCAGCTCATCAATAACCTCAAATAATTCGATTTGTTCATAGTCATCTATATATGAGGCTTTTCTGATATCATAGGGGGTTGGGTAGACCCTCTTCTTTTTTCTGAGTATGCGATTACACTCGTTGATCAAAATTCGTATGAGCCATGTTTTAAAGTAGGCCGGTTCTTTCAATGTATGTATATTAGAAAAAGCTTTGGCGATGGCTTCCTGGATCGCATCTGCACAGTCTTCATCATTTCTCAGAATAGATCTAGCTATAATATAAAGACTTTGCTGGCAGGCCCGTACTAACGCTGCAAAAGCTTCCTTATCTCCTTGCCTTGCGAGCGTGGCTGTCTCATATATATCCACGATGTTCCCCCTTTCTTTCAAATCCTTTTAACATATTAGATCATCACTGCCTTGATAAGGTTCACAATATAGCAGAAAAAATTAGATGAAACTAAAATAGCCTGTCAGTCTGACAGGCTCCTTCTCTATTTATAACATTGTTTATCCAATGTAGTAACTACATAGCATTGTAATCTGAAAAGTAGATTTCATCGCCATCTAACTTGTTATCCACCTTTAATATCCAGAAGCCCGCTGCATCGTATCCAAACTTTTTTCAGAGAACAGCAATCCATGAGAAATCTTTTCACAAGTCTCATACTAAAATAATGTTCATGAACAACGAAAAATGCAACTGCGGAAGAATTGACCAAGTCGTGGATATAAAAACTAAGGAGAATTAAAATGAGAAAAGTGGTTGTATCTGAATTTGTATCTCTGGATGGCGTCATGGAAAATCCGCATTGGACGATCCAATTCCGTAGTGTGGAAACAAAACAATTCAAGTTTGAAGAACTGAAGGCAAGCGATGCTCTTCTGCTAGGACGCGAAACGTACGATAATTTTGCAGCGGTTTGGCCTAATTTGATAGAGCAGGAGGGAGAATATGGCCTGATGATGAACGGTAATCCGAAGCATGTGATTTCAAAAACCTTGGATAAAGTGGAATGGAATAACTCATCGCTGATTAAGGAAAATATCACAGAGGAAATATCCAAGCTTAAGCAGCAGCCTGGTAAGGATATCTTGGTATTTGGCAGCTGCACGCTTGTTCAAACACTGATGCAGTTTGACCTCATTGATGAATATCGGCTCATGATTTTCCCAGTTGTGCTTGGAAACGGAAAACGTCTCTTTGGAGAAGGAATCGACAAGAAAGTACTGAAACTAGCGGAAACAAAGACATTCGACTCAGGTGTCGTTGTTCTGACTTATCTTCCGGAAAGATAAAAAATTAAATAGCCTGCCGAAACGACAGGCTTATTTGTCTCGATTATAACTCCGTATGTACTCAGATTAATCCATTATAGTCAATATCTATCCGACGGTAGTTACCACATTCCCATCTTGATCCCTGATGTATGTTTTAACGACTTGTATGCTCAGGTCTTTATATGAAGACAACCGAATCTCATCTTCCTGCGGCTGCAGTTTATGCATGAGCTCGTTAATAACCGTCTCATCAAGCTTCAAAAGGACTTTGTCCGCGTTCATTTCAATGCTTGTCGTTGCAGCGGGCTGCAATGTCACGCTTAAATCCCTGTTCGCCAATGTTAATTCTTTTCCTTTAAGCAGTCTTCCCCGCAGCAGTTTTTCAACCGTTTCTGCCTGCTTCGCACCAATTGTAAGCACAGACGGCTTCTTGCTGAACAGACCATTCTTTCCAGGATTCCAAGCCAATTGGTCTACAAATAAAAAACCTGTACTCGACCCGTCTCGCCCTATCCCACTATGCACACTTTCCTGTACAGCAGGGACTCGTAGAATGGATTCTCGAGATAGATCCGTGATATAACCCGGGATCTCGGCTTTTCCGGCTTCGAGTACGCCCCGTGTATTCCATGTTTTCATGGCTTCCAGCTCATCTTCAGTGATTCCAACCATTTGCAGGAATTCAACACGTCCATTAGGTGTATGTATCGGTTCAAGCTCTGGATCTGGTATAAAAGCAAGCGCTGTTAATTGCGTATCGGCTCCCAGACAAATCGGGCCATTAGCATCTAAGTAATCACCTGAAGCAAATACATTACCGCTGTTAAACACATATCGCCCCATATTTTGCAGCAGGTTTAACGCCCATGCCGGTGGCTCCTCCTCGTCCATCTGCCGGGCCACCCGGAAAGTAAGCTCAAATCCATACCCGCTATAATCGGGATTCTCCAACTCCTTCTCATAAAGCTCCGAGAATCCGAAGGTTACAATATGCCAGTGTGGAGAAGGTGATTCCGCTTTATAAGCACTAAGGCCATCTAACGGGTCTTGACCACCAAGCATATAAGGAATAGCGGTACCATAATGCTTCGGCTCCTGTTCCCCGTATAGCTTCGTTACTTCTTCTTCAATTGCATCCCAACCTGTCGTATTTACTTCGTCCGTCACGATTTCACCCTCCATGGCCGTCTATTCATTCTTAAACCCTACGATTACTGATTATAATATATTCACCTGGAAAAATGACCCTGTAAATACAAACAAGCCACCGATCAAAGATCAGTGGCTTGTTGCAATTCCTTATATCATAACGCAAGCTCGGCTGCTTACAAATCGCTCTATCCGTTCAAGCGCCTTGGTCAGATTCTCTGTTGAAGCTGCATAGGAGCAGCGGATATGTCCTTCGCCTCCGGATCCGAATACATGACCCGGTACTGCCGCAACGCCGACTTCACTCACCAGTTGAGTGGCAAATTCCTCAGAAGTAAGTCCTGTATGGGCAATGGAAGGAAATGCATAGAATGCACCCTGCGGCTCATGACAGGTAAGCCCGATTTCTCTCAATCCTTTTACGAACATCTGCCGGCGGCCATCATACACCGCCTTCATCTCTTCCTTCGCTTCTAATCCGCAGCGTAAAGATTCGAGTGCCGCAATTTGACCCAGAACAGGCGCACACATCACGGTGTATTGATGGATCTTCAGCATAGCTGCGATTAAATCCTGAGGTCCGCATGCATAACCGATTCTCCAGCCTGTCATCGCGAAGGCTTTAGAGAAGCCGTTAATAATGATTGTCCGTTCCTTCATACCCGGAAGCGATGCTATGCTTACATGCTGTTGACCATATGTCAGCTCTGCATAAATTTCATCCGAAATGACGATCAGATTGTTCTCAATTATAAGCTTGGCAATGGGCAGCCAGTCCTGCTCAGTCATCACCGCACCTGTTGGATTGCTTGGAAAGTTCAGCATCAGCACCTTTGTGCGCGGAGTTATTTTCTCCTGCAGCGCCTCTGCTGTAAGCTTGAAATTGTGATCCGCAGACGTCTCAACCTCCACTACTTTCCCGCCATACAGGTGGGTAATCGGTGCATAGGCAATGTATGTTGGTACAGGAATGAGAACCTCATCCCCCGGAGAAATGAAAGTCCGGAAAGCCAAATCTACCGCTTCACTGCTTCCTACCGTGACGAGAATTTCATCGCACGGCTGATATGTAAGATTAAAGCCATTCTCCAAATATGAAGAAATAGCTTCACGAAGCTCCATTAAGCCTGCATTCGGCGTATATTTCGTTCTTCCTTCGTTTAAAGCGCGCACGCAAGCTGCACGAACAGGCTCCGGTGTTTCAAAATCCGGCTCGCCAACACCCAGGGGAATGATATCCCCACTCCCCTGGGTCAGCTCGAAGAAAGCACGAATGCCGGATGGGGGAATATCTAAAACCCGTGATGTAATGAATTCATTCGACATTATTCATCTCTCCCCGTTTTTTTGTGCGTTCCTCCCAGGAACAAGCAATAATTCGGTCAAGCAGCTCACTGAAGGGAATCCCTGCCGCTTTAGCACTTTTCGGAAGCAGGCTGTTGGTCGTCATGCCGGGAAGAGTATTCACTTCCAGAACATACGGGATGCCGTCTCTGATCATCATATCTACTCTTCCGTATACGCTGCATTTCAAGACCTTGAAGCAATTCATAGCCATCGATCTGACACGTTCATCTAGCTTGGTTGGCAATGTAATGACTTGCTCTTCTGCGCCGCCATCCACGTATTTAGCCTGGTAGTCGAACCATTCGGATTGAGCGGAACGGATTCCTATGATGGGCAGAAGTTCCCCGTCCAGAATGGAGCATGTAATTTCTTCTCCTTTAATGTAACTCTCGATCATAACCGACTCATCCCAGCGAAAAGCCTCTTGAACCGCCTTGTGCAGTGCGTTCTCATCGGTCACAAGCTCTGTTCCAATGCTGGAGCCGCCGGAATTCGGCTTCACAATAACCGGGTATCCCATTCTCCCTATAGCCTCAGGATCATATTCCTCAATGCTGTTCCAGCAGACCCAGTCCGGTGTGGAAATTCCCTCCGCACGAAGAAGCTTCTTGGACAAGTCTTTATCCATACATATGCTGCTGGATAAAACGCCGCTGCCTGTGTAAGGAATGCCGAGCGTTTCCAAGGCACCTTGAACGGTACCGTCCTCCCCATAGGAACCATGCAGCGCCAGCAACGCAATATCGATGCCCTTCACCTTGTCGATTAACTCTTCCCGCTTCGTGATGGCGATCGGTTTAACGTCATATTTTTCCCGATCCAGATGAGCAAGGATGACCTCGCCCGTTTTTAGTGATACCTCGCGTTCTGATGAAATACCGCCCATAATTACGCCAACCTTCATAACCGCACCTCTATCCTCTCAGTTGTCTGGCTGTTTCGCCGATAATCCGAATTCCCTTGTTAATCTCATCGTCTGACACTCTTGAAAATCCGATGCGCATCGTATTCCGCCCTTGACCATCCTTCGTGTAGAAGTTGTCACCAGGCGTGAAGATGACACCTTTACGGGAGCAGGCTGCGAGCAATTCCCTGGTATCGAAACCCTCTTCAAAGGTAACAAACAGGTGAAGCCCTCCATCACCCGACAACCGCTCATAGGGAATGAATTCCTCACAGCACTGCTTTGTCCATTCGTATTTCCGCTTATATTCGGATCTTGCCTTTTTTAAATATTTTTCAAAATTGCCGTTATACAAGTATTGATAAAGAATCGACTGATCCAGTGTAGATGTATGAATACTGCGTGCACGCTTGATGCTAACCAGATAATCAATCAATTCCCGGTCTGCAAGGATCCAGCCGACCCGGAGCCCGGGAAACAATACTTTGGAGAAGCTGCCAATGTAGATAACGCCATTGCCCTGTCCTGCCGTAGCGATTAGCGGAGCTACATGGGAGCCGGAGTAACGAAGCTCTTCGTTGAAGCCATCTTCAATGACGGGAACCTGATAACGCTCCATCAGCTTCATTAGTTTTAATCTTTTCTCAGGTGACATCACAATCCCCGTAGGATTATGGTAGGAAGGAACAAAGTATGCACAGTCGAAGGCTTTCTCCGATAAAGCCTGTTCCAGCTCAGAAAGACTGATGCCGTCCTCTTCCATCGTAATTCCTGTTATCTCATATCCATGAAGCTTAAGATTCTTGATCGCGGTATTATGCGTCGGATTCTCGCAGATGATCGAGCCGTGCTTCTTGCTTAATGCTGACAGGACGATATCGAAGCCCTCCGTGAACCCATCGGTAATCAAAATATCCTTTTCCTTCAAATTGACGCCCTTTTGATCCATATAATGAAGCAGGTATTCGATTAACGGTTTATATCCCTTTGCATAACCGTAGTTAAGAAGGACATTGCCTTCCACCGACATTCGATCTTGAAATGCCCTTTTAACATTTTCGAGATCGAACAGCTTCTCATCAGGAGCAATGCTCGTAAAGGAGATCGTCCCCTTCCCGGCGCGAATTCCGCGTTTCATCATATCAAGCTCCGATGCTTGCTGCGCATACTCGTTCACGCGTGCCCCCCAGTCCAAATCCCAGGACGTGTTCGCTGCACTGCTTGAAGTTTCTGCAACATAACTGCCTTTTCCGTGTATGGTATAGGCAAATCCGTCATCCTCTAAGCCCTCGTAAGCCGAAATAATGGTGTTGCGGCTCAAATTCAGCAGTGTGCTTAGCTCACGCGTAGACGGGAGCTTTTGGTGAGGCTGCAGTACCCCTTTTATAATTAATCGTTTCAAGTATTCCTTCACTTGAAGCGATACGGGACGATCATTCATGGGCTTGAAATCATAAAACACCTTACATCGCCCTCCTATATCATTCTGGCATACCAATAAATATAACAAAAGAACCACTTCCATCGATTTTTCATCGTGGTGTGGTTCTGTGCCTAATCGTTCAGGTTAACCAGGACATCCATCGTAAATCGATGCTCTTCTCCGTAAGAAACAGATATCTGTTATTATAACGAAAGCGGCTCTGCAAAAATAGAACTAACCATCAATTCCCTTCCACTGTTCATTTAACCTAGTATAAAAGAAAAAGCCGCTTTTCAGCGGCGTGTTATATCTTCTCATCGATTCTTGGATGGTCCGGTTGACATTTCGGATCAGGTACCAATTCTAATTGAGCAAGCTTGGTTAAATAATAGCACTCTTCTCGCAGCATATGATCTGGCATAAGCGGGGATATGCGGTCGAGCACTTCAGCCGATAGCTCTAAATCTTCCAGTTCTTTCAAAAAACCTCTGAATAAATTCATTTCAACATTGACGTCAAGATGAAATTTACGGAATGCCGGAAAATCACAAAGCTGCGTTCGCATGTACCCCGCCATCTCGATACTTTTCATATAAAATTGAACAAAATGTTCTTCAAATGCCTTGCTTTTGTGAATCAAGCGCTTTTCAACAAGATCCAGATCACTTGCTATCGCAGCAGCATGACCAACGGCATCGGGCAGCCACAGAAAATCATGATGGAGTGCATCGAATCTCGGAACTCCCTTCCCTTCAAGCAAGCTGGTTAGAATTCGCAAATACTCTTCGAGCTCGTTTACCATATGATTGATAAAGGTTGGCGTCAGGCCAATCGTGATCTGGCCTAGCAGAAGCCGCTGAAGGATACTGAGCTTGAACTGTCGCAGTTCGGTCGTCAGCTTGCAGGCCTGCTGATTCAGAGAAGCAAGTTGTGAATCAGATTGGATGCTTCTTGCCTGATCCAGAAGCTGGTCGAATGCGTGTATGAAATATTCGGCGTTTTGAATATCTGTCGTTTCCTTCGGGGAGAGCGTGTTAAAAATAAATCTTCCATGATCACCTAATATCTGCAGCCAGAAGCGATGTTCAAAAAGGGCTGATTGGTTCAATGGCATACCTCCTTTGTTCCTGCTAACAAAGGTTTATGAACATATTTCATAAATAATAACAACATCTGAATAAAATGCTGCCGGCTGCTTGCCACTTAATTCTCTATGTAGCTACCAAGTTGATAATTCAGTTCTTTTCCAGCTGTCCTCGGCAACACAGACATAGACATACTGATCGTCCCAAGCCATTTGCCCTTGACTGCAGGAAGCTTTGGAGGAAGCAGGCGTATACTTTTCGCGGATTCGCAGCTTGTCTCCGTTTATATCAAGCTTGGTGTCCGGGTCATTCGCGCCAACTCCTATATTACCGTTAGTGCGCTGTATCGTAAGCGGTGCATCGATCACTTCGCCATCATCACCATAACGGACAAACTGCAGGTTGGTCCCCGTATTGTCCCCGGACTCCTTGGAGTTGTCTGCCCGTACTGTCCATCTTGGTGTTGTTGCATTGTCATTGCCGGACTTACTGAACTGAAGGTCCCGGTTGGTTTCGCTTTCACCTGCTACCCGCAGAACTCCGCTCATTACATTGAAATTGGATGAATGGGTACGAATCTCACTTACATCGGTGTCATAGGGGATTTCAAAGCGGGTAAATAACTGGTCTGCATGTTGACCTGTCGGGGACATTGTAGTTTCGATCGAGATATGCTTATGGTCCTGCTGCTCCGGATTATTGGCTTTTTCGTGGGAGATGATCGCTGTTTTATCTTTTCCTTTCTCGTCGGCCCATGCAATCGCCGGTTTGGCCCTTTCCGCCGTCCATTGCAGCCGTATCAGGTCGGACTGGTGTCCCTGTTCCTCAATCCACTTCTGGTCAGTGGATAAATTCAGACGCTCGTTGTGCGGTATTCTGATATCCTTTCCATTTTGTGATGATTTCTCGAGTGTTACCACCGTCTGCTCTATCTTTTCTGTATTTTTTTGATCTGCTTTTTTCTCATCAGTACAGCCTGTTGCTACCAAACAAATGCCACCTAGTACAATCAAAATTGCTTTCGAAATTTTCACAATTTTTCCCTCCATTAACGATACAGCCCATTTTTACATGTTATTTAGCAAAAAAGACATTTGTCTGATCGTATTACATACCACAGCCGGAGTACACCCATTTCATCGAATTTCCCGGAAAAATGATTCTTTTCGTCTATAAACTCCCGATCGATCATATCCGATATTAGCGGTGGTCCCGATTTAGGTATTTAGATAGGTTCCTTTGTCTCTACAGGGAAGTAATTATGGAATCATAGGTCTTTTCTAGTGAACAATTTTACCGTTAAGAAGTAAGAAGCCACAAATATCAGTAAGATGCCGATTGGGAGTAATAGCATAACCGGATCGTTGTAGAAATCTTCCCCGTTCACCAAAGTTATAAGCATAGCTGTTGGCTCCGATAAAATAACTAATGTTATTAAAAATACGATGTTTATAATTCCGGTACCTTTTTTGTTTAGAGCATAAAATAAAGGCATATAGATCGAAATTAAGATAAGCACGGCTCCAATTGGAATCAATATAGATAATAGAGAATAGTCCGGCTTTTGAAATTGCGGGAAAGCTAATTTTGCAATCCAGTGTATTCCATAGTTGGCGAACACCCCGAGAAGCATGAATACTACAGCTGTTATGAATTTGGCTTGGATAATATGTTTACGGCTAACCGGCAGTGTGACCAAAAAGGTATGGTTATTGTTTTTAATATCGATATTCGTTACAAGAAATATGGAAGCGAAAGCTGTATATATCCCTACAAAATACATGGACAATTCACTTTTTGGAATGAAAACAATACTATATACCGCGAGAAAAAAAAGCACCATCCAAAGTGAGCTTTTTAAGGCTATGAAATCTTTACGAAGCAAATGAAGCATCGACACGTCCTCCCCGGGTTGTAAAATACATGATATCTTCTAAAGAAGGTTCTTCCAAAACTGCATAATGGCCGAAGAGCATTTCTGCCTCCGGCTTATTGCTAACCAAGCCCTCAAAACCAACAGATGTTTCACGAAGCCCAAGAAACATTTTTCGAATATCGGAATCAAGAAGCTGGACATCACCTTTCACGATCGCGTATTTTTCAAACAGATCTTCTTTAGCTTCATTGAATACAGTCTGCCCGCGATTAATGAAGGTAATGTAGTCAGCAATACGGTCCAAATCTGTCGTTATGTGGGTTGAGAACAGAATGGTGTTTTTCTCGTCCTGCATCATATCCGTAAGAAGATCGAGCATTTCCCTTCTAAATATCGGATCAAGTCCGGATGTCGGCTCATCCATGATTAATAGCTCTGCTTCATGGGACAAAGCAATCGCAAGAGCCAGCTTCACCTTCATCCCTTTAGATAAATTTTGAACTTTCATTTTGTTAGACAACTCAAATTGATCAAGATAACTATTAAATTTCTGTTCATTCCATTTCTGATAAAAAGGTGCGATCATATTCTTCGTGTCACGAATCGTAAGATGGTCATAATAGAAGCAATCATCCGACACAATACCAACACGCTGCTTTATATCTACCTCATCTCCAGGCATTTCACGGCCCAAAATGGTTATACTGCCAGAGTCCGGACGGATCATGCCAAGCATCATCTTGATCAACGTGCTTTTACCAGCGCCATTAGGACCAATCAGACCTGTGATATAGCCTTTCTTAACATTCAAAGATACCTGATCAACCTTAAATAAAGAGTATGCTTTTGATAGATTATGTAATTCAATTGCGTTCATTACATTTCTTCCTCCTCAAACAATACAGTCAAATGATCAATCAGATCTTGTCTGCTCATATTTAATTCCTTGCTTTCCCGAATGATCTCCAGCATTTTTTCTTCTAACCGTTTCATTCGCTGCTCCCGTATAAAGTCCTTATTAGCCCCGGATACGAAACATCCCTTACCCACGATGGAGTCTATAAGCTGTTCCTTTTCGAGTTCTTCATAAGCACGCTTAGTTGTAATTACGCTAACTTGCAGCTCCTTGGCCAGCTGCCTGATGGAAGGAAGGCTGTCCCCAGCACTTAATTCACCACTTAGAATGCTCTGCCTGATCTGGTTCATGATCTGTATATAGATTGGATCACTGGATGAATTGGATAAAATAACTTTGATGATATTTCACCTCACTGCTTTTTACGAGTATATACCGTATATATATAATATATACACTATATACTTTATCGTCAACTCCCTGACATATAAAACAGTGAAGCTGCCCTTTCGTAGTGAACTACGATTAGACAGCTTCTAAAATTATGGTTTACATAATATTTATTAAGTAACTATGAATCACCTGGAACTATTTCATAGATCTTTGCCATCAGATCCTCTGAATTCGTATGGAGTATTTTGTTCGAATCGTTCCAGGATGATTTTAGAAAATACGAAGCATGAAATCGCCATTTCTGGTGATCCGGATTAAACTCTAGTTGAATTTCACGCCCTGGCTTTCCTCGGTAAACTTTGGAGCCTCGCTTGCGCCACCTTCCAATATGAGTGACCCTGTCCGGGTTCTGACCTGTAATATAAGTAAATCGCTCATTAAACGGAATGTCTTTCAAGTGAAACTTCGGACTGCCCACAGCAAAAACCTGGGTACACCGAAGACCAAAACTCTCCTCTAAGTAAAGTGCAGTTCTATAAGCAATAACACCTCCGGCACTATGGCCGATCAGGATCAGAAGTTTTGCGCTTTCTGCATGATCGCGGATGATTTGGGATGCTTCTATTACTCTTTTCGATCGGTCATGGGACAGGTCATAGCCTGCCTGAGCAAGTTGCCTGACGAGCAATCGCATTAATGATCTGCCCTCTAACCCATTTGCGGTTCCATAGGGAAAGATCGCCACGATCTTGGCATTTCTATATTTCAGAGCTAGCTCCCTCGCTGCATCTTCGAAATTATTACGGTAAGTCAAAACACCGGCAAAAAAGAAGATGACTGTTCGGCAATCTGCATTACATGTGCTGTTGGAGGATATGAGAGTCACGAACATGATGCCACAGCCCCTCTTTATAAATAATAAATATAAGCTTCTTATTCTACTTCTTCATATAGGATATACCCATATCTTTAGTCAAGCACCATCTACTCTCCTTTGAAGGCAATAATGATTTTACCCTACTTAATGCATTTTAAATAGGAATATATCGTCAGTTGTATCCTCATTTTAAAAGCCTCCCTCTCATTTGTGGACGAGAGGGAGGCTTTGATTATTATAGATCTATTTACGTCCATACCAATAACCAGGTATACCTTTTGCAAGACGCATTAGTGCTTCCAGATAGTAATAATCGCCCCAAATCGTATAGTCATCAGGGGAGAATCCACCAAGAACATGATACGAGCCATGCTTAAGGAAGCCTTCTGCTGCATCATCACCGATCGTAGCATAGTTGTTAATCAGCGATTGCATACTGATGGCCAGCATCTCCTCAAAATAAAGCCGATCTGGGTCAGCAGCATCCAAATGTGAGATAATCTCGACCAGTCCGGCTGCTACAATCGCTGAGGCTGAACTATCGCGATATGTATCATCAGCTGGAGGAGCATTGAAATCCCAATAGGCAACGCTGTCCTCGGGTAAATGCTCAAGGAAATAGCGTGCCATACGCTTGGATGTCTCCAGAAATGCCGCATTCCCGGTATAACGGTAGGATAATGCAAACCCGTATACTCCCCATGCTTGCCCCCTCGTCCAAGTTGAACCGTTGTTATATCCTTGATGTGTTGCTCCACCGATCGGAATACCCGTCTGCACATCGAAGAAAAAAGTATGATACGAGCTATCGTCTCCTCTAACGAGATAGCGCCGTGTTCTCTCAGCCTGAATCTCTGCTGCTTCACGGTACTTCGGATCACCTGTCTGCTCACTTGCCCAATACAATAACGGCAAATTAAGCAAGCAATCAATAATAATCCTTCCTGCTTCATGCTCGTTATCCTTTGCTCCCCAAGCTTGAATATAACCGCTGCCGTCGTTCGTGTTCCGCCAGCGTTTCATTAATACATCCGCAGCAGCAAGAGCCAACTCACGTGCACTTTCATCCCCTGTTATAATCCACTGTGCCTTGGCAGACAAACTATACAGGAATCCAATATCATGGTGGTCCAGGTTGAATTGCTGATCCAGCCGCTGGCGAAAACTAGCTACCGTCCCTTCAGCTGCCTTAAGATATCGTTCATCTTGTGAATATTCATAACATAACCACAGTATTCCCGACCAAAAGCCATTTGTCCAATCATCGTTATCATTCAATATATATTTTTCATCAATGCTCGCATGTGGAAAGCGAGTTTCAAACCTATCAATATTCATAAGCGTTTTCGATAGAATGTCCTCAATTGCCTGGATATAAAGCTCATTCACTTGCATATCCGTTGTTTGCTGTACCCCATTTGTAGACATCGCATCCAGTCCTCTCTTATTCTAATTAACGTTCACCGTTGTCGTATGCTCATGATAGTGAATTACGACTCTATCCTTTTCCAGCTTCACCTCAGGCAGCTTCAACTTGCAACCCGTTGGAACTCCTGCCATCACACTTACTAATAGATGCTTGCCTGGTTTAAG
The DNA here is from genome assembly GCF_001373415.1 of Paenibacillus dakarensis. GTDB lineage: Bacteria > Bacillota > Bacilli > Paenibacillales > Paenibacillaceae > Paenibacillus_AQ > Paenibacillus_AQ dakarensis. Next base: position 101,678 of record NZ_CDSE01000010.1, on the reverse strand, counting down.
CTCAGCACGCAGTGCAGGCATCAATGTTCGCTCATAGAATAGATTGGTATTCGGCTCGGTGCGAATAATCTCCGCCTGCTTGAAACCTGCAATAGCCTTTGCGATCGTGAAACCGACAGGCGAATCGTAACTTGCCTTGCTTGTATCGATTACTGCTTTGTCGTCACTGCTGGCAGTGAGGAACGGTGCTGAGAAACTGGCATCATAAGCTATTAAAGCCCGGCTCGTTTCCAACTGGTGAATACGTACATGACTGTCACCACATGGCACAATCGTACTGCATATTTGAACTCCCAATAGCGGCTGCCAGTGATGTACAATATAGTCTTCATGCAGCTCATAGCTTAGATCGAGCGGCTTGTCACGATAATGTACGCCATCCTCACTAACAGCAAGCACACTATCAAAAGCACCTTCATAGTAATAATAGTTACTGCGCGGCACACTAAAGCCAAACAAGGTAGAGTAAACAAACTTAGAATACTTCGCACATGCATGATTTTGATAGCCAATAAATTGACCTGCCGGGTACATAAGCACATGCTGTGAATGATGAGTATGTTCAATCATCGCCTTCATACTGGGCAGCGACAAGCGGCAAGATGATATCATTTGCTCTGCTTCCTCTGTATGCCAATAAGGATGATCCTCGGCAACGGCCAGCAGCAAGAAGCTCTTGAACGCCCAATACGGAGAACCCGTACCATTATATCCTTCACCCATCACCAAATTCTGATAATGATAGCCCACGCTTAACATGCCATCTGTCGTAAAAATATGATGATTCATCCAGCTTCGCATATTGCGCGCATACAGACCTTTAATGACGCCCCAAGGCAGTGCTTCTACATCCGCAAATACAAGTGCGCTCCAGAAGCTTGCTTGAGCAAAGCGATATGTTAGACTGCGGCCAAAAGGAATGGCCTCCCCCTTACAATCAAACCAGTATTGATAGCTGCGGGCAAAGAGAACAGCCCGTTCTTTCAACTTAGCTGCCCGCTCCGGATCTTCATCCGCCATGAACTTAACATAGATTAAGCTATAGTAATGAAACGCCCACGGGATGTAATAATCAAATTGCTGGTCCACCCCGTCAAAATACCACCCATCGCCTGCATAGCACGACTCAATCAAGGTGAAATCTTGTTCGATCATCTCCTGTGAATATTTCATTCCTAATCGTTTCAATGCCACATTCACTAGGATGCGAAAGAAGTGCCAGTTGTTCGGTGGTAAACGCCGCTCATTAATTTGCCAGAGCCAATCCGCCAAATGCTGCTGTTCCGTCCTGGTAAGAACATCCCATGTTCGGTGCGGTGCAAGCAGCAGGGTTGTGGCGATCGATGCCATCTCGACCAATAGCTGATCATAGTCCGTAGTCTCGCCATAATAATGATCGCCGAGAGGGCTGCAGCCTGCGGTAAGGCCGCACCGATATTGCTGTTCAAGCTGCTCGTCATTATAATGAACAAGAAATGGGCCGAGTCCCCATAGCATTCTTAAGAATCCTTCCGCATGTCTGCGATTTTCAGTATATACAGTGCCATGGGTTCCTAGAGCTAAATGCCCCGGCTGTTCTGCTAACCGTGATCTGAGCGGCTGCACCATCGACAGGAAGGCTGCCGCTATTACGTCCCGATTATTCCATCGATTCCTGCGTATTTCTTCGATCACACGAATTCCCTCTTCCTTTAACAAAGACTAACAGCAAAAAGATTAGTCTCTGTTTCGGCTTCGTATTCGAGATTATGGCTGCTTGCCAATGTAGGCAAGGATCCCGCCATCGACATATAGAATATGCCCGTTGACAAAGTCACTCGCTGGTGAAGCCAGGAACACCGCTGGACCTGCTAAATCTTCCGTTTCTCCCCAGCGCTCTGCAGGCGTCTTGGCAATGATAAACGAATCAAAGGGATGACGGCTGCCATCAGCTTGACGTTCACGTAATGGTGCTGTTTGTGGCGTAGCAAAGTAGCCTGGTCCGATACCATTACACTGGATGTTATATTTGCCGTATTCCGAAGCGATATTGCGGGTTAACATCTTTAGACCGCCTTTGGCAGCAGCATAAGCAGACACGGTCTCCCGTCCTAATTCACTCATCATCGAGCAAATGTTAATAATTTTACCGCCGCCCTTTTTAATCATCCCTGGAATCACTGCTTTGGACACAATGAATGGTCCGTTCAAATCGATATCAATTACTTGACGAAACTCTTCCGCGCTCATTTCTGTCATTGGAATCCGCTTAATAATACCTGCATTGTTGACTAGAATATCGATGACTCCGATTTCAGCCTCAACCTGCTGAACCATCGCCTGTACACTTGGCTCATCGGTTACATCACACACATATCCACGAGCCTCAATTCCCGCTTCCTTATATGCTGCTGAACCGCGTTCAACACCCTCTTGATTAAAATGATTAAAAACCACCTTAGCCCCTGCTTGTGCCATAGAACATGCCATTTCAAATCCAATCCCATGCACTGCACCCGTAACGAGAGCGACTTTACCATCAAGACGGAAACGATCTACTGAAAATGGTGACATCCAAACACTCCCCTTTCTTAATGATCTATGGGTAATTGGTATCTACTTTAGATCGTTCATAGCGACCATATCCATATCCGTGTATGTGATATTCTCGCCGCACATTGCCCAAATAAACGTATAGTTGCTTGTGCCAACGCCCGTATGAATAGACCAGCTTGGGCTTATAATCGCTTGCTCATTGCCGACGACAAGATGCTTCGTCTCATCAGGTTTGCCCATGAAGTGAAATACCTTGTTGTCACCTTCCAAATCGAAGTATACGTATGCTTCCATACGACGCTCATGCGTGTGGCACGGCATCGTGTTCCACGCACTGCCTTCCTCTAGATGTGTATAACCCAGCTGCAGCTGACATGACTGGCATACATTCGGATGAATATACTGATAGATTTTACGCTTATTCATCGTGTTATCTGAACCAGTCTCCATCGGCTTAATATTTTCAATGGAAATGCGTACATTCGGGTACTTATGATGCGCCGGACTGGAAGCAACATAAAATTTCGCTGGATTACTGGCATCTTCGCTAGCAAACCGTACTTCTTTCGTTTCTTTGCCGATATAATAGCCATCCTGGTTGTTCATTGGCTCTTGTAAGCCATCGATCGTAATAAATCCGGGACCACCAATATTGATTACGCCTAATTCACGACGCTCCAGAAAATACTCGACACCTAAATCTTTACTGAGATTAATTTCGAGCGGCTTTCCCGCAGGTGTAACGCCTCCAAATATCAAACGATCATTATGCGTATAAGTCAGGCGAATTTCACCGGGAACAAACACCTGCTCCACTAAAAACTCCTTGCGCAATTCCTCGGTTGTCATGCGTTCGATTGACTGTGGTGCAAAGGCATAACGCGTCTCCATAGTTTGCATCGTTTGTAATTCCTCCTGATTTCATAGATTAGTCAATTGGCCTCCCGCCAACTCAACGGCATCCGCTTCTACGCTTATCCATACACTTTGTGCCGATGGATTATGAACAATCCGGTAATCGGCTGAGAAACGAAGCTGCCTCAATGCATGCATATAAGAAACGATTTCAGCGTTGGTAGCAAACCAGATATTTTCATTTCCGGCAACAAGCTCTCCAAACCGGTCGATCAAACCCCAATTGTTATCATTTTCAAATTCATAGCTGTGTCCCCAAACATACAGAAGAGCCATCTTGGTATGTCTCTGTTTTAAAGCCAATAATTGTTCGGCATAGTCTACCATTTGCCGATAATGACAGGTAGGATCCCATCTCAGGAAATCTGAGGGCATATTAAAGCCAAGCTCGTTTGCTGTTGTTCGGGCATACTCGATCCCAAGCGAAGGCAATAACGAGACAAGTTGATCGTTGTGTGTACCAAACGGGTAGCTCATTCCCCGCACGGGATAACCAACAAGCGCTTCCAGCTTCTTGCGATCCTCCGTGATTTCCTGAACCATTTGTTCGATCGGGGACTGTTCAAGAAAAGGATGGCTTACGGTATGAGCCGATACTTCATGGCCCATGAACAGAGGACGGATTTCCTCCCTCGTAAGAAATCCTTCTCTTCCAAGTGTACCGCTGTTTAAGTGAAACGAACCTTTGAGGCCATATTCATTAAACTTCTCGACCAGTCTCCTGTCATGAACCTGCCCATCATCAAAGCTCAGGGTGATTGCCTTGTGAACCCCACCCGGAAAACGATCATAACGAATTCTCATACCGATTCCCCTCAAACTATATTACAGACAAGTGTAGACCAGATTTCTCAAACGAGGATGTACATAGGGTTCCTGGTTGTTTAACATATGCTGGGCATACATGACGGTCAACTGAGAGGCAGGATCGATGATAGCCAGAGCACCGGCAGCGCCGCTCCAACCGAATTCACCGAGCGGGCTAAGTGATCCGCTAATCTCTCTCAACATATGAGTCCGAACACCCAAGCCATATCCATATCCCGCTAATTGCGACCACGAGAAATGACTGCGCATAGCCTCAGTCAAGTGATTCGTTCGCATAAGCTCCACCGTCTCTGCTGCCAGTATCCGTATGCCTTCAGGGCTTGTTCCCTTATTGGTAAGCGTATTCAGAAATACAGCGTAATCGTTCACTGTAGAGAATAATCCGGCACCGCCGCTCTCGTATTCTGACCCGATCCGGTAATCGTTCCCATCCTTGCGAATAGGTTTGCCTAAAGACTCACTGTATTCATACTGTGTGGCCAAACGGCTTCGATCCTCCTCCGGTACATCGAAGCCGGTATCACGCATACCAAGTGGGCCGGTGATTTCATCCCGAATGTAAGTGCCGAACTTTCTTCCTCCAACCACCTCAACTAAAGCGGCAAGTACATCATGGCTCAAACTGTAGCTCCACCTTGAACCTGGTTCGAACAGGAGCGGTTCTTTAGCAATCGCTGCCGCAACCTCGCGGGTCGGAGCTCTGCCGTCGGTGCGTCTTACGACTTCCAGGATAGATGGCGAATGGATATCGTAAGATAATCCCGCCGACATGGTAAAGAGATCCCGTACCCTGATCGGTCTCATTGCTTTCTCGAATGTAACCTCACCGCTGGGTAAGGTCATCTTCACAGTCATCTCTCCATACTCGGGAAGATAATTCGACAGCGGATCATTTAACAGCAGTTCTCCCTTCTCAACAAGCTGAAGTGCTGCTGTGCAGGTCATAATCTTTGTCAGGGAATAAAGCCGAATGATCTGATTTTCGTGGATGGGAATACATCCTTCCAAGTCGGCATAGCCTCGGCGGTACCGGAACACCTCGTGATTCTGGTGCAGAACGAGAACCTCTGCCCAGGGAATACGCCAATCCGTAATTCGGTCAATAAACTTTGATAGCGGTTTGAAGTCCATCGTTCTGCTTCCTTCCTATCCTAATTCACTCGTACTCGATAACGACCATCTGATGGCATTCAAGCTTTGGAATGGTGTAGAAGACCGAGCCATTCTCGAATGTATAGGAAATAGGCTGGTTTTGCGGCGCCAAATACACATTTTTCACATGACGGGGAGTCCGAATAGACACCTCAACATCATATAGAGGCAGAATATCCTCAATCACTTCGATGCTTTTCCCACGACGAACCGGTGACGCATACAGCAGGTGATTGACCAGTCGTTTCTCTTCCTTCTGTTCCTGCAAAGTGGTCACGCCTTGAGCTGGCAGATTGGTATTCAGCGTCTTTTTAGACTGCAGCAGGCGGTCCAGCGCGTACAGGATCGTCTCCTTCAATATCAGACTTCCTTGGTTTGCGTAATCCTCAAACACGTTCCAAGCCATATAAATTCCGCTGCTGCTCTCCACCATTCCAGGTCCTCCATAAACATGGCTGCAAGGTGTATGTTGGTGCGAGCAGAAGGTCAAGACATCGCGGTTAAAATAAGAGTCTTCCCTGCTTCCAAGCTCAGTCCCGCCGTCAAGTTCGAGCTTCTGGCCTTCCGAATACATAATAAAGGATGCCGCTCCCATGCTTGCAGGTTTGAACAAAGGACGGAAATAATCAGGGCGGTAAGGATTAACCCCCAGATACCGAGCTCCAAAGTCAAAGGTGAAGGAAGTGCAGTCTTGATCTAGACCCGACCAACCTGTAGCGAGAATCTTGCCTCCCTGCTTCAAAAACATATCTAACTTGTTCTTCAACTCGCCATTCACTGCCACATAATCCGGCAAAATCAATACTTGATAAGCCGAGAAATCATGCTCCATATCAATGATATCGAATAGGATTTTACCCTCCAGCAACATTCGTGTAGCACCTACATCTGAATCTGCTAGACTTCCGTTTTGTTTGGCTTTTGGATGCACGCCTGTTGCTTCTAATGACAAAATGGCTACATCCGCAACGTTCGTTGTATTTACGCACCATGCCTCCTTGCTCTCGACCTCCCGGTATGCCTTACCGATTATTTCATAGGTTACCGGATCCATAAATCCGTCAGGCTGCAGCTGATCTCCAATCGAACATCTTGCACCATGGGCGAGGCTAAGTGCAGCTTCATAACGGAGTGCATTCGGATGCTTATATCCGCCGAATTCCCCCCAAGCGGTATGGAATTTACCGGTCATGCCAAGAAAGTTGACTCCAAGCGTCTGTACGTACCTTGCCGAAAGCGGGAAATGGTCATAACCCCATCCACCTGTAGGCAGCGACTCCAGTTCCAAATGAGTATTCATTGAAGCCAAGTCTCGTCGTCCTCGTTTTATATGTCCACCGTTATGAAAAATGGGCAGACCTGGCTTTATCGATTCTACGGTATCCTTTACCCTGCCTGTATAATTAGCGTATGTGTTCTCCCAAAGGACCTTCATTGCTTCCTCATCACGAGGGTCCTTCCCTTGGCGGCGTATCGTTTCAACGCAGTTATGACAGTAGCATTTGCTTACACCTACAATATCTAGAAACAATCCGTCCGCATCATATCGAAGCAGAACTTCCTGGATCTGCTTGATCAGGATATCGAGATATGGAGAGTTCATGCAAAACTTATGATAGCCTGGTTCCATGAAGCCATCGGCCCAATTCGTTCGATCATTAATGTCACGGATGAGCCATTCTGGATGCCGCCGGGCTAGTTTTTCATCTAATCCAGCAGAAAGATATACCGGTGTTTTCACATTGATTTCATGGGCTGCCTCGATCTGGGCCGCAAGCAAATCGTAGCTTAACCCTGGATGAATCTCATTGGCCTCCGATGGATGGTAAGCCCAGCCGTGATGGCATTTGGAAAACACGGTTATGGAATCCACATGCCCTAGCTTCAGCATTTCCTGAAACTGTTTTTTGTCAAAACGGTCCCCGATCGGGGTAATGACCTCCGAAGTATGGAAGTCTAGATGAACTTGACGGAATCGCATGATTTCTCTTCCTTTCCCATTCATATAACTTTAATATAGTGCTTCTAACATTGAACGGATAGGTTCAAAGACGACTTTTTATAGCACATTTTAGACCACTCTTATTTCTGTTCATGATACAATAGAAACATAATTAACAGATGGAAAGGGCTGCCTGTTATGAATTGTCTTGAATTAACCATCCCACCGCTCCCGCAATTAGTAACGATCGGTCACTCGATCTGGGAACCGGGGCAGCAGCATCTGAGACGTAGCTTTGATGTGTATGACATGCTGTTCGTGATGAAGGGCACATTGTACATATCGGAAGAGGATGTGCCTTTCGAAATCAGAGAAGGCTCCATGCTTGTGCTCGAGCCGAACCGCCAACATGTCGGGTATCGACCTTGTGAGGAGGATACCGAAATTTACTGGCTCCACTTCGTTCACCCCGCACCTGTCCGAATGGTAGACAGTGGGCAAATTCCATGGTCGGTCCCTTTCACGAAAGGTTCTAATTTTGATGTCACACCGCACCGGCAGGTCATGTATATTCCAAAGTTCACCACATTGCATATTCCAAGCATCCTCCCGTTCCTGCAGCAAATGATGAAGTTCCATCAAGGCTTGTCACCCGCAACCTCCCTATCTCTGCAATCGCATCTGGCTGGCTTGTTGACAGAATTGCAGACCGCTGTTCGCTTGCAATATGCTTCGCGCTCCAGAACCCTGTGCGATCAAACGATCACCTATCTTCAGCAGCATGTAACGCGTCCCTTCGATGCGAAGCATATGGAAGAAACACTTCATTTCCATTTCGACTATCTCGCCCGCTGCCTGAAGAAATACACAGGACTAAGTCCGCTTCAATATCTTCATGAGCTTCAGATCAATAAAGCGAAATCTCTTTTGGAAAATACAGGACTTTCCATATCTGAAATCGGCGTGCAGGTTGGAATTGAGAACCCGAATTATTTCATTCGTTTATTTCGAAAAAAAATGGGAATGACACCCGGGCAGTATCGCATCACGCGATTGGGACAGACATAACAAAAACAGCAGGAACGTTAATTCGTTCCTGCTGTTTATTTATTAAGCTTATATATATTTTTCCCGGTATTCCGTAGGTGTACAAAGGTATATCTTCTTGAACTGGCGAGCGTAATAATTCTGGTCACGGAATCCGCTCTCTTGTGCCACTAGCAAAATGGAAAGCTCGGGATTACGCAGAAGCGTACATGAATAATCCAGCCTACGCCGGATTACATAGTCCATGGGCGTCGTATGGAAGTTCCTTGCGAATTCTCGAAGGAATTGCCTTTTAGATAAATAGGCCTTTTCCGCAAGCATCTCCAGATTCAGAGGCTGTTGAAAGTGTTCCTCCAGGTATGTAATGGATTCCGCGATTCGAAGCGCTTTATTCTGAGACCACCCATTGTTAGCTACATAGTAACGGGAGAGCAGACCAATCAGTGCCGTAAAGGTTGATCGGATAAGCAATCGGTAACCTTCCGGCCTGTTGTCATGCTCATCCAGGATTACATCCAGCAACCCCGTAACCTGCTGCAGCTGCTCCTCATTCAGGGTAAGCATTCCTTTAAAGTTCATTTCCTGCCGATAGAACGGTTCGAAATAAAATAAGGCTTGAAAGCCGGCCATCAGCTTCAGTTCCTGCAGTTGAGCGATCTGATCGGGATGAAACATCACGTTGACATACTGAATATGGTCCACGTCTTTATAGCCATGGGAAACATTACCGTGGATGAAAAATACTTGTCCAGCGGAGATCGGGTACTCCCTTCCTTCAATAATGTGGGTTGCTGTACCTCCAAGAATGACAACCAGCTCGGAATAGTCATGGTGATGGATAGAAATATCATGGGTTAAAGGGCACTTCTGTATGCGAAAAATAAAGTCCGGTTCCAGCCCCTGGTCGCGGTAGTGGCTTTTTCTACTCATGTCACTATTATGCTAAAGAAGGTCACTATCGTCAAGGAATCGTGAAACGTATTGCAGTAACATGAGGATGATAGACATAAAACGGAGGTGCCTTATGCATCGTTATCAATTCCGGGCTCACTGCCGGGAGAATGTGGACCCGCAACGATTATTTCGTGAAACTCTGCCTGCCCTTCAGAACCGAATGAGAGAACACGGAGCCAGTCATCTTAGTCTGTTTCATTTCGATATGCAGCTTTTTCTTTATTATGAAAGTTCCGCTCAGTCCGTTGATCCTCATGAACTCTTCGCTCACTGCGAAGACGCCTTGGAAGCTTGGCCCGGAACAAGTAATCCTAGAAGATGGATACCTATGACTGATATTTTTCACTATCAAAATCCGATCAGTGAGGAGCATTGGTTAAGAAAAAATGCTTCAGCCAGGCCGTATGCCAGAATTGCCCATCTCCAACCGGACAAAGTAGCCCGTTATGTGTTTTACCATTACCAGTACCAGGAGGAGAAGCCCGGTGATGGCGATAAATACGGAATGATTGGTCTTCATGAAAATCTGATGTTTTTCTACTCCGAAGATCCGGCGACGATCGAAATGCCTCCTTATTCAGGAGGTCTCTCGACTTCCAATACACCAACTGACTGGGCCGGAACAATGGAACCCCACTTCATACCCTGGAGTCAACCTGCGGAACCCTCCCGGATCTGGCTGGAAATTCCGCTCATCCTCCGGGCATAAGGAATATGGAATATGAAATGAAAGGAGTATACCTGACATGCGTATCGAACATTGCCTAAATGGCGAATGGAATTTCATGCCGTTATACGAGCAAGGGACCGGTTACGAGCTCCCTGCCGATCTTGTTTATGAAGAGCAGAAGGTTCAAGTTCCCTCCAGCTGGAGAAGCGCTTACGAAAGACTGCCGGGAAAGAATTTTGGGGTGATTCCAGAGCACGAGTATGCCCCATATGATCTGTTTCAGTATCCTAAGGAATGGACCCAAGCGGAAGCAGGAGTTCTTCACCGGACCTTCCGGTTGCCTCGAGCCATGGACGTTACAGGAATGCGCATCTTTCTTCGGATGGACGGAATCATGCAGAAGGCTGCTATTTACCTGGACCATCACCTCATTACTGTGTGGGAGGATGGTTACCTGCCGCTCTCGGTGGAAATCACTGAATTCGTCACGAAGGATGCCGAACATGATCTTCATGTGGTATGCGGCAATTTTGATAAGGTGGTTATTCCTTCAGCGCAGCAGAAAACCACGGGCCTTGTCGGCTCCTGGTTCGGTTTTATGGCCCGAGGTATTTGGCAGGATGTATATCTGGAAATCCGACCGGACGTCTATCTCGCGGATGTGTCGATCCGCACTTCGGTACGTGAGAACCGGCTGAATGTAGCTGCTGCAGTGATCCATCCCTCCTTGCAGTCTCTGAAGACATCCTATAAAGCAGTTCTTTCTGTACGTGAAAACGATGATTCGAAGTCCTTCCCTATTCTTCTGGCTGAAACCGAGGCGTTAGTCGTGAACGGCCAGGGGTATTCGAGCAGACTGAAGTTCCACTTGGATTGGGAAGACGCTAAGTATTGGAACCCTGAACAACCGACTCTGTACAAGCTGGAATTACAGCTTCTTGCCGGTGACGAGGTCATTGATCGCCTGGAAGAACGATTCGGCTTCCGGGAAATCTGGACCGAAGGCCCGCAGTTCATCCTTAACGGCACCCCCATTAACCTGCGCGGCGATTCCTGGCATTTCCAGGGCACAATTCAACAAACACGGGAATATGTACGTAACTGGTATCAGATGTGCAAGGAGGCCGGCGTTAACTGCGTTCGGCTGCATGCGGAGCCGCATCCGACTTATTATCTTGATATCGCCGATGAAATGGGCATGCTCATTGTTGATGAAACGGCTATTTACGGTTCGAGCAAATCCATGGCGGCAGATCATCCTGATTTTATTGAAAACTGTAAAGCGCATGTTCGCAGACTGGTGAAGCGTGACCGCAATCATCCGTCCATCATCCTGTGGAGCTTACAAAACGAGATGCGCTGGGTCGATGGACGTGATATTTTCAAACAACATATTCCTTCGATGATGGACCTCATTCGGGAGTTGGACGCTACACGTCCCATCATTCTTGAAGGTGATAATCGTCTCCTCTCCAAGAACCTCACTGAGATCGAAAGCAGACATTATAACATTGATGGCACGATTGACGGGTGGGATCGGAAGGTACCTCTGGTGTTTGGCGAGCATGGCGGCTGGTGGTATGTCTGTCCGCAAAACAGCAGTATGTATGTTGGATTATGTGCTTATCAAAATACAGATGACTGTGTAAAAGGTCTTGCTGAGAAGGAGCGGCTGTACGTGGAATATGCAAGGCGACAAGGAGTTTCCGGAATATCCACCTTCAACTTCGCCCATTACTTCATGCGGGCCATGCCGGAACACGATATTATGCTTCCTCCTTCTGATTTAGACACGCCAGGACCCAAACCGAAGGTCATTCCGAAATACTCTTTAACGCTTAATAACGGCCTTCTTCCGAAAGATTATCCGGCGTATATAAAGAATCCGTCTTTCCCGATCATGGAAGCTTCCTTCAAAGCAGCCACCATGATTCCGGCAGAATACAATCGTTCATTCTTCGATGATAAGCCGATTCTTCGAAGCTTCGATGTGTATAACGATACGTTCCATGCAAGTAAGACCCGAATCGAATTCAAGATTCATCAAGAAGGGAAGCTCCTGCACAGTGAGCACCTGGAATTCTCTCAAGAGCCTGCTGACCACAGACAAGTTACGGTCTCATGGAGTCCTGATCCAGTCAGCGTTAAATCATCAATCCAGCTCCGTGCCGTGATGTTTCACGATAACGAGCAGGTGCATGAGTTGAATTTACATTACAAACTATTCCCCTCTTATATGAAGAAAGATCCTGTATTGGTCGATCGTCCGGTTGCTTTTATTGGACAGGAGCAAGAGCTCCGTATCATAAACAAGCTTGTACCAGACTGCACACGAGTAAAGTCGAAACAAATCAAGGATCTTTCCTCAGACCATCTGCTCATTGCGGGCAGCAGACTTGAGGATGAGGACGGTCTGGAGATGTCTCTTCAAGAGTTCGTAGATAAGGGTGGGCGTCTGCTTCTGTTAGAACAGCAGCATCTGTCTCCTGGAACTCTGGTGATTTCCCGGCAGGACTTCATAAGGGCACATGCGGGCAGCTATAACCATCCTGTTCTTGAAGGCTTGGAGAATGATGACTTTATGTACTGGGATGAACAGATCCTTGAAAATGGCCCAGTTCCGATCATTCATGCCGCTTTCGAGAAGCCGCTCATTGGAAATTTCAATATGTTACTGGAATGCAGCGCGGGCGATTTCGGAGACGGCGGGGATCTATGGTCTCCGCTGCTGGAATACCGAAACGGAAACGGTCTATTTATCGCCAATCAACTACAGATCATGGAACATTTCCATAAGGTTCCTGCAGCTTGCTGCTTGCTTCGCAATATGGTGGCCTACGCAGGAAACACGGAAGTTTCAACGGTTCGTACCGGTGCATACGTAGAACCGGGAGGATCAGCAGAGCAATTTTTACGAAATATTAGCCTTTCCTTCGATGTAGTGGAGAGTGTCACGAGTGAGCTCATAAAGGACTATGGTCTCCTGTGTGTTCAACCGGAGCTCCTGGTGAATTCTGAAACTGCTTCTGCCATAAGCGAGTATGCTCATCAAGGCGGTACAGTCGTGGTTTTACCGGCAGAATCAGGGCAAGAAGCCGCAATATCTGAACTATTGAATCGCCCTGTCACCATTACACACCATGAAACTTACCACTTGGAGGCGGATTACAATATACCAGCTGCCCAGGGATTAAGTCCGGTTGATCTTTTCGGTTTCGACAAAGTGTTCCTTTCACCAAGAGAAGTCATGAATCATCCTCTCGCTTCTTTCAGTCTGAATGCCGATAATACCTCGGCTCTTTGCACCAGTGTGGAAGGCACAGCATGGAAGGATTATTTTGTGAATGAGCATACTTCCGAATACAGCAGACTGGCATTGGTCGAGCTCAACAAGGCGAAGGCTTCTCCTGCTGGAGAATTTGTTATTCAGGCAAACACAGGACAAGGACTAATTGTCATATCCCAACTGCTGCTTGAAGGAAAGAGCGACAAATCCATTCGTTTATATTCGCGGCTGCTCGCTAATCTTGGAGCTTCCTTCAACGACAAGCTGCTGAGTGGTACCAAAGGAGATCCACATTGGTCTGTCGAAAAGGTGATGGCGCTGCCTTGTAAGCCTTGGGTGAATTACGAAGAGATGAAGGCCTATTATACAGATCCGGAATTCTCGCTCAACAATCTGGGTGAGGGGCTTTACGGCTGGATGCTTAAGAAAGAACGAAACTCTTCTGACGGAACTTTCAGGATCACAAATGCTGAGCAAAACCGCTGGTTCCTGAGCTGCTTCGTTGATATATCAGATTTGGAATGCGGCCAAGGCAGCGGCATCCTTCATGGAAAGCTGAAAATAAACACGAACTGTGCGTTTGAGATTTATATGAACGGTGACCTTGTTTCGGAACCGGAGAAGCAGATCGAACTGCAATCCGGTATCAACCGGCTCATCGCGATCGTCCATGGAACTGCCGATGAACTACAGTTCGGCATGGTGTTTATGAATAAGGACGGTTCCTACATGAAGAACTTAAAGTACAGCCTGACCCTGGATGAAATTGAGCCTAAATAAGATCGGATTAGAAGTTGAGTTATCCCGAATAACAGAGAGGCGGATTCCATGCTTATGAGTTATAGAACTGCACTTGAGCTTCTGCTAACTGAGGCAGATGAGAGTCTGCTGCTGGATGCTCATGCTGTCTCGTCGTGGGAGATTCCTGGATTTTATATGGATGCTGAGGGGCATTGGGCAGCAAAGTTATTAATGGAGAAGGACGCTAAGACAGCCTATACAACCGCACTAGCCTACCATTTTACGGGGACAGCTGCCTACGCTAATAAAGTGAAGGATATTATCATGGTATGGGCAGAGGTCAATAAGCAAATTGCGGGTCCAGATGGACCTCTAGTATCTGCCTATCTCGGAGTTGGCCTGATCTTAGCCGCGGACTGGATCAAGGATTTCGAAGGCTGGAGCAGCAGTGAACGTAATTTATTCACCGATTGGTTAACGCAGGTGTGCCTGCCGAAGTGGGATCAAATCCCCCTCCGCAACAACTGGTGGAGCTGGAGTATATATGCTCAACTAGCTTTGTATCGTTTTACGGAGGATAAGCTCCATTTTGCAGAAGAGGTAAGTGCCCTTAAAGAGCATCTAGACCACTCTCTCTCCATCGAAGGATTCATTCCGGAAGAAGCATCCAGAGGTAAGCATTCCATGTGGTATCATTATTTTGCTCTCGCTCCGGTTACGGCCGCCGCCAAGCTGGTCTTGGACACGACAAGTGAAGATTTATTCCGCTGGATCTCTCCAGGCGGTAAAAGCCTCCAGCATGCTGTCGGACAATTCTTTCATTATGCTGATGGTCATATTAAAGAATGGCCCTACGACGAGGATCCGATTTTTCCGGAACAGCCCTCTGCCAGCACTTGGCCCCTCGATTTGTATGAGGCGATGTCTATCGTGTATCAGAACCCGGATTTTGAACGTTTTGTCGCTCCTTACCGTCCGATCAAGGGCAATACCAATTTAAACAGCGGATTTTACCATTCTTATGCCTGGGTATACCCGGAACTGCAATTCAAAGCATAGAAAAGAGCCTTCCCCCTGGTTTTGAGATCAGGGAGAAAGGCTTTTTTGCGTTGAAACCATTTCCTGGAATCAGGCGTATTAGCACTATATCGATTGTCTTTGGAAAGGATGAAATGTCATTAATATGGAGCTTTCCGCGAAGCTGTTAAAGCCCGCATCCATTCTTAAAATATTGGCTGTGTTCTTGGTGGGCGTTATGACCATTGTCTTTGCTAGATGGTACTTTAATGTGTATGTCTTCTATGTGGAGAATGACAAGTACAGGCAATCCGGCCAGCAGGAGCATCAGCTGACTTATGAGTCTTGGGGAGGTCCATCGCTTCAAGTAAATATTACTGACACAGATGAGCGTACGGTCATTTTAGAGGAAAGAGAATATCAGATCAGCCGCGTTACACATGATAACCAAACCTGGTTTTATGTAAAGTATCCAAGCGGCAGACGTTTCAAGGTGGAAGATTCCTCAAGATTAATTTTTTCCTATGACGAAAAAGGAAATCCGGTTTTTCCAGGCGGTACTTATTCAAACGGTCAAAAGCTGCTAAGCCCGGGAGAAGAATACTATTATCCCGGCGATTTCGTCACAGCCGCCTACCCGGAATACCACCACAAGCAAGGCACCCCATTCTATTATTGGCTTGGAATACTTCTTATCGTTTATGGCTGGTGCGCTTTCCGTTATGAAAAATTCCAAACGCTGACTTTTTGGCTTTCACTCCGGTGGATCTGGACCCAAGACCCGGAGCCGAGCGACTTTTATTACTTTATGGCCAAGGTTGGCGGTGTGATTACCATGATCGGTGGCGGGATGCTCATCCTTACATCATTGAAATAAGTAATAATTTTAAATAGTGCCTATCGAAATAGAACCCTTGAACATTTGTTCAAGAAAGTAGACAAAAGCGAAAAATGGCGGTGCATGGATGAGCTGAAGTTCTCCCTGGCACCGCCATTCTTCTTTAAGCGAGCTGCTCAATCGTGAAGCAGATTACTTTTGGAACAGCCCCTTATTCGTTCGTCAATTCTTTCGCTACAGCTCGCCCATCTCGAACCAGGTAGGCTGCAGCTTCCACCGTAATATGCTTACCGTTCTGGGCTTCAACCTCATGAAGGAAGGCTTCATAAGAACCATTATCCAGCTTCTTGAGTAAGCTGTTTGTGATTCCGGCATTGTCAATTAAGGAATGTTCCTGAAAGAGTGTTACTAACGCTTTCAGAGAGTTGACGTCTGCATAAGTAGAGAAATTAACCACAAATTTCTGTTCATTTCCCGCCTCATCCATTACGGTTACCGTGAAGGTATGGGCTCCTAACGGCAGTGTATAAAGCGGCACCACCGTCCCCTTCTCAATCTGCTGATCATTAAGCATTGCGGTGATTTTCAATCGATCTTCTTCGGACATCTCATCCACAGCTGTCCAGGCTAAATTCAGGGAATCTGCCCCTGTATAGTCTCTAGCGATCGGATCTGTCACCGATATGGTAGGTGCCGAGGCATCCAGTTTAAACACCAGAGATTTCGCTTCTTCTGTATTTCCGGATTGATCAAGCGACCGGTATAGAATCGAGTAACGGCCATCCTGGCTGAAGGTGAGTGAGTCTTGATATGCCAGCCAGGTATCCCCTCCATCCAGACTATATTCCGTAGATACGTCTTCAGAGCCATTTGATGAATGGAGCGTAACTGTTACTGGCTGTGTAAACCATCCATTCAAGCCATCCGGTTCATTCGGGCTCATGACGGCCGTGGTTTCAGGAGGAGTTCGATCGATATCGATTAGAGAAAACTTGATGTCATCAAACCACATTTCACTGAATCCGCCTACATAGAAACCTACCGTTCCAGATGCATTGTGTTTGATATCCGTTCCTTCAAGTCGAAGCTCACCGTTCACATATACACTAATCTCCGTACCTTCAACCCGTACGCGAATGTTGTACTCCGTGTCCGCCTTCAGATCCTCCTCAGGCAGGTTCATCGTTTTCAAAACATTCCAAGCTCCATCATATAGAAGCCATTGTGATGTGCCATCTGCCAGCTTCTTGTAGGCAATTTTACCTGATGTGCTACCCACGGAACGATCATAGACATACAGCGTTCCCGTTTCCGGCATAGCAGCTGGCATCTTCAGCGTGAAGTTAAGATCATAGTCCGTAAACTTCCTTGGATGATGAGCCGAAGCCCCTTTTAAAATTTTATATTTTTTGTTGCCGTCAACGTTTACTATGCTGCGGTTGGGGTCTACCGGCCATCCGTTCGCTCCGGAATCAAAATCTGTAAAGTGCATAACATCGGATACCTGAATACGTACGGCTGCAGTGGCTTCCGGATTGGCGACCGATGTTACGGTGATTTCAGCCTCCCCTTTCGCCAAAGCGGTTACCAGTCCGTTAGCGTCGACAGAGGCAATCTCCGGACGGGAGGAATGAAAGACGACCTCTTTATTCTCGGCATCAGACGGATCAAATTGAACATAAAGCTGCTTCTGTTCCCCGATTACCATATTAGCGCTGCTCTCACTAAGCAATAAACCGGACACTTCCGTACTTGGAACCTTGAATTTGATATCATCAAACAAGAGATCGCTGAAGCCCCCGGCATAAAACCCAACCTTGCCGGATGCATTGAATGTCGAATCACTTGCTTTCAGCTTAAGCATATTATCAACATACACACTAATCTCCGGACCCTTGACGACAATCTTCATATTATAAATGGTATCCGGCTGTAAATCGGGGGCAGGCAGTGAATTCAGCTTCACTGTAGCCCAGTTCGCATTATACAGCAGCCATGCAGATGTTCCGTTCGCATACTTCCGGTATCCAATCCTACCACCGTTTCCGCTTGGATTCAACCGGTCAAACACATATAATGTAGCATCATCCGCAATCACTTTCGGAGTCTTCAGCTTAAAGGTCAGCTCATAATTGTTATAATCATTATCGTTTAACGTAGTTGCTCCTTTAAGCAGCTTATACATATGGTTGCCGCCTTCAACCTCGACAATGCTCCGGTTCGGATCACTCGGCCAGCTGTTCCTGCCGTTCTCGAAATCGGTATAATCGATAATTCCATCTCCGACTTCGACCGTTACCTGTACCTCATCGCTTAGGTTCGGATTATCAACAGAAACTGCTGTGACGGTAGCATTCCCTATGCTAACACCCTTCAGATTTCCGCTTTGATCCACCTTTACAACAGAAGGGTCGCTCGAAGTGAACTGCAGCTTAGGATTTGATGCATTCCAAGGAAGTACTGCTGAATACAAAGAGTACGACTTACCAATCCCGAGGGTTACGTTCTCGTCATACAATCTGATTCCTTCGACAGCAATTCGATCCGAAGCCAGGTATGGACCAACTTTACCCACGGTTCCCATTTCGCTGAAAGGGATCGCTTGGAAGCCAGGTATCTTCGTGAACACTTCTGAATTCGCATTTAAATTCAAATCCCCGTCAGCCAGATTAACGAACCCAGGATCATGAGCTGTAATCCAGTTATTCGCATATTGAACCAGGTTAAATTTATCGTAAGCTCCCTGGTCATTCGTCGTACTGCTTATTTTTCTCGTTGGATTGTAGATCACATTGTTCTCAAATGTGTTGGTGTCCGGATAATAACGGTTTTCCGTGAAAAAGTCCGCCAGCTCCGGATATTTCTCCATATGTGGAGTCCCTTCGAAATTGTTGTTCTTTTCGAAAAGCGCCCGCCATTTTGGCATATAGTTCTTGGAGATTTGCTGTTCCGGTTTATCACCCAAGTACAGATCCGCATAATCATACGGCACTTTAGCATCGATAAAAATGTTGTTCCTGGTCTTGATATGAGCGCCTCCGTTATTTAAAATCGCAGAGTTACCCATTCCATTAAATATGTTCTCTTCAATGGTAATGCCCATTGTAAAGTTATCTGGATATACGCCTTGAACCCCAGCCAACCCTTCACCTATATTATGGAAGTAATTCCGACGGATCACCGATCCTCGTTCCTGAGGCGACTCACCCAGATTCATATAGATGGCACCAAGGTCCTGGAAGGTTTTGCAGACGTCATATATATTGTTATATTCCACGAGATGGTCATTACCAAAGATCAGCATTCCGGGATGGGGAGCATCATGAATTTCGTTATGGGAAACCTTGTTCCCTGCACCGGTCAGGAAGATGGCGGGATTATAGGCTTTATGATAGTAGGCAAAATCATGGATATGACTGTTCTCCACTACATTGTTGCCTGGCTCAAGCGTCTTTTTATCTCCCCCATTCAGAATGACCCCCGTGCCTCCAATATGATGAATATGAGTGCTTGTCACCGAATGATTCACTCCGTCGACTTTGGCGAAGTCGTTGTACAACCAGCGGCTCTGGGTATTAATCAATACGCCTCCATTGGAGAAATTGCGAATTTCGCAGTGATCGAATTTGACGCTGTCACCGCCCATAATGACTGCCGCCGAGTCACGGCCATTCTCCAATATCAGATCTTCAAAGGTCACGTGCGAGACATTGATTGCATTAATCATCGGGGTTTTAAGCATAGACACTGTAATCTCAGGTTGATCGCTTTCAAAGGACGCTGTAGGCATGAAGTAAAGAACGCCTTTATTCCGGTCGATGTAATACTCACCCGGCATATCCATCTCTTCAAGCAAATTCTGAGCGAAGTGGAAGTCCGGATACCAATTGGTAAACAGACCGCTCATCTCCCCGTATGCCAAAGTAATCGTCTTTTTACTTGTATCAATGGCAGCTACTTTGTTGTATGACCATTCCCAGCTATAGCCGAAAATACCGTCCAACCAAATATCATCCGCTTCTTTCCAGAGGTCTGGCCTTTCGTATGTGTAGGTAAAGGTACCTCCGCGTGTCTGCAGATCTGGATCATTGCGGGTGGGTCCGGGATCCTGGATGGTGCCCATCTGGACCGTTCCGTTGTTAGGCCAGCGGGCAAGCGTCATGCCTTGACCTTCGACATACAGCTCCATTGGAGGAACCTGGCTGACGTCATTGGCTTTATAATAACCGTGTCGGCTCATTACACCGTAATCGGTAATTCCCTGAGCCTTTAAGTCTGCCTGCAGGACTTTCGTTCTGGCATCCGGGCTGATGATTCGATTCAGAACCTTAGTGTCTGTTGCTGGAGTAAACCAGTTCTTTTGCAGCTCCAGTCCGCCGTTTAACCGCACGCTTTCTCCTGGATAGGCCTTGTAGGTTATCCGCTTATCCTCCGTGCCGGAATCCTGTTCCTCCAGAAGAAAGCTTTCACCTCGGCTATAGATGCCGCCTTTCAAATAGACCGTAATTCCGCCGTCAGGCAGCCCGGAACCCTGCTTCATTTGCCGAATCGCATCCCTTGCCTTTTCAAGCGTTCGAAAAGGAGCCGTCTCGGTTCCGGAATTCGAATCATCTCCATCATTCGAAATATAAAATACAGCACCAGGGTTCTGAGTGTCCTCTGCATACGCTCCGGCAACCGGCAGATAACCCGCCAGCAAGACAATGATCAATGACAAGATGATCCGTCTTCTCATCATCTTTAATAATCCCTCCCTATTACGTTCAATTTGATAAAATATAAATTTATCACTACCCTTTTACAGACCCAATCATGGTTCCTTTTTCAAAATATTTAAGCAAGAAAGGATACAATACAAGCACCGGCAGGGAGCTGACAATGACAGCCGCCATTTTCAAGCTCTCCGGAGCAGGCGGTTTAGTAAGCGTCGCCGTTGTAAACGGATCAAGCTTATTCTCGATAAGTATCTGGCGGACAACCTGCTGCAGCACGAATTTGGATGAATCGGTGACATAAAGCAAGTTATCCATAAATGCATTAATGTGATAAACCAGATTCCAGAGTCCGACTGTCACAAGAGACGGAATGGAAAGCGGGAGAAGAATGCGGAACAGTATCCGCAAATCCCTTGCCCCGTCGATGCGTGCGGCTTCGATCAGTGCGTCCGGAATCGAACGAAAGAACGAGATCATGACAAGTACGTGGAAAGCATTGGCTGCTGACGGAAGCACGTAGACCCAGTGTGTGTTAAGGAGATGCAGTTCTCTTATTAATAGGTACTGCGGCACAATTCCTCCATCGAAGATCATAGTGAACAACAGCAGCAAGACTAGCACGCGTTTCATGGGTAGATCCGGACGGGAGAGCGGATAAGCGGCACAGACGGTAACAAGAAGTGTTAACGTCGTCCCTACGACCATTCGGAACAGCGTATTTGCATATCCCGACCAAATTAAAGGATAATCCAGGAGCTCGCGGTATGCTTGCCATTCGAAATCCCGGGGATAAAAATGAAATCCGCTCCGGAGAGCTTCTCCCCTTCCGCTGAAAGAGACGGATATGACATGAATGAACGGGTATACGACGACGAGTGCCAGGATCGACAATGTAAGGTAGATAAAGGCAGGTGCAATTAGATCCTGCCATCTTTTTGTTCTCATGAATGTCTTCCTCCTGTCTTTACCATAGGCCACTCTCGCCACGGCTCAATTTTCTTACGGTATAATTAGCTCCCAGAATCAGCAGAAGCCCAACCAGCGATTTAAACAAGCCTATGGCCGCCGTGTAACTGTACTGGAACTGCTGCAGACCGACCCTGTATACATAAGTATCGATTACGTCACCGGTTTCATAATTGACCGGGTTGAGCAGATTGATGATTTGTTCAAAATTTGCGCTTAAAAAGCCGCCCAGACTCAGGATGAACATAATCGCGATGGTTGGCATAATGGATGGAATATTAATTCGAATGATTCGCTGCCACCGATTGGCTCCATCGATTACGGCCGATTCATGCAGCTCCGGATTGATTGCCGCTAAGGCAGCAAAGTAGATAATAGAGCCCCAGCCGATATCCTTCAGAATGGATGAAATGACCACAATCGGACGGAAATATTCCTTCTTACCCATAAAGAAGACGGGTTCCCCTCCGAACCATTTCACAATTTCTCCTACAACGCCTGACGTCGGGGATAGAAAATAAATGATCAGTCCGGACATGATTACCCACGAAACGAAATGGGGTAAATACATCGTCGTCTGGATAAATCTCTGGAAATATCTTGACCGAACCTCGTTTAGCAAGATCGCCAGAATGATTGGCGCGGGAAAAGAAAAGATCAGCTGATAGAGGTTCAGCAGCAGCGTATTTTTGAGTAATCGATAAAAATCGCCATTCTGAAACAGTTCCTGAAAATGGTGAAATCCTACCCACGGACTTCCCCATATCCCGTCAACTACCCTGAAATCCTTGAAGGCAATGACGACTCCATATAGAGGGCCATATTTAAATACGAAGAAGAACGCGAAGGCGAATAGAAATAGTAAGAGCAGCTCTCCGTGTTTTTTTATCGTTTTCATGACGCACTTCCTTGTAAAGCGAACCACTAAATCTCCCCGTAAGGGTTGTTTCAGCCCTTACGGGGGCTTAGGCCAAGTTCGGGTTATTTTTTAAACTGAGCTTGGTACACTTCATTGGCTTCTTTAGTTAATTCCTCGCCGCCCTTTGCCATCCATTCCGTGACGAATTTATCGAAATCATCCAGAGGAATTTCACCGCTGATGATTTGGGCGAAATATTTTTGCATGAGTGAAGTCAGATCTTGTTTGTATTTACCGTCAGAAGGCAGCGCCGAGAACAGAAGCGCATCGGTCCATCCAGGAGCAGATGAATAAGTTCTAATCGCCTCATTCAGCTTCGGATCGGAATATTTGTCCCTATAAGCTTGAGTTGTAATGTTACCGAAAGAGAACAAACGGACTCCAACTTGATCACGCTGCTCCTGCTTCTCGAAATTAGGCAGGAATTTTGTAGCTCCTGATGTAGCACCGCTCTCGACAAAATCCCATTGGGTTCCTTTTACGCCAAGGCTGGTCATATTGATCGTCTCTTCATCATTGCTCTGTGCCTGTAAAATTTCGAACAGCTTTTCAAGCTTCTCAGGCTGATCTTTCACTTTATTGCCGATAACGATAAAATTACTCTTTATTCCCCAATCCCATGATCCGTCACCACCAGGTCCCTTCGGATTTCTTGCAAACACCAGCTCGGAATCCGGGTTCAGTGACTTCATTTCCGTAACGATAGGAGATTCTGGCAGTGCACCTTTGGCAATCTGCTCCTCAATGACGCCAATCCGGTTATTATAGAGTTTCTTGCGGTATGAATCTTGTGTATCTGTGATAAATTCCGGATCAATGACCCCGTCCTTATACCACTGCTGAAGCTTCGCCAAAGCTTCCTTTGTCTCAGGCATGATCGATCCATTTATGATCTGACCATCTCTCTCCATCCACATCGTTGGTTCCACACCGAACGCCCCGAAGATGGAATAGAATCCTGAAGACCAGGTGGATGTAGCCGTTCCTGTTAAACCGTACGTATCCTTAACACCGTTACCGTCCGGATCCTTTTGTGCAAAGGCATAAACTGCTTCCTCGTACTCGTCCAAGGTCTCCGGCACTTTAGTGATTCCTACCTTATCCAGCCAATCCTTGCGCCATAACTGTGCTAAATCATATGGCTTCAAATCGATAAACATCGGAATTGCCCAGAGCTCGTTATTTACGCTAACGGTTTGGAACAACTCTTTCTTCTTCTCAATATCTGCGTAATACTCAGGCATTTTCTCTTTCAACATATTTGGATCAATGCTCATTAACACGCCTTGATTTTGGTAAGCGATTACATTCGAAGGGTCACCGAGCATGAATATGTCCGGCACTTCACCGGATGCGATGCTGGCATCCGTTACTTTCACCGGTTTGATCTTTACATTAAACTTCTGTTCCAGCCACTTTTGAACCTCAGAGTCATTTACGACTCCTTCAGCTGCAAAATGGATCCCCCATGTAATTTCGATCGGCTTGGACTGTGCTTCCGGCTTTTCTCCTGCAGCAGCAGGAGCCGGGCTTGCGGTCTCTGTCTTGGGATTGCATCCAGAAAGCAAGCTTGCTGCTAAACTTACTGTCAGTAAGATGGCGCTTACAAATTTGATTCTTTTCTTCAAAAGAACCTACCCCCTGTTATTTGATTTCGATTCGATGATCCGTGCCCCTAAGGTTATGACCCGGCCGGGTATTTATTGGGAACGGTTACACACCTAACCTTAAGCCTTCATCCCGGCGGTATACAATCATCTCATTCCGTTTTTATTATGTTTTTGGCGTTATTGGCCTTTTAAGGACCATGACGTTATTCCGTTTTTTATATGTTTTTCGATTTCTATCTGTCCGAATCCCGCTTATGTAAGATATAATTGGCATTGCACATCTGGTGAAAAATCATCCGGATTCTCATATGAAAGCGCTGCCACATTGGAAGCAAGGAGGATTGCCATGAGAGGACAAGTGAGTATTAAAAATAACTCTATGTTCGTTAAACTGCTGTTATCCATGACCGCCATTGCATTAATTACAGTCATTCTCATTTCTTCGGTCACATACATGATTTCGGCGGATAACAGTGTACGCAACTCCATTGGATACAATGAATCGGTCCTGACTCAGCAGCAGGAGCTTATTCACAAGGAACTGGCAACCATTAGGAATGCAGCTAATAATTTGCTAATGGCTCAATCCTACTTGTATCACACCATCGGAGGCAAACTCTCCGTAAGTTCATTAATCGATTTATCAGCTCTTGTGGAAGAACAAAAAAAGCTGAGTCCTTACATCGATTCTATTTATCTATATTACGACCCGCTGGAGCTTGTCCTTACATCACGCCCTGAGATAAAGACGTCTTCTATATCCAATTTTGCTGATCTGTCCTGGAAGGATAGCTTGAAACAAGACTCAGGATCCCGCACCGTGTGGTTAACCGGAAGGGAGAACGGTTTCTCTCCGAATAATCCTGCGACCTCCCTCATTCAAAAGATGCCACTAATCGGCCATGTGGAGGGCGCCATCGTCATTAATTTAAATCTGGATCGACTTTTCGCTGACTACTTAAGTCACTACAAGAACAAAAAAGGCACAACCATGGTGATCGGTCCACAAGGTGAACTTCTATACTCCGATTCTCTTGACAGAGAAACGCTGCTTCAGAAATTGAATGCAGGCCAGATCTCAGCTGATAATGGCTACTATATTAGCGATTCTGATCAGATCCTTACTTACACGAAATCGAATATTACAGGCTGGCGATTTGTCGATATTACCGAACGATCCGTCTTACTCCAGGGAATGAATCGTATTAAAACCATCGTTTGGGCCGTCGCCATCCTATACATAACGGCTGCTGTCGCAATTTCCTATTATTTATCGCGACGATTATATCGCCCTCTTCAAAGTGTAATTTCCTATATCGAGAGTTCTGAAGAATTCGAACGGCGCGAAAAATCAGGTGCCCCAACCCGTACGGACGAAGCCGGGTTTATCCGTCATTCATTTGAGCAGATGACTCATTACCGCGATAATTTAATGAAAGAAAAACGGAAAGTGGAGGATCTTCTCACCGGCAACCGTACAGCTATTAAGGAAAAATATTTGAACGATTTAATCCAGGGTGCCTGTCGGGATGAACCTGCAAACGGGTCCGACCTAGCGGCGGAGCTGCTTGAATTAAAGCTTGATTTCAATCGATTTGCCATCCTGATCCTAGAGCGCGAGGAACATGATCCGCTCAAGGGTTCAGATGATATTTTCCACTCACATCTGCTTCAATATGGACTAATAGAAGAGCTGGGAGAAGATATTGACGGAGAAATTTTTGTCAAAGACAGCAGGCATACGGTCATCCTTCTCTCCTTACAGCCGGATGTAGATGATACATATCCGATAGAACAAGCCAAGAGACTCAAACTGTATTTTTTAAGTCGTTATGGTATCTCTGTCACCATCGCTGTCAGCCGTGTTCACTCAGGAGAGCCATCCGTGAGTGCGGCTTACAACGAGACTCAGGAGGCACTAAACATGAAAATCTATATCGGTAAGGGTGAGATTCTTCCTTACTCTATCCTTGGTGAATGGAAATCGGAAGAAGGTTCCTACTATTATCCTTATGAGCTTGAATCGAAGCTGCAGCAATCCCTTTTGCAGACGGATAAGGAAGAATGTACTGCAGTGATTCGAGCCATCACCCGGAAGGTTCTGGACCAAAGGCTGGGCAGAGCTAATATTAACCACCTGTTTGTGCAATTAAGTGGCGAACTCGTAAAAACACTCGTTCAGACCGGTGGCGAGGTGACCGCTGTTTTCGGCGAAAAATCATCCTATACAGATGCCCTGGCGCGCGCAGAAACCGTGCAGGATATGGAAGAATGCATCTTAATGATATGCAGTAAGATCATTGACTACCATCAAGAGAAACGCTCTAAAATGACGGATGTGACGCTTCAGCTGGCAACGGAATTCATGGACAACAACTACAACAATAATATTTCTGTGGATAACGTGGCGGAACATGTAAAACGGAGCTCATCCTACTTGGGACGCATATTCAAAGAATCAAAGGGAATGACCGTCAATGATTATCTCATCCAGCTTCGCATCAAACGGGCAATGGAGCTGTTGAAGCAGACTGGCGCGTCTGTGGAAGAGATCTGCAGAGAGATCGGTTACGCGAATGTGAGCTATTTCAACAAGATGTTTAAAGCAAGAACAGGACATACACCGGGACAATTCCGACAGCAATACGCAGCAGAGCAGCGCCTTGCCCTGGGAAAGGATCCAAAGTCATCCTGATTCCGTCAAAATACAGCCCAAAGAGACGTTCTTACTCCGACTCTTTGGGCTGTATTTGGATATGTAATAAACTCGAAATATTATATTTCCTTTGCCTGTCGATACGCATTCACATAAGCGGCAGCTTTCTTTCGAATCAGTGAATAATCCTGTGCTTTCACCGCGTCATTCGTCAAATCGGAGCCGATCCCTACCGCTACTGCTCCCTCTTTAATCCATTCGCCAAGATTCTGAAGCGATACACCACCGGTTGGCATGATATTCGCCTGCGGTAATGGGCCTTTGATCACCTTGATTACGGATGGGCTATACAGGTTGCCTGGAAATAGCTTAACGATATCTGCTCCAAGTTCAAGAGCTTCTTTTATTTCCTTGACCGTCATCACGCCTGGCATAACCGGTACTCGATATCTATTACATAAAGCGACCGTCTCTATGCTAAGGCAAGGGGACACTACGAATTCGGCACCGCTCAGAATCGCCGCTCGAGCCGTTTCAGAGTCAAGCACTGTCCCTACACCAATAATTGCATACGTTGACTCATCCGGTGAATTCCATTTGTATTTTTGAGCCAGCTCCTCAATAGCCTTGAGTGCAAAGGGAACTGTCATGGTAATTTCAATCACTTTAATTCCACCCGAGATAGCTTCCTCAGCCATGGCAACAACTTCTCCTGCCGTTTCTGCGCGAAGTACCGCAACGACACCTTCCTGAACAATCTTCTGGATAAGCTGAATTTTCTTCATATGATCTCCTCACCCGTCTTATTTATTTAATCAGAGTTCATCAAATTGCGAATCCATTCGGTATTTTATTCAAACATATCTTTATCGTTCAATATGCGCGTTACCTGCAAGCAGCCGCTCGATTTGTGCTGCACTAGGGAGACCTTCCCAATCACCCACTGTCTGGATTACCTGAGACCCGATCAAATTACCGACTCGAACGGCTTCCTCAAGGCTGTATTCCCGTAATAAGCCGGCAAGAAATCCGGCACAAAAGCCATCTCCGGCTCCCACAGTATCGATTACCTGATCGACTTTAAAATATGGAACCACTGACATTTTACCGTTCTCCAGAATATAAGTTTTGTCCTCGCCGCCTTTGATAATGCTTACAGCAGACAACTCACTGAGCCTCGAAAATATCTGATCCGTCGATTCCGTCTCGTACAGCAGCTTCAATTCATCTAACCCTGGCAAGAAATAATCCGCTTTCAAAGCTAGCGGAAGAATAACCTTTTGGGCAGCTTCTATATCCCATAGTTTTAATCGTAAATTGGGGTCGAAGCTCACTTTGACTCCATGCTTCCTGGCTATGTCCATCGCTTCTGCTGCTGTCTCAGCGCAGGAGGTGCTTAACGCAGGTGTGATTCCGGTAATATGCAAAATTTTTGCGCCCGCAATGTACTCCTCATCCAAATGCTCAGGAGTCATCTTGCTTGCAGCAGACAGCTTACGGTAATAATAGACAGAGCTTTTCCCAGCCGCATGCTCCCGAATCATTAATCCTGTTGGAGCCTCATCTGTGAACGAAGCACGTGTAACATCTACACCTTCTCCCCTCACCGTCTTATATATCCGATGCCCGAACGGATCATTACCTAGTCGCCCACACCATCCTGCTGAATGCCCAAGCCTCGACAACCCGATCGCAACATTCGTCTCAGCCCCGCCAAAGGATGGCGTCAAATTTGATGTGTATTCAAGACCTTTTCCTCCCGCGGCAATCAACAGGCCCATACTTTCTCCAAAGGTAATCACTTCCGGATAAGAATGCTGATTATTCATACACCTTCACCGTCTCTTTCCTCTGATCGATATTTATATCATAATATCTTCTATTCTATGTTAGCTGTATTTATGAAGCTATTATATATTTAACTCCCCCCATCCTATTATCTCTTAGTAGTAATCATAGCACAGCAGGATGTGTAGAAATACGCATTATTTTCTATAAAGCTGCCGAACAGGTTTCATTCTCGCTTGATTATTACAGTGTCATCGCCTGGCCATACCTCGCAAGAAACGCTTCTTTATCTTTATAATCCTTCATTACGCTGCCGACAAGACGCCAGAAGGAACGGTCATGATTCATATGCACGAGATGACAGAGCTCATGAATGACAACATAATCAATGACCTCAATCGGTGCCATCGCAAGCCGGTAATTAAACGTAAGATGTTTCGCTGAATTACAGCTTCCCCACTTGGTATGTGACTCCTCGATTTTGAAGGATTTAGGCGTGACCTTCAGCTGCTTCTGATAGATTTTGATACGTTCTCCGATCACTTTCTTGCAGCTTGTGAAGTAGAACTTTTTCAGATCTAGCTGAAGTTCTTCAAGGCTTCGTCCATTCGTATCGATTAATTCATGCAGAAAGTAATACTGACCTAAATGCAGGAACTTCCCTTCAGCTTCGTATGCCTTGACCTTCGTTTCGGCCCGGGAAGCCTCAATCGCGTGCAGTTGCTGCAATATTTGATCCCCATGCCGTTTTACCGCATGGATTAACAATTCATCTCCTGTATGCGTTGGGGCCTTTACCGTAATCCACCCATTCGGGTCAATATGGATCGATATCTTCTTACGTGGACCATATTCCACATGGACTTCTATTTGCTCTTGCCCTAATTCTATTTTCATCATCAACATCATTTCTATTAGATTTTATCGATATAGCAGAACCATCTGATTCGCTATATACTCGGAGCTAAAATGAATTCCGTCTTTGATCCACCACATGATAACGCCAAGAATCGAAGAGGCTAAAATATCTCCCGATAGGATGTGTTCCGAAGTATTTGTTCCCTCTCGTTCCCGTTGAATTGCGATTGAGTCTTTTAAGAACATATGCATTTTCTTCTTGAATCCCGGATGCTCAATAAGTACAGCTAATATTTTTCGATGTCTGTAAAAGCAGTCAAGAAATGCGATTAATTGCTCTTGATTGTTTAAATCATTGATTTGTAATAGAGGTGACATTTCTAACGACAAGTCGTCGAAAATATCATAGACCACCTGTCTTAATAAATCTTGTATATCTATAAAATGCAAATAAAAAGTCGCACGGTTTAATTCAGCACGCGAGGCTATTTTCTGAACGGTGAGCTTTGAAATTTCAGGATTTTCAATGAGTAAATCCAGGACGGCTTCCTTAAGCATACGTTTGGAACGAAGTGCACGCGGGTCTTGTTTATTACTTATCGTCAATTTATTTCTCCTTCATCTAATAAATTTAAATTTCATTTATAGTTTTTTGAAATATGATGTTTAATCGACACTTTTCAGATCATTGTAAATAGGCATCCGTTTTAAAACATGTTATTGTCTATTTTATTGACATGGTGTTAATAAAGCAATGACAGAAAGGAATATATGAATGTCGGAATCCATCAACAAGAAAATATTGTTAACCGTATTAATTATGGGCTGCTTTTTATCCACCCTGAATCAGACACTGTTAAACGTAGCTTTTAGCCATTTAATTGAAGTATTTTCAGTAACTCCTACTACCGTACAATGGCTGTCTACAGGCTTCATGTTAGTTAACGGTGTTCTCGTTCCTATTACCGCCTATTTGATGAGACGGTTCTCTACACGTCAATTATTTATCAGTTCCATGCTGTTTCTTCTAATTGGATCTATATTATGTGCTGCAGCACCAAGCTTCCCGGTTCTGCTTGCAGGACGTATGATACAAGCAATTGGAGCAGGAATCATTATGCCGCTGCTTATGACTGTCGTAATGTTCATATTTCCAGCGGATAAACGGGGCAGTATGATGGGGTTGATTGGACTAGCCATGATTTTCGCTCCAGCCATCGCACCGACTTTAGCCGGTTTTGTTATCGAGTACTATTCATGGCGTTACCTCTTTGTCGGTCTCATCCCATTTATCGTTGTTGTGATTGGGTTAGCGATGAAATATTTAATTAACGTATCAGAGACGTCCAGACCGAAGCTTGATTTAACAAGTGTCATATTATCCACGCTCGGCTTTGGATTCATTTTATATGGTTTCAGTAATGCAGGGAGCCACGGATGGGATGATCCCGTTGTCATTCTTACGATATTGTCAGGCATTATGATTACAACGTTATTCTGTCTGCGTCAGTTCAAATCGGACGATCCCCTGCTCAACCTGGGCGTTTTTAACAATAAATTATTTACGCTTA
Organism: Paenibacillus dakarensis; assembly: GCF_001373415.1. Lineage (GTDB taxonomy): Bacteria > Bacillota > Bacilli > Paenibacillales > Paenibacillaceae > Paenibacillus_AQ > Paenibacillus_AQ dakarensis. Next base: position 70,670 of record NZ_CDSE01000010.1, on the reverse strand, counting down.
CGTCGATCATCAATATCATTGTGACGATGATGATGTATGCAGACATGATTCTGTTGCCTATATATTTACAGAATGGACGGGGCTTCACTGCATTTGACGCAGGATTATTATTACTGCCGGGAGCTTTGGTCAATGCGTTTATGTCTCCTATTACGGGCCGAATGTATGATCGTTATGGAGCCAAGCCGCTGTTTATTACCGGATTGCTCTTCGTCATTCCTTCCATGTGGGTCGTAACCGACCTTACGGTCACAACCACTTATCTCTTTTTAATGGTACGGACGATTTTCCTTCGTATAGGATTGAGCTTTATTACAATGCCGCTGAATACAGCTGGATTAAATGCTTTGCCTAGAAATCTCGTAACCCATGGTACAGCCGTAAATAATACCGTACGCCAAATTTCCGGTGCCATTGGAACAGCAGTAATCATTACTATTTTTTCTGGACAATTTAGCAGTCATTCGGCTGTCATGGCAGAACAATCTCCGAATATGGGAACGGATGAGATTCGCTCACTTGCTACTACTTTTGGTTCAAGCGATGCTTACTATTTCATGACGATATTAGCTGTAATCGCCTTTGTTATCACACTATTGGTTCCTTCCCGTAAAAAAATTGCACAACTCAAAAAAACAGCTATCCCGCAAGATCATTGATCTAACGGGATAGCTGCTATTTTTCATTTATATGTTTATTTGAACTTGCTTTCTGAAACATAGTATATTTTTTGGGTATCCTTCTTACTCTTCGGATTGGTTACAATCGTAAAATACACTTTTCCATCCTTGGTCTGAACACCCTCGATTTCACGCTTGCCTACATTTGTAATATTTACAAGGGTTTTGTAAGCGCCCTTGTTAGACATTAACGCAATCTTCGGGGTCTGGCCGTCCGCACCTCCTGATGTATAGATTGCTGATTTACCGAGCATATCTGCACCCTGGAAAGAGCCATTAGGTCTCACGATATTTTTGCCTGACTGTGTAAAACTTGTAACTGCCGCTTTTTTTGCCGCTGCACTGTCCATACGTACTTCTTTCTTGCTGTCAAGAAGCTTATTCAATGCCACCGTGTCATAGATAGCCCAGGTTACTTTCCCTTCCTTTGTTTGGACACGGAAAAAGGTGTGGGTGCTATTCCCTCCACCGTCTACACGGTAGGTTTCACCAAGTCTGGATCCTTTTTTATTAGCATAGTTCATATAAGTGAACCGCGGCAGATCCGTATAGTTCAATTTCTTGCCTGCTTTATATTGAACTCTTGCAACTTGAAGCGACCAATAATATTTGGTTGATGGATCAGCCTTTGAGCTGAAATAGAAATAGTTATCACCTTTATACGTGTACATGTCCAGGGTCTGGCAATGACCGGTATTGGTAATGGTCATCTCGTCCACATACTTTGCGTCTTTTCCATTAATCTTCAACCTTGAAAGATAACAAGTTCCTTTTGAGCGCTGCGTTACGTACACATACTTATCAGCGATATAAGCCTTCTGGACGGCAACATTATGCTTCAGCCCTTTCAAATTATAGGCCAATGTTGCAGAAGCATTTACAGTTTTACCGGGAGATGCCGCAAATGCGGGTAAAGCTGTCAAGCTAAACAAACTTAGTGCGAGTACTAGTGATAAAAGTACTTTTAGCGGATTTTTATCATGTCTCCTTGTTTGGATTGGATACATTAAAGCTACCTCCTGATATTTCGTTATAGGCAGTTGTAACTCCCTGTTATATGACGTCGAAGAAGGCCTAAGGGAGTCATTAATCACTGCTATCTAAATATACATAACCCAATTCAGAAGCATAAGCACCAATATAACTAAAATGGACTGGGACTTTTTCTTCATTCATCTAATTGTTTATTTTCTTTGACTTTCCCCTCTCCTATGGCTTAACTTGGTATTTAGCTGAATTTATTACCAAAGAAGGTGTTTCTACATTTGCTTAAGCTATTTCGTTACTTGCGTCCCCACTGGGCTGCTGCCCTGCTGGCACCACTCTTGATGCTGCTAGAGGTTGCCATGGACTTGCTGCAGCCGATCCTGATGGCGAGCATCATAGACAAGGGAGTCATGCAAAATGATCTTTCACACATCCAGAGATCAGGTCTCATCATGGTTAGCGCGGCTATTATCGGACTAATCGGTGGTGTGGGATGTACGATATTCTCCTCCATCGCCTCTCAGCGCTTCGGTGCTGATGTGCGCCGCGACCTGTTCCGTAAGGTACAGACGCTATCGTTCCGCAATCTGGATGAATTCTCTACCGGCTCTCTCATCACCCGTCTAACCAATGATATCGTGCAAATTCAGACCATGGTGCAGATGCTGCTTCGTATATTTGTCCGCTCACCGTTTCTAGCGATAGGAAGTATTATCATGGCGGTGATCATCAGTCCGAAGCTTGCGATTATTCTGGCTATGGCCGTTCCGCTTCTGTTCATTGTGATGTTTATGCTCATTCGTGCTACCCTTCCGTTGTTTTCAGTTATTCAGCAGAAGCTGGATAAAGTGAACACCGTCCTTAAAGAGAACTTTGCAGGAATACGGGTATCCAAAGCTTTTGTGCGAAGAGAATATGAGAACAAGCGGTTTAACAGCGCCAATTCAGATTTCACCCAGGTGTCTGTCAAGACCCAGCGTATAGTAGCCGTAAATATGCCGATTTTGACCATGATTTTAAATATTAGTATTGTGGCTGTGCTCTGGTTTGGCGGAAAAGATGCGATCAATGGTTCTTTTGAGGTCGGCAGTCTCGTTGCCTTTATTAACTATGTTACTCAGGTGCTGTTCTCGGTTTCTTCCGTTGCAATGATGCTTGTCCGGATATCAACCGCTAAAGTGTCCGCTGACCGGATTCAGGAGGTATTATCTGCCGAGCCTGACATTAAAGCGCCGTCGAAGCTGCAACAGAACACCTTACACCAAGGCAAGATCGAGTTCGATCAGGTTACATTCTCCTATCAATCAGGAACTCTTCAGCCTGTTCTTCATGGGCTCAGCTTTACAGCTGAACCGGGACAGACAATAGCCATTATGGGTGCAACGGGAGCCGGCAAATCATCTCTCGTGTCCTTAATTCCCCGATTATATGATGTAACTGAAGGGCAAATATTGCTCGATGGCACGGACGTTCGCAGCTTTGATCTTTCTACGCTACGGGGAATGATCGGAATGGTGCTGCAGGAATCCATCTTGTTCACCGGCTCCATCCGTGACAACATCCGCTACGGTAAACCGGATGCAGCAGATGAGGAAGTCATAGCAGCGGCCAAGGCTGCGCAAGCCCATGATTTCATTATGGGGATGCCAGAAGGCTACGATACCGAACTGGGACAGCGGGGAATTAATCTCTCGGGAGGTCAGAAACAGAGAATTGCCATTGCCCGTGCTCTGCTGCTCAAGCCATCCATACTCATTCTCGATGACAGCACCAGTGCGATCGATACGGGAACAGAGGCAAGATTGCAACATGAACTGGGGCAGCTCATGAAGGGACGTACTTGCTTGTTGATTGCCCAGCGGATTTCCTCTGTCATGGACGCGGATAAAATCCTGATCCTGGACGAAGGACGATTGGTAGCAGAAGGAACTCATCAAGAGCTGCTTGCCTCATGTGAAATTTATCAGGATATCTATATATCCCAATTCGGCAGGGAGGTGCCTTCCTATGGCTAAGCCAGGAGAACAGTCTTCTTCCTCAAATCACGAGACACCCGATTTCAGCATGCGAGGCAGCAGACCGATGAACGGGATGACCACCGGCATAGTAAAGCCAAAAAACACGATGATTACCGTTCGCCGAATATGGGGTTATATCCGCCCTCATCGAAGAGGCATGATCGCTGTATTTTTGTTCACATTGGTGTCTACTGTTCTATCACTTACCGCCCCCTATCTTCTAGGAATGGCGGTTGACGATTATATTGTTCCTGGTAACTATAAGGGATTAATCGGGCTGTGTGGTATCCTTATGTCTGTTTACGCAGGCACGGCATTGACTGCATGGCTCCAGCAGCATGTGATGGTAAAGGTATCCCAAGAGTCGGTGCAGGAAATGCGAAAGGACATTTTTGCGAAACTGCAGCTTCTTCCCTTACGCTTCTTCGATACGAAGACACATGGCGAATTAATGAGCCGAACCACCAATGATATAGAAAATGTATCCGGCACACTGAATTCCAGTGTAACCCAGCTGATTTCCAGCGTCTTATCACTCGTTGGTTCCCTCTTCATCATGTTATACCTGAATGTATGGCTGACTCTGCTGAGTATGGTTACGATTCCGTTTGTTATGCTGTTTACCAAGACCGTTGCAAGCCGCACACGGAAGCATTTCTCGGGGCAGCAATCACACTTGGGAGAGCTAAACGGATTTATCGAAGAAACGGTTTCGGGCCAAAAGGTTGTTCAGGTTTATCGGAGAGAAAAGGCTGCTGCTGAACAATTCGATGATAAGAATAAGAAGCTGACAGATGCAAGCATCCAGGCCCAGATTTACTCAGGTACAGTGGGGCCCGTCATGAACGTACTGAACAATCTTAGCTTCGCCCTTATCGCTGCGGTTGGAGGATACATGTCCTTCAGAGACTGGACGAGTGTGGGTGTTGTCGTTGCATTTCTGAACTATTCCAAGCAGTTTCAACGTCCATTGAACGACCTGGCCAATCAATTTAATCTGGTTCAGTCTGCAGTAGCTGGCGCAGAACGGGTATTCGAAATTATCGATACGGAGTCAGAATATATAGGAGATCCCGATATCCATAAGTCAGGTGAAATACGCGGAACTGTGAAGTTTGAGCAGGTTTCTTTCAGTTACAAAGAAGGTGTTCCGATTCTCAAAGATGTATCCCTAAGCGCAAAACCCGGCCAAACGATTGCTTTAGTCGGGCCAACAGGTGCAGGAAAAACGACAATCATCAATCTGCTGACACGTTTTTATGAGATTCATTCAGGCAGCATCACAATAGATGGCATGGATATCCGCCAGATGAACAAGGATGATCTTCGCAGAAAACTTGGTATTGTTCTACAGGATGCATATGTATTCTCGGACTCGATCCGTGAAAATATCAGATACGGACGTTTAGATGCAACGAATGAGGAAATTACAGCCGCTGCTAAACTTGCGAACGCGCATGATTTTATCTCCAAGCTGCCTCAAGGCTATGATACTCTGATTGCATCAGGTGGGAGTAATCTAAGCCAAGGTCAGCGACAGCTGCTTACGATTGCAAGAGCTGTACTTGCAGATCCGGCCATCCTTATTCTTGATGAAGCAACGAGCAGCATAGATACACGGACCGAAATGCATATCCAAGCTGCCATGAAGACTCTAATGCAGGGTCGAACCAGCTTTGTCATTGCTCACCGTCTGAGTACGATAAGAGAAGCGGATCAGATTCTGGTTATTCATCAAGGCGGTATCTCTGAACGAGGTACACATGAAGAACTTCTCCAGAAGAAAGGCTTCTACTATAACTTGTACAACAGCCAATTTAAAATATCTGGCTAAACCATGAGGACCCAATCTTACTCAAAATGAATAAACAGGCTGACAAGGGTTATTATCCTGAAACTGCAACTCAACGGTTATTGTGTTTCTAACCATTGAGAAGCAGTTCAACCCTTCATCAGCCTGTTTTTATTTACGGGATCACCTTTACTCCTGTTTAGTTTCCTCAGGAAGAGGCTTACCAGCTTCGATAAGCCGTTTGTTAGTAGAGAATAATAGAGTTAACACCAGCATGAACAGCCCTGTCCCAAAGAGCAGCCATTCGATTTGAATCACATCGGCAAGCGGTCCGAATATCAGCATCCCGATCGGCATCATGGAGGTTGAGATCATTCCGAACACGCCGAATATCCTTCCCAAGTAGTTGCCGTCCACCTTCTCTTGCAGCAAGACGGTTGTAGGCGTATTGAATATAGGCATCGCTATACCGAACGCCGCCATTACGGCCAGATATATCCAAAAGATTGGAACAATACCCAGCAGAACGGTACATATCCCCATGATGAGACTGGCCAATGTCATCGTAAATACCCTGTTCTTAAAACCTCCCCATGAGGCAATAACACCGCCTCCTGCCATCATACCGACAGAGAACGCTATTTCGATAGCGGTCAAACGCCACACATCATCACCAAAGGTTCTCGTTACTTGCAGCGGTGTCAAAAATGCCGCAGGTGCCATAAGAACAAAGAAGAAGCCGAAGAAAATAAAGAATGTCTTCAGAAAGGCATGCTGTCCAATATAGACTAAACCCTGTTTGAAATCGTCCAGGTATCCGGTTGTCTGATGATCAGATGCCTTCTGATGCAGTGGGATTTTGAGAAAGAAGAATAAGGTTAAGATCGCGATCGCCGCGGTAATGACATCGATGAATAATATCATTTCAATTGAAGCGACCGAAAGAATGCCCGCGCTGACGATCGGCGCAATGAACATCATAAGAGCCTGCAGACTTCCGTTGATTCCATTGATCTTCGTCAGATTGTCCTGCGGAACAATTTGAGGCAAAATGGCTCCTACCGCTGGTGTCTGAACCCCGGCACCAAGTGCTCGTACAGCAGAGATGACGAACAGAAGCCACATCGCTTCATATCCGAGCATAAAGGTAACCGCTAGTATGAGCGTAACCACAGCAATCATTGCATCCGATATCATGATAAGAAATTTACGGTTGAAACGGTCCGCCCAAACACCGGCAAACGGTGACAGCAGGAAAGTAGGAATGAATCCGCAAAGAATATACATCGTCATCATGATTCCTGACTGGGTTGTCAAGGTTATATGCCACATAATTGCATATTGAACCAGCGATGAACCGAATAAGGAAAGGGTCTGGCTGCTTAAAAAGAGAATAATATTCCTTTTCCAATGCTGCTTTTTGGTATCTTCTGAATGTACCATTTCTAATTCCTTTCATTTGTATTTCATTAATAATTATTCATTTAGTATATCCCTATTTCATGACTAGTCAAAACTCTTTTGACATTCTCCTTCTTCATTTATAATACATTCATTCGTACAATCTGGAAGATTTACTTTGGCACAAAAATAAAGAGTGTTCTTCATTTGTTTGAAGAACACTCTCGTAAATCATCTCTATTTATTTATCGCTGACTTTACCATCTAAATCATGGTGAATTTCAGTTACAGGGATTTCAGCTTTATATATTTGACCTTCCGGTACAGGATTTTCAACATACACATAATCCCCTGTTCCATCCGGAGCAGTGCCTGTAGCCCAGAGACCTTCTGCTGATTCTGTTCCTTCAGATAAATTCCAGAACTTGTACGCTTCTGTCTGTGATTCCATCTCAGCTTCTGGAGGGAAGGATGCAGGAACAACCACTCCATTCTTCTCTTCCAGTTCCTGAATAGCTGCCATCCATTGATACTGGTGGTAGCGGTCACGCGCCAGCATTTTACGGAATGCTGCACGAACTCCTTCATCCTTGGTCATATGATAGATTCTTGCAACCTGCAGTCTTCCTTGTGTTTCGGCATGAAGATTGGTACGCATATCTGCGAGCAGATTGCCGCTGGCTACAATGTAAGCCCCGTTCCAAGGTACTCCGTTTGAATTGGTTGGCATCGCGCCTAGGCCGCTCACAATCAGATGCTGAGGATTCACACCACCCATAATGGCTGCCATCGCTGGATCTTTTGCTGCTTCTTGCTGATCTTCAGGGGAAGCACCATCAAGCAGTTGGCTGATCATAGCACATAACATCTCAACGTGTCCGATTTCTTCGGTACCGATATCCATAAGCATATCTTTATATTTTTCCTCACCGCGGCAGTTAAATCCTTGAAACAGATACTGCATCATAACGGTCATTTCACCAAATTGTCCTCCCAGAACTTCTTGAACGCTTTTGGCAAACTGAGGATCTGGACGCTCTACTTTCACTTCATACTGGAGTTCCTTCTGATGTCTAAACATTCGTCGATTCCTCCTATATTTATATTATGGTTCCTGACTCTTACTTAAACAAATCCCTTAAATTTTACTCATCTTTCTCAAAAACTTCGCTCCAGTTAGCACCAAAAAAACCTTCAAGCAGCTGCAATCATATCTGAAGATATGAATGACAGTCTTGAAGGTTTCGATTTGTAATTAACGATTCATAACGGTCAGCCCTGGACTGTGCTCATTAGCGGTCTCAGGCATTCATTCAGAGGCAAGTCGGTATAGTTTCCCTTATAGCAGTGAACCCTCGCTTTTCAGCAAACTTGCTGCTCAGGCGAGGGTTCGGCATTCAGACCGTATTATATTTATTCATTAATTACCTGGCGGATCATATAATCCGGAAGTATCTTTAAACCATTCAAACATGTGGGATATACATACTTTGAGAACCGCATAACCCGGAACAGCAAGCAGTACACCAACCACGCCAAACAGATTGCCTGATGTCAGAATAACAAAGATTATTGTGATTGGATGAATTTTAAGCGTTTTACCCATGATTTGCGGAGATATAAATTTGCCCTCAATTAACTGTACAATCGTCCACACAGCAATCATCTTCAGCAGCATAACCGGTGAGGTGACCAGAGCCACTATAAGTGCAGGAGTAATTGCAATCGCGGGACCCAAATAAGGGACAACGCTTGTGAATGAGGCAATAATTGCAAGAACTAGCGCATAATCCAATCCGATAATCATATAGCCGATATAGAGCAGGATGCCTATACAAAAGCTGACGATAATCTGACCACGGATAAATGAGCTGATCTGATGATTAATATCATGAAGTACATGCAGGATGCCGGAACGACTTTTGGTTGGCAGGAAAGACAGAATCTTTTGCGGAAGCTTTTTCCCATCCTTCAGCATATAAAACAGAACAAAAGGCACAGTCACAATCGATAACAAAATCTCGGTGAACGCACCCAGGAAGCCTCCTACCTTGGACCAGGTTTGGTTCAGAATATCTGAAGCTTTTTTGGAAACTGTACTCCACCACTCTTGAGAGTTGACACTCAGTGCCTCCTGAATCTGGCCGAATAATTGGCTGCCGGTTAGTTCTTCAAATTGCAGCCTGACATTTTCACTGTATCTCGGTAAATTGTCAATCAGGCTCGTGATCTGGGTCCGGATAACAGGAATGACAGCAAGCACGACAACTGTCAGAATGCCTGCAATAGCCAAGTATAGAATCAAGATGGACCATCCGCGCTTGATTTTTCTTTTCTCCATCACGTCTACAATGGGATTTAATAGATAATACAAAATTCCGGACAAGATGATCGGTAATACGATGGTTTTAATCAGGACTCCTACCGGGTACAGAACAAATGAAATTTTGCTCAGAACGAAGATATTAAGTCCCGCTAGCAGCATTATTAATAACAGAAGCACAAACTTGTTGTTAAGAAAAAATCGCCTAAACCGATCTGGCCAAATGCGAGGTTGTTCCATTCATGTCCTCCTTCTCTTATGTAATTCTCATTTATGTTTTAGTATACTGGCTGATAGCGCTTCCCAACTAGTAAAATTGTGTCCAGGTAATTATTTCATCATTCATATTTTTGCTAGCTTGGTCATCCTCTTAAATATTTATACTCTACTTATATATAGAATATTATAGATTTTATTAAAAAGAACCGCGATGGTCGCGGTCCTGAAACGGAGAAGGTTCATTCCTCCACCATTGCTTTGTTAACACCATAATCACTTAGATCAATATCAAGCTCTAAACCTAATGCCAGCTTTGCTAATTGACTTCCAATGAAGGGTCCCATCGTTAAACCTGAAGCTCCCAGACCATTAGCAGTCAGAAGACCTTCCCAGCCTGGTACTGCACCCAGGACCGGAAGAAAACCGGGAGTAAACGGACGGAAGCCGACTCTTACCTCCTGAAACGTGCTATCCGCTAAACCTGGAGCTATTTCCAGCCCTTTATTCAATACTTCCTGAATGCCTCCCGCGGTTACTCTCGTATCGTAACCTTCAACATCATTCTCGTGAGTTGCTCCAATAATGATCTTCTGATTGTCGAATGCGAGCAGATATTGATCCGTCGGCGGGATGACAACAGGCCATGAGGCCGTGTCTTGCTCCTGATCCTCGATCTTTAAATGCAAGATTTGTGCCTTCTGATAAGTCACTTTAAAATGTATACCCAGCGGCTGCAATATCTGGTTGGCCCATGCACCTGCGCATACGATAACCTCGTCAGCAGTGAAGCTCTCTAAGCCGACAGTTACTCCAGTAACACGGCTGGACTGGAACTGAAGTTTGGCCTCTCCGGTTACCAGAGTGGCGCCGTTTCGTTGTGCTGATCGAAGCAGTGCATCTCTCAAGGCACGTCCATCTACACGAGCCGCACCGCTAATGTGTACCGAGTTATATCCTTCTGCTAATAGAGGGAACCTCTGATGTGTACCTTGCTCATCAAGCAAAGTTATGTCACCGATTTCCGGAGCATCTGCTCTACGCAGCAGCGCCCGCTCCTCCATCTTTTTGATTTTATCTTGATCCTCATGAATACTGAGAGCACCTACCCGAGCATATCCTGTATCGGTTTCCCCCTCGCTCTTGAGTTCATTTATTAATTCAGGGTAATAACGCGCACCTGCTTTGGCAAGCCGGTACCAGGCTTGATTCCGTCTTTGTGATAACCACGGACATATAATGCCTGCCGCCGCATCCGTTGCCTGTCCTATATCTTTACGGTCTATGATCAGGACTTCAGCACCCAATCTTGCTAATTGGTAGGCGGTGGATGCCCCAACAATTCCTAATCCTACGACGATGACTTTCTTCATCAATGACATCCCTTTCTTAAATCACTCCTATCATTATAACGAATGTGGCTAGTGAGTGTTATCGTTACTTTTTCCGGATGATTTAGATGAGAAATTCAACTCCATAATAACATGTTCACATAATGTTCACTTATGTAATCGACTTTACGATCTATATAATTGCAAAGGTAACTTAAGAGAGGATGAGAAATTTGCCGACAACGAAGAAAGAAGAACTTTATTTTGGATTAATGATGTGTACAGGGATGGTGATTTTCATGACTACCTACAACCTCATAACCAATGACTTGATTGGAAAAATGACTTGGATCATATTAATGATGCAATATGTTATAGGCTTTATCATTGCATTCATATTGGAATCCTTTATTGTTGGGCCACTGGCTAAAAAAGCAGTAATGTCTTTACCCTTTGATAAGTCTAAGAAAGTTATGTTCATTGTATCGCTTGCTTTTTGTATGGTGACTGGAATGGTCCTATGTATGTCCGTCTACGGTTTATTGTCTTCTTACCGGTCTAATGGATTAGCTGGGGAATCCCTGCTTAAGAGTTACTTCACCATTGTGATGAAAAATTATGTATTTGCACTGCCACTCCAACTCATCGTAATTGGACCCTTAATGCGTACACTGTTTAGCAAATTCGTTAAAGGTTCACGTGCAGATGAGGCTTATGCCCAATCATAAAATCCAAGTAAAAAAACCGCTATGAATAGCGGTTTTTTTACGAATTAAATAACATATCATGATGCATTTACATTGATGGTAACCTGTAGAACTGGACCTACACCATGCGCAACTTCGCCTTCGTATTCCTTTACCGCCTGTACTCGTTCTTGACCATCCGGTATAAGGATAGGCGTCATAACAGACAGCCCGGCCTGTTCTATGAGATCTTTGTTAAATTCAAGTAGGAGTTGTCCCTTCTTCACATCATCTCCTGTCTCAACATGAGCCGTAAACCCTTCCCCTTTTAAGGAGACCGTGTCTATACCAACATGGATCAATAATTGAATACCATTTCGATCCGACAGGATGATGGCATGTTTGCTCTTCTTAATAAGATGCTCTACCGTTCCGTCAAAAGGAGCGTATACTTTTCCCTCTGCAGGAATGATAGCTACCCCTTCGCCCATTTGTTTTCCCGAGAAGGCAGGATCAGGGACTTCGGTTAAAGGCACAATTCTTCCATCCATCGGAGAGTCAATTTCGATCACTTCTTCTCCAGGCATAACCCCGAGCAAAATTGAATCCTCTTCCAGTTCAGCTCTTGCCTCGTCCAAATCACAATCCATACTTGCACTTGCAGCCTGTTCATCCGCAGCCGTCCCCATGGTTGTGTAGGCACCGGATTTTCCGGCTGTTCTGGTCATCTGATATCTGCCATACAATAAGGTTCCGGCAAAAGGAATGACCAACACGATCGCCATACCTATGAAAAAGACTCCCCATTGATTTGGAAAGATAGACAAGAACCCCGGTATCCCTCCTACGCCAATAGAAGAAGCCAGGACGTTGTTCAAAGCTAATAGCACACCTGCAATTCCTGAGCCGATCATTCCGAATATAAAAGGATACCTATGACGAATATTTACACCAAAGATCGCTGGCTCCGTAACCCCTAAAAATGCTGAAATCGATGAAGTTACTGCAAGCCCTTTCGCCTTCTGCTCTCTCAGGATAAACAGCATAGCAAGCGCTGCCGCACCCTGTGCAATATTAGAAAGAGCAAGCATAGGCCACAGGAAGGTTCCTCCCTCACTGCCAATGAGCTGAATATCCACCGCAAGAAATGTATGGTGCATGCCCGTTATTACAAGAAGTGCATAAAGTCCTCCATAGACTAATCCGCCAAGCGCGGCAAAAGAGTCAAAGATGCTGACAAGCCCGGAAGTAAGAGCATTACCAATCATGAATGTAATCGGTCCAACCACAATAAATGCAAGAAATCCGGTCACTAACAGCGCAACAGGAGCTACAACCAGCAGCTTCATTGAATCATGCACATGTTTATTCAGATATTTCTCGATCTTTGCGAGTATATATGCGGATACCAGCACAGGCAGCACCTGGCCTTGATACCCGATTTTCTCCACTTCCAGGCCGAATAAATTCCAGATGGGAACGGTGCCCTCCAGCTTGGCGTTAGCATATTGATATGCGCTTAACAGCTCCGGATTTACGAGAATCAAGCCAAGCACAATCCCGAGCAGCGGATTTCCCCCAAATTGACGCACGGCGGACCATCCGATCAGGACAGGGAGAAAGGCAAAAGCGGTGCTGGCAATCAGATTTATAATGGATGCTACATCCGCCCACTGTGGATATACTTCTATTAGGGATTGACTATCGAAAAAGATGTCTTTACCCGTTAAAATATTGTTAATTCCAAGCAGAAGACCAGCCATAACGATAGCAGGCAAAATGGGAATAAAAATATCCGCAAGCGTCTTTATCGCCCGCTGGAGCGGGTTTTGTTTTTTACTGGCAAGCGATTTAACTTCATCTTTCGTTGCTCTCGCTCCGCCCGTAATGGCAATCATTTCGTTGTAAACCTGGTCAACCAGACCGGGACCGATGATCACCTGGAATTGGCCTTGTGAAGAAAAGTGCCCTTTTACTAAATCATTGGCATCCAGTGCCTTGGTGTCGACACGTTCTTCGTCCACTAGAGAAAACCTCAACCGGGTTACACAGTGTGAAGCTGCCTCGATGTTGTCTTTACCGCCGATGGCTTCAATAATCCGCTCCACATTCTTGCGGTCAACGTTTGCCATACTCATCACTCCTGCCTTAAGAGGTTTAATTGGTTATTCTTTATCATCTTGAATCAGCCACATGTATGATCCAAAGGGCTGAATTCTTACCGAAGGAGATAGCACCAAATTATCTTCCATATTACTTATAAGGAGCTCAGTTGACCGTGCATGATGAAGACGTGCGGAAATTTCCTGAGGGAAATTGAACAATGCTTCTTCCCTGCTGAAATTGGAAACAACAATGAGCATTTCTTCTGAAGTTACCCTGGCATAGGCATACACATGAGGATGTTTGTCATCCAGACGTATATATTGACCATGTATCAGGATGGGAAGCTTTTTACGGAGTTCAATCAGTTTACGATAATGATGATAGATCGAATCGGGATCTTCAGTCTGCGCCTTTGCATTAATGACAAGGTAACGCTCGTCAATCTTAATCCAGGGTTCACCTGTTGTAAATCCAGCCTGATCACTATCATCCCACAGCATAGGCAGCCGCGAGTTATCCCGGGATCGTACACTTACGATATGGGCAGCTTCCTCGGGTGTCTTTCCATTCTCTATAAGAATTTTGTACATATTGAGTGTTTCAATGTCCCTATATTCTGAAATGTCGTTCCACTTGGGATCGGGCATTCCGATTTCCTCTCCCTGATAGACATAGGGGGTGCCTTGTAATCCATGGAGCGTAGTCGCGAGCATTTTGGCACTTTCCTCCCGATATTCTCCGTCGTCTGTAAACCGGGTAAGCGCATGCGGCTGATCATGATTATTCCAGAATAGTGCATTCCAGCCGCCGCCCTTCTGCATCCCGGTCTGCCACTCGGAAAGCACGCTTTTTAATTCCTCAAAGTCATAGGGCTTAAGCTCCCATTTCTGACCGTTTAAATAATCTACTTTCAAGTGATGAAAGTTGAAGGTCATGGAGAACTCTTTTTCCTGTGGATTCGAATAACGTATGCAATGCTCCAATGTCGTCGAAGACATTTCACCAACGGTAACTAAATTGAACGGGGTAAACACTTTTTCATTTAGCTCTTTCACATATTCATGTACGCGTGGCCCATCGGTATAGAACCGACGTCCGTCTCCGGGCGGTACCGTTCCGTCATCATCCGGAAAATCCTGATCCTTGGATATCAGATTAATGACATCCAAACGGAATCCGTCTACACCTTTTTCCGCCCAGAATGTCAGCAGCTTAACAACTTCCTCTCTTACCTTTTCATTCTCCCAATTCAAGTCAGCTTGGGTCTTGTCGAACAGCGTTAGAAAATACTGTCCTGTTCCTTCATCGTACTGCCATGCAGAACCACCGAATTTAGACTGCCAGTTGTTAGGCGGCCCTCCATCCTCTGCAGGATCTCTCCAGATATAATAATCACGATACGGATTATCCCGCGACGACCTGGCTTCCTTGAACCAGCGGTGCTCTGTTGAGGAGTGATTGACGACAATATCGATCATAAGGTACATGTCCCTCTTCTTGAGCTGATGAACAAGCTCGTCAAAGTCCTCCATCGTCCCGAACGCCGGGTCAATATTATAATAATCAGCAACATCATAACCGTTATCATTTTGCGGAGATACATAAACGGGCTGGAGCCATACAATATCGATTCCCAGGTTTTTTATATAATCAAGCTTTTCAATAAGTCCACGAATATCTCCCGTGCCCCGCCCTGTTGTATCTTTAAAGCTCTTCGGGTAAACCTGATAGACCGTAGAGGTCCGCCACCAATCCGATGTCCGTTTTCTGTTTGATTCCATAAAATGCTCACCCTCCTCACCATGATGTATACAAGCAGCCTAGCCTGTCGCTTAAGAATATGTACCCAATTTTGAACATAAAAGGTTGAAATCACCCAAACTTTTTCAGGAAAATATTCATGCAAATTGTAAATCCCCGAAAATGAGTACCCTACCGAGCGGTGGTCACCCATAAATGGCAGCAAAAAAAAAGACCGCATCGCTGCGGCCTTAAGCTGTACTATTGTTCGTGTCCCCTAGAATACTTTCGTTGTCCAGGATTCACAATTCCAAATATCCGTTGCAATATCATTGTAGAATTCAGGTTCATGCGAAATCATCAGAATGCTGCCTTTGTACGCTTTTAACGCACGTTTCAATTCGTCCTTCGCATCGACATCCAGGTGGTTCGTCGGCTCATCGAGCACAAGCAGATTGGTTTCACTGTTAATGAGCTTGCACAACCGAACCTTGGCTTTTTCTCCCCCGCTGAGTACAGCGATTTTGCTCTCAATATGCTTCGTTGTGAGACCACACTTCGCCAGAGCAGCACGTACCTCGAACTGACTCAGTGATGGGAACGTCTCCCATATTTCTTCAATACAAGTATTGTAATTGCCTTCCTTCATTTCCTGCTCGAAATATCCGATCTCCAGATTGTATCCAAGCTCCACGGAACCGGACAAGGCTGGAATCTCCCCTAAAATACTGCGAAGCAGTGTTGTTTTCCCGATGCCGTTCGCACCCACAAGCGCAATCTTCTGACCGCGCTCCATCCGCAGATCCAGCGGTCTGGAGAGAGGGCTGTCGTAGCCGATGACCAGATTTTTCGTTTCGAATATATCCTTGCCGGCGGTCTTGCCTTCCTTGAAGTTAAACTGCGGCTTCGGCTTCTCCTTGGAAAGCTCAATGACTTCCATCTTGTCGAGCTTCTTCTGTCTGGACATCGCCATATTCCGGGTAGCTACGCTTGCTTTATTGCGGGCAACAAAATCCTTCAGCTCTGCGATTTCCTGCTGCTGGCGATTGTACGCCGATTCCAGCTGCTGCTTCTTCATCTCATAAACCTGCTGGAATTGATCATAGTCACCGACATAACGGGTCAGCTTTTGATTTTCCATATGATAAATCAGGTTGATTACGCTGTTCAGGAACGGAATATCGTGCGAGATTAAGATGAATGCATTCTCGTATTCCTGCAGATAACGCTTAAGCCATTCAATATGCTGTTCATCCAGATAGTTGGTAGGCTCGTCCAGCAGCAAAATATCCGGTTTCTCGAGCAGCAGCTTGGCCAGCAAAATCTTGGTACGTTGTCCGCCGCTAAGGTCATTCACGTCACGATCCAGACCAATGTCTGTAATACCCAGTCCGCGTGCCGTTTCCTGCACCTTCGCATCAATCATATAGAAGTCCTGATTCGTCAGCGTATCCTGAATCGTACCAACCTCTTCAAGCAGCTTCTCCAACTCTTCAGGGGACACCTCGCCCATCTTGTTATACATCTCATTCATTTCGTTCTCAAGATCGAACAGGTATTGGAATGCACTCCGCAGCACATCCAGTATTGTCATTCCTTTGGTCAACACCGCATGTTGATCCAAATAACCGACACGAACCCGTTTGGACCATTCCACCTTGCCCTCATCAGGCTGGAGCTTATTGGTAACAATGTTCATGAAAGTGGATTTACCTTCACCATTGGCACCAATGAGTCCGATATGCTCGCCTTTTAGCAGTCTGAAAGAAACATCTTTGAAGATCGCGCGATCTCCAAAACCATGACTTAACCCTTCAACGTTTAATATGCTCATTATTAGACACCTTTTTCTAATTTTATCGATCTATTATAGGCATGAAAAAGGTGAAATTTCAATCTTCCTTAAAGAATTGTTTATCGAAATAAGGAAGTGCGGATGACGATCCCCTAGTCGCTTACGATTGTTACTACAAACAGCATGACCGTCATCAACATGACAACTACGCCTGCTTGGTAGTCTACTGCCTGAAATTTCAATGTCTTGTAGGACGTTCTCCCTTTTCCCTTCCCATAAGCTCGTGCTTCTACGGCAAAAGATAACTGCTCGGCTCGTCCAATAATCGTAAATAACAGCGGAACGAGAATGGGGATATATGCAAAAATCCGTTTAGGAGCACTGAAGGCCTTAATATCGTAGCCCCTGGCTCTTTGTGCCAGCAGAATGCGATCCAGTTCCTGCAGAATGGTTGGAATAAAGCGGATTGCGATCACAATCATTAACGAGAATTGCTCCACAGGGATATGCAGCTTGGTTAACGGTGATAACAGTTTTTCTAAACCGTGGGCCAGGTCTAATGGTTTCGTCGTATATGTTAATAGCGATGCCAGCAATATCAATAATATGATTCGCCAAACCAGACGCAGCCCGGACTTCAGCCCTTCTAATGTAATTTCAAGGAATGACCAGGACCATACGACATTCCCTTTAGTGAATAGAGCTTGATACAACAAAGTAAACAGCAAAATAAACAGGATGGGCTTAAGTCCTCCCATCATCACACGAACCGGGATTTTGGAAATCTGTATGATGACTGCAACGAACAAGGTTGCGATGGTATAACTAATGAAGCTTTCCAGTGATATAAAACTCAGCATAAGAAGCACAATACTTACAATTTTGGTACGCGGATCGAGTCTATGGAAGAGCGAATTCGTCTCCCAATACTGTCCGATAAGTATCGTATTATTCATGATCCGATCTGCTCCGCTCGTTCATTGTCCACCTGGCCAACTGCTCTAGAATATCCTGTTCCTTACAGCTTGGGGCTTCCATTCTTCGGCCTGACAGCTCTTCCATCTGTCTAAGAAGCTGCACGGGTTCAGGGAGTGAAAGTCCGATCTGCTCAAGAAACGGCCCGTGCTCAAGAAAAAGCTTATTCGTGTCCATATGTTCCTTGAGTTGACCGTTTTGAAATACCATGACCTCATCAGAGTATTCGGCAGCCTCATTCATATCATGGGTGACGAAGAGAATAGTCCGGTTGTTCTGCTGCTGCCATTCTTGCAATAACCTGAGCAGCGCCTTGCGGCTTACAGGATCAAGACCTGCTGTCGGTTCGTCTAGAATAAGTAATTTCGGCTCCATCATCAGGATAGAAGCAATCGCAACACGTCGTTTTTGCCCGCCGCTTAGCTGAAACGGTGCTAATGGAAGAACATCATCAGATAGGCCAAGCCGCGGTAAAATTTCGTCCATGGATTCCTTGATTCTCTGTTCTGAATAACCGTGCAGTTTGGGGGCAAAGACGAGTTCCTTATAAACCGTCGTCTCAAATAATTGATGCTCCGGATATTGAAATACATATCCGATGTCAGCGATAACCTTAGGATTCCCTTTTCGGTCCCTTGGTGCGGACTGCCCATCAATCAAATACATGCCCTCATCGATCGGAAGAAGTCCCTTAAGCACTTTAACAAAGGTCGATTTACCCGCTCCTGTTGGACCAATAATAGATATCCATTTGCCCTCCTGGATCGTACAGCTTATATTCTTCAAGGCTGTCCGCTCTCCATAATTTACGGTTACATCATTGAACTGATAGACCATTGTGAGCGAATCATCTCCTTCCAATCGGCTGATAAAGGCACAGAGGAGCGGAGCATTCGGTGTACACGCACTGTAAAAGGCGGCTCCAGTTGATAATCAGATACCGGAACCGTTTCAAAAAAACGTAAAGGATCCCCATCATATACAAGCTTTCCTTGATGGATAAGCAGAATGCGATCTGCACATAAGGCTTCCTCCATATGATGAGTAATGTGGATGATCGTTTTACCCTTGCGGTGAAGGTCCCGCATGATGGAGAGCACCTGCTCCCTTCCATGCGGATCAAGCATGGATGTTGCTTCATCAAAAATAATAATCTGAGGGCGCATGGCGATGATGGCAGCAATTGCTATACGCTGCTTCTGACCGCCGGATAGCTGATGAGGCATGGCCCCAGCATAATCCAGCATCTGAACAGCGCTTAATGCATGGATAACCCGGTCTTGCATTTCTTCCTTGGGTACGCGAATATTTTCCATTCCGAAAATGATTTCATCCATAACGGTTGTCGTAATAAATTGGTCTTCCGGATTTTGAAATACATAGCCAATCTGTTCATGAATCCGGTGAAGGTCTTCTGGTCTTGACGTATCCAGCTGTTCCAGCTTTATTCTTCCTGTTGTGGGAGTCAGTAACCCGTCAATCAGCTTGGCCACTGTAGATTTTCCGCAGCCGTTCGCCCCGACAATAGATACAAACTCGCCGTCTCCAATTGTAAAGCTCATATCTTCTATAATCGGCTGACCCTTCTTATAATAAAAATGGACATGCTCAAATGTTAACATGAACGCTTCCTTCCACTTTCGCGGTATCTACCTTTTCCTCAATAGGGCTGAGCGCTTTGATCTGCATAATAATCAGTGAAGCAACGATCGCTTTTAAACAATCACCAGGGAGGAACGCCGTTGCTCCCAAAAGTCCTGCCCAGATGGATGTATTCGTCATGAGCGCCATCACAGGCGCTCCGATCAAACTGATCAGTACGACACCGAATACAAAATTGACTGCGAACAGCTTCCAGGTCTTGAGTGATGACCATACTTTTTCTGTCATATATCCGATGCAGAATACGGCCACTGGCCAGCTAAGTAAATAACCTGTTGCTGGGGCTACAAATACAGATAATCCCCCTCGCCCGCCTGATAATAGCGGCAAGCCTAGAGCAACCATGACCATAAATAACACAATACTGATGGTACCGATCTTCCTTCCCAGAAATCCTCCAGCCAGCATAACTCCCAAGGTTTGCAGGGTGATTGGAACAGGAATAAATCCGAGTGGAATAGGCGGTATCAAACCTAATACACCAATAAATGCTGCGAATAGTGCAGCAAACATCATTTCTTTTGTTTTCATCTTACTACCTCCAATAAACCATCCATTTAATAAGTACTATATTAGATTCTCTGCTATGTACTAGATACAGTTTAATATGATCAGCCTCTTTTGTAAACCATTTTAACTGATATTTTGGTTAACAATTATCTATAGCTACCAAACATGAGTAATCGAGTTGGCTAAACCATACAAACTATCGATTTATATCAATAGTAATCGTAATAAAATGAACAGGTCCTAATGTTTATTAGGACCTGCTAAAATTCTCCTATGAGAAAAACTGTGATTATAGTGACCGCGCAAGACGGAATCCAAGGTCATCGATGCTAAATGTTGGGTGGCTTCGGCGACGACAAGAAGCACCGCATCCTCTCGCTTCTTCAGCCCAGCTTCCTCCTCTAAATATGCGGTAAGAGCCATACACTTGTTCATCGTATAAATCAAAGCACCATTCCCACACATTCCCGAGCATATCATACAGTCCCCAAGCGTTCGGTTCCTTTTTTCCAACTTCATGAGGTGTGCCTGCGGAATTGTCACGATACCAAGCGATCTTATCCAGTTCACCGTATGTATATCCCGCCGTTCCCGCTTTACAAGCGTATTGCCATTCCGCTTCTGTCGGCAGCCGGAATCCGTTTGCTTCCCAATCCATTTGAATATGTTCTCCATTCTCATGGACAGAGTAGCATTTGTTTAGTCCCATTCTTTCTGAGATTACATTACAGAAGTTAATGGCATCGTTCCATGATATATTCACAGCCGGTTTCGAATCTCCAGCAAAAGAAGCTGATGAATCATTGAGAACCGTATGATATAACTCATTGGTTACAGGATAACTGGCAAGGAGAAATGGTTTAATTTCAATATTCCACTCTCTCTTCAATCGATCATCCCGTAATTTAACGGTTCCACCCGAAATGTCAACCAGAGGATACTTCATACTATTCAGTTCTATGATCACTAAGGCACTCTCTTCTCTCATAATATAACAAAATCATATCCTTAATTCCCGCTAATTGTCGTATCCCATGCCGTCACAATTTCTTCTTTCCGTTCCTTTAGCAGCTCTTCCTTATCATCTCTATAGAAGAGGTTATATGTATCGAATGGAATCATTCGGCCGTCCGGATGCACAATATGAACACAGGATTTCTTTACCGATCGCACATCGAAATTATAAGCATCCAGGAACTGCATGATAATCACCCTGAAAACATTGTCATACGATATCTGCTCTGGTACGGCAGCTAAAGGCAAGCAGCACAATAAACTCTTCAAGGAGAGTGCCGATGATGTCGGCGAATGTCCTGTAGACAGCAGCTCGAACATCTTGCTGCGGATCACCGGGTCCTGCTCAAAGACGATCGTATTGCTGTCTCCTTCAAGTAAAATTTCAGGGTCGATCATTCCCGTCAGAGGCAGCACTTCGCCGCCAAGCTTCAGAGCATAACCCATCGCCAGGCAATCCGGATGACAAGGCACCGGCAGTATATCCGCATCCTGGAATACTTCAGTCTGATCGATTATCATCCGCCGCACTTCACTGACCGTGAGCCGGTCCGTTGCCGGATCATATCCTTCCAGCCGTCCTGCAGCTTGAATCGGTTGAATTGTTACTCCTCGCACTGCTTTCTGCTGTAGACCATAATTAATGATATGACCGATCTCCCCGTCATTCAGTCCCTTTTTCAAAGTAACCACGAGTGTGGTGGAGATATTATATTCGTTCAGATGGTCGATGGCCTGCTGGCGGATACGGCGCAGATCCGCTCCTCTTAATTCTTTCAGAACATGAGCTTCAAAGCTGTCGAACTGTAAATAAATCTCAAAGCCTGGCATGTATTCGGAGAGCCGCTTGGCAAATTCCTTGTCTTGGGCGATACGAATCCCATTGGTGTTCACCATAATATGCTTGATGGGTCTGCTTTTGCACATGTCCAGAATTTCAAAGAAATCCGGATGCGTTGTAGGTTCACCACCACTAATCTGGACGATATCCGGTTCACCTTCATTCTCCACAATACGATCCAGCATAAATTCAATTTGTGCAAGTGACCGATAAGAGGTGCGATGAGGTGATGACTCTGCAAAACAGATCGGACACTGCAGATTACAGTGATCTGTTATTTCCAGAAGGGTCAGACAGCTGTGCTGCTCATGATCCGGGCACAAGCCGCAATCATAAGGACAGCCATAACGAATCGGCGTATTCCATTTCAGCGGCATCTCTGACGGTTTGATAAACCGGCGTGTCTGGTGATAATATTCCACATCCGTGGAAATCAGTACTTTTTCGGGACCGTGCACAAGACATCTTTTGACCATATAAATCTTGCCGTTCTCTTCAATAATCTTCGCTTCAACTTTACGGTAGCAAGTAGTACAAATACTATTGGTCAGTTCATGGTACAGATAAGGCCGATTTGGCATGAGTTAGCGCTCCTTTATCAGCTTGGAATATGTGAATGTGGAATCGAGGACCTTTTTTTGTAATTCGTGCTGATCAGCCATGTATAGTAGATAAGGCCGGCTATGCAGGCAAGCTGAATATTGTTAAGGCCAAAATACGGATGCAGGGTTGGCTTAATCCATTCAATAATAAAACGGAATATTAAATACGATGCCATAAACCACTGAAACATTGAACCGGATACATAGCTTTCTTGCATAACTGCGTCGCGGCTTTGGCGATATAACGGTATTAAGAGAAGCGATAACAAGATCAAGAACAGAATCTCATATAATTGCGTAGGATGCCGCAGAATACCGTCACCGAAATCGACCCCCGTAATCCAATTCGTTGGAGTTCCATAGGTGTGGTCGTCCAGACCGGTCAGGAAACAGCCAATTCTTCCTAATCCCAGTCCCAGAATCAATGGATATACAAAATCATCACCGGTAGATTGCTTCCAACCGACCCATCGCTTCGTTAATTCTACTCCGATTAGGCCTCCTAGCAGGCCCCCCACAATCGTTTTCCCGCCCCATAACAAGTGAAACTGGCTTAACTGTTCCCATGAAGCAGCCGGGTCTTCCAGCCAGAACAGCAGCTTGGCTCCAATTGCCGCGCCTGCAATAATACCCGCAATAATCTGCAGGCTCATTAGTTTAGACATTCCGCTCGGGCGCCGGGTCCATAAATACACACGAAAGCCGATGAAATAAGCAAGTGACTCCATCAACACATGCGGGTGAATCCGCCAGGAACCTAGATATAGATATACAGGAAACTCCATCTGCTGCTCCTTATCGAATGGTTTAATATGAAAATAACATCGCCCCGCAAATCGTGAGCAGTAGTACGGCAAACCCGCCAAGGATTGCAAGGAGCGTTACCACAAAGGTCCAAAAGGTGCTTTTCGGCTGTTCTGTCATGTTTGGAGCATGATGATGCACCATCTCACCACACCGATGCCGGCACCGGCCGGTCTCAGGGTCATAACATTGCTGACATACCGGTTTCCCGCATCGACTGCATTGGGCAACAGAAGCTTCCATGGGATGATTCATACAGCGATAGAAATCCATTCCTCCACCTCACCTGGGAATTTATTCATATGGGTCTATTCTAAACGTTATCACTTTTCTTAGCTACCGTTTCTGATAAATTAGGACAAGTGCTATCTTATTAAAGAAGGAGCTCCGCCAGATCTCAGATCTATTGGAACCCCTCGCAGTTTTATTTTATTTTTTGCCCAGATATTCTTTAATGCCGTCTACTATAGCTTGAGCCACTATATTCTGTACAGAATCCGTGAACATGGCTTTCTCATCAGAGAGATTACTCAGGAAGCCGAGTTCGAGAAGAGCCGCTGCCATCGTTGTTTCCCTGATGACATGAAAGTTACCCTCTTTTACTCCGCGGTCATGAAGACCCATCGCTTCGATGATTCTCTTATGCAGCATTTCAGCTAATTCTTTGCTGCTGATGCGTTGATAGTAATAAGTCTCAGTTCCTGATGTCTGTGGGGAATTCTGGACACTGTTTCCATGGATAGATACAAATAAATCCGCATTGAATTCTTTTGCAAGCTTTACACGATCAGCTAGAGTAGGATAGGCGTCGCTGTCCCGGGTCATTATAACTTCAATCCCTGGCTCCAATAGAAGAAGGGCTTGTACCTTCAGAGATAAAGCCAAAGTGAAATCCTTCTCTTTACGATTCGAGAAGCCGCTCGCTCCCGGATCACTTCCTCCATGCCCGGGATCAATAACGACAACTTTTCGCTCAGTCTCAAGAACCGGTTGATCAAGAACCGGAGGTTCAAGAACGGGAGGTTCAGACCCCTGCTCCAATACGTTTACGTTTAAATCCAGAATGAAATGATTGTCGATAAATTGATGATTGTATTGAATCGCACTTGCATTGATGGTTTCAACCACAATCCGCACTTGATCTGGATTACGTTTAAACAGAGAATATCTTACCTCTGAAATATCAGGGTATGTACTTACATCCAAAGAACCTGCCATACGATCATTCAAAGATTTATATACGTCGCCCAAGGTGGTATTGGGTAAATCTATGACAATCCGATCAGGATTAGCCAGCACAAAAATATGAGGAGACACATCACCATCCATTGATATAATAAGCTGATTGTTTTCCAATTGAATATTGTGAACTTGCTTCAGTGGTTCGACTTGGTTATCTTCTGAAACGGGCAGAGACTCATCGTCTGGAACAGGATCCGTTATACCGCTTGTAAGCTCCACAATCTTTTCTTTGTTATTCCACCCTACCTTCAACCCCATCTGCTCACTTACAAAACGAATGGGAACGACAACGGTCTTATTGATAAGTTGTGGCGGAACATTAAGCATTATCTGTTGATCTGCTGCTATTGCTTCCTTTTGGTCTACACCTAATGAAATGATCCTGGAGTCTTGCTGGATCTGTACACGACGCAGCTGTTGATTCCAATCTACTTTGAACTTTAAATTCTCAGCAACAACACGAAGCGGGATCATCACATTGTTATCCACCATCGTGACCGGGGTATCCGCAGCAAGTGGCAGTTCCTGTCCATCCAGAATGATCTTGAGCGGCTTCGCTGATGCTGCTTCACTTTCGTGGGGTAGGAGAGCAAATAAGATCAAGCTTAATAACATCAAGAGAATGGTTTGGTTCATCCTGCAGCGAAACAAGCGAATTGGAATCTTGGCGTTTATCGTCATCACCTCTCTATCAATTCTCATACGATCATTCAAGTTACTAGATCTAATAGGACAATATTCTACATATATCCATATTTATCCTTCTAATCTTTCAGGTTTTCACTACAAAATAATAAAAACACCGTCAGCATGACGGTGGATTAATTGTCGAATCTTTTATGATCCAGCAGCCATAGCTGCGGCTTTGGTGGGATGTACGGTTCCATGAGGGTGGTGTGGTGGTGCGTAAATCACATATAATTTTAGAGGTTTGCGGCCCGTATTAGTCACATTATGCCATGTTCCGGCAGGAATCATGATAGCATAGCCATCTTTCACTTTTTCTTCAATGTTTAAATGATCTTTTCGATCACCCATTTGTACAAGTCCTTGGCCTTCTTCGATGCGTATGAACTGGTCTGTCATCGGGTGCACCTCGAGCCCAACATCCTCCCCAACCGGAATACTCATCAAGGTTACTTGAAAGTACTTCCCTGTCCATAATGCGGTACGATAATTACGGTTTTCTTCCGCTGCATCTTCAATATTTATGACAAACGGGTTAGGGCCAAAATCCTTCCGGGCCTCATCGATTAATGATCCAAATCGCGCAGCATGTTCAATTTCAATAAGGGCAGCTTTCGTGAACAGCTGATTGATTGGCGTATTTGAAATAAACGAGCTATTTCTACGGTATTCACTATATCCTGCTATTCCAGCTTCATGTGCCTTTTTCAGTCCTTCTTCGTAACCCTCATAAGTAACTTGATCCATTCGATAGTCAGGCTGTACTCCTGTTAAGGTTACATACAGATTCGTGAATTGATCAAAGTGAGTTTTTTTTAGCTCCAATGCTTGGAGAATTTGATCTTTCTGATATTCGTCCTTGGCGTCTTCGGCCAGCCGACTGTACAAATCAATGGATGCGGCTTCACGTTTAATTCCGGTGAATATGGCTTCAATTACTTGAGCTGACATCTGTTCTTGATTCATTGCCAAATCGCTTGATGGATATGTTGATGACTCTGATCTGTAGAACATTTCGGGTCATTCCTTTCGTTGCATGATAAGATCATCATATGCCCATGATTGAGGAATGTACTTTGGAAATTGGATCTAAATAGATCTTGTTAGTATTTCATCGTTGCGAATGTAGAGCAATTCTATGATTTTAGTTAGTGTTTCAACACTCCGCAGGCAGATTCTTCTTCCGATCACTCTTGCCCCCGGATTTCTTCTGAATTTATAAATAGTGATGAAATCCGGGGACAAAGGTGCACGCTTCGCTTCTACAGAATAATTCTGCCTTCTCCGTTGGGGAATACTCAAAAAGACTTTCGATTAATCATGGATCAATCCTGATCTTATTTTTTTGGGGGTAAAAACACACCCCTTCAGTTTCATCGGTATTATCCATGGACTTGGATTTTCCGGTGATACTTAAAGGGGTGTAGTTGTAGTTCAAGTATTTAGGGTGCAAATTCTATTAGATGTTAAGTCTATTCATATAAGCTCTCCAGCTCATCGATTAGCGAGCCGACATAGGCTACTGCGCTGCGGATGGCGTCTGGCTTTGACATATCGACACCTGCCAGATTCATTAGCTCAAGCGGGCTCATCGATCCGCCTGCTTTCAGTACATCAAGCCAGCGGTCAACTGCCGGCTGTCCTTCTTCACGAATGAGCTGTGCAACAGCCGTTGAAGCGGTTAAACCAGCTGCGTAAGTATACGGGTATAAACTCATATAGTAATGAGGCTGGCGCATCCAGGTTAGCTTCGCGTCTTCATCAATAACTACATCCTCTCCCCAGAAGGAGGAAAGAATATTTCCTTTTAAATCGCATAGTTTAACTGCGGTGATCGGTTCATTTTGCATAGCGAGGTCATAAACACGGCGCTGAAGCTCTCCCTCCAGGAGGTGAGTAACATAGTTGTGGAAGTATGTGCCGAGCAGCTGTGAAATAACCCAGCGGCGCATTCTTGGATCATCTGAACGAGCTAACAGATGATTCGCAAGCAGCAGCTCATTCATCGTGGACGGAGCTTCGATGAAGTAGAGCGAAGGTCTTGAATTGACAAGACGCTGATATTTGCTCGCCAGCATGAGGTGTCCGGCATGACCCACCTCATGGGCCATTGTGAAAGCACCTCTCATACTGTCTGCCCAGCTGATTAAGATATAAGAATGCACTTCTGGAATGGACATGCAGAACGCGCCTGTTCTCTTCCCTGCATTATCCGCATAATCCACCCATCGATTCTTAAATGCATCCGACACAATTTCTCCGTACTCGGGTCCAAGAATGCTTAGCGCTTCCTTAATCAGCTGACCTGCTTCCTGAAAAGAGATCGCTGGATTAAAATCAGGATCAAGCGGAGCTTTCAGGTCTGCAAACGTCATCTGGTCAAGCTGGAGTACCCGCTTCTTAAGTGCGGCATATTTTCGCATATGAGGCGCGAGTTCCTCCTGCAGAATATTCAAAATATTGTTATACATGTCCTCTGTCACCTGCTGCGGCTCCAAAAGCATTTCTGTGACAGAGTTATATCTGCGAAGCCGCGATTCTATCACTTGCCGCTTGACTTCCGTTCCATAGGTTTCAGCAAATGTATTTTTATATTTATGGAGCGTATCACTAAAAGCTTTAAACGCATTTCTGCGTAAATCAGTGTCCGCGGATTCAACATACTTGTTCTCATACAAGGCAAACGACACAGGCACTTCTTTTCCTTGGCCATCTAGTGCAGGCTTGAATGTCATATCCGCCAGCTTACTTCGTTCATAGATCCGGTAAGGTGCTCCTAATACTTCACCGAAGGATGCAAGAACCTTTTCTGTTTCTGCGGACAATCGGTGCGGCTTGGTCTGAAGAAGCAGATTAAGACTGCGTTCCCACACTTGAAGCTCCGGCTGTTCCTTTATGTATTGTTCAATCGTACCCTCAGGCAGTGCGATAACTTCGGATTTTATAAATGAAAAGGCCGAGCTGACGATTGAGGATAAATCTCTTGCCTTTGCTGCATTTTTTTGATTCTCAGGATTAATACTATCACCCGATTGATGAAGATGGGCATAGGCACCAACGCGCTGAAGTCTGCCTTGCAGCTCTTCCTGAGCCTTTAGACAAGCTAAAAGTATATGCGCTCCTTCGCTAAGCCTGCTTTCATATTGCGTAACTGCAGGGATGTCCTTCTCCACTGCGATTAATTCCGCTTCCCACGCTTCCCTCGTTTCGAATATATCATTCAGATTCCAGGTGGTTTCAACATTCACTTCTGCCCGGGTTAAAATTTTAGACATACGCTAAGCACTCTCCTTTATTATGAATTGTCCCATGTTTAACCAATAAGCCCCATTGTATCACAGATAACAAGCAAAAATTCCCTTGGGCTAAGAAAAGTACCCGGCTCCTGCCATTCCAGAGGCTTCATCCACAAATACACAACGTCTGCTGACCACTCTAAGTTAATATGCTTACTGATAGGATAGCCATAATTGTCATAGAAACGGCGGATTACTCTATGCAACCGGGGAGTATACTGTTCAAGAATGATTAGAGAACCAAACAAACCTAATATTAATAAGACAATGACCGATAATAAGTATTCATTCGAGAGAGAAGCATACCCAATTAGAAACTCACCTGTATTTTCATATTTGGACAAGGCATCCCCAGCTTTTTCGCCGCTAAGGGTGTCATATATAATCCAATCAATAATAAGGTGTACACCACTACACAATAAAGACCATCTACAGTGGTTTTTTTCGTTTTATTCACAATATACTGCTTCTCATATAACGCAAAAATTGGAATGACTCTAATAATAGAATAAACAGGAACCAGAAAGAACAGCAGTTAAAATAGGATCAAGCTTCTTCCTCTCCCTCATTCACCAATATCTCCGTCAGTCGTTTCAGCTTTTTCTTCATCGTCTGCACCCTCAGCCGGTTCAACCACCTTCGGATGAGGCGTCCCGTCTAATCCGTATACTTCATCGTAAGCATCGAATATTTTCCTTGCAACAGGAGCCGCGCTGTACGCACCGAAGCCACCCTCCGGGATAACCACGGCGACAGCAAGCTTTGGGTTTTGCCTCGGGGCAAAACCTATAAAAACACCATTGTCGGTCACATATCTCTTTCCATCAGGAAATACATCTTGCTGGGAAGTGCCTGTCTTCCGGGCAAAATCATATTTAAAATCTTCAAAGGAAGGTAGTCCTTGCGTGTTCATACCTTGAATTACGGTATCCCAATACTCTTTAGGAAACTCCACTTTATTTAGAATCTCCCGCCCAAACTTTTTGACCACGCGGCCTTTCTGATCGGTAATCTTGCTTACCAGCTGTGGTTTTATCCTACTGCCTCGATTGGCAAGGGTCGTCACATACTGTGCCAGCTGAAGTGTAGTATATTTCCCGTTCTGACCAAAGGATGCATAAGCCAGCGATGCAACATAGCTCCCTGCCACCTTATAATTTCTATAATCAGCATGTCCTCGATGCTCTGATGGAAGCCCCGATTCGGTTGGAACACCCAATCCAAAATCAAACATATACTTTTCCCAAACCTTGAGACCTTTTTCACCGCCATATTTCTCAAACAGCTTTTCGCCTACCATATCGATCATAAAAGCATTCGAGGATTTCTGAATAGCCATTTGCGGTCTAATTGGACCATTTGCTGTATTGCCCGAGTTGCGGACCGTAGCATTCTTGTCATTTGCAATTTGAGCGATTCCTCGATCTGTGTAGTAATCATGTATTCCAAATAATCCTTCGTTCAGGCCAATGAGCACACTCAGCGGTTTAATCGTAGAACCCATCAGCAGTACCGATTCAAGATTGTTTTTGGATTTGCCTGAATTGAAAGGTGATATCGCTCCGTTTCCGTAGATATGTTGAATTTCTCCCCAATCCTCCGGATTAATTCCGTCTTTCCACACGTTTGCATCATAATCAGGCATGCTGGCCATGGCAATAACATTCCCCGTATCCACTTCCATCGCAACGGCGTATCCTGTTAAGGCATTCTCATGAGTTTGATCCGAAAATGGGGTTGTTTTGAGCCATTGAAGATGGTCCATAATCGCCTGTTCAGCTTCCATTTGTATCTTTTTATGTATCGTTGAATGAACATTGAGGCCTTTCTCAGGCGCTACCAATTCAGGCGGTCCATCAATCATATTTTGCGGATTAATCGGTATGCTGATATAGCCGTTCTTCCCTCGAAGTTCATCCTGCAGCATAAATTCCATTCCATCCCGGCCAACACGCTCTGACTCACTATATTTCAGCCCCGGATCTTTCTGTGTCTTGTTCAATTGATCGATCTCTTTATACTTTGATACATCTTTAACGCCGTCAAATTTCGCCAAGTAGCCAATTGTCTGTACAGCGACGGTATCGGTATCATAAAATCGAATGTTCTCTTCAATAACCAAGGCACCTGGGAAATCGTCCTTATTCTCAATAAAATAAGCAACCTCACGTTCTGTTAAATTCCCCTTGATTCTTCTGGGTTCATAGCCGCTTTGTTTTTTCGATTGAAGATCAAGCTCTTTAATAATTTCTTTCTTCGTCATCTTCTTCTCTTTCGGATCGCCATACTTAACAAACACCTCAGCAATACGACCCGCAATTTGGTCAATCTCGGGATAGTTTGCTTTCCCTGGATCTGTCCGGTCATCATAATTTTTAAGAAGCGTTATATACAGCGCATTTGATGGCTTGGAATAAGCAAGGGGTACTCCCGTAGCATCAAAAATCGTTCCACGGATCGGCTGTAGCGGAAAATTCTTGGTTTCGGAACTTGTCTCTTTCTCTGTAAGCTCAGGTCCCTCAACAAATTGCAGAATGGCAAGCCGGATAATGATGACACTGAAAATAATAAATGTGCTGAAAAAGAATACGTTAATTCTAAAATTCAATTGATGCGCTGCATCCGGATTTTCCTCATTAATCTTGCGGTTCTTCATAAACCTCATCTTCATCCTCCTTGATATCTCACTCACTGTAATAACACCTAAACCTTCCTCTTGGTTAACAGCGATGACATATCATTTGGAGAAATAAGGAAGCGTTTAATTCATTAGCTTACACTATAACTCGTCATAAAAACAACAAATCTATTAAGATTGAAATTATTAAACAGCTCTAATCGAAAAAGCCGCCCGATGGGCGTCTTTTTTGGTGAAAATCGTTCTTTTTACCTATCTGCACGCATAAAATCTGGCTTGTAATCGGGTAATAACTGGATACAGCATACATTTAACCAATAACAACCAGAATTGCTGATGAGCTGTCCGGAAAGGAGGGATATGAGCTTATATCAAGAACAATGAGCCAGTTTAGTCAGACCGGAAGTCCAAATCCGAAGGAGGCTGAATAATGTTTCATGAAAGCTCGCTAAGAGGCAAGAAAAGGATGACGTCAAAGTTTGTCGTGTCGCTGTTTACCGCCTTACTGGTCTTTGCCATTTCGGTTCTGCCGGCTGCAGCGGCAACACCGGAAAAAACAGTCAATGCCTCAGCAACGCTTGCTTTCAATCTCAAAGGACTTGCCCATAATGTTGTTGTTCAGAAAGCTTACATTGCGGATAAATATGTCTATGTCACCCAGCGGTCTGGAGGAAATTGCCATCTTTCTAGATTACTCATTGATGGAACAGACGCAACCTTTGTCGACAAAATGACGATTACCAACACCGGCCACTGCCAAACGCTGGATATGTACACTTACAACGGTGTAAACTACTTTTATTTCAGCTCCAAGGCAGACCCATCCACCACGTATTACTGGTCCCTCCAGGTTGCAAGAGTTCAGTATCAAGCAGGAACAACTCTAGATTATACTGACCTGCATCGGTTTACCTACATGAATTACGCCAACAAAAACGGCACACGATTAGGTGAAACCTACAGAGTGGACGGCGGCGGTAACAGCAACTATACGTTATTCCGTGTGCAGACAACGGAGGGAACTGTCACCTGGTCCATTTATGATACGGTAGCCTTGAATAAGCTGCTGGACAGCAATGAGCAGGTACAAATGAACAGTACAGCCGCAAAAAATGCTGCTGTCAGCAGTTTTACCCAGTCAGGCAGCAATATCGTCAGACCGAACGGGTCATTTCAGGGACTAGACATGCTGGACAAAACAAAAATATTTACCTCCGGCGGCGGAGACGGCCAAACACCGCAAATTGCGATGATGACAGGCTCCGGCACTTATAAAACGCTCGTCAAAATCACTAATGTAGGCAATCGTGAAATTGAGGGTGTTCAAACGAAGGACGGCAGAGTTTATTTTACAATCGTTCCGGATCCGACCAACAAGCAGAACACACAGAAGATCTATTATGTACCGGATACTATTTTTTAAGAATCGTCTAAAAAAGCCGCCAAAGGGCGGCTTTTTTCTATTTCCACATCTCTTTTCTTGCTAGCAATCTCTTCTGGTTCTCTTCCCTCCGCTAAACATTTAAATGTGATGTATCAAGAAATTATTTCCTTGTCTTTATTTCTTCTTGCGTATCAGAAAATGATTTGTTAACATAACTGACGAACGTTCGTTAATTTTCGAGGTGAACGCAATTGAAAAATAAAGAAATTAAAGATATTGCACTGAAGTATTTTACAATTCACGGGTATGAGGGAGCTTCATTGTCTCAGATTGCCGAAGAAGTTGGTATGAAGAAACAATCTCTTTATGCTCATTTCAAGGGGAAGGATGATCTCTTTCTCCAGGTTTTACATGATGCCAAAGAAACAGAGCTTACTTCAAAACTGGATTACTTAAGTAAACTCGATATCCATGACCCCAGAAAGGATTTGTTAGGGTATCTTCAATTGGTTATCGATATGTTTCAAAAGAATGAACAGTTGAAGTTTTGGCTTCGCGTATCCTTTTTCCCACCTCAGCATCTTGCTGATGCCATTGACCGGGAAGTTATCGATACGGAGGAAAGAATTCAAGCCGTTCTCGAAAGCAAATTCCAAGAATGGATTGATTCCAAAATGATCAGGCAAGATACAGCTATTATTCCCACGCTTGCTTTCTTAGGTGTGGTTGATTCACTCATGCTGGAGCTTGCATATGGAAATGATCAGAAACGTTTGATAGATAAAGTAAATGCCTCATGGACCGTATTTTGGAGAGGTATTTCACAGCCATGATTTTACTGAGAGAGGTATTGCTTCATGAAAAAACCATTAAAAGAACAAAAAGCAGTTTTACTCATTCTACTGAGTAATATATTTATTGTGTTTCTTGGCGTTGGACTTATCGTACCTGTAATGCCTTCTTTTAAGAATCTTATGCATTTATCAGGCGAAACGATGGGTTACCTGATGGCGGTCTTTGCATTCGCACAGCTGCTTATGTCACCTATTGCAGGAAGATGGATCGACCGGTTCGGCAGAAAGAAAATGATTGTCATTGGCTTGTTCCTGTTCAGTATATCCGAGCTGATCTTTGGTTTAGGCACAGATGTATCAGTTCTTTATGCATCCCGAATTCTCGGAGGTATCAGCGGTGCATTTATTATGCCTGGTGTAACGGCCTACGTTGCAGATATCACTTCCGCCCATGAAAGACCCAAAGCGATGGGATATGTATCAGCTGCGATTAGTATCGGCTTTATCATTGGCCCGGGAATCGGGGGATTTATTGCGGAGTTGGGTATACGCGCTCCATTCTATTTTGCTGCTGGGTTCGCATTACTGACCTGCATCTCTTCTATTTTTATTTTGAAAGAGCCTCTTACCAAGGAGCAGCTTGCAGAAATCTCTCAACTTAAAGAAGATACGAACTTTATTACTGATCTTAGACGATCGTTTCAACCCATGTACATTATTGCATTCATCATCGTGTTCGTTCTGGCTTTTGGTCTATCCGCGTATGAAACGGTGTTCAGTATGTATTCTGATGAGAAATTTGGTTTCACCCCTCGGGATATTGCAACCATTATTACCATAAGCTCCATCTTCGGGGTAATCGTTCAGGTCTTCCTGTTTGGAAAAATGGTCAATAAACTCGGTGAAAAAAGGCTCATTCAGATTTGCTTGATTGCTGGTGTGATCTTTGCCGTAATGTCCACGATGATGTCAAGCTATTTATCTGTTCTGGCGGTAACCAGCTGCATTTTCCTTGCATTTGACTTATTGCGGCCTGCCTTAACGACCTACTTATCCAAAACAGCTGAGAAAGAACAAGGCTTTGTCGCTGGTATGAACTCCACTTATACAAGCTTGGGTAATATCATTGGACCCGCTCTAGGTGGTATCTTGTTTGATATGAATATCGAATATCCGTTTCTGGTCTCGGCAATTATCATTTTTGTCGGCCTCCTCTTAACGCTGGTGTGGAAAGAGAAACAAGGTTTAGGCGGCTTATCTGGATAAAATAATGAACAAAAAGGAGCTGGATTTTTACCAGCTCCTTTTGTGTTTCCTCTTACTTATGAGTGCACTTTATTTAGCTTGAATGTAGCCTTCTGCTTTCAGCAGTTCAGCGATCAGAACAGCTCCACCGGCTGCACCGCGCAGTGTATTATGGGATAATCCTACAAACTTATAATCATAAATGGAATCTTCACGCAATCTGCCTACAGAAACACCCATTCCGTTCTCTATGCCACGGTCTAATTTCGTCTGAGGTCTATTCTCCTCTTCAAAATACGTGATGAACTGTTTCGGTGCGCTTGGAAGCCCAAGCTCCTGAGGTCTGCCTGCAAATTCACGCCAGCGATTTATTATTTCCTCTTTAGAAGGTTTGTTCTCGAAGGACACAAATACAGTAGCCAGATGACCATCGGTTACGGGTACACGAATACACTGTGTCGTGATTAGCGGTGTGCTTGCTTTAACTATTTCTCCATCGACTACACTGCCCCAGATCCGGAGCGGCTCCTGCTCGCTCTTCTCTTCCTCGCCGCCAATATACGGAATTACATTATCCAGCATTTCCGGCCAATCGGTGAAGTTCTTGCCCGCTCCAGAGATCGCTTGATATGTTGAAGCAACCACTTTGGTTGGTTTATAATCCAGCAAGGCGTGCAGTGCCGGAACATAGCTCTGAATGGAGCAGTTAGGCTTCACGGCAATGAATCCACGTGTTGTTCCAAGTCGTTTACGCTGTGCAGCGATAACTTCGATATGCTCCGGATTGATCTCCGGTGTAACCATCGGTACATCAGGCGTCCAGCGATGTGCTGAGTTATTGGAAATGACCGGTGTCTCTGTCTTGGCATAAGCTTCTTCCAATGCCTTGATTTCATCCTTCTTCATATCCACAGCACAGAAGATAAAGTCTACACCGGAAGCAACCTCTTCCACATTCGAAGCATCCTGAACAAGAAGATTCTTCACGCTATCCGGGATCGGATCAGGCATTTTCCAGCGGCCTTGAACCGATTCTTCATAGGTTCTGCCCGCGGAATTTTTGCTTGCCGCAATCGCCGTTACCTTAAACCAAGGGTGACCTTCCAGCAGCTGAACAAAACGCTGACCCACCATTCCTGTGCCACCAACAATACCTACTCTAAGCTTCTCTGACATTTTGTATTCCTTCCTTTCGCTGTATGCATCAAGCTATCCGAACCTCAGGCTGCTTCCCCAACCTGCTGTTCCTAAAGAAGACCTTGAAATATTCTCCTACTAGATAACTATTCATGCCGATTATAATGGTGTATTTTTTCAAACATTTGTACCTTTGTTTATAATGATGAAGCTATAAAAAAATCCCACCCCCAAGACCGCGGTCTTAGGGACGAGATTGTAATACTCGTGGTACCACCCCAAATTTACTAACATGTCACCATATTAGCCTCATCGAGTACGGCATTCTAATGATTGCATATACTCTAGCTCTGTAACAGGAGCTCCTGGCACACTATCCACACTTCAGCCGGTTTCCAATGTGCTGCTCAGAGTCTTTATTCGATAAGGGAATCTTCACTCCTTCTCAACTGCCGGAGCTCTCTGTACAAGGTATCACCTATCTACTCTTCTCTTCATCGCATTTATTAGTACTATTATATATAAAACCTTTAAAGTGTTAAAGACTTTTCTTTACTAAATTTTTCTGTGCAAGGCGGAGCAGCCTGATTCCGATTAATTTTCAAATTAGCCTGATTTCAGTCAAATCTCCACTGCAGAGAATATCAAGATGATCAAAAATTTTACGAGCAGGCCAATCCCACCATTGTAGATTAAGGAGATATTCGATGAGCTCGTCATCAAATCTTTTCTTAATCAGCTTACAGGGATTCCCGCCTGCAATATGGTAAGAGGGAACGTCTTTGACAACGACAGAATTAGCTGCAATGACTGCTCCATCGCCGATATGCACACCGGGCATAATGGTAACATTTTGACCGATCCATACATCGTTTCCAATGACCGTGTCACCTTTCAGCGGCAAGTCTGTAAGTGAAGGAGTCGCCTTCTCCCAACCATGGCCCATAATGTTAAATGGATAGGTTGTGACACTGCACATCCTATGGTTTGCACCATTCATAACAAATTCAATACCCTTGGCTATAGCGCAAAATTTGCCGATAATCAGCTTATCTCCAATAAACTCATAGTGATGTGTAACATGCTCTTCAAATTTTTCAGCGCCATTGATGTCATCATAGTATGTATAGTCACCTACAATAATGTTTGAGCGTGTTACCACGTTTTTTATATAACATATACTTTTAATTGCCTCATTTGGATAAACTGCATTAGGGTCAGGTCCATATTGCATTTGAAAAATCCCTCCTTTGCGTATTAATATCAATTTTCCGAAGATGTTTTAAAGATTTTGCTCCCTAAATAAATTTGCTATTTCTTCTGCTGTTTCCTGCATTCCTCTTTGGAACCAAACTTCTATCCAGCCATAAAGGCTATAGGCGACGAATGCTGTTGCATATGCTTCCTTTTTTGAATAGTCAGGCTTAGGCCCAACAATTCCGATAACAACATCCTTCAGAAGATAAATTAACTTTCTTTCATTTAATAGCTTATAAAAATCCTCATGCTCTTCAAAATGTGCGAATATTTTTTGAATCTGATTGCTTAATGAATGATCATTGCTTTTATTGTATTCGTTTATCCATTCCTGAAACAGTTGATTGATGTGTGTTTTTAGAATAGCTTCCTTGCTTTCAAAATTTCGATAAAAAGAGGCTCTTCCAACACCAGCTTTCTCACACAGTTCACTAATAGAAATTTCATGGATAGCTTTCTTTGACAGCAAACTAAGAAGTGCATCTGTTATATGTTGGACAACATATGAATTTCGCCCTTCGTTACTCATCGGTGATACAGTTTTCGAGGTTTGTCTCATTTTATTCCCTCCTATTGACGGTAAAAAACATCGCCGATACAATTATATCGCCGAAACAAATGTATCGCAATATTTTGTTCGGTGAGATCGCTATGTCAAGAAATACATCATGAAAGGTGAGTATGTTTAAAGGAAATGGATATTACAAAAAAGCGGGTTATTATTATGGTCATTATCATTATTACAGCGTTCGTTTTAGGGCGCCTTACAGTGCGAGCAGTTATGAATTTGCTGCTTGGAGGCACATTGTTCGGAGGTAATTTTCTATGAGAAAGGAAAAGAAGGGTAAAAAGATGAGGATGCTTTGGGGTTTTATTTATGTAGGTACTTTTATTCTTGTTTTCGCTGTCTCTGCTGTTATTAAAATGACCTACAACCCATTATCAAGTAAAACATCTGTAGATTGGAGCGACTCGGTTGGCCATATCTACACAGACATGATGTACGGCGAAGAGGATGCCAATAAATTTGACTTGTATGTCCCTGCCGATAACACTAAAGAGACATATGGTCTTGTGGTATATCTTCATGCTGGCGGCTTTACAAGTGGCGATAAACAGGATGATGCTGATATGCTGAAATGGCTCTGTTCAAAAGGCTATGTTGCCGCAGGAATCAACTATACGCTTCGTGACGATGCTCACCCCAACGCCAGTGTGTACTCACAATCACTAGAGATTAAAGATAGTATTCCAGCAGTTGTTAAAGAAGCGGAAAAGCTGGGCTACAAGCTCGATAGAATGGCTGTATCAGGCGGTTCTGCTGGTGGTACATTAGCGTTGCTTTATGCTTACAGGGATGCCGATACATCTCCCATTCCTGTTAAAATGGTTTTTGAAGCGGTCGGACCATCAAGCTTTTACCCGGAGGATTGGACACCATATGGTTTAGATAAAAATCCTGAGGCAGCGGCTAACCTATTCTCTATTATGTCAGGCAATGAAATTACGACAGATATGTTAGGTACAGAAAACTATGATAAAGCCGTAAAAGATATCTCGGCATTTATGTGGGTAAATGAAAATACAGTGCCTACTCTAGCTGCCTATGGAGTATATGACAAAGTTTGCCCATTTAAAACAACCAGACATCTCATCAACGCGTTGAAGGAAAACAATGTACCGCATGACTATATTGAATTCCCGCATTCCGGTCATGGTTTGCAAAACGACAACAAATTCTATGCTCAGTATTTGGACAAAATAGAAGAATATCTTGACACTTACATGGCGAATTAACATTGGAGAGATGTAACAATGAAAATCATAAAGGGCATTTCCCTTATTTTCTTAATAATGATTATTCTTTTGGCTGTGGTGGTTTTCGCATTTTTAAGTTATACCAATTATATAAACAGGAACTATTGGAAGTTTGCAACACCCGCAGGTGAAATTGAGAAGAAATATACTGCACTCGGTTTATATGATGTTTCTTATGTGGAGTTCGATGCAGATCATGAAGCGCATGGAAAATATGAAATATGGTATCCGACAGAAATGAATGAAAACCGGAAGACATATCCCCTTGTTGTTATGGCAAACGGAACTGGCGTGAAAGCGTCCCAATACAAAGAGGTCTTTAAGCATCTTTCTTCTTGGGGATTTATCGTTATAGGAAATGAGGACGAAAATTCAAGAACCGGTGCTTCTTCAGCCGCTACCCTTGATTTTATTCTCAAGCTAAATGATGATAAGAACAGCGAGTTTTTTGACAAAATTGATATTAAAAATATTGGTATTGCCGGACATTCCCAGGGAGGTGTAGGCACAATAAACGCTGCTACTGCCCAGCCAAACAGTAATCTGTATAAAGCCATGTTTACAGCAAGTACCACATCTTCCTATTGGGGACAAGACAACATCTTCGGTTCGGAGTGGAGATATGATGTGTCAAAGGTTGATATTCCGTACTTTATGGTTGGAGGGACTGGAGCCGCCGATGCAGGCACAGCAGAGAATATTGCAGCTACAAAGGGACAGGGCATTTGTCCATTATGGTCAATGACAGAAAACTATAATGCTATTCCTAATTCAATAAACAAGATAATGGCAAGAAAAGTAGGAAAAGACCACGGCGACATGCTGCGATATGCAGATGGTTATATGACAGCTTGGTTTATGTACTGGCTGAAGGACGATGATGAAGCAGGCAGGGCATTCTTTGGCGACCATGCCGAAATACTTACAAACGCCAATTGGCAGGATGTAAAGATTACACCGCAAAACTGATGTTAAAAACAAAAGTACAATATGGATCCATTTCCCTTCCCTTAAAATCCGAATACCCGTTGTTTCTTGTATCTTAGTAATAGTAAAGATATACTAAAAAGTCTTGCCTCTTACACTAACAGAGGCAAGACTTTTCATGCATACATTATTCAAAACCAACCTTTTGCCGCTCCCAGCGAATTCCGCTGTAAACCTGGAATCAGTGCATATGCAAACGTGAACAGCGGGCTAAGCCACAAGAAAAGCGCATAAGGTGCGAACTCGAGAACCGGTACGCCTAGAGTAACCGCGAAGAAAGCACCGCTTACCCCCCAAGGAATTAACGGATTGATCAGTGTACCGCAATCCTCTAATGTACGGGATAACGTCTTGGCGGGGATATTGCGCCTAGCGTACTCTTCCTTGAACATCTGTCCAGGCAACAGGATTGACAGGTATTGCTCACCGGTCATGCCGTTCACGGCCATAGAAGATGCACCTGTCATCAGCACAATACTGCTGCTGTGCTTCAGCGGCTGTATCAGCTTACGGAAGAAGACTTCAATGACGCCGCAGTACTGAAGCAGTCCTCCCAGGGATAAAGCGATAAGGATCAGTGAAATAGACCACATCATCGATTGCAATCCCCCGCGGTTTACGATCAAAGCAACCGTCTCATTCGATATCGTTGTTTCATAGCCGTTCTGCATGACATTAAACCAGACATCTACTGTGGTCCCATGCTGAACCAATGCGGTAATGAGCAGCCCGGTAACGATTCCTGTGACGAGTGTTGGCAGAATCGGGATCCGTTTGATCGAGCATACAATCACCGCAAGCGGAGACAGCAGTGTCAACCAGTGGATATTGAAGCCTTCTCGCAGTGCCAGTTTGATCTCATGAATGGAAGAGAGATCAATGCTGCTGCTCTTAGGCGCAAAGATAAAAAAGATAGTTGTTACCAGGAGAGCAGGTATGGTTGT
This sequence comes from Paenibacillus dakarensis, assembly GCF_001373415.1. Taxonomy (GTDB): domain Bacteria; phylum Bacillota; class Bacilli; order Paenibacillales; family Paenibacillaceae; genus Paenibacillus_AQ; species Paenibacillus_AQ dakarensis. The sequence goes on along the minus strand of NZ_CDSE01000010.1, from coordinate 29,758 downwards.
ATACATCATATGACGGATATGTGTGAATAAGGATGTGCCAGCCACAGCCGGAGCAAAATTCGTCGTGTCAGATAACGGAGACATTTTATCACCGAAACAAGCACCGCTTATAATGGCTCCGGCAGCAAGTGTCGGAGATATCCCCGTGGTTACTGCAATCCCCATCAGTGCAACACCAACCGTACTAACGGTTGTGAATGAGCTGCCTGTGAACATTGAAACGATGATCGTAACATACAACGCACTCACAGCAAAATACCTGGGTTCAATATAATCCATACCGTAATATAAGATGGTCGGCACTGTACCGCTCATCATCCACACGGCGATCAGGATGCCGATTAGTGACAGAATAAGCATTGGCATAATCGCCGTCTGAATCCCTTTGATAATGGCGGACTCTATCGTTTTCCATGTGATCCCGAACATCCACAGCAAAGCTGCTGTTCCCACGACAGCTGCCAGAAGTGGAAGATGCGGCTCTGCTTTTAATAGAAAGATCGAAACAAATAATAAGCCAATAATAAAAATAATGAGAAAGATGCTTTTCGAAAAGCTAAGCTGTCGGTCCATGATGCATTGAGCTCCTTAACTAGAATCTAAGGTTAATAACTACTTGACTGTACTTCTGAGTTTCTCGCTTACAGTTTATCGCTTTTAGGCATTGAAGTAACGTAGTAATATTAACGAGAACTGGAATTGGAGTCAATGTTAAGGTTATACATCACAGGATATTTCAGCAAAATCAATCTATTTATGCATCGCAGCCTGCCGTTTAAAATGATCCTCTAATACCAGACAAGCCATCGCCTCCACGACAGGTACAATTCGCGGACAAATACAAGGGTCATGCCTGCCTTCTGTTCTAATCTCTTGCTCTTCACCTCGAATATTGATCGTTCGCTGTGCGGCAGAAATAGACGAAGTTGGTTTGACACTGATTCGAAACACAATATCCTGACCCGTACTAATCCCGCCAATGATTCCTCCTGAGTTGTTGCTAAGAAACCCGCTGCTGCTCATTTCGTCATTATGCTCACTCCCCAGCATGGAAGCTGCTTCAAAGCCAGCGCCGAATTCAATTCCTTTTACGGCCCCAATCGAGAGCATGGCCTTCGCCAGCTCAGCATCCAATTTATCGAACACCGGCTCCCCAAGTCCCGGCATAACTCCACGAATCCGGCATTCAACAATTCCACCACAGCTGTTGCCCTCTAGAGCCAGCTTTTCGATTTTCTCGATCATCAGCGCCGCTGCTTCTGCGTCACAAGCACGAACCGCATTCTGTTCGATGATTTCCTCATCAAAAGTCTGACATGCAATGCCGCCGATTTCCTTAGAGAAAGCCACTACCTGCACGCCTCTTTGTTCCAATAGTTTTCGTGCTATAGCACCGCCTGCTACTCTGGCTGCCGTCTCCCTTCCAGATGCCCTTCCGCTTCCACGCGGATCTCGAATCCCATACTTCTGTAAATAGGTGAAGTCAGCATGGCCCGGCCGAAATGAATGCTGAATATCGTTGTATGCCTCCGGTCTCATATCGTGGTTATAGAGAATAACAGACAGCGGAGTTCCTGTTGTTTTCCCTTCATATACGCCTGAAAGAATTTGAACAATATCATATTCCTTGCGCGGGGTCGTAACCGAAGACTGTCCGGGCTTACGGCGATCCATCTGTTTCTGAATATAGGTCTCGTCAATCTCGACGCCAGGCGTTACGCCATCAACGATAACACCGACGGCTGCCCCATGAGACTCCCCGAATGTTGTAATCTTGAATACTTCACCGAATGAATTACCTGCCATGATGATCACTCCTCCTAAGTTAATAACTAATTTCGGCCCCGAGGGCAGACAACTGCTCAAAATAGTGCGGACATGTCTTCGATACACAGCCTGGGTCCGTGATTCGAATATCAGGAACCTTCAGTCCTATCAATGAAAGTGCCATAGCCATGCGATGGTCATCATGAGAATCCAGCAGTGCTCCCGCAGGCTGTCCGGGATACACGGTCAAACCGTCCTGATGTTCCACTACCCTTATGCCCAGCTTCCCTAATTCGGCACATATCGCAGATATACGATCACATTCATGATGCCGTATATGGGCTGCATCTGTAAGTGTTATTGGACCGTCTGAAAATACAGCCAGTGCTGCAACCGTCAACGTTTGGTCGGACCATTTGCCCATGCTTATAGTAAACCCGCCTTTTAACTGATTGACACCATGTACTTCAATAAAGCCCTCCCCGCGGATGACCTTACAGCCCATACGTTCTAGAACAAATAACATTTCAAGATCCGGCTGACTTGTGCTTCGGGCTTCCATTCCTTCAATACGGACACAACCGCTCGTTAGAGCCGCAGCTGCCCAGAAATAGCAGCATGTTGAAACGTCGGGTTCAAGCTGTATCGATCTCGCCTGGTATTTCCCTGAGGAATGATGATCGTCTGTCCGTCCAAGGATACCTCCGGAGTTACACCGAATGCGGACATCATATCCATGGTCATCTGGACATAATCTTTCTGCACTACTTCACCCTCGATGTGTACAGTAACTTGTTCCACCGCATAAGGAGCTGCTATTAACAGTCCGCTAATAAATTGACTCGAAGTCGATCCGGGCAGTGATACCCTTCCACCCCGCAGTCCTTCAGCCCGGAGGATGAATGGTAAACATTCATGTTCTTGCAAATATTCAAATCTTGCACCGAGTTGTGTTAATACTCTTAGTAAGGGAGATAACGGCCGCTCGCGCATACGTTTACTTCCATTTAGTCTCCACTCTCCGCTGCCAATTGCAAGAGCTCCAGGTAAAAATCGTGCAACTGTACCCGCACTTCCTACATACAATTCCCCGGGCGAGTTAGGCCACTGGCCATCGCAGCCTGTAACAGCTGCCCGATCCCCCTCCACTCTCACATGCACACCCAGTTTATTCAAAGCATCGATGCACCAATAGGAATCATCGCTTTTTAATATACCTTCCAATACAGAGGTCCCCTCTGCTAAAGATGCCATGAGGAGCGCCCGATTTGTCAAACTCTTGCTGCCTGGCACCCGAATGGTTCCGTTCACGGCAAATTTCGGAGGATTGATCTTTACTTCCAGCTTATCATTATGGGTCGACCATGGTGAACGAGCTTCCCAATCCGGTTGGGTCAACATACAGACCAGCTCCTTGGAATCATTTGATATATCCCAATTATAGTGAGATACTTGAAATAAATGAAATTGGAATTCAAGCACATTGTCATAGAAGGTGTCTATATCAAATGATAAACCTGGAATGGTACCGCATATTTTTAGTTACAGCTCGTTATTTGAATTTAACGAAAGCAGCCAAGGAGCTGCATATTACACAGCCTTCCGTAAGCTATGCGATTAAGCAAATGGAAGCGGCTCTTGGTTTAAAGCTGTTTTACCGGCAATCGAAGGGCGTGGAATTAACGGAGGAAGGGCGAGCCCTTCTTCACTATGTTGAACAGTCCTTTGGCTTGCTGGATTCTGCCCAGAAGCATCTTGAGAATTTGAAGCAGCTGAATGAAGGTGAAATTCGAATCGGTGCCAGCGATTCTCTTATCAAGCATCTGCTTCTTCCTCATCTAAACACATTCCATCAGAATCACCCTGGTATTCGGATTCAACTATCCCATGGGAAGACACCGGATATCACACAGCGGTTAAAGAATGGCGGAATCGATTGTGCTGTGCTGCATATGCCTGTCGATGATCCGCAGCTGGATATTCACGTGCTTGCGGTGCTTGAGGACTGTTTTGTAGTTGGTAAGGCATTTCAAGAACTGTCGAAGCACCCTCTTACGGTTAAAGAAATATCGGAGCTTCCACTCATCCTGCTGTCACAGGGAAGCAGTACAAGAATTTTCGTTGAGCAATGGTTCGCTGTAAAGGGGTTAACCGTGCAGCCGGATATTGAATTGGGAAGTATCGATCTATTGGCCGAATTTGCGAGATTAGGATATGGTGCAGCTTTAATTAGCCGTTCTTTTGTACAAGAAGAACTAAGGAGTGGAGATCTGATTGAATTAAAACTGACAGAGCCCCTTCCTCCGCGAAGTATAGGCTTCGCCGTTAGAAAAGATATGCATCTTTCCACAGCTGCCGAGAGCTTTGTCAGAATGCTTCGAAATTTGCAGCTGTGAATCCAAGAGAAAAAGTGCCGGCAAATATGCCGGCACTTTATGCGCTCTCCTTATATTTTAAGTGTCCCGGTTCACAAGATAGTCCAATAATTGCTTTAGGAAAATCTTATGTTGCGGAATTTCTTTCAATACTTCAACAGCGAGACAATAGTGCTCCCACATCGCTTTAGTTGCATCTACCAGCCCTAAGACAGTTACAAAAGACGAGGTGTTGTTCTCAATATCCTGGCCGGTCGGTTTCCCGAGCAAGTCCCGGTCTCCTTCATGATCGAGTAAATCATCCTTAATCTGAAATGCGATGCCTGCATGATACGCATATTTTTTCAGTATTGCAATTTCTTCTTCCGGGACTCTTGCCAATATCGCAGGCATAACAAGGGAAGCTTCAAATGCAATCCCGGTCTTGTAATAGCAGATCATATTTAGCTGATCAAGAGTCAGTGCTTTTCCTTTTGAATTCAAATCCATTGCCTGACCCATACACATCTCTCCTGCCTTTTGAGATGAATAATGGATCAACGAAACCACGGATACGGGGTCAAATTGACGAAGGGAAGATTGTTCTTCTATTGCTTTCTGCATCAAATACAGACCTGTTAATTCTGCTGTGGAGCTGTCATAGATTTGATGCAGCGTCGGACGGCCCCGACGGGTAGAGGCATTATCCTGAGAAGGGAGATCATCAAAGATCAGGGATGCAGTATGCATATATTCAAGAGATCGCAGAAGAGGTGCAATCGCCGCAGGGTCAAGCCCATAACTATAGACCCCCATGACCCATGTTAGAATCGGCCTTAAACGCTTGCCATCCCCATCAAGACTGTAATTAGCAGCGTCAATAAGCGGCTCTTTCATTGGAGAAATCCCGTTATCTTTTGGAATTTGCAGCAGGTCGTTGATCTGATTCCGGACCGTTTTGACCGTTTCAATGAAATACTCCTTGTCTTTCTTCTCGTTCTGCAGAGATAACACCATTTGGTCCCGCAGGAGTTTATCGAAAAAGTCTACATCATCCGCTTTTTGAACCATGCGGTAAATAAGGCGGTTGAATTTCGGGTTATCGGTTGCAAAAACGCCCATCATTTCGTTATATTTGTCCGAACCATGCCGTTCCTTATAACGCTTCAATCCGTTAATGGCACGGTTTAGCAGCACTTCTGCGGCATTCACATCCGAATGGTAGACCTGATGGATTAGATGTGCAATGACCGCCCAATACAATTCAAACGGGTTAATTAAGTCCTTCCGCTGAGTATGATATTTCAAATAATATGTATACGGGGTCACTGCACCATCCCGAAGGTCTTCGAACAAATCCGCAAAGTCATCTGCCAGTTGATTATAGATCCCGTAATAAAAGGTTCGCTGTTCATAACCCTCGTCTGTGGATGCACCAATGACGGGACGGACAATCAATCTTGAAGCTGAAGATTTCAAAATGATCGGCAGATATAATTCCTCATTAGTATATTGGTTATTGGAGAGGCTCTTCGTACGGTCCATATTCTGAGACTGATAAAATACATAAGCCTGCTCGAAAAATGCCTGCTTCGTCTCAGCGCCCTGATGATTCTTAATATACTCAAAGGCATCCCGAAGCTCCATATGGATAAAACGGATAATATCACCGTTATCACCGTCCCACATCCCGAGCTCCGGGACAATCCCTGTGAGAAGTGTGGAACGAAGCATTTCAGAATATCTCTCTTTCTCATATTCATTTAGAGCTCCCGAATCAAGGAGATCATCGATATATGGATATGTCAGACCATAAGAATAGCCAAGCCTAATGGCTTCATCCAGCTGCTTCGATCGGTCTGATGGCAATATATCCTCCTGCATCTCCTCCATCACATGCATCACAACGCCGATGATGATTTTAATTAATTTGCGCTGGGCATGCTCTGCGCTCATTTTTTTAGGTAAATGATTAGATACATCCTTCAGCTTTCGAATTAACCATATTGCAGTAGTCTCGATGTTTTCTTTCTGTGCCCAGCGATAAAACCCGGCAATGCTCATATAACCCGGTGTTTCACCTACAGCCATATTCGTAGACGGAACGAGATGAGATTTAAGGTTATTCACCAGCTTCTTGATTCTCATCTGGGTATGAGGACAATCCAGAGTTTTACCCAAGTCTCGCATGTACATATAAGAAACACTGCGGAATAGATAATCATCCAGTTTCCCAGTCTTCTCTAACCAGCGGATATATTTAAAACTGTCTTTAGAATGCGGCTCTCTTATCGTTCGCGCAGATAAGGAAAGCCAAGAGAGATGAATGTGATTATTCTTCCATGCTTGAAAATCTTCTGTCAGTCGGGTGGCATATGTCTTCTTTTTCACTTCTGATTGGAGTATTTCAAAATATTGTGCAGCTTTCTGTTCTGCTTGTCTAAACCATGCATTCGCCATTGTATTGTCTTCATTCATCGAAGTATTACCTCAAAGTTTATATTTGTTAATGATTTAGCGCCCAAAAGGAAATTAGTGCTAGTCTATCTTCATAATACGCAGATATTTATTTCTGGTTACGAAATCTCAAATGCCAAATTTGGCCAATCATTTTAACATATCCAGATCTAGTCCCCTCATTTATTCGTATGTAGAGTGGCTGCTGTTATTGTTATATTTTTAAAAAAACGATCAGCTATGCACTACCGCACCCCGTTGTATGCACTGCTAGCCTTCACTCCTCAGTCTGTTGGGCTGCAAAGCATAAAAAAAGGCCTTCCAATCGCATAACTGCATTAGAAGGTCTTATCACCTCATTCCTGCACTATATCATCACTTATAAGTCTGGTGTTCTAGTGGAGGGTTTGGTTTTAGACGCTAGGCCAAAGACTAAATAAAAAAGCACCTCTCACGGTGCTTAATTCAAGTATGTACAATTTTCATTCCTAAATAATGAGAGTCTACTAAACACAATAGGACCAGCAGCGGTGATAGGAGCACCTTGCTGGTCCCTTTACATTGTGTGGCCAGGACGTTACCCGTACGTTCACTGACCAATAAGGAGAAGAAGAAAAGGCAACGAAGCCGTGCCAGTCTTCTTAGTTAAATAGTATAACGTCTCTTTCTTTTTACTACATCAAGTAAGTTTTGGTAACAGATTCATATCTTGGATTACTTTCATCAATACCGCTAATATATTATTCCTGACTCTAAAGAATGGATTTGCTTCTACATATTCATAGAGCTGTATTCTTTTTAACAGGTACAACAACACATTTTCTATCAGCTCCTATGGACAAAGCACTATTAGGGATTTGCTTACGTACATTAACATCACAGAGAACCATGTTTAACGGATTCTGCAAGGAGGTGAACCTTTTTGCCTATAAAAACGGGGAAACAATATATCGAACGGATTGATCAGCAGAACATTAATATTTGGTATAAGGGAAAACGAATCTCCGGGCCCTTATCGCTGCATCCGGCATTTAAGGGCCTTATGCAAACGCAAGCAGCGCTGTATGATATGCAATGGGATAAACGTTTTATAAATCTAATGACGTATACTTCACCTGATACGGGAGATCCGGTCGGATTATCCTATCTTCCGCCTGCAAATGCCGCTGATTTAGTGAAGCGCCGAAACATGATGGAACTTTGGTCAAAGCAGCACCATGGATTTTTGGGAAGATCCCCAGACTATATGAACACCGCAATAATGTCCCTTTATACCGCAGCTGACCTATTAGAAGAGCATAATCCGCTATATGCTGATAACCTAAGAAAATATTATGCTTATTGCAGGGAGAATGACATAACCTTATCCCACGCATTTATCCAGCCTTATGCCAGTAATTTATCAGGGCAAATCGATTCAACAGAAGAATCCATCGCCGCTAAAGTTGTTGAAATGAATGACGAGGGGATGATCATCTCCGGAGCCTTTCTCATGGCTACCCAAGGTGCGACCTGCGAAGAGATACTCGTATTCCCCTCTCCTTCTCCAGCTTATTTTGAAGATATAAATCCTTTTGCTTTTGCTTGTGCAGTCCCTAATAACCTGCCTGGAATGACCTTTATTTGCCGTGAGAGCTATGGAGCCTTGTCGAGCTTTGACCATCCTTTAAGTTCAAGATATGAAGAAATGGACACCCTTGTTATTTTCGATCATGTGCTCGTTCCGAAGGATCGTATATTTTGTTACGGAGATGAATCCTACAGCAGACGACTATTTAAAGAAAGTCACTTCCATACTCATATAGCCCATCAGATAATTACACGCTATATCGCGAAAATTGAATTTTTACTCGGATTATATCAGTCATTAGCTAAGGAACAGGATGTGGAGGAGCAAACACAAACGGCGCTAAACACCTCGAAAATGATGACCTATCTGGAAATATTTAAAGCACTGCGCTTATCTTCTGAAACAGAAGCGGTTCATGACCGCTCAGGATATCTTGTTCCAGCTTCGGGACCTCTCCTGGCATCCAGTATTCTCTTTCCACAAATATACCCCGAGATCATTGAAATGATCACCATTCTTGGCTCAAGCGGACTCATCATGATCCCATCGCAGCATGATTTCACTTCCGATTCCGGCCCTTATCTTCATCAATTTTTAAGAGGAGAACATTCAGAGGCAAGAAATCGCGTTGCTCTATTCAGACTTGCTTGGGAGCTTGGAGCGAGCGCTTTCGGCGGCCGTCAAACCCAATTCGAACGTTTTTTCTTTGGTAATGCTCACACAACAGCTCTTCGAATGATCAACAACTGCAATAACACAGAACAATTTAAAACGATGATTCGTGATTTCATCACCTCAAACGACCCTTCCCCACATTAAAAAAACAGGTGGCCTTTAATGGGCCGCCTGTTTTAGAGTTGAAAATGTATCATTTACGGTGTTGGAGTACCGCCATTTGCATTTAAGGTTTCACCGGAAACATAACTTGACTCATGGCTGGCAAGGAACACATACGCTGGAGCCATTTCAGCAGGCTGTCCTGGACGTCCAAGCGATGTACTATTTCCGAACTCCGCCAGCTTCTCTACAGGTTGTCCGCCAACCACTTGAATTGCTGTCCATACAGGTCCCGGTGCTACTGCGTTCACCCGGATACCTTTACTTGCCACCTGCTGCGCCAAGCCTTTAGTGAAGTTATTAATTGCAGCTTTAGTTGTCGCATAATCCAGAAGGTTTGGTGATGGGTTATACGCCTGGATTGAAGAAGTATTAATAATGGAGCTTCCCGGCTTCATATGCTTAATAGCCGCTTTACATAACCAGAACAGCGCATAGACATTCGTCTTGAGAGTGGCATCGAATTGCTCTGTTGTGATATCTGCAATATTTTCCACGGACTGCTGCTTACCTGCCACATTAGCCAAGATATCAATTCCGCCTAATTTTTCAACCGCAGTCTGAATTAGTTGCTCACAGAATTGTTCATCTTTAAGGTCGCCGGGAACAGCTACAGCCTTCTGACCCGCTTCCTCAATAATCCTGATCACTTCTTGAGCATCCGCTTCTTCCTCTGGGAGATAATTCAATACAACATCTGCACCTTCACGGGCAAAAGCAATTGCTGCTGCACGGCCAATACCGCTGTCTGCACCGGTAACTACCGCTTTACGTCCTTTCAAACGTCCTGTTCCGCGATAACTTGTCTCTCCTGCATCGGGGACTGGAGTCATCTTGCACTGGAGACCAGGCTCCGGCTGCTGCTGTTTCCACTCTGGTGTCGCTTTAGGATATTGAGAAGTTGGATCCTGTATCATGAATTGGTCTTGTTCTTTCATCGATTGATTCCTCCGTCTCGTTGTATTTATATCCTTATGATACTGAGGATATTATTGTAACTCTCCTATAGTTTGTAAACTCATTTCCAAAATATTAAACGGTACAAAAAAACAGGCCCCCTTTCAAGGCAGCCTGCCAATACATTTATTGAGTGTTATGCTTCATTACTATTGCTTAACAGTCTCACCTTGATGATTCGATTGACCCGTTCAGAGCCAAATAACATCAAGACAATATATAGGGTAATGAAAAAAGGGAAAATGGCTATCGAGCTTACTGAGGACAGAGAACCCAGCATTGGTGGAAGTATAATGACTCCTGTATATCCGACTGCCATCTGGTAACCCATCAGATTCTGTGCCTGGGCCTTGCCGAAGCGTGCTGGCGTCTCATGCAGCATACATGGGAAAATAGGTGCAAACCCCAAACCGATCAGCATTAAACCAATAAGTGAAAAATATGATGGTACCGGAAGTAATAGCAGCAATACTCCAGTCAAAGAGATTAATAGGCCACTCCGAATCAATATTCGATTACTTATTTTAAATGTAATAAATCCTGTAATAAAACGGCCAACCGTAATTCCGCCATAGTACATGGAAATCCACTGTGCAGCGACTGCCGCTGATAAGTCCTTCGTGTTTACGAGAAAGCTGCTTCCCCAGAGTCCAACGGATGCTTCAGCACCGGCATAGAACAGGAAGGTCATCAGCGTTAACTTAACGCCTTTTATTCTCAGCGGACGCTCTGTGGCAGCAGCAGTTTCTACGTCTGAAGAATATTCACTTTCTTCTTCAATATTTTGGCTCTGTACTTTCTCCATTCGCTTCCACAATGGCAGTGTGACCAAGAGCAGGATGACTAATGCAAATTGGATCAATGAAATGGTAAGATATCCATTCCGCCATAAACTGTGATCACCAATAAAGGCTGACATAATTATAGGCCCTAGCGTTGCCCCGACACCCCAGAAACAGTGTAACCAACTCATATGATGTGCTTTGTAATGAACAGCAACATAGTGATTCAGTGCTGCATCTACGGATCCGGCGCCTAAACCGAGCGGCAGCGCTAATATCATCAACCAGAGCATTGAAGGAGCATAATAATATCCGAGCAATGAAGCAGCGGTCATGATGCAGCTAATTAAAGTGATCTGCCCTGTGCCGATCCGTCTGATCATCTGCCCGCTCGCCAAGCTTGAAATGACCGTTCCCGCAGCAATAATGATAGACAGCAAACCGGCAGAACTGATTGGAACACCAAATTCCGGCTGCATGACAGGCCAAGCTGCGCCAAGTAAAGAATCAGGAAGACCCAAGCTAATAAAAGACAAATATATGATAATTAAAAATAATGTTGCCACGTTAAAAATGCCCCCTACACATTTCAGTTCTGATCTACATATTGATTATCATCAGTAAACCTATGAAGGCAACCATGATAATAGTCCCAATCAAAGCTATACCGTTAACAATCTTTAGAGTTCTATCACCAAATATATAGGAGATCGAAGTGAAAACAAGAATTCCAATCATACCACCTAATGTATTGCCTATTAAGTCCGTTATATCACTTGCTCCTATGGCCAAAATATATTGGAAGGTTTCAAATGCCAGGCTAACACCAAAAATCGGTATACCTTTTTTTGTAAAACTCCACTTTTCCTTTAGAATAGACAGGTAGATTCCAAAAGGCACAAATGCGGCAATGTTTAATATAATCTCCGATATATCCACTTGCCCATTAACAATAAGGGGACTCGAAAACGGAATCAAATTGATATTTCGTAGGTTCATGCTTTTAAGAATTGAAAAATCCGTTTCCATTTTAAATAAGATAATCCATGTTAAGACGATTAAATAGGTGACCAGTAAGCTTAGAGTAATGTTTTTTTGCTTTTTTAAGTTCATTCTTGCTGTCTGCATTTTTTAACTCCTGCTTTTCTAGTATTTTTGGATAGGTGCCGTAAAAGAAAAAGCACCTTAGTTATAGCATGTTCAGGAACGTGAGGCTGCTTCCCATTGCTATATTTTTCAGGTGCGCTTTCTTATTTTTCACATGCGATAAAGTCCTTGTCACGGTCACTTTTTTTGTTGGCATCATATAATGCTTTTGAAACAAAGGGTTTGTATTTCGTCTTTCCGCCCTTATTCTTAACAGAAGCAGATCTGGCAACGCCGCCTTTATAATCTCTATTCAGTTCTGTACAATTTTTATATGTTTTTACGCCCTTCGCATCAACAGATTGAACATCTGCTGTAATCGAAAGACCGGTCAGAAGCAGCGCCGACAAAATAATCATTCTAATCCTTCTCACCCTACAACCTCCTAATTGTTACCTCTGGTAATGATGTAAGGTCAGCATATCACATTATATCCCGGCTAAATATTAACAATCTCCGAACAATAAATCAATAATTCTGTCATTGGCTTTGCGATTCTTCCCTTGATATGGGTAACAGTGAATATGAATGGCAGGGTTAAAATTAATTTCGATAATGCTATAGTTATCATCAGCCGCTTCTTCCGAAATATGATCAATCATCATATCCACTCCGCATATCGTTGCTCCGGCCGCCTTGGCAGCTTGAATCGCAATCTGCTTGTAGCTGTCTGGAATATCATCCGTATAATCGATACTGTCTCCACCTGTACTTATGTTCGAATTCTCTCTCAGATAGATAATCTCACCTGGCTTCGGAATATCACCCCAGCTATGCGAATGGTTTCTTAAGAACATTTCTTCGGCTTCGCCAGTCTTGATCTTCTCCAGTGGAGTTTTATATCCCTGCCCTCTTAGCGGATCTTTATTCTTCTCATGAACGAGCTGCTCAATCGTATGAAGCCCATCACCTATTACATTGGCGGGTACGCGATGGAGTATCCCTGTGACTTCATCACCCATCACAAGAAAGCGATATTCTTTTCCAGTGACAAATTCCTCGAGCAGGACGGTCTGATCATGAGCAAATGCCATTTTTAATGCTAGCTTGTAATCCTCATTCGTAAAAGCCCGATTAAAAATCGTAATCCCTAATCCAAAATTCGTGGATTTCGGTTTAATCACAATCGATTTATCGCAGTATGTCTCATATGCGCCCAGGGCTTCCTCAATATTCCGAAAAACTTCCCCTGCAGGTACTCTTATCCCTTGTTGTTTAAGTACTTCTTTCGTTACAATCTTATTCTCCATAATTAATACAGTACTGTAGGAATCTAAAGAAGTTTTAGTTGCTTGTTTGACATATTCCTTATGATCACCTTTCGTGAGTAACACAAAATTCTCTTCCCGGTCCAGAAACTGAAAGGTAATGCCCCGCTTAACGGCTGATTTAAGCAAAAGCTGTGTAGATAATTCCAGGTCCTCATATCCTGCAAATCGGTACCCGTTCTGGCGGCTCTCCTCGGCATACTGCTTCGCCTTATCCATGTGATAATTCAAGTAGGAGGATTTCATGACTCCAGATTTCACAATCGAGGAGTACGTTTCCTCCGGATTCATGATTTTATGTTCAGCACGTTCGAGAATATGGAAATATTCTTCCGCGTGAGGAAGCAAACGCTGCAGCATTTGTTTCATTTCATGAATACATTCCAGGGCTGTCTCCTCCAAGAGCACACAATCCCCACCTTGTACATGAGTGCACCCATGAATTCCGTCTTTAATCAGCTGCTCCAGAGACTGATCAGCAGCCTTTTGATCCTCAATCCCATAAGGCTCATCTTGTTTAAGCAGGATGAAAATCATAAATAAATGAATGAGCTTCATGGTCTCCAGGCTGATCCCAATGTTGTGAAGCGGGTTTAAATCTATAAAGCGAAGCTCCAGATAGGAGACTCCGTCGTCGATCAACTCTTGTAACGGATTTATCCCTTTTGCCGTCTTCAGTCGGACGGGGCTGTAAAACTCCTTAACGGATTGCAGCTCACCTGATGAAATCCATTTCTTTAAATCATGTACATATTCATCAATCGACCTGAAAGACACATATAAAGGCTTTGCATTCCGGTAGCCACATTCACTATTACGCAGTGAACTCATGTGTGAGAAATAGTAGCTCTTCTCATCAAAGGATTCACCCCGTGCAACGCATTGTTCAATATAGGTCTTGTCATAAACCGGACTAGCAGCCGTTAGATAGATGAGCAGCCAGCGATACTTCAGCAGATTACGGGCAATAGACAAATATAAATTGTCTTTAAAATCTTTAAAGCTCTCATCATGCTCTTCTATCTCATATAATCGTCTGAGAAATCCTTCATCGAACGAAAAATTGTAATGAATCCCGCTAAGCAATTGTCTCTTTCGTCCATATTTATTGGCTAAATGATGCCGGTACTGTTCCGCTTCAGGGTCTTTCATATGGGCAATTGGAATGTCCTGTTCTGGAGGTAAAACAGGAGGATTGCTGCTCGGCCACAAGTATTCATCCTCTAAACCTTGAGTAACGATGTCGTGCAGTGCCTCCATGAAATGATAGGTCTCTTCAACCGAGCTTAAAGCCGGCGTTATCATTTCAATTTGACTCTCGGAGAAGTCGGTCTGAATATAGGGATGATCCGATTTATCACCAAAAGCTGCCGGATGAGGTGTTAATGCAAGTTTCCCGTAAGAATCAATCCGCACGTTTTCTTTTTCTAACCCAAAACGGCCTTGGAGCATCGCATTTTCTAATCTATAATCCTTCAGAAGCTGGATTCGTTTATCGTTCAATAAAGTACCCACTCTTGTTTCCCTTCCTTCCACGCCATTTAAGCTGATGCTTCTGTTACTTTCGTCATCTTCTTTAAAGATTTCTTAAACCAGAACACCAGAGTTAATCCCTTTAATACACTGCTCAGCGCGATCGACATCCATACCCCATTTAATCCAAATGGTCCGGATAACCATAATGCCAGTGGAATTCTTAATGCAGTAAATGTGATGCTGAACATAGGTGGTATATGTGTTTTTCCCATTCCATTGAACGCACCTACGGTCATTAACTCTAAACACATAAATAATTGGGAAAATCCAATAATGCGCATATAATCCGTGCCAAGCATTAAACTTTCCTCATCCGATAGGAACACTGAGAAGAGCTGCTCGGGGAACAGAACAAATACTAGAGAAATAATGATGCCAAATATGGTGGTGAGCAGTAGTGATTTTTGATACCCCTGATGCAGGCGATCGATTTTTCGAGCACCATAGTTTTGCCCAAAAAATGCAGCAATCGCGCCCTGCAGACCACCAATCGTCATATAAGAGATCGCTTCAATCTGAATTCCGACTTTTTGAACGGCAATCGCGCCTGCTCCGAACTGGACAATGATTTTGGCAATAATGATCGATATGATCGTGAAAGTAACCCGCTGAATAGTAATTGGAATCCCCATTCGCACAACATCAATCATCTGTCTGAAATTCCAGGGAGAAGAACTGGATATCAGCTCTGAATTTCTGGTCTTCAACACAAATAAAGTGGTTACTACAATATTTGCGGTGACGGTTGCGATAGCCGCCCCTGCTGCTCCCAATCCTTCGAATGAACCAATCCCAAAGATGAATAATGGGTCAAGAACAATATTAACGATCAGTCCCACTGTTAATATCCGAAACGGCTGCTTGCTATTCCCCATCGAATTCAATATCGTGGCAAACAATATATTGATAATGTTGAATACCGTTCCAATCATGGAGATCGTTAAAAAGTCTACAGCCATCTTCACAACTTCATCTTGACCAAGTTCAAAGAACCCGATGAGCTTGTGCCTTGCCAAGATAACAAAGCCCAAATAGAGAAACCCCACAAGAATTGACATTACAAAACCATTTCGAATATAGGATTTTGCCAAGTCTCTCTGCCCTGCTCCTATACAATGGGAAACTTTGATCCCGGTGCCGATTGTTATCATGGTTGATAATGCAATGGCTAAATTGATGAAGAAACTCGCTGTACCAATAGCTGCAACCGGTCCGCTGCCCAGCTTGCCAATCCAGATCATATCCACCATGCCATAGGTAGTTGATATGAAATTGGTTGCAATGATCGGTAGGGCCAGCTTCGTTAAGGTTGGCATAATCGGCCCTTGTGTTAAATCCATGCTGCCTTTCATGATTCGTACTCCTTCAAAGATCAAATCTGACCTTATAATGTGTCATTTACATTCATCCAAGTCACACACAATGGCAGCTATTTTCTGCTGTATTCCTCCAGAAAGCTGCGGTAAATATTGCAATGCATTTTTAATATGAGGTTTATCTTCGATGGAAAGTGAATAATAGATCCACTGCCCTCTTCGATCTTCTTGAACTAAACCTGCATTCTTTAATTTTCTTAGATGCTGGCTAATATTAGGCTGGGTTGTTTGAAGCAGCCCGACTAAATGACATACACACATTTCCTGTTGATGAAGAATCAATAAGATATTCAATCTCGTCTTATCACCCAATAGTTTAAAGTGTTCTGCCATCTCCTCGATTGAGACCACCATATAGTGAGGCACCTCCTTTTAATCGTTTTTATTGTATAATCAATCGCTTATATAATCAATTGATTATTTGATGGTGACTATGCTGAGCAAATCAATTCAAATATAAAAATGGGCTGTCATTATTATGACAGTCCATTTTTTCGTAAGATCCACTCGTATTCATCGAGTTTGCCCTTTTCCTTATGTAAAATCCTTTTTATATTGGACAGCCATGTAAATACCACCCGCTAAAAATGCCAGTGTATATTTGATCATGAAATAAATAGCCCACATATCGTCTTTAGGAAAAATCAGGTCGCATAGAATAATCGCCAACAACATACAGTAACTGTTTTTCAAAAAGATTGTGTTAGTCCGTTCATCGCCTTGCCCAATCTTCTTATACAATACATAGACAAAAATCGCACTACCAATAAGCAGCAGCCCAACAACTCCGATGAGAATATTCCAGTTTCCCGGAGATTGTTCAGCCCATGACTTTAAAGGGTGAAAAATTGAGTTAGTGATATCTAAAAATGACTTATTTTTCATTTTGATCCTTTCCTTTCACATAACTAAAAATATCATTCACATCAACATTAAAAAATTCGGCAATTCGAAAAGCTAACAACAGAGTTGGAACATAATTCCCTTTTTCCATTACAAAGATGGTTTGTTTAGAAACCCCGACTTGCTCCGCTAATTCTTGCTGAGACATTCTGGCAAGTACACGATATTCATAAACTTTATTTGATATCGAATCACCAAAATCTTTCTTCACCACAATCACCTCTTTAAACAAACTATAAACTAACATATACCAAATGTAAAGTAAACTTATATAAAATAATTATTAACCTTTACATTTACCAATATTATGTTGATTAATTTAGATCCACAATGCAGAAAAAACCTGACGAAATTTGTGATTCCGTCAGGTTCTTGTTCCTTCTTTTGAATTATATCATGAACTTTTCTGAGCTTTCACAATAAGAAAATGCGGATTGGTCATTAAATACTTATCCCATTTCTTATACCACTCCAAGGCTTCGGGACAGCTTCTGTATTCATCGCTTGGCTGAGGCTCGATCATCTGGTCGATTCTAAAATATAAAGCGGTATCGTTGATGATCTCCTGCATCGGTCTCCGGTAGAAGGTAACCTCCACGGGGCCTGCCTCCTGTTTAGTCCATTTATCCGTAAGTAACTCCAGCGCGAAATAATCCGGCCGATCAAACAGTTTAAAATCCATAAATGGATGATGGACAGAAAATATGAGATGACCTCCTGGTTTCAGGATGCGATGAAACTCACGGAAAGTCGGTTTCCATTCTTCTATATAGTGGAGTGTTAGTGAACTAATAATCCAATCAAACGATTCATCTTCATACGGTAGTGGCTGGGTCAGGTCACAAGTCAACACAGCTGCCTCATTACCGAGTCGTCTCTTGCAAGCCTCTACCATCTCAGGGCTGATATCCATGGCAGCGACTTGAGCGCCTCGCTTAAGAAACTGCTCCGAATACCAACCTGCTGCACATCCCGCATCAAGGACAGACTTTCCGGCCAGTTCGGTTGGAATGTGCTTCATCATTGCAGGCCGTTCGTAATATGCGTTATGTCCGCTTTGAGTATCGACATGCTTTTCGTAGTCTTTTGCCAGTTTATCGTAAACTTCTAAGACCTTCTCTTTCATCATTAGGCCTCCCCTTATTACTATTAAAATACAAAGAGTAATATATAAACGACACCTATGATCCATGAAATTATCGAGACAATATGTTCATTGGATTCTCTGATATACTTCCAGTAAAGAAATGTGTTATATCCAGACACGATAGTTACCACCAGCAAACAGGTCCATTTCATAATATTAATATTTGTAAAATCAAGAATAAATAACAGACTGAATATAATTACAGCGGAAATAATACCTCCTGCTATATATAGACGCTTTCCCGGTGTATCTGACATTCGATCTGCATCTTCAGGAACGAACTTTTTTCTTAAACGCCACTCTATAATAATTATCAAAATGGGTAAAAGCGATAAGGCTGAACTCATAAGTCTCCCCCTTAAAAATCACATGCTGCTCTATATAACAACACGCTAACTAATATAAAAGTTGGAGACTTAATGAAATCAATCATAACCACCTTCAGCAGCGGGCAGCGTCTGATACGCCTCCTTACCTTGAACCATTTCAAAAATTTCATTGCGGAGCTCTAATAATTGATTCGCATCATTTGATATTTCGCAGTTTTTATCTGACCATGACATCATTTTGATGTTTCCATTCACGGTTATTCTCCACTCATCTTCATTGTAAGGAACCTTTGAACAGTTTGGGTTAGATGGAACAAGATCTTGAATATTCATGATATCCATCTCTTTCATCTTGTCATAAATTTGGCGTTTCTCTTGCTCATCGAAGGTAATATTCGCAGCTGCTGTTCCTTTCGCAATCAGATCCTTCGTAACTGTACCCTCATATGTGTTTATTTCATTCTTCTGAGTTTCACCGTATCCAAAGCTAACTTTAAAATCAAAATCCCCCGGCATGCTTTCAGGCATAGGAAGCGTGAATTGTTGTGCAATTTCCTTGCTTTCAATCGTATTACCACGACTCTCTTCAGCAGGTGTCTGTGAACGGCAACCCGTGATTAATATCATCAATCCAAGCATCAATAAGGCAAACCGCTTCATATTTCACACCTCACTTTTAATAAAGAGCAGTTATCCGCGAGTCAAAAAACTCTGCAGGATACCGCTCTCCTGTTAGTATTATTTTTGCGCAATGATCATAGAACGCTTGGCATTCGTTTCTATCCCTTTGCTCGTCTGATTCTCCTTGATGTATCGATCCAATATCTCAAAATCATGTTCATCTTCTCCAAAGTTCGGAATTGTCGGAGTATGCTTGAGCAGAAACAGTAAATCCTCATAGGTTTCATAATATTCCGTTGCATCGTA
Source organism: Paenibacillus dakarensis (assembly GCF_001373415.1). Classification (GTDB taxonomy): domain Bacteria; phylum Bacillota; class Bacilli; order Paenibacillales; family Paenibacillaceae; genus Paenibacillus_AQ; species Paenibacillus_AQ dakarensis. The sequence continues at coordinate 10,402 of NZ_CDSE01000010.1, read as the reverse complement.
CTCACTACATTGAACTGAGGTGAACCCGCAAGCTCGAAGTTCATTCATGTATTGATTCATCAAGGTTCCATCAGGTGAAGCACTCTGATTCCGTCCAAAAGCCTGTTTAACATTTATTTTGTCACCTTCACTGACTTGCTGCGTTAAGAACAATCCACCCTTCACTAATACTCTTGCAACCTCTTGCGTACAGAACGGTGAATGACGACAAGTTACGATCTGAAAATGACCATCAGGGAAATTAAGTTTCTTGGCATCCATTCTTAAAAAATGGACATTTGTGGTACCGGATTCACGTAGATTGGTTTTCGCTGTTTCAATCATTCCTGCTGAGTTATCAATACCTACGAGATGTGAGGCGTACTCCGCTATCGTTAGCAGCGCTTCTCCCCCGCCTGTTCCGATGTCCAGCAGATGATCTGAGTGGGAGCATCTTTTAGACACTTCCTCATAGAAATCCCACGCTGCTCCTTCGGATACACATTTGACCTTACTGAAGTCCCATCCGTTTATTGCTCCAACACGCTCGTAAAATTTCTTATATTCTAATTCGTTCATTGGTTTTCACAATCCTCTCCACTACCCAGCCCGATAACTACATACCTCGAACGATACGGAATGCCATCCATTTCACCTCAATAGAAAAGATTAGTTACAGTATAGCCTCTTGAGTATTCGTTGAACAGAAAATGATTAACAAGCAAGCAGAAAGCTTTTCAGTTCATTGTAAAACATATCCATGATATGGTATCATCCTCCATTAAGGGAGGTTTATCATGAGAAAATTAATTACCGTTATGGTATTACTCGCTTCGATATCCATCGTTGGTTGTACCGATAATCAAGAAGCCGATGCCGATCACGAGTCAGCACCAGGGTCAACCCAGGAAACGGCAGTTACAGATCAAGAGATAGATTCTCTACGTAAAGAAAATGATGAACTTAAAACAAAAGTGGCCGAACTAGAAACGCAGATAAAAGATCAAGAAACAGCCAGGGTTCTCCTAAATCAATCCTTCAAAATTATATCGGCGATGGAGAAAAAGGATTATAACTACTTGAAATCAGTGGCTGGACCGGATGTTACAATCTCCGAGAAGGACAACAAAATAATAACCGAAAAACATGGCGAATATAAGTTTTTAGTAGCTCCAATGGATAAACTCGAATATAGGGGCGGGGGTTATCCAGATGGCTCTAATGACCAGTTTCATATCTTCCTGGCCACCGTGTCGACAGAAGAAGGTAATGAAGGCAGCTCCGAGATCTACATGCATTTTGTCAAAGTGAACAACGAGTGGAAGTATGATGGATATATAACAAACTGACTATTAAAGAAGCTCGCCTATTGGCGAGCTTCTTTAGCTTGTCGAGCCTATGGAACTGTTGCCGGGCATCGACTACCCTCCGGATATATCATGAGAAGTTCCGAAGAAAATGGATTAGTCATTGAAGTAAAGAATATTCTTTTAAAATGTTTGGCCAGTTTTTTCAATGTTACACTGGCTGCAACATCATTCTCATTCAAACCATGACAATAAAATATGAAATGACCGGATAGATTCAACTGCTGCTCAATATAATCAAGGAAAATCACTTCGTTTTGGTTCAAAGTTATCTCCTTTAAATCGTCGAAGCAAGGCTTATATTGAAAAATAGCGCTCCCCCTGCTTTCCATTTTCCCTACTTTCATTTCTTTAATAAATGCAGCAATAAAGGGATTCAGCAGGGACTTTTCATATAATTCCTTATATAGATTATATATTTTTATTTTTGTATCTATATCGGATATCGTCGCAACAATAAGAATCGCATGTTTTTTGTAAACCACATTCAAGGAATCAAAGACAGAGAGCAAACCAGGTAATAATTCACTACTTATCTTACTTCCTTCATTGGGATAACGAAGCTCATAAACTAGTTTTTCCTTTTTATGTGCTTCTTTATTCTGGACTCCACTGTAATAGGCATAAAATTGATACAAAGAAAATTGAATATTCATGTTCTCAACGATCACATTTGCTAATGCCTTTGGTTCGAATACGGATTCCGTAAACTCTATGTCACCATCAACAATCGTTCGAGTTACTATTTTATTGTTTTTGACAGAGTGCACTTCCTGTTTAATCGGTTCCTGATTCATAACAGCAGCATCATATTGATTGTTAAATGCCTGCTTATCGATTCTAGTAAGAGTCTTCATTATAATAAAGCTCCCTTGAATATAGGATTAAACACCCGATCATTGAGCACGGAGCTTATTGGCAGTGAATTCATAGAAAGCACGAGCTTCCTCCCAGGTCGGGAATCCAGCCTGAGCGAGAATGTCGCTGCCTCCGCCTTTGCCGCTGAAATCCTTCAAGTATGTTTTAAAGAAAGCGCCGCATGATTGGCCCAGCTGATTATTACGGGCTAACACCACTTTATTTTCGGTCTTCGTTGCAAGCAGAACATAAGCATCGCTGTGAGAAGTGAGTTTACCAGCCAAAGACTGCAGCTCTTTCATCGTCTTGTCTTCAAAGATCGCAGTTATAACCGCGCCGTTCTGGCCGCTTAGCAATTGCTTAGCTATGAATTCGCTGTTCTCTTCTCTCAATATAGCAAGTTCTGCTTGGAGCTCTTTTTGCTCAAGTTCCCACTTCTCTAAACGCTGGATGATCTCATCTTTACCGGTTTTGAATTTCGAAGACAATGCTCCGAGTATTCTCTGACTCTGATTGAATTCCTCAAGAGCCCGGTAACCGCATTTAAAATAAATCCGGATATTCCCCTTCTGCTTCTCCGCTTTAAGCAGCTTGATCATTCCAATTTCACCTGTAGCAGATACATGCGTGCCTCCGCATGCGTTATATTCCACATCTTTAATCTCAACGATACGAATATTCTCCGTTACTTTCGGCTGCTTCACAAGCTTGATCAACTTGGCTTCATCCTCATTAACCCAATAGCTAAGAATAGGGTGATTCAAATAGATTTGGCGATTCACTTCATGCTCGATTGATTCCATTTGATTCGAAGTTAATTCCTTCGCTTCCACATCGATGGTGCAGTAATCATTCCCCAAGTGAAAACTGAGAGTTGTCATATCGAACATTTCCAGACAAACTGCCGAGAGTAAATGCTGTCCGCTATGATGCTGCATATGGTCAAATCTGCGATCCCAATCAATTGAACAGGATACGCGCTGTTCCGCCGGAACCGATTCGATTTTGTGCAAGATATGATCATCTTCAAGTATAACGTCAAGTACAGGAATACCCTGAATCATTCCTAAATCACAAGGCTGTCCGCCTCCATGAGGGTAAAAAGCCGTCTCTTCCAAGACAACATAATGACCATCTGCCTTCTCGACAGTTTCGATTATGCTGGTCTCCCACTGCTTCAGATATGCAGAATTGTAATATAAACGGTTAGTCATGAATGAAGTTCCTCTCTTTATGTACATTACGTTTAATATATATTTGTTTGACTATTACGTCAAAATATGTGATTCCTGCTCTCTTTTTATACGATCTTGTGTAATAAGGTGATAAGAATGAGATGATTTTGTAATTGGACTAGGGAGAGTAGTGTATTTGCATTTACTATTATGAATTTTTCATATGTTGTAATTTTCATCTATATAGTTTGAATTAATTGTTCTCTTGCTGTCGTTCTAAACATTTGCAAAAAAAAGAGAGCCGTTTGGCTCCCTCTTAAATTCATTATTATTGTTATTTATGTCATAGGTAGTCGTTAATGAAATCGCCGTTAAAAATGATCCAGCAGCCAGGTCTTCTCGTAAGGAATGATCGACTCAAACAGGTCTATTATTAAAGCCTCTCCATGAAGGCAGTCCATCTGTGCTAATTCCCGCGGACGCTTATAACCCATCAACAGTGCGGTAAGCGCCTGGATATCAAGGGCCAATTGTGGTGCAGTTTCCTCCTCTATGGATAGCTTGATGAGATCCGCCCTGCCAGCCTCGTCAACAGTCAGATTCCAACATCCTTCATTCCAAGGGGCAGTTGGATCGTTTACTAGTATAGTAAGGCGAACCTCACTATCCCGCTTTCCTGTAAACGTGTATTGCTTGATAAAGGATTGCACATCCACAATACGGGCCATGAAATAAGGAACAGTTTCCTGGATTATGTATGGATTAGGCAGCATAAAAGGTAATAGGTCATCACTCGGAACCATGATCAGCTTTACCTGATCAATCCGCGAATCATGGTTCGCAAAAAAAGTCCACAACGCACTTCGAGCTTCTTCATTCATAAATATAAATTCGTCGCATATGAGTTCTTTGTCTTTTATTTTATATAACACGTAGCCTTGCGGTTCATCGTCCGCTGTGTAGTAAACAGCTCGGAATAGGCTGCTGTCAAACACCGAATTCTCCCACCAGTCTTCATCACGCACTAAAGTTCCGTTATATCCCTTTGCAAAGGAATTATACAGCGAATTATAGACTGAAATATCGGTTACACCGCGTACGATTTTGCCTGAGACTGCTTTTTTGGAAGGGAATTTATCTGCAGTGATGTTGTACTTCTTAAAATCCGTAAAGAGCTCCCACCCAAATTTCCGATAAAACGGTATAGAGAACGGGTGTAGAAAAGATATAGTCTGCCCCTGATTCTTCATCGTTTCAAGCGCATGCTTCAGTAATGCGGCCACATGTCCCTTACGTCTGTTCTCCGGCCATGTTGCAACACCTGCAATACCCCCCATCTCTACTACTCGTCCCTGCATGTGCACTTGAAACGGAATAAGAGTTAGCTTTGCCTGCAGTGCACCTTCTTCAAAAACTCCCCAATATTGCTCAGGTTTAAACCGTTTTTTTCGGGTTTCCTTCTCCTCAGCCGATAACTGGTACTGAAAGGCATACTCGGATAACTCCACGCTTGCTTCGTATTCGTCCTGACGCAGTTGCCTGATTTCCAATGTGATCGCTCCTTCATCATACGGATAAAATCTATGTACTAAGTACATTATAGTATATTTTTCAAGAGGCAGTTTAGGAAAAAAAAGCCCCTCATGTTATTAAACTTCATAAGGGGCGATTAAGTATTCACTATGATATCTTCGTCATTTCAAACTCCAAAGCACCGGTACATTAAATGGCTCCCAGGAAGAATGTGAAGTGTGCGCCTGGCGGCAGACATGTGCTTGCCCTCCATAAGTAACCTTTATCAAAAAAAACCGAGTCAGAAAAGGTATACCGATGGATTCGTGCTAGAGTACTGCCTACGGACGGAACCAGCAGCTAATACAATATCTGCTTCTGATCCTCCTCTAAGCACATCTCTCAGCAGAATTCCTTCTTTCCACTCCATCACAGCCCACGGCTGATTCATTAGGCTAAAGCTTGTATCTGCATACAAGAACTCCGCAACCGGCACATTTGATTTTACCAGATTGGCAATTGCTATCTCTTTATCGAAACATTCCTTCGATTCCAGAAAAATCCAGTGATATCGAAAGACCCGTACGCTCCCAATTATCCTTCATCTACAAAGCTCCTTCTGTATACAACTAGACCTCTTTATCAATGATTTCAACAAATTTCTTGGCGGCTGGTGAAAGTGAAACACTGTTTAAATAACATATCCCGATGCTTCGCTTTGGTATCTCTTCAAGCAGCTGAACTTCATATAAGAGTCCTTGATCTAAATAATCCTGGGAGAATTCTTTCGTCACGCAAGCCACGCCCAGATTGATTCTGGCGAACTCCAACAGCAGATCATGCGATCCAAGTTCGAAATCAGGTGACATCTTTATCCCTTTAGATATCATATAATCTTCTACATAATGTCTGGAATTGGATTTCGATTCAAGGAATATTAAGGGCAGCTTTGCTAATTGATCTAGATCCACAGGCCCTGATAGGCTGCTCCTGAATTTCTCCCCGCACACAAAAATATCTTGAATTTCGATACATGGTTGTAACTTTAATGCCGGATCATCCAACGGGAAGTTACATATGCCGATATCTACTTCTCCAGATTTAATGATAGAACAGATTTCAAATGTTGTTCCATTAATAATCTTAAACTTGAGGTTAGGATACTGATTATGAAAGGCCTCTAAATACGGCAGTAGAAAGTATCTGGAAATCGTATCACCAACGCCGATCTTCAGCTCGCCCGCGGTTAAATTCTTATACTCGAGTATCTTTTCTTCTCCTGTGTTGATTAAATTAATCGCTGAATTAGCATATTCCAATATAAGACTGCCCTCGTTGGTCAATGTAACTCCTTTAGGTGTTCTTGTGAAGAGCCTGGTATCCAATTCGCTCTCCAGCTGCATGATCGCTTGGCTAACTGCAGGCTGAGTCATGAACAGTTCTTTGGCCGCTTTAGAGAAGCTCTTTCTTTTCGCAACAACACAAAACACTCGATATAAATCCAGTTTACTCATAATATAAGCCTCACTTATATCTGTTATATAATATATTAATTTCACTTATATCATGAGTAAGTGTATATTACAAATATAAACGTTCATGATTTTATTCTTTACATATAAAAGGAGCGATTGTTTTGGAAAGAGTCCTTGGAACAGTTGTCAGAGGTATTCGCTGCCCTATTATTAATCAGGGTGACAATATTGAAGAAATCGTTGTAGATAGTGTACTGAAAGCTATTGAAATAGAAGGTTTGAACATTCAGGATAGAGATATCGTAACGGTAACGGAATCCATTGTAGCTCGCGCACAAGGGAACTATGCAACCGTTGATCATATTGCGCAAGATATACAGTCCAAGTTTGGCGATGAAACGGTCGGAGTTATTTTTCCAATCCTGAGTCGTAACCGCTTTGCTATCTGTCTTCGTGGTATTGCGAAAGGTGCGAAGAAAATTGTGCTTATGCTCAGCTATCCATCGGATGAAGTCGGCAACCATCTGGTCGATCTGGATATGCTGGATGAGAAGGGAATTAATCCATGGACAGATACCCTGTCAGAGCAGCAGTTCCGTGAGCATTTTGGTTATGAAAAGCATACCTTTACCGGTGTTGACTATATTGATTACTATAAATCGATCATCGAAGAATATGGCACAGAATGCGAGGTCATTTTCTCCAATAATCCAAAAACCATTCTGAATTATACCAAACATGTTCTTACTTGTGATATCCATTCAAGATTTAGAACAAAGAAGATTCTAAAAACGCATGGCGGAGAGAATATTTACAGCCTGGATAACATCTTGGCCGAATCTGTAGCTGGCAGCGGATGTAATGAAGCTTATGGTCTGCTCGGTTCCAATAAATCGACTGAAGATAGTGTTAAGCTGTTCCCTCGCAACTGCCAGCCTGTGGTGGATAATATTCAACAAAAGATTAGAGAATTAACAGGCAAACAGTTAGAAATCATGATTTATGGTGATGGTGCATTCAAAGATCCTGTAGGTAAGATTTGGGAGCTTGCAGATCCTGTTGTATCACCTGCCTTCACCGCAGGTCTTGCTGGAACTCCAAACGAAGTGAAACTCAAGTATCTTGCTGACAATAACTTTGCACATCTCAGAGGTGAAGAGCTGAAGCAGGCTATTACACAGTACATTAACAACAAGGAGTCCGATCTTGTAGGTGCAATGGAAGCACAAGGTACAACTCCAAGAAGATTAACAGATCTCATCGGTTCTTTGTCTGACTTAACATCAGGAAGCGGAGATAAAGGAACACCAATCATCTTTATCCAGGGTTATTTCGATAACTACACAAGCTAGTCCTAGTGACATCTTGAAGCAAAAGTCCCCTTCGCATATTGGCGAAGGGTTTTTGCTGTCCTCGGACACAGCGCTGGCAGATTTGACTGATATCTATCCCGGCAGCTTGCTCTCAGCTAATCGAATGGTATTTCGAATACTTCCTTCCCATTCAAAGATCTTCTTCTGAAATGCTTGTATTCGGCTGAGTTCGCCCGTTATCAGCTTCAACTCTAAGGCAGCTGTTATCGCATTCCCTTGCTTGATCGCAGCTTTGTATCTTTTATCCGCTGAAATCCTCACTTTGTTCGCATCTGCAATTTTCTTGTTCTCCGCCGTAATTTGTTTCTTTAACGATTGTACTGGCAGTAATGCATCCTTAACGACTTTAGACTTGGCTGATGCCTGCTTCTTCACAGCAGCTAGGGCATCCTTCTTCCCCTTAATCTCTTGGCGCGCTGCAGCTGCAGACCCTTTTATACGGTTGCGTTTAAGGTCATACATTAATGCGGACTTCGTATTCTTGCTCTTTCTGGCTGCGGCTGCCTTCTTTCCCAGATCATCATATTCAGTGAGCAGAGGAGCATGCTTCTTCTGAGCCAGTAACACATCCTCATTCAGATTATCAATCCTGACCTTGTCGATCAGCTTTATTCGTTCATTAATTGCTTTTAGCTTATCATTGTTTTGCTTACGCAGCTCCAGCGTTTGCTGTTTAACCAACTTATTCGATGTTTCCAGGACAACCAGGCTGTCATACAGTTGATCAATATTCTTCAGTGCCTCATCCCAACCTGTGCTCGAAGCTGCCGCGTAGTGCGGTCTGATTGCAAAAACCAGTGAAATCGTTAATAAAATTCCGATACAAAACATATAAAACAGCTGTTTGTTACCTTTTGAGAACAATGACTCCATCTCCTCTGCTCAATCGTTTACCAATTAAAATGCATACAAAAAGCACCCCGCAAGAATAGGCAAACAGCCTGTTCCTGCGGGGTGCTTCTCCCGCACTTCTAATTGATTTGATATTAATATATATTCATTCCATGATATTGTCAATCATTTTCAGGAACGCTTGTTCCCTGTTTTTCCTTTGCCGAATTTGATAAATGACCAGACCGTGAGCACCGCCACAACGGCTAAACAAATGCCTATACTAAACCGGCTCTGCTTGTCAAATACAAACATGATTGCAATAACAGACAGACAAATTACCACAAAGCCTGTTACATAAGGATATCCCCAAACCTTGAATGCCGGTTTAACGGGGTACTGCTTCCGCAGCTTCAACTGTGATGAAGCAATACATATCCACACTAATATAACCACAAAGCCTGGAACAGCCATCAATATATGGAATAATTGATCTTGTGCAATGATGCCGAGCATAGAGCCTCCTAGCAAAACAATCGCACACACTAAAAGGGTGTTTACAGGACTGCCCTTGTGATTGGTTTTGGCTAACGCTTTAGGTGCTTCTCCGGCTATAGCCATGGAATAAAGCATGCGTGTTGCACCATATATGCCAGAGTTCGCTGCTGATAGTACGGCTGTAATCAGAATGAAATTCATAATATGTGCAGCACTCGATAATCCTGTTGATGAGAGAACTTGCACAAACGGACTGCTCTCTGGTCCAAGCTGATTCCAAGGGATTAATCCACAGATAATCAGAATCGGCAGTGTGAAGAACAGAATAACTCTGAGAATAAAGCTACCAACCACCCTCGGTAAAACCTTCTCGGCGTTTTCCGTTTCAGTCAGCGTAAGTCCGATAAGCTCAGATCCTCCATAGGAGAACATGACGACAAGCATAGCTGAAAATATTGAAGACCAGCCATTAGGGAAAAATCCGCCATAATCCGTAAAATTTTTCAAATAAGGCGTATGATCACTCGGTATGAAACCAAAGATCAATCCAGCTCCAAGCACAATGAATATCAGAATCATCGCAATTTTAATGCCTGCAAACCAAAATTCAAATTCTCCGAATGTGCCTACGCTTAGCAAATTGATGAGAATAATAAAGGCTGCACATCCCAGACTTAGCGCCCATAACGGTGCATCAGGGAACCAGTATTGCAGAAAGCTTCCTGCCGCAATCACTTCTATGACACAAACAGACAACCACATAAAGCAGTACATCCATCCCATAATAAATGAGACCTTTTCTCCGAATGCTTCGCGAATAAAATCTTTCATATTCCGGTTAGGATATACCGTTGCCATCTCTGCCATAGCAGCCATCACAACGAGAAGCAGCAGTCCCGCTAAAATATAGGTTACGATAACACCTGGACCTGCAAGCCCAATTGTTTCTCCGCTGCCCTTAAAGATGCCTGTACCGATTACGCCGCCCATTGCCATAAAACCGATATGTCTAGGCTTTAATTTCTTTTGTAGTGATCCTTCTTGTTGTCCCATCCATATCCTCCTGCTAGTATCATTCATGAATAACTATGAATGTAGTCAAGTATTTATTATAACGTACAAACCATCATTGTGAATATATTAATCATTTGGTATTTCTGCTGAATCCTTGGCTGTAACGGTAGTTACGATAACGCCATCCATGTTATTGCCGGATAATTCATAATTGCTCTGAACGGGCACCTCTATGCTCATATTCTCAGACTCTGGTATGTAGTAAATGGTATACTCCTCATTTTTATCCGTTCATATTGGATGCCTGTTATGGCGGTTTT